>CAVUFN010000009.1:0-45808 GCA_963740765.1 uncultured Solirubrobacteraceae bacterium | reverse complement strand
CTCCGTGGTGGGCGAACCGTCCGGGTTGAGGCCCTCTTCGGCGCCGGGCTGCGGCTTCTCGGCCTGCTCCTCGACGGCGGAGACCAGGTCCTCGGTCTGTGCGACCGGGTCGGTCGTGGGCTCCTTGGTATCCGTCGCCTGCGTGGACTGCGACTCCGAGACCACGGGCGAACCCGGCCCACCCGCCTCCGCCGTGGGCGTCCCGGTGGCGGTGGGATCGGTCGTCGGCGCGAGGTCGACGTCCACGCCGGGCGTCGCGGTCTCGACCGGGGTGACCTCCTGGACCGAGATCACCGGCAGCTGCAGGCCGGGGAACGTCAGCTGGTCCACGGGGGTCCCGGGCGGGACGTCCAGCGTCACCGTCACCGTTCCGCCACCGGCCAGTGTGACGACGAACGTGCGTTGATCGGCCGAGGCGGCCGTCGCCGAAACGCCGACGACCACCGCAACGGCGCACGTTGCCCAGAACCCGGAGCGGCGCTTCATTGGAGGCATCCTTGCAGCTTGACCGGCTCGAAGCGCCAGGCGCGTTTCAGCCGCGGGCCTGCAGACGCTCGATGTCCTCGTCTGCGACGCCCCACTCGCGCAGCGCGTCCATGGGATCGGGCACCTCGCGATGGGTGTCGCCGGGGGTCCGGCTGAAGCGCGGAGCGGCCACCGGCAGCCCCTGGTCGTCGTAGGCGCCGCGGGCGACGTTGTGCGGGTGCGACTTCGGCCTCGTCGAGCGTCAGCACCGGGTCGCGCAGGCGTCGGCGGGCTCCAGCAGCTCCGCCCACTCGTCGCGGGTCTTGGTCTTGAAGAGCTCCATCGAGCTGGTCCTTGAACTCCGGCCAGCTGCTCCATGTCCCACTCGGGCATCGTCGTCCGCGTCGATGCCCGAGCAGCCGCAGCAGGTCGGCGTAGAACTGCGGCTCGATCGCGCCGAGGGAGAAGAACTTGCCGTCCGAGCATCTCGTAGACCTCGTAGAAGTGCGCGCCGGAGTCGAGCATGTTGGTGCCCGCGGGCTCGCGCCACATGCCGTGGCCGCTGCATGCCGTGGAAGAGCGTGGAGAGCGTCGGCGACGCCGTCGACCATCGCGACGTCGACGACCTGGCCCTCGCCGGAGGTCCTGCGCCTCGAGGATGCCGGCCAGGATGCCGATGATCAGGAACATCGCCGCCGCCGCCGTAGTCGCCGAGCAGGTTCAGCGGGAACAGCGGCCGCTCGCCCGTCGCGCTGGATGGCGCCCAGCGCGCCGGCGATCGAGATGTAGTTGATGTCGTGGCCGGGGACCTTGGCCAGCGGGCCGTCCTGGCCGTAGCCGGTCATGCGCGCCGTAGACGAGCTGCGGATTGATCTCCATCAGCACGTCGGGGCCGAGGCCGAGCCGCTCCATCACGCCGGGGCGGAAGCCCTCGATGATCGCGTCCGCCTTCTCGACGAGCTGCTTGACGATCTCGATGTCGGCGGGATCCTTGAGGTTCGACCTCGATCGGCGGTGCGGCCCTCGCCGGTCGGCCGTCGGGGCCGACGTCACGGGCCCTGCTGGCCCGCGCGCTGGACGCGCATGATGTCGGCGCCCAGGTCCGCCAGCACCATCGCGGCGAACGGCCCGGGGCCGATGCCGCCGAACTCGAGGATCTTGATTCCCTCAAGTGGTCCCATGCCCGCGGACCCTAGTGCCCCAAGTCCGCCAATTCATGGGCACCCAGACGGGCCCGGGCCGCGCACGAATCGGGGACTCGGGGCACTAGCCCGCCGCCCGCCGATCGATGGATGCGGAATAGGCCTTTGGTCGGAAGGCCAGGATGCGGTCGGCGGTCAGCTCGATGCCGTCCGTGAGGCGGACCGGGTCGAAGACGACGAGCGAGCCGTCGGCCTCCGGGTCGTCGACGACCTCGGTGAGCTCGAGGGTCCCGGCGTCGATGCGCTTGCGGTCGGCGGGCCAGATGGCGCTCGGGTCGTCGACGGGGTCGGTCTCGTCGGCGATCTGGAGGTCGAGCGTCCAGCGGGCCGAGCGGCCGGCTTGGAGACGGCTTCGGAGCTCGTCGCCCAGGTAGTCGCGCCCGCGGGCCTTCGCGTCCCGCGGGCCGATCCGCTTGTCCCCCTCGTCCGGGCGCCAGTCGGCGCGGACGTGGCGGGCGCTGCCGTCCGCCGCCACCCAGCGGAACGCGTGGACGCCGTAGAAGCGGCAGTTGGCGAAGCTCGGGATGGGCCGCAGGGCGGGCGCGTTGGCCGGGAGGGTCCTGACCGCCTTCGGGTGGGTGAGGAGGAACTTCGGGAGCCCGATCGCCGAGCCGCCCGCCTTGACGAACGCGATGAACTCCTCCGGGGAGGTGGCGAAGAACTTCGGGGCGCTCTGGTTGACGCTGTCGGTCTTCGAGCCGTCGGGCAGCTCGAACTTGATCGCCAGCCCCCGGACATCGGGGACGTAGTCCGGGACGGTCGGGTCGCCGCCGCCGTTGGACAGGCGCGCGAGGACGGGGATGGCTTCGCCCTGGAGGTGGGCGGCGCTGCTCAGGGTCTTGGCCACGGGCAGCGCCGTGAACGTGCCGCGGGCCCAGATGCCCTTCGCATGGAGTGCCCGAGCGCGCGCATGGCGCCCGAAGCGCTCGTTGATGACATCGACGGCTTGTTCGGCGTCCATGCGCGGACGCTACCTCAGGCGGGGCGGATAGCGTTCGCGGTCTTGACTGCGCCCCCCGAACTCGCCGCACGGCTGCGCGCCGTGCGCTCATCTCCCGTGCGCGAGATCCTCGCGCTGACGCAGCAGCCGGGGATCGTCTCGTTCGCCGGTGGCCTCCCGGCGCCCGAGCTCTTCGACGCCGAGGGGATGCGCGCCGCGACGGCGTATGCGCTGGCCGACGGGCGTGCGGGCCGGACGCTGCAGTACTCGACGACCGAGGGCGATCCCGAGCTGCGCGGCCTGGTCGCCGCGCGGTTGACGGCGCGGGGGGTGGCCACGAGCGCGGACGACCTCCTGATCTGCTCGGGCTCCCAGCAGGCGCTGACGCTGGTCGCCTGCGCGCTGCTCGATCCGGGCGACGTGGTGTTGGTCGAGGAGCCGTCGTACCTGGCGGCGCTGCAGGCGTTCGGGCTCGCCGGCGCGCGGCTGGTAGGCGTCCCGTGCGACGACTGACGGCCTGCACCCCGAGGCGGTGGAGGAGCTGGCGGTGCCGCGACCGCGCGAAGGCGCTCTACGTGATCCCGACCTTCCAGAACCCGACGGGCCGGACCCTGCCGCTGGAGCGCCGGCGTCGCGCTGGCCGACGTCGCCGCGCGGGTAGGCCTGTGGCTCGTCGAGGACGACCCGTACTCCGAGCTGCGCTATCGCGGCGAGCCGCTGCCGGCGCTGGCGACGCTGCCGGGCGCCGAGGACCGGACCCTGTCGCTGTCGACGCTGTCGAAGGTGCTCGCGCCGGGGCTGCGGATCGGCTGGGTTCGAGCCCCGATCGCGCATCCGGCCGGCGCTGACGGTCGCCAAGCAGGCGGCGGACCTGCACACGTCGACGCTCGACCAGGCGGCCGCCGCGCACTGGCTCGGCAGCCGCGACCTCGACGCGCATCTCGAGGCCCCGCGCGCGGCCTACCGCGGAGCGCCTGCGACACGCTGCTGGCGGGGCTGGCCGACGCGCTGCCGCCGGGGTCGACGCACAACTCGCCCCGAGGGCGGGATGTTCGTCTGGGCGCCGCTGCCGCCGGGGCACGATGCCGAGGCGCTGCTCGCCGCGCGCGATCGAGCAGGGCGTGGCCTTCGTCCCCGGCTATCCGTTCTTCGCGGGCGAGCCGGACCGCGCGACGCTGCGCCTGTCGTTCACGGCGCACCCGCCGGACGAGATCGCCGAGGGTCTGCGCCGCCTGCGCACGGCGCTCGGTTCCGACTGACACGCCGCCGCCGCGCCTCCGCGCGCCTTACCGCACCGCCAGCCGCGGACCGCGACCCACCACCGCGACGGTCCGCCGCAGCGACGCCAGCAACCCCGCGCGCGGACCCCACCCGCGGGCCAGCGCGCGCTTGACCGGAAGGACCGTGTAGTCGGGGTGGCGCACGTAGGTCGGGACGTAGTCGACGCGATGCACGCGCGCGCGACCCGTCTCGGGGACCCGCAGGTGCAGCAGCGCGAGCAGTCCGTCCTGCGACCCGGCCGGACAGCACCCGCCCGTCTGGTTGGACAGCAGGTTCCCCTCGCCGTAGACCACGAACCGCCCGCGGACGCGGCGGATCGGCTGGACGACGTGGACGTGCTGGCCCACGATCGCGGTGATGTCCGGGGAGCGGCCGAGTCGCTCGACCAGCCCGCGCTGCGCGGCGCTCACCGCGGGCGAGTACTCCGTCCCCCAGTGCAGGTTGACGATCACGGCCTGCGCGCCGTGGCGGTGGGCGCGGGCGGCGTCGCGCCGGATACGCGCGGCGCTCGCGACGTTCACCAGGTAGGACGGGTTCGGCGGCGCGCCGTTGAGGATCGTGGTGTACGCCAGGAAGGCGACCTTCACGCCCTTGGCCTCGAGCATCGTCACGCGCCGGCCGGGCCGCGTCGCGGAGCCCGCGTGCCGGACGCCGGCGGCGTTGAGCGCGCGCAGCGTCCCCGCGACGCCGCGCGCCCCCTGGTCGAGCGTGTGGTTGGACGCGGTGGAGCACGCGTCCCAGCCCGTGCGCCGGATCGCGCGCGCCAGCGCCGGCGGGGTGTTGAAGACCGGGTAGCCCGCCGGCGGCGCGGCGGTCATCGGGGTCTCCATGTGGCAGAGCGCGATATCGGCACCCCTGACGAACGGCCGGATCCGCTGCAGCAGCGGCGCGAAGCGGTACCCGTGGCCGCCGGCCAGCGCCCGCGCGCGCTGCCACACGGGCGAGTGGATCAGCAGATCGCCGTTCGCCTCGATCGTCAGCCGCGTCCCGGCGGCGGTCGCGGGGATCAGCAGAACCAGGGCAGCAGAGAGGCACAGCAACCGGCGCACGACCACGCGCACCCTAACCAACCAAGGGGCCTAACCAACCAAGGGGCCTGGCCCCTTGGTTGGTGGTACGACGATGTAACATCAGTGATACACATGCGTACCGCGATCAGCGACCGACTGGCCGACGCCGCCATGACCGTGCTCGGTGAGCACGGCCTGGCCGGGGCGACGCTCGAGCGCATCGCGGCGGCGGCCGGGATGTCGCGCATGACCCTGCACCGGCGCGGGGTCGGCAAGGCCGAGATCCTGGCGGGGCTCGTCGAGCGCATGGTGGCATCCGAGCGCACGGAGCTGGCCTGGGTGCTCGCCACCGAAGGCGACGCGCGCACCCGATTGCGCGCGGTCCTCGAGCGCCGCTGCAAGGTCGCCGAGCGCTACCTGGTCCTCCTGGAGGCGCTGGACGCCGGCGCGCGCGACGCGATCTTCCACGACGACGAGGGCATGACCCGGGCCGAGCTCGTCGACCCGCTGTGGCGCCTGCTCGTCGACGGCGCGGCCGATGGCACGCTCGTCTCAGAGGACCCGCGCGAGGACGCGACCCTGCTCTACAACCTCGTCGGCCACACCTACCGGCACATGCGCACCGGTCACGGCTGGTCGCCGGAGCGCGCGCGGGACGGGGTCGTTCGCCTCGCGCTCGACGGCGTGACCGCCCGATGACCGCCCCGGGTCGCCTCGCGCGGCTCGCCGCCGGGCACGCGTGCGCGGACTTCTGCCAGGGCGCGGTGCCCGCGCTCGTCCCGTTCCTGATCACCCGGCGCGGCCTCACCTTCAGCGACACCGGCGTGCTGCTGCTGGTGATGAGCTTCACCTCGTCGCTGCTGCAGCCGTTCATCGGCATGTGGGCCGACCGCCACCACGCGGACTGGACGATCCCCGCCGGCGTCGCGATCGGCGGCACGGGGATCGCGGCCGTCGGCTTCACCACCTCGCTCGGCGCCACCGCAGTCGCCGTCGCCGTCGCGGGCCTCGGCATCGCGCTGTTTCACCCGGCGGGTGCCCGCGAGGCCACCCGCGCCGCCGCCGACCGGCCCGGCGCGGGCCTCGGCCTGTTCGCCGTCGGCGGCTCGGCCGGCTTCGCCCTCGCCCCCGCCCTCCTCACCCCGTCGATCCTCGCCTTCGGCCTCCACGGCACCCTCGTCGCCCTCGCCCCCACGTTGTTCATCGCCGCCGTCCTGGGGGGAGGGTCAGACCCTGCCCCCTCACCCGTTCGGGAGGGGGTCAGACCCTCCGCAGAATCTTTAGGTCCGGCGGACCGGCCGAAGGCGTTCGCGCTACTGGCGACCGTGGCCTCGCTGCGGGCCGGGGCGTATTTCGGGCTCCAGGGGTTCGTGGCCGCGTCGCTGATCGACCGGCTGGACGTGAGCACCGGGACCGGCAACGCCGCGCTGACCGTGATGCTGGCCGCCGGCGCCGTGGGGACGCTGATCGGCGGGCGGCTGTCGGACCGCATCGGGCACCGGACCGTCCTGACCGCCGCGCTGCTGCTCACGCCCGCCGCGATCGTGCTGCTGCAGATCGCCCCAACCCCGGCCGCCGCCATCCCCGCCGCCGCCCTGTGCGGCGCCCTGGTCGTCGGCGGCTACACGGCCACGGTCGTCCTCGGCCAGCAGCTGCTGCCCCAGCACCAGACGCTCGCGGCGGGCATGACGCTCGGCTTCGCGATGGGCGCCGGCGGCCTGACCGTCGCCGCGCTCGGGCCGCTGGCCGACAGCGCCGGCCCCGCCGCCGCGCTGTGGGTGTGCGCGGGTCTCTCGGCCGTCGCGGCCGTCCTCACCCGGGGCCTCGACGCTCCGCCCGGAAGCCGCTGTGAATTATCGTTCACCGCATGAGCATCGATCTCGAGGTAGCCGACGGCGTGGCGGTCATCACGCTCAACCGGCCGGAGAAGCGCAACGCGATCGATAAAGCGCACGCCGACGAGATCAAGCGCATCGTCGAGGAGGTCGACGAGCGCGACGACGTCACGGTCGCCGTCCTGACCGGCGCGGGCGGGTTCTTCTGCGCGGGCATGGACCTCAAGGCGCTCAGCGCCACGGGCGAGCGGCCCGTCAACGACCGTGGCCCCTTCGGCATCACCGCCAAGCCGCCCGCGAAGCCCTACATCGCCGCGGTCGAGGGCAAGGCGCTCGGGGGCGGCTTCGAGATCGCCCTCGCGTGCGACTGCATCGTCGCTGCCGAGGACGCCCAGTTCGGCCTGCCCGAGGTCAAGCGCGGGCTGGTCGCCGCTGCCGGCGGCGTCACCCGCCTCCCCCGCCGCATCCCGCCCAACATCGCCATGGAGATGGCCATCACCGGCGAGCCGATCGGCGCGGCGCGCGCCGCCGACCTCGGGCTGGTCAACCGCATCGTGCCGGCCGGCGAGACCCTCGAGGCCGCCAAGGCCCTGGCGGTCCAGGTCGCGGCCAACGCCCCGCTCGCGGTCAAGATGTCCAAGCGCATCATCGTCGACTCCGCGGACTGGAACACGGACGAGCTGCTGGACCGCCAGCAGCCGCTGGTCCAGCCGATCCGCGAGTCTGAGGACGCCGCCGAAGGGGCAAGAGCCTTTGTGGAGAAACGAGCCCCGGTCTGGAAGGGCCGGTAGGAGGAGCGATGAGAGTCAAGCTGGATCCTGACGTCTGCGACGCCCACGGTGACTGCGTCGTCGCCGCGCCGGAGATCTTCGACCTCGACGACGATGACGACGTGGCCAAGGTCCTGATGCCGAGCCGGGCGAGGACCTCCGCGAGAAGGCCGTCGAGGCCGCCGACGCCTGCCCCGTGCAGGCGATCGTCATCGAAGACTGATGGACCGCGTCGTGATCGTGGGCGGTGGCCTGGCCGGTCACCGCGCACTCCAGGCCCTGCGCGATTTCGAGGGCACCGTCACCCTCGTCTCCGGCGAGGACGCACAAGCCCTACGACCGCCCGCCGCTGTCCAAGCAGGTGCTGCTGGGCGAGATGGAGGCCGACGACCTGTTCTTCAAGGTCGACGATCTCGAGCGTGGACTTCCAGCTCGGCAAGGCCGCGGCCGCCCTGGACACCGACAGCGCAGACCGTCACGCTCGAGGACGGCGAGGAGATCCCCTACGACGGGCTGGTCATCGCCACCGGCCGCCGCGCGCGCGACTGGCCCGACCTGCCGGACCTGACCGGCTTCCACACGCTGCGCGACATCGACGACACGCTGGCCTTCAAGGAGGAGGCGCTCACCCGCGACCACGTGGTCATCGTCGGCGCCGGCTTCATCGGCTGCGAGGTCGCGGCCTCGCTCAAGAAGCACGGTGTCGAGCACGTCACGCTCGTCGAGATGGCCGACCAGCCGATGCCGCCCGTCGGCCCGACCGCCGGCGCGTTCGCCCAGAAGTTCCACGAGGACGAGGGTGTCGTCTTCAAGCTCGGCGCCAAGGTCACCGGCTTCCAGGGCACCGACGGCCACGTCTCGGCCGTCGAGATCGAGGGTGAGGATCCCATCAGGGCCGAGACCGTCCTGCTGGCCCTCGGCTCGGTCCCCAACTCCGAGTGGCTCGAGGGCTCGGCAATCGAGCTCGACCGCGGCAACGTGGTCAGTGACCAGTACCTGTTCGCGGCGCCCAACGTCGTCGTCGCCGGCGACATCGCCTCCTGGCTGCACCCGCACTCCGAGATGGACCACGGCCGCGTCGTGATCGAGCACTGGACCACTCGCGCGAGATGGCCAAGGCCGCCGTCACCAACCTGCTCGCCGCCGAGGACGAGCGCGAGCCGTTCCGGACCGTTCCCACGTTCTGGTCCGACCAGTACGACGTCAAGATCAAATCGGCCGGCTACCTCAAGGCGGCCGACCGATTCGAGGTCATCGAGGAGGATCCGGAGACCCACCGGCTGGTGATCGAGGCCTACAAGGGCGACGACCTCGTCGGCGCCATCGTGTTCAACAAGAACAAGGCCTTCATCGGGTACCAGCGCCAGCTGCGGGAGACGCTGGCAGGCGGCTAGCCCTTCGGCGCGCGACCCAGTCGCCGGCGCCAGTCGCGCGCGCCGATCAGCGGCACCACACGGCTCGTGATCGCGCCCTTGGCCTTCGAGTACGGGTACCAGTGCACCTCGCTCTTGGGCTCCACCCGGTTGGTCAGGAGCACCTGCGGATGCGTGTACTTCCGGATCCCGGACGCGCCGCCGAAGCGCACGCCCACCCCGGAGTCCCGCCAGCCGCCGTGCGGCGCGCCGAACTGGAGCAGGTTCATCATCGCGTCGTTGTGGTTGACGGCGCCGGCATGGAGCCGGTCCGCGATCGACTCGGCCTTCTCGCGGTCCTTGGTCCACACGCTGGCCGATAGCCCGTACTGCGAGTCGTTGGCGAGCTCGATGGCCTGCTCGGCGTCGCGCACGCGCATGATCGGCAGCGTCGGCCCGAAGGTCTCCTCGCGCATGCAGCGCATGTCCTGCGTGACGTCCAGCAGCACGGTCGCCGGGTAGTTGCAGTGCTCCCCGCGCGTCCCGCCGGTCGCCGCCCGCGCGCCCGCCGCCACAGCGTCCTGGACGTGCCCGTCGACGATGTCCACCTGCTTGGCGTTGGCCAGCGAGCCGAACTCCGTCTCGAAGGCACCGGGCTGCGCCCATCCCCTGGCGCAGCGCGCTGACCTTCTCGATGACGATGCGCGTGAACTCGTCGTACGCGGCGTCCTCGACGTAGACGCGCTCGACCGCCGTGCACGACTGCCCGGCGTTGAAGAACCCGCCCCAGATGGCGCCGTTGGCGGCGCGCTCGAGGTCGGCGTCGGCCAGCACGATCATCGGATCCTTGCCGCCCAGCTCCAGCGAGCACGGGATCAGGCGCTCGCCGCACGCGGCGCCGATCTTGCGGCCGGTCGCCGTGGAGCCGGTGAACTGGATCATGTCCGCGTTGTCGATCACGGCGGCGCCCGTCGCGCCGTAGCCCGGTCACGCACGCGATCACGTTCGGACCGCCGACGTCCTCGTGCCAGCCGCGGACGGCCTCCGCCCACGCCAGCGGCGTCTCCTCCGACGGCTTGGACATCACCGCGCAGCCGGCCAGCAGCGCCTGCGGCACGTCCAGGAACGGCATCGCCAGCGGGTAGTTCCACGGCGAGATGTTGCCGACGAGCTGGTGCGGACGGTGCCGGATGCGCAGCTTCTTGGCCTTGTTGGCGAGCGTCGTCGCCGGATGCTCGTCGGCGAGGTAGGCCTCGCCGTTGGCGATGTAGAAGTTGATCAGCTCGACCGTGATCATGATCTCGACGCTCGCGTCGCCGTGGGACTTGCCCGCCTCGTCCTGCAAGAGCTTCGACAGGCGATCGCGGTTGTCGAGCACCCAGTCGCGCCAGCGGCCGAGCCAGACGGCGCGGCCCTGGAAGCCGAGCGCCTCCCACGCCGGCTGGGCGAGGCGCAGTTCCTGCGCGATCGCGCCGACCTCGTCGGCGCTGTAGTGCTTCACGCTGCCCACCACGCGGCCGTCCGCGGGACAGGTGATGTCGAAGGAACCCCGAGCGGTGTCCGTGTGCATCCCGGTATCTAATCATGACTGAAAGTTCTTTCAGTTTTGTGATATACACCGTGTCTACCATGCCCGAAGATCTCAACGTGCTCATGGCCGTCCGCCTGAAGGGACGGCCTTCCCCCGCCGACGTCGCCGGCGCCACCGGCCACGACGAAGCCGCGACCCTCGCCACGCTGCAGGAACTGGCCGGCGCGGGGTTGCTGGTGGAGAAGAACGAGAAGTTCCGGATGACGCCGGAGGGCAAGGAGAAGCTCGGCGAGCTGCAGGCGGCCGAGCGCGAGCAGGTCGACAAGGACGCGCTGAAGGCCGTCTACGACGACTTCGAGCCGCTCAACGCGGACGTTCAAGTCAGATGGTCACCGACTGGCAGCAGCGCGACGGCGAGCCCAACGACCACTCCGACGCCGACTACGACGCCGAGGTGCTCGAGCGCCTCGACGGGATCGACGAGCAGTTCCACCCCGCTGCTGGACCGCGATTGCCGCGGCCGCGCCCCGGCTGGCGACGTACGCCGCCGCGCTTCGCAGTTCGCGCTCGACAAGATCCACGCGGGCGATCACACCTAGTTCCTGCGGCCGATGATCGACAGCTACCACACGGTCTGGTTCGAGCTGCACGAGGAGCTCATCGCGCTCTCGGGTCTCACGCGCGAGGACGAGGCCGCCGCGGGACGGGCGGACTGATGGCGCGTCGTCGCGCTCGACGGCCCACACCGACCGCCGACCGCGCAGCTGCTGGGCGGCAAGGCGTTCAGCCTCGTGCAGATGCTGCGCCTGGGCATCAACGTGCCGCCGGCGTTCTGCATCACCACCGACGAGTGCCGGCGCTTCCACGACGCCGGCGGCGCAGGTCGCCGCACGACGTCCTGCGAGCGCTGCCCGGCGCGATGGCCCGCCTGGAGGAGACCACCGGCCGCACGTTCGGCGCCAGGACGCTGCTCGTCTCCGTGCGCTCCGGGCGCGCCGCAGTCGATGCCCGGGATGATGGACACGGTCCTCAACCTCGGCGTCGATCGACGCCGGCGGCAGCCTATCCGAGCCGGCGACGACATCCGCCGGACGCGCTTCCGGGAGAAGTACGCGCAAGGTCGTCGGCGGCGACCCGCCCGACGGACCCGTGGGAGCAGCTGCACGGCGCGATCGCCGCGGTGTTCGCGTCGTGGAAGTCCAAGCGCGCGATCGCCTACCGCGCAACCGCGGCCTGACCGAGGACGGCGGGACCGCCGTCACCGTCCAGGCGATGGTCTTCGGCAACGCTCGACCCCGAGCGCTCCGGCACCGGCGTGCTGTTCACGCCGCAACCCGCTCACCGGCGTCCCGGAGCCGTTCGGCGAGTGGCTCGCCGGCGGCCAGGGCGAGGACGTCGTGTCCGGCTCCCACGACCCCGAGCCGCTGGCCGCGCTGGCGAGCCGCGTTCCCCGAGCTGCACCAGCAGCTGATCGAGCCGCCGCCACGCTCGAGCGGGACGGCCGCGACATGCTGGACATCGAGTTCACCGTCGAGTCCGGCCGCCTGTGGCTGCTGCAGGCCCGCGCCGGCAAGCGCTCCCCGGCCGCGCGCGCATCCGGCTCGCCGTCCTGCTCGAGCGCGAGGGCATCATCACGCCGGCCGAGGCGCTGGACCGCGTCACGCCCGACCAGGCCAAGGCCGCTGCTCCGAGCGCACGTCGACCCCGACGCCCGCGCCGACGCGACGCTGCTGGCCACGGGCAAGCCCGCCTGCCCGGGCCTCGTCAACGGCGTCGATCGTCACCGACGTCGACGAGGCCGAGGACCGCGCCGAGCGACGGCGAGGCCGTCATCCTCGCCCGGCCCGTCGACCACCCCCGACGACATGCACGCGATGGCCGTCGTCGCCGGCATCGTCACCGAGGTCGGCGGCGCCACCAGCCACGCCGCCGTCGTCTCCCGCGAGCTCGGCGTCGCCGTGCGTCGTCGGCGTCGGCCGCGACGGTCACTCGAGCTCGACGGGCCAGACCGTCACCCTCGACGCCGACCACGGGCGAGCTGCTCGCCGGCGACCTACCCACGCCCACGCCACCGAGGACGACGACCCGACCTCGCCCAGCTCGCCGAGTGGGCCCGCGCCGAGACGGGCGCCGACGGGCCGCTGCCCGAGCTGCTGGCCGCCCGGCGCAGGGAATTAGCTGGTACACACCCTTAGATGACGCTTGAGGAGGCCCTGGACCGCCGCTACTCCTGCCGCGGGTTCCTGTCTGACGCCGTGCCGCGGGAGACCATCGAGGAGATCCTGCGGATCGCGCAGAAGACCGCGTCGTGGTGCAACACGCAGCCGTGGCGCGTGGTCATCACCTCCGGCGAGGAGACCAAGGAGGTCAGCCAGGGCCTGCAGGAGTTCGTCATGGCCGGCCGCGTCGAGCCGGACCTGGAGTTCCCCGCGGAGTACGTGGGCGAGGCGAAGGCGCGCCGCCGCCAGTGCGCGTGGCAGCTGTACGACTCGATCGGCGTGGAGTGGGGCGACCGCGCCGCCTCCGGCGCCCAGACGTTCAAGAACTTCGAGCTCTTCGGCGCGCCGCACCTCGCGGTGGTGACGACCGAGAAGCCGCTCGGCCTCTACGGCGCGGTGGACTGCGGGCTGTGGATCAACGCGTTCCTGCTCGCGGCCGCGAGCCTCGGGGTCGCGACGATCGCCCAGGCGGCCATCGCCACCTGCTCGCCGTACCTGCGCGAGCGCTACGACATCGCCGACGACCGGCAGGTGCTGTGCGGCATCTCGTTCGGCTACGAGGACCCCGACCATCCGGCCAACGGCTTCCGCACCGAGCGCGCCGACGTGGGTGACGTGGCGACGTTCGTCTAGGGGTGCCGGAGGCGGCCGGCCTGCATCCGGCGCCGAGGCGGAGTAAGCGCCGCCGGAGGCCGGCCCCCGAGCGTTTACATCGCCTCATCGGACACCTCGAGGACGTCGACGAGGTTGCCCAGCCACGCGGCGACCGCGTGGCCGTGCCGGGCCGGCGGCACATAGGTGACGTCAGCCACCCCGGCCGGTGGCGATCGCCGGCGCCGTAGTCGACGGCGTCGACCACGCACCCACGGCGGCGCAGCGTGACGAGCACGCGGACGACGGCGTCAGCGCCCTCGCGCACGGTCAGCGACGCACGACGGCGAACGGCGGTTTCGACAAGGACTGTGGACATCGGGGACTCGCTTTCTGGTCCACTCGAAGTCGAAGCACGCGTTCTCGCCACCTCGGTCCGAAGGACCGTTGCGAGCCTGGACGCATGAGGCGTTCAGGCTCAGGTGGTAATGGCGATGACGATCGACGCGGGGCGCGGCACGGAAATGTGACGGCTGCGTGACGACATCGTTCTCCGAACCCTATCGGCTCGTAGGCTGAAATACGTGATCCATTCGGTTCCCGGCACGTTCAACTTCCGCGATCTGGGTGGCCTGCCGGCCGACGGCGGCGAGATCCGCGCCGGGCGCCTGCTGCGCTCGGACGCGTTGATCGACCTGGGCGCCGAGGGCCTCGCCGCACTGACCGAGCTGGGCGTCCGTACGGCGATCGACCTGCGCGAGGACAACGAGCGCGCGCTGGACCCGCCGACGCTCGCCGACGGGGTCGCGATCCACCACCAGGCCGTGTTCAACCGCCGCTTCCGGCTCGACGACCACGCCGGCCTGCCCGAGATCTACGCGGCGATCATCGACCACTGCGGCGACCGGCTCGCCGGCGCGGTCGCCATCCTCGCCGAGCCGCAGGCGCTGCCGGCCGTCATCTTCTGCTCGGCGGGCAAGGACCGCACCGGCCTCACCACCGGCCTGGTGCTCAGCGCCGTCGGCGTGCCCGACGACGTGATCGCCGAGGAATACGCGCGCACGGAGCGCGTGATGCACGGGGCGTTCAAGGACGCGCTGGTCGAGCGGTCCCTGCGGGCGGGCTTCAATGAGCAGGCGCTGGCGGTCAAGCTGGGCTCGCCGGCCTCGCTGATGCTCGACACGCTCGCCGACCTGCGCGACCGCTTCGGCGGGGCCGCGGGCTATCTGCGTGAGCACGGCCTGCAGCAGGACCAGCTCGACCAGCTGTACGCCTCGCTCGTCTGTTAGCCGGCGACGGGCGCGCGCGACCAGTCCTCGCGCAGCTCGTCGAACTCGCGCCAGTCCGGCGGCGGGCCGGCGGGCGCCGGGCCGGCCGGCGGCGGCGTCCAGATGCGCACGCCGGAACCGCCCTCGCCGTCACCGTCGGTGTCCGCGCCGGGATCGTCGCGGCGCGCGCGGATCGCCGCGCGCCCGATCAGCGCCGCGCACACCAGGCCGATGGCCAGCAACGGGACCCCGACCCAAAGGGGCTCCTCCTTGCTGACGTGGATGCAGATGTTGACGAGCGCGCCGAGCACGGAGCAGAGGATCACGAAGCCGCCGACGGACGCCACGAAGAGGCGTAGGCGACGCGGTCCGATGGCTCCGAGGAGCACGATTGCGCAGCCCGCCACGAAGGGCGGTGCCGCCATGACCACCGGGGACGTCAGGTCCACGATCGAGAATGTACCCGGTCGAACGCTCGTTTACCATGTCGTTGCAATGAGCAACGAGGACCGGAACGCATGGACCGAACCGGGGACCTTCGAGGTCGCTCCCGGGGTGCATCGGATCCCGCTGCCGCTGCCCGGCGACGGCCTGAAGGCCATCAACGTCTACGCGATCGCCGACGGTGACGACCTCACGCTCGTCGACTGCGGCTGGCGCCACCCCAAGGCCGTCGACGCGCTGCGCGCCGGCCTGGCCACGCTCGGCTCCGACGGAAAGAACATCACCCGCGTCCTCGCCACCCACGCGCACTACGACCACTACGGCCTGACCGCCTACCTGCGCGACCACGCCGGCTCGGAGATCCTCCTCGGGCGCGCCGAGCTCGACATGATCCTGCCCGCGCTGCAGGGCACGTGGGACCGCGCGTCGGACTTCCGGCGCGAGTTCTTCCTCCGCCACGGCGCCGGCGAGCTCATCGAGGAGATCGAGTCGCGACCCGACGACGAGGACTACGAGAGCATCCGCGGTCAGGGCCGCTGGGAGATGCCGGACACGCTGCTCGACGACGGCGACGTCGTCGCGATCGGCGACCGGCGGCTGCGGGCGATCCTGACGCCGGGCCACACGCGCGGGCATCTGGCGTTCTTCGACGAGACGTCCGGGCTGCTGTTCGCCGGCGACCACGTCCTGCCGCACATCACGCCGTCGCTGGGCTTCGAGCCGTTCGCGGACGGCAAGGCGCTCGAGCGCTTCCTGGACTCACTGCGAGCGATCCGGGCGGTGCCCGCGACGCGGGTGCTCCCCGGCCACGGCCCCGTCTTCGACGACCTCGCCGGCCGCGTGGACGAGCTGATCGCCCACCACGACGGCCGCCTGGACCGGTGCGTGAGCATCGTCGCCGCGGGCGGCCCCGAGCCGGCGGTGGACGTCGCCCGCCAGCTGCCGTGGACGCGCCGCGACACGCCGTTCGCCGAGCTCGACATCCTCAACCGGCTGCTCGCCGTCGGCGAGACCGTCACGCACCTCGAGCGGCTGGTGGACACCGGCGTCCTCTCCAAGGACGACGACGCCGGGATCGTCGCCTACGCGGCGGCCTGAGCCCCCGCGCGTTCCAGGATCTCGACCGTCCCCGCCCTGCCGTCCACGCGGACACGGTCGCCGGTGCGCAGCGTGCTCGTGCCGGTGCGCGTGTTGACCACGCACGGGACGAGCCGGCCCGTCCACGAGCCTGGGAACGTCAGCCTCTGGAAGAGCGCGCGCCGCTCGCGCCGGCGCGCGACGAGGTCCTTGGCGCCGGCGGGCAGCGGCCGGGCGAGCTCGGACTCCGTGAAGAAGAACACGTCGTCGACGTCGTCGAGCTCGCCCGCGATCACCAGATGCTGGCCGTAGCGGCGCGCGGCGCCGCGGGTGACGTCGATCGCCTGCAGGAACGAGCGCTTCGCGTAGCCGCGCAGCGGCAGGCGCTCGGCCTGCATCGCGACGCGACCGAAGAACGCGCGGACGTGCGCTGGTCCGGGGCGGCGGGGACGGCCGCCTCGGACGCGGTGAACGCGCCGATGGAGCACGCGGCGCCGCGGATCGCCTTCTCGCCCAGCTCGACCCAGAGGCTGAACGTCAGCGGCGTCAGGACGCCGGGCGCTGCCTCACCGACGTTGTCAGTCGACCAGTGCCGGCGCTCGAGACCCGGGCAGTGCGTCGGGTCCCACGGCTCCGGCTCGATCACACGCCGACCGGGGTGCGTTCCCAGCCTTCGCGCAGACCGTCGAAGTCCTCCCAGTCCAGCGCGGGACCGGTCGGCGCAGGCTCGGGGGCGGGCGTCGGCGACATGGGCGGAGGCGGCCCGAGCGGCCGCACCCGCTGACCTCCGTCGTCGTCTGAGTCGTCGTCACCGCGGCGCGTGCGGGTGCTCTTGATGGCGACCGTGGTCGCCGTCAGCAGCATCAGGGAGACGAGCACCAGCCACGTCGCCTGCGGGTTGCGGTCCCACGCCTGGCAGGCGAGGCCGAGGCCGACGTAGACCGCCGCCATGCCCGCCGACAGCAGTGCGACGAACGCCCCGAAGACGGCGACGTACTTCGCGAACCGGCCTGGCGCCACCAGGCCGAGCATCAGGACACTGACGCCCATGATGAACGGCGGGATCGCCTGGTAGACCGGCGTGACATCCACTCGCTCAAGATTACATATGCATTGAGGGGTTCGACGTGTTCTTTCGGACGCGCGACGACCAGGGAGATGATCCAGACCGCGAACAGCGCCAGGCCGAGGGTGACGAAGCCGGCGGTGTAGGTCACACCACCACGACTGCGTCGCTCTGGTTGAGCGCGATCCACATCGGCCACGCGGTGGCGCCGTTGGCGATGCCGTCGGCCATCGGGATGCAGCGGGATGACGGCAGCGCAGCTTCCACGGCTTGTCAGGTGCGGCCGCAGCTTGTAGATCAGCGCGCCGGCGACCATCGGCATCACCGGGTTCACGAAGCCCCACCAGATCGGGAAGCCCCAGAGGTCGAACGGCTGCTTGCCGTAGTAGAGGTACGTGCCGGCGAGGATGCCGGGGGTCTCGAGGGCGATGTCGACCACGCAGTCCAGCGCCCAGAGCCGGAACAGCTCCTTGTGGTGACGCCGTGCTGGAAGAGCCGGTAGGCGAGGTAACCGAGGCCGCCGACGTACCACGGGTAGACGAAGCAGATGTAGAGCGGCATCGTCCGGTCGAAGATCGTGAAGGTGCCGAGCGCGTCCTCCTCCTTGAGGTAGACCTGCCCGAGGACGTCGACGATCGGCTCGAACGTCGCCGCGAACGCGCCGCCGATGATGCAGTACAGCAGCAGCGGGCCCTTGTGCCCTTGACGCAGATGACGCGACGGCGATCGCCAGCGCGATGCCCAGCGGGATGAAGATGAAGATGTTGAAGATCGTCTCCGCGGTCTTCGGCATGACCTCGTGGATGGGCGGTTGGGGGATCACGTAGCGCAGAATACGCATAACTGAAAGAACTTTCAACTCTGAGATGTGATTCACTTCCAGGTGTCATGAGCGACGTCGAGACTGAGACTTCCGGACGGGGCGCACGCCGGCGCGCGCAGACGCGCGGCCGCCTGACCGAGGCCGCGCGCGGCCTGATCGCCGAGAAGGGCGTCGCCGGCCTGCGCATCTCAGGAGATCACCGAGACGCGCCGACGTCGCGCTCGGGCTCCTTCTACAACCACTTCGACTCCAAGGAGACGCTCGTCGAGGCGATCGTCGTCGGACTCGCTGGAGGCGCTGGCCGCGTCCGTCGCCGAGGGCGAGCCCGGCCAGGACCCGGCGCAACTCGTGGCCGCTCGCGATCCGGCGCTTCGTCCGCCTCGCCTACGACGACCCGGACTTCGCCCGCCTGGTCGTCCACCTCAACCACGCCGACGCCCTGTTCGCGACCGCGGTCTCCCCGTACGCGCGGGGCGCGCTCCAGGGCGCGCTGGACGCGGGCCGGCTGCACGCGCCGGACATCGAGGTCGCGCTGACCTCCATCGTCAGCCGGCTCCATGGGCATGCTGCGCACGATCGTCGATGGGCGCCACGGGCCGGACGCCGACCTGTCCTTCGCCGCCCTCGTGCTCTCCGCGCTGGGGCTGCCGCCCGAGGAGGCGCTCGAGGTCGCCCGGAGCGCTGGGCCGCGGCCGTGACGTCGTATCTGGCGCCATCGGAGTTCGTGGACTCCGCGCATCCGGCGGTGGTCGCGCACGCCGAGCGGGCCGACGACCGGGCCAGCGCGGTCGCGAGCGCCGAGAGCGCGTCCTGCGTGCCAAAGGCCATCCTGCTCACCGCGGGCGTCTGCGCGCTGGGGATTCCCGGGCGGCCGGCCTTCAGCCACGTGACGGCGGCGTACCCCGCCTCCCCGCCGTAACCTCCAAAAACTCGCCGGGCGATTTAGCGATTCGGCGAAGTGACACCCTGCCGGGTCGTCCGTACCTTGCCGATCATGGGTTCGAGGAGAGTGGTCCGTTGGGGCTTGGCCGTTGCGTGCGGGCTGGCCTTCGCTGCGCCGGCGACGGCTCAGGTCAGCGCCCCGGAGGTCGAGGGGCCGATCACGTCCGACGCCGTGGGCTCCGGCTCGCGCGACTACCCGTTCGGGTCGACCGTGCACGACCTCGCCCGCCGCGGCTACGTCGAGCAGGAGTTCTTCTACACGGGCCACAGCCTGGTCGGCGAGTACAAGACCCGGATGGTCGTCCGGCGGCCCGCCGACCCCGCGAAGTTCAGCGGCACGGTCGTCGCCGAGTGGCAGAACGTCACCAACATGTACGACCTCGAGGCGCTCTGGGCGCGATCGGGCCAGCACCTCATGCGCTCGGGGGACATCTTCGTCGGGATCGACGCCCAGGCCGTCGGCATCAACGCGCCCAAGACCGGGCTCAAGGCCTGGAACCCCGAGCGCTACGGCTCGCTGCACGTCCCGGCCGCCGTCGAGCAGATCGGGAGCACGCCGGCGGACGCCGGCATGTTCGACATCTTCGGCCAGGGCCTGGAGGCGCTGAGGGCGCCGGCCGGCGTCGACCCCCTGGCCGGGATGCGCCCGCGCACGCTGCTGGCCACCGGCACCTCGCAGTCGGCGCTCTACCTCTACCTGTACGCGATGGCGGTCGACCGCCTCCACAAGCTGGCCGACGGCTACCTGATCGCCGAGGCCAGCACGTCCACGCTCGGCCAGAACGGGCCGACCTCCGTGAACCTGCCCGTCGCGGGCACACGGGTGCCCGTCATGTTCATCAACAGCGAGACCGACTCGTCGTTCAACCGCAGCCCGGACGTCGCGAACTTCCGCCTGTGGGAGGTCGCCGGCACCACCCATCTGGACCGCGACGCGCGGGACTACCAGGAGGTGCTCGTCGAGCGCGACTTCGGCGCGCCGATGACGGCGCTGGAGGGCTGCGAGCACCCGCCGTTCAGCCGCATCCCGTTCAAGTACGCGCAGGACGCGGCGTACGAGCACCTCAAGAACTGGGTTGCGACCGGCGCGGCGCCGGCCACGCAGCCGAGCTTCGACTACGACGCCGAGGGCCTGATCCTCCGCGACGGCTTCGAGAACGCGCTGGGCGGGGTGCGGCTGCCGCAGTTCGACGTGCCGGTCGCCAACGACAGCCGCGAGAACACCGGACGGTGCAAGGCGCTCTACGGGCGCTCGGTGCCGTTCGGCGCGGGACTGCTGCGCACGCTGTACCCGACGCACGCCGACTACGTGGCCAAGGTGCAGGCGGCGACGCGGACGGCGCTGGCCAGCGGCGTGATCGTGCCGGCCGACGCGGCGCTGACGATCGCCGCGGCCAAGGCGTCGCCGTTCCCCATGCCGCTGCCCGCACAGACCTGCACCCGGGGCCGGCTGGTCACCCTGCACTTCCCGCGCCGGGCGCGCGGCCGCGCGGTGACCCGCGTGCGCGTCAAGGTCGCCGGTCGCCGGAAGCTGGTGGTCCGCGACGAGGTCCTGCGCCTGCCGCTGGTCGGGATCCGCACCAAGCGCGTGAAGGTGCGCATCACGCTGGCGCTGCGCGGCGGCCGGACAATCAAGACCGTCCGGCGGTTCCGCACGTGCGGCTGAGACTCGCGGTCGCGCTGCTGGCGGTGCTTCCCTCCGGCGCCGCGTCCGCCGCGCCGGTGAAGTGCACCGACGCGCGCTGGGTCGGCGCCTGGGCGGCGTCGCCGTCGGACGCCTCGCAGGGCACCGACCTGCTGGACATGGTGGACGGCTCGGCGCACCCGAAGCTGCCGCTGAACAACCAGACGGTCCGCGTGGTGCTGACGCCGACGCTCGGCGGGAGCACCGTCCGCGTGCGCCTCACCAACCGCTTCGGGCGGGTGCCGGTCACGTTTGCGAACGTGACCGCGGCGCGGCGGACACGCGGCGCAGCGGTCGACGCCGGCTCGCTCGCCCGCGTGACCTTCGGCGGACAGCAGTCGGTGACGGTGCCGCCGGGCGAGGACGTGGTCAGCGACGCCGCCGCGTTGCAGTTCGCCGCGTTCGAACCGCTGGCCGTGAGCGTCTACGTCCCCGAGGACATCGGCAAGCCGACCGAGCACCTCGCCGGCCGCCAGACCTCCTACCTCACGCTCGCCGGCGATGCGACCGCCGACGCCACCGGTGTTCCATACGTGGTCACCACCACGGCACGGCCGCTGGTCAGCGGCCTTTCGGTGCGCGCGACGGGCTCGACCGGGGCGGTCGCCGCATTCGGTGACTCCCTGACGGACGGGTTCCAGGGCTCGTCGCTCGTGGTCGAGGACCAGGGCAGCCTCGACGCCGACGGCCGCTGGACCGACGTGCTGGGCCGGCGCCTCGTTGCAGCGGGGCGTCGGCTGTCGGCGCTCAACGCCGGCATCAGCGGCAACCGCGTGCTGGTCGACGGGCCCGCGGGCGGCGGCACCGACTGGCGCGGTCCGTCGCTGCTGCACCGCCTCGACGCCGACGTGCTGTCGCTGGACGGCGTCACGACCGTGATCCTGCTGGCGGGCGCCAACGACCTCGGCCGCGCCCCCGATCCCACTCCGGCCGAGCTCATCGCGGGGTACGAGGACATCATCGGCCGGTTCCATGCGGCGGGGCTGCGGGTGCTGCAGGGACGCTCACCCCGATGGGCGGCGCGACCAGCGAGCACTACGGGACGGCCGAGACCAACGCCCGGCGCGAGGAGGTCAACGCGTGGATCCGCACGTCGACCACCGCGGACGGCGTTATCGACTTCGACGCCGTGGTGCGCGACCCGGACGACCCGACCCGCATCTCCCCGGCCTTCGACGGCGGCGACCACCTCCACTTCAACCTCGCGGGCTACAAAGCCATGGGCGAGGCAGTGCCGCTCCACGCCCTGCGCAACGCGAGGTGCTCGAGCCTGCGCCGTCTGCTCGCGGCGCGCGCGGGCCGAGCGACTGGCGCCCGCATTCGAAACTGAGGGGGGCGAAACGTGCATCGTCCGTGACTAGGACAACAGACGATGCACGAACTCCTCGACCGCCTGCTGTCAGCCCAACACGAATGCCTGGGTGTCTGGCAGCTGCGGCGGTTCGGCTGGAGCGACGGGCAGATCGCGTGGCGGCTGCCCCGCGTGGGGCTGCGCCCGGTCGAGGGCATGGATGGCGTGTGGACCTCAGTGCGCGGCGACTTGACGAACGTTCAGCGATGGTCGGCCGCCACGCGAACCGCACCAAAGACCGCCCTCGCGGGCGAGAGCGCAGGCCGCTACCGACGCGTGTTGGAGGACCGCGATCCTGAGCCGTTCGTCACGGTCGTGCGCCCCGGCGGTGGTGGGCCACGCCGGACGGGTGATCTGCTCGTTTGCCGGCGCGCGCGACCGTTGGTCGCCGTCGTCGACGGGATCCCGGTCACGGACCTGTCGCGCACGCTCGTCGATCTGGCGCCGCGACTGGACGACGACGAGCTCCGCCGCGCGGTGATCGAGGCCATCCGGCTCCGCCGCACGACGGTCAGCATGATCCGCCAGGAACTCCCCGGCCGCCGCAACATCGCCCGGCTGCGGGAGTTGCTCGACCTCATCCAGGACCTGCCGATCGCGCGCTGCAGGTCCAACGCCGAGGGCCAGGGCCTCTACCGCCTCAAGGTCGCCGATCGGAAGATCCCGAAGGTCAACATCAAGATCGGCGAGTACGAGGCCGACTTCGTCGACCTCGAGAAGCGCGAGATCACCGAGATCGATGGCGGCGCCTTCCACGCGGACACCGCCCTCGACGCCGAGAAGACCCGCGCGTGGCAGGCACAGGGCCTCAACGTGACCCGCCGCCCGAGCGACGACGCCTACGACCGGACCGCCGACTGGTGAGTCCGTGCATCCTCCGTCGTGATCACGACGGTAGATGCACGATTACGACCCCGGCGGGCAGCCAACCGGACGCTCGAGCGGGGCCGGGCGGACGGGCCGCATACGGGGGCGGTGTGCGCCGGTGCGCAGCGCGCGGGCGCGCTGGCGCGAGACGCCGGCGCGGCACACAGCGCGGCGTGCGCCACCACTTCGATTCCCCCTGTTTTCGGTGCTGCTGTTCAAGCAGCCTCGGGTCAAGGAGGGGGAACCGTGGTGGTGGCAGGCAGCGCTCTGTGCACCGTGCCAACGGGTCGCCACACCGCGCCCGCGCCCTGCGCACCGGCGCATTCCGCCCGGCACCGCCCGCCGGCCGCCCGGCCCCGTTCAGAGCGACCGGCCGGCCGCAACGTGAGTCGGTTCAGGTCGTGGCGTGCTGCTCCGCGCGGCGTCGTGCCGCGACCGCGCGGTGGTACGTGTCGAAGAAGATCTCCTGGCACGTGGCGTGGGCCACGCGGCCGTCGTCGTCCTCCCAGCGGTAGACGGAGTCGCGGAAGGAGACGTTGGGCCACGCGGGCATGTTGCGTCATCGCCAGCGCCCTGCCGTGGAAGCGGTGGACGCGGCCGCGCTCGTCCTAGGCCTCGAGCTCCTGGACCGTGGCGACGAACAGGTCCGGGTGGTACTCCAGCACGTTGCGCCGCACCCGCACGATCTCGAACGTCTCGTCGCCCTCGACGAGCCACGCGTAGTGATGGGTCGGCTTGTCGGCCGGCCACTCGTAGATGCCCGCCCAGGCGGGATCGGTGTCCGGGGCCTCGATGGAGATCTGGTTGAAGATCCGGTCCGGGCCGAAGTACATCGGCGTCCAGCAGACGGGCGGCGTCGGCACCGCGCCGCGGCGCTCGGTGCGCACCTGGCGCCAGGAGCGGTCGCGCGGGGCGAAGCAGTCGATGGCGAAGTCCTCGCCGTGCAGCCGCAGGGTCCCAACACACCGCATGAACTGCTCGGTGCCGCCCGGCTCCAGCGCCGACATGGTTCTCCTCGCCCGGCATCACGTGCCCGCGGGCGAGCAGCGGAGTCACCGCAGTGTGCGTGGTGTCGATCACGCAGGCGCCGTCGTCGGACGCGTACGTGACGCGCGCGGAGACGCCCGGCTCGGTGAAGTCGATGTTCAGGCCGTTGCGCGTGCGGATCGGTGTTCCCCGAGATCTCCGGCCACGGCATCGTCATCTCGTAGTCGTGGAACTCGGCGTCGAGCAGGTGGACGTTGTCCATCCCGCGGAAGACGACCACGCCACCCTGGCACAATGGGAACGCCGGCTGGTAGCGGACGTAGAGGAACCCGCCGATCTCGGCCTCCGGGATGGAGAACCCGAAGTAGTGCGTGTGGATCGTGTGCGGATCCCAGGTCTCCCCCTCGCCGGGCAGCGGAAGGATCAGGTCGGACTCAGGCGGGTGGGTCGGCAGGCTCATCTCGGCTTCGCTTGTAGGGCCGCCCAGATCAGGGGCAGCTGGAGGGGCACGCGCGCCCACATGAGCGCCCTGTTGTCGGCCGGACCCGGGTTGACGCCGGTGCCCGCGTCGAGCGCCATCTGGATGTTCGCCGGCCAGATCGCCAGCAGCGTGGCGGCCGTGACCGGCCCCGCCCAGGACAGGCGCTTCTTCATCGCCAGCGCGCAAGCGACCTCGACGACGCCGCTGACGTAGACGAGCTGCTTGCGCGCCGGCAGCTGCGGCGGGATGGTCTTGGCCATCACGTCGGGGATCGCGAAGTGCGATGACCCGATGACGAGCATCGTGTTGGCCAGCAGGTCAGGGGCGCGATCTCGGAGACTCATGCGTCCATAGTCAATGGCCCGCGCGCCTCGCCGGCCAGGAACTGCTGGATGAAGTCGGAGTCCGACGCCATGATCTGCTCCGTCATCCCGTCCTCGAGCACCTTGCCGCGCCAGATCACGGACATGTGGTCGGCGATCGACTTGGCCAGCATGATGTTGTGGGTGACGACGACCATGGTGCCCGCCGTGGTCGCCGTGGCGCTCCACCAGCAGGTCGCCGAGCAGCGCGTGCGCACCGGATCCAGGCCCGGAGTCCGGCTCGTCGCACAGCACGATGCCCGGATTCATCACCATCGCGCGCGCCAAGCCCGCACGCTTCTTCATGCCGCCCGAGAGCTCGTTGGGCATGCGCTGGTCGGCGTTGGCGAGGCCGACGCTCTCCAGCTGCTCCATGACGAGCTCCTCGCACCTCGGGCTCGTCGAAGTCGGTGTGCTGGCGCAGCGGGAAGGCGACGTTGTCGTAGACGTTCATCGCGCTGAAGAGCGCGCCGTCCTGGAACATCACGCCGATGTCGCGGCGCAGGCCGAGCAGCTCCGAGCGCCCCATCTTCGACGAGCGGGTTGCCGCGGATCAGGACGTCCCCCGCGTCGGGCCGCATCAGGCCGATGACGTGGTTGAGGCAGACGCTCTTGCCCGTGCCCGATGGGCCGAGGATCACGGAGATCGAACCCTCGGGGATCTTGCAGATCGAGGCCCTGGAGGATCTTGTTGGGGCCGAAGGACTTGTGGAGATCGCGCGTCTCGATCGCGAGCAGGTCGGCGTGCGGCGCGTCGACCATCGTCTCGCTCGAGCCGTTGGCACGGCCGGCGTGCACCGACTCCCCGGCGCGCGTGGCCAGCAGCGAGCGGATGAT
Source organism: uncultured Solirubrobacteraceae bacterium (assembly GCA_963740765.1). Lineage (GTDB taxonomy): Bacteria > Actinomycetota > Thermoleophilia > Solirubrobacterales > Solirubrobacteraceae > DATLGB01. Next base: position 20,423 of record CAVUFN010000009.1, on the reverse strand, counting down.
CGGATCCACCTCGAGGTACTTGCGCACCGGGCCCGGAGGTCTCTACGCGGCCGGTCATGATCGCCGCCGTCAGCGGCAGGCGGCCGCGGCAGAACGCCTCGGTCTGCGCGCGGGAGAGCTTGACCTCGACCTCCGCGGGCTCGCCGGCGTCGGCGATCTCCACCGGGTAGCGGTCGAGCAGCAGCGTGACGTCGTCCTGGCCGGCGTCGCCGAGCCGGAACTTCACGCTCGTATCCGCGTGGACCAGCCGGTCGACGCTGTGCAGCCCGGAGTCCAGGATCTCGAGCAGCGCCTCGCGCACGACGGAGCGACGGCCGCGCTCGTCGGGGCCCTCGGGGCTGTGCTCGGTATCAGGCGACAAAGTGCGAATTGCTCCTCCCGGCGGGGATCATACACAGCATTCGGACAGTCCGTCCGGTCCGACCGGAAACCAACCAATGAAATGTCTGAACAGTCTGTCCGGAGGGAGAGTATGATGCGGTTCGTGGCGGACAATCCGATGAACGTCGTGCGGGGCGGCAGGCCTCGCGCGCACACGGGCACGAGCGACGCCGAGGGCCTGATCCTCGACGCCACCGAGGCGCTGCTCTCCGAGGTCCAGATCGGCAAGCTCAGCGTCGCCCAGATCATCGAGCGCGCCGGCGTCTCCCGGGCCACGTTCTACTTCTACTTCTCCTCGAAGTTCGCCGTCATCACCGCGCTGCTGGCGCGGGTGATGGATGAGATCTACGACCAGACGCGCCCGTTCGTCGAGAACACCGGCACGGCACCGGACGAGGCGCTGCGAGCCAGCCTCGCCGGCGGGGCACAGGTCTGGAAGGACCATCGCTTCGTCCTGCGCGCCACGCATGAGCAGTGGCACGCGGTACCCGAACTGCAGGAGCTATGGGGCGGGATCGTCACGCGCTTCGTGGACGGCGTGGCCGCCGGCATCGACCGCGGTCGCGCCGAAGGCCTCCTGCCCGACGGCGCCGACAGCCGCCAGCTGGGCGCGGCCCTGCTCTGGGGCACGGAGCGCTGCTTCTACGTCGCCGGCCTCGGCGCCGATCCCGATCTCCCGGGCGAGGTGGAGATCGTCGAAACGCTGATCGCGATGTGGACCGCGGCGATCTACGGCGGGCCTCCAGTGCGCGCCTGAGAAATCGCCTTTGCGAAAAATCGAACACGGTGTATCATTTTCGCCATGGGAGGCGATGCAGACGTCGTAGTCGTCGGTGCGGGCCATAACGGGCTCGTCGCCGGGTGCTACCTGGCCAAGGCCGGATACAGCGTGCAGGTGGTCGAGCAGGCCGCCACGCCCGGGCGGCATGACGAGCACCAATCCGATGGCCCCCGAGGCCCCGGAGCACCTCATCAACGAGGCCTCCATCCACGCGTCGCTGTTTCGCACCACGAACATCGACGCCGAGCTGGAGCTGTCCTCGAAGTTCGGCCTGCGCCAGCGCATCATCGATCCCTGTCACGTGCACGTGCAGCCCGACGGCTCGTCCGATCGCGATGTGGCGCGACGCGAACCGGACGATCGAGGAGATCCAGCACTTCAGCGTCAAGGACGCCCGCAAGTGGGCGGAGCTGTCGGAGATCATCTCCGTCGCGTGCCGGATCGGGCTGCCGATGATGATGACGAACCCGATCCGCCCGGAGCCGAAGCAGATCTTCAAGGCGCTGAAGGCCGTCGGCGCCGGCCGCAAGCAGATCGTCGACATCCTGCGCTGGGTGGCCGCCCCGCAGCGCGAGGTCATCGAGGAGTACTTCGAGCACGACATGGTCCGCGCGCCGCTGACCATCAACCTGCCGTTCATGCACTTCGGCATCGGATTTGTCTGGCTGGGCGCTGATCTACCTCGGCGTGCTGCAGGACACGGGCATCGCGATGTTCGAGGGCGGCACCGGCGCGTTCCCCGCGTCGCTGATCCGCTGCCTGGAGCACCACGGCGGGACCGTGCGCTGCTCGGCCCCGGTCGGCGGGCTGCGCGTCGAGGGTGACCGCGTCGTCGGCGTCGAGCTCGAGAGCGGCGAGATTCCTGCGGGCGCGCAGCGCGGTCGTCACCGCCAACGGGCCGACCACGGTGTTGAACGACTGGCTTCCGCCCGGCATCCTGCCCGAGCGCCTGGCCTCGCGCGCGAAGTCCATCCCGACGACGTCGACGGGCTGGGGCAACGTGAAGGTCAACGTCGCCCTCAACGGCAAGGTCACGCTGCCCAGGCACACGCAGTGGCGCGCCGACCGGCTGCCCGGCGATCCCGTCGACCTGCGCCTGCCGACGCTCACCTGGGCCACGCACCAGCAGAGCCTCGACGCCGGCGAGCAGGCCGCGCGCGGCTTCGTCCCGGACATGGTCCCGGGCCTGTCGCAGGTGACCACCGCCTTCGATCCCAAGATGGCCCCCGAGGGCCACGACACGTGGTGGTTCTGGAGCGGCCTCGTGCCCTCCACGCCCAACGAGGACTGGGACACCGTCCAGACCAAGCTCGAGAAGACGATCCTCGACGACTGCGCCCAGTACTACCAGGGACTCGACACGTTCGAGATCGCCCGGCGCACGCTCACGCCCAAGGGGCTCGAGGAACGCTTCCGCGCGCCGCAGGGCAACGTCTACCACGTCGACCCGATCGTCACCCGCTTCGGCCCGCTGCGGCCCGCCCTCGGGCTGGCCGGATACAAGATCCCCGTCGAGGGGCTGTACCTGAGCGGGTCTGGAACGCATCCGATCGCGGGCATCAACGGCATGCCCGGCATGAACGCTGCAAAGACACTGATCAAGGACCTGAAGAAGTCCTAGGACCCAGGAGGAGAACACAGCAATGGATCAACCGCTTCCTGGCTACGGAGAACTGCTCGCCAGCCCGCCGACAGCTCTACCGCGACCGACTTCGAAGCCTGGTTCTTCCTCTTCTGGGCCGGCCTGCTCGTCGTCGTCATCGCGCTGCCGTGGGCGTTCACGCGGCTGATCCGGCACAAGGACACCTGCCGATCCTGTGCCTCGGCGCCGGCTTCGTCACCTCGCTGGGCGAGCCGATGCTCGACCTCGTCGGCCATCTGCGCTGGGCGCAGAACATCCACGGCCCCGGCGTTCACCAACTTCGGCCTCGACATCCCGCTGCTGATCCCGCCGTGTTACGCGCTGTTCATGGGCCTGGAGGCCTACTGGGTCTACTCGATCGTCCAGCGCGGGATCACCGTGAAGAAGTTCTTCCTGATGTTCGCCGCGATCGGCGCCTCGGACGCGATCATGGAGCACCCCGGCGTGATCATGGGCGTCTACGAGTACTACGGCACGCCAGCCGTTCGAGTTCTACAAGTTCCCGTTCTACTGGTCCTTCACCAACGGCGCCGCGATCGCGCACCATCGGCGTGATGCTGCACTTCCTCTGGCCGCTGGTCAAGGACCGGGCGCGTGGAAGCTGCTCGTGCTGCCGTCGGCATCATCGGCACGACGATGGCGGAGTTCGGCACGGGCTTCCCGGTCTTCCTCGCCATCAACGCCGACCTGCCCGACGGCCGTCCAGTGGATCATCGGCTCCGGCACGCTCGTGCTCGCCGTCCTGTGGATCCGCGTGCTCGCGCTGCTCGTCTGCGACCAGGAGTCCCAGGTCGACTGGACCTTCTGGGGCCTGTTCAAGTCCCGGTTCATGCTGCCCCACCAGCGTGAGGCGTTACATCCAGGGCATCACCCGCGAGCCCGGCACCTCTGTGCCGGCCACCCGCGAGAGCCGCCCGACCGTGACCGCCACACGGGCCAACCCGACCACCAACTAGGCACCACCCTCCCCCCGCCGGCCCAGATGAACCTCACCACCCAACGTGTGGCCATCTGGGCCGGTCCGGTCCTGTGTGCGCTGTTCGCCATCGGGCTGATCCCGCTCGCGGGCTTCCTCCCGCCTCCGAAGGCCAGCGACTCCGCGGCCGAGGTCGTCCGCCTCTACACGGACTCGCCGGACAAGCTGAAGGCCGGCCTGGTCTTCCTGTTCCTCGGCGGCGCGCTGGTTGCGCCGTGGAGCGCAGCCATCGCCGTCCAGCTCAAGCGCATCGAGGGCCGGCACACGCCGATGACGTACACGCAACTCGCTTCGGGCGCTGCGAACGTGATCGTGCTGACGCTGCCGGTGATGATCATGATCGCCGCGTCGTTCCGGCCCGAGCGCGATCCGGAGATCACCCAGGCGCTCAACGACCTCGCGTGGCTGCTGTTCATCATGGTCTTCCCGCCGGTGTTCGTCCAACAGCTGTCGATCGCGATCGCGATCATCGCCGGCGGCGACCAGAAGGTCTATCCGCGCTGGGTCGCCTACTTCAACGCGTGGGCAGCGGTGCTGCTCATCCCGGCGGTGCTCATCCCGTTCTTCAAGACGGGCCCGTTCGCGTGGCACGGCATCTTCGAGTTCTGGCTGGCGGCGACGGTGTTCTGCGGCTGGGTGGTCGTCATGACCGTCGCCACGCTCGGCGCCATCAAGCGCCAGGCCACCGCGGCCGACTAGACCCGGGGCGTCGCGTCGGTTCCGAGCGGCGTCGCGGGGGCGTCGATCATCGCCTTCATGGCGGGGGTCGCGGGAATCGGATTGGGCGGTACTTCGACGCTGAACGGCGCGTTGATGCGCGAGACCGAGAGCTCGACCGCCCCGGACGCATTCGCCGTCGTGAAGGAGGCACTGTCCGGGCCCGCGGCCCCCGCGCGCCAGTCGCCGGCGCCCAGCGCGACGGCCAGGCGTTCCGGCCGGTAGCCCGCAAGCTCGGCTCGCAGGCACTCGCAGCCGCTCACGACGGCCAGCCAGGAGCCGCTGATCTCGCGGGCGAGCGGTGCCCCGGCCGCGCCGAGCGCGTGCGCCTTGCTCATCCAGTAGTCGCGGTTGCCGGTGATGAAGAGCACGCCGTTGACGACCCGGACCGCGTGCGTGCGCGACCCGTGGACGTAGTCGAACCGGGCGTTGCCGCCGTCGCCGCCAGCGACGTCGCCCGACATCAGGTGCGGCGCCGGCGTCGCATCCGTCGCCTTCTGCTCGATGTGGACGCTGGATGCGCTACCCAGCGCGGTGGTCGCGAAGGGCGGTTGCGCGGAGGACGAGCCGGGCGGCGACGCGGCTCCGCAGCCGGAGATCAGCAGGACGAGAAACAGGCGAATACACGAGACACCTTTCGTATGTCGGATGCCTCACCGGCGCGCTGGAGGGTCAATGGTCATGAGGGAGACAGCCAGATCGGGTGTTCGGCCCAATCCTCGATGCGCTCGTCCGCTGTCGGACCGATCTCCGGGTGGCGTCGGCCGTAGGCGATCGCCTCGGTGAGCGCGCGCTCGTTGTCGGCGCCCCAGCCGTCCAGGCGGCGCAACCGCGGCAGCAGCTCAGTCTCGAAGAACGCCTCGTCGTGCGTGGTGTTGACGCCGATGACCGCGAGGTCGCGCGGCGTCTCGAACACGATCAGCGCCATGTCGGACCAGATGCCCGACAGCTCGAACTTCGCGCGGATCTCGGTGAGCTCGTCGAAGCGGACGGCCTGCGGGCGGACGTCGCCGAGCGCGCGCCGGATGCCGTCGTCGTCGACCGCCAGCGCAGCGGCGGTGGGCGGCTCGCGCGACGCGACGAGATGCCGGTACTTCATCGGTCCGTTGAGGGTGGCGACGTTGAAGACGAACAGCCCGAAGTCGCCGTCCTCCCAGGTCCAGTGCTCGTCGGCCGTGAAGTCGAGCCTGTCCATGGCGAGCTCTCTCAGCGTCGGCCGCGCGCGGGGGTAGACGGCATTGACGGTCATCGGCCGGTCGGGGTCGAAGACCGTGAACGTCACCCAGGATGCGTCGCCGCGGTGACGCACCACCGCGCGCCCGAGGTCGAAGAGCTCTCCGCGCCAGTCGAGCACGAGCCGGTCGTTGTCGTCGCGCCCCAGCACGGCGTCCCATGAGCCGATGCGCCCGGTGCGACCGGTCAGGCGTGGCGCCGTCAGCTCGTCGAGCCGCGCGCGGATCGCATCGAACGCCTCCTCCGGCCCGGTCACGAAGACCTGCCCGGCGGACGGCTGCACGTGCGCCGGTGACCGCAGCTGCGCCCACGCGGAGACGTGCACGCCTCGACGTCCACGTGCGCGATCACCTGCACCGAGTCGCTGCTCGGTGTCGCGCCGTCGTTGATGCCGGTCGTGTTGACCGAGCACTCCAGCAGCGGCCATATACACGTCGCCGTCGCGTCGGTCTCCCCCATGTCGCCCGTCGGCTCGGACTCGAACGAGCGCTCCGCCTCCCCGAGCGGCGGCCGCGACGGGTCCAGGATCCGCGCGACGTCGTCGACCGCGGCCGACAGCCGCTCGACCGCCTGCGTGCTCGTCCACGCGGGCTCGAAGTCGTACGCGAGCTCCCCCGGGCGACTCACCGTGCGTAGGGCGACGGCAGCTTGGAGTACGCGTCGATCATGCGCCGCACGGTGGCATTCGCCGGAGTGGCGGCGGCCGGTGCCGCGACGTCGAACGGCACGTCGATGTCGGTGTAGGACCGGTCCTCGGTGCGACGACGGATGCCCTTGCCGTAGGTCTGGACGAAGCCCTGCAGGTAGTGATTCGCGCTGGCGGCGATGTACACGTCTCCGGTGGGGTCTGCGGTGTTCGGCTCGCCCCGCGTTGCGATCACGCGAACATCCTCGCCGTTGTGGGTCCCCGCGCCCTCGTCGATCAGCTCCTCCCAGGTGAGGTTGTCGAACGATGCGCTCACGGCAGCGGGCCGGTAGGACTCGATCTCCGCGCGCAGGCAGCGGCACCCCTGGTAGGCGGCAACCCACCGGTCCGCGATCTGGTCGGCGATCCGGAGGCCGAGCTTCCCGACCACCCACGCCTTGCTCTGCCAGTAGTCGCGATTTCCATTGACGTAGATGATGCCGTCGACGAGCCGGATCTCGGCCTGCGCCGACCCCTCCTGCAGCGTGAACCGCGCCGCGCCGCCCGACTCGTTGGCGAAGTCGCCCGAAACGATGTGCGGCTCGAAGAACGCCTCCTCGTTCGTCCGTGCCTCGAGATGCGCGCTGCGCACGTCGTCCAGCGCGTCCACCGCATCGGCGAGTTGCACGTCCGGGGCCGGCAGCTTGGCGGGCTTCGCCGGGCGTTCGGACTCCGCACCGCAGCCGGCGACGAACAGGACGAGAAGGCAGGCGAGCACACGAGACACGCTGAATGTGTCGGAAGGTCGCTGCGGCGGCTGAAACCACCGTGTCGGTGTGGTGACTCAACCACCCGCGAGCTTGAGGTACAGCGAGACGGCCTCGACGCGGTTGGACGCGCCCAGCTTGCGCAGGATCCGCGCGACGTGCGTCTTGACCGTCTCGGGGGAGAGCACGAGGACCTCGGCGATCTCGCGGTTGGAGCGGCCGTCGACGAGCAGCGCTGCGACCCGGCGCTCGCGTTCGGTGAAGAGCGCCTCGACGGCCTCGCCGGTGGAGACCGACCCCGTGTCGAGCTGGGAGAAGGTCGCCCCGTGGCCGCGGTCGCGGGGGAGCGCGGCGGGGGCCTCGAGCACCTCGCCGGCCAGTGCCTGCGCCATCGTCGAGAAGCCCCGCAGCTCGGCGACCAGTTCCCCAACGCGCGTGCGCTGGACCACCCGCGCCAGCTCGGACGCGAGGACCGCGGCCGCGGCGCCGGCGAGCGCGAGGTCGGCCGCGTCGACCGGGCCCTCGGCGCGGTCGAGCAGTAGGACGGCGAGCGTGACGCCCTCGGGGGCGACGGCCACCAGCGCGAATTCTCCGAGCTCCAGCGCGGTCGCGAGCACCGAGCCCTTGGGCGCCCGGCCGCGCTTGCCGCCGCCGGCGCGCCGGACCGCGGTGTGCTCCTCGGTCCCGGCCTCCAGCGCGATCGGCTTGGCGAGCACCATGCGGCGCAGCCGGTCGCTGGCCGCGGTCGGGAGCGCGCTGGTCTCCGTCGCGGTGAGGTGCCCGTCGTGGACGCTGAGCACCACGCCGCGATCGAAGCCGCACTCGACGCAGGCGCTCTCGGACGCCCGCAGGAACAGGGTCCCGACGTCGTGCGCCCCGCGGAGCTGGTGATGGATGCGCACGACGGCCTCGAGCCCCTTGGCCACGTCGTCGCGACCGGACATCTAGAGCGGACGGCCCGTCGCGAGACGCTGGCGCAGCAGCGGCGCGACCCGGTAGCGCGGCTCGCCCAGCTCCGCATAGAGCGCGTCGAGCACGTCGACGACGGTCTGCACCCCGAGCTCCGCGCACCAGGCGACCGGACCGCGCGGGTGCGCGACCCCCAACGTCATGCCCGCGTCGACGTCCTCGGGCGTCCCGTGGCCCTCGCCGAGCAGGAACGCCGCCTCGTTGATGAGCTGGCAGACGACGCGGCCGGCGATCAGCCCGGCGCCGTCGCCGACGTGCTCGACGTGCAGTCCCAGCGACGCGAGGAACTCCTCCGACCGCCGCGACGGTCTCGGGTGCGCTCGACGCCGTCTGCGTGAGCTCGGCGAGCCTCGCCGAGCGGCGCGCAGCACGAAGAAGCCCGGCCGCCTCCGGGTCGAGCTCGTGCAGCGAGCCCTCCGTGAGCAGCTGCAGCCGGTGCTCGCCCTCGGCGTCGCCGAACTCGCAGCAGACCTCCAGCCACGGGTCGGCGCCGTCGAGGTCCCAGCCCGCGGCGCGCGCGGCCTCGCGACAGCGCCCTCGGCGATCGGCCCGTCGCCGGACGACGCTGACAGCGCGGCCGTCGCCGCCGCCCGGCGCGCGGCGGCTCCGGATCGGCCGGGCGCCCCTCCGGATACGCGTACCAGCCCGAGCCGGTCTTGCGCCCCAGCGTCCCCGCCGCGACCTTGCGCGCGGCCAGGTGCGACGGCCGGTAGCGCGGCTCGCCGAAGCTCGACTGCTGCATGATCTCGCGCGACGGCGTGGTTGGTCTCGATGCCGACGAGGTCCATCAGCTCGAACGGCCCCATCCGGAAGCCGGCGCCCATGCGCAGCGACGCGGTCGATCGACCTCGGCGGTGCCGACGCGCTCCTCGAGCAGCTTCAGCGACTCCAGCGAGAACGGGCGGTTGACGCGGTTGACCAGGAAGCCCGGCGACGTCGGCGGCGTCGATGACGTGCTTGCCCATCGCCTCGCCGGTCGCGCGCGCGACGTCGATGGCGGCGTCGCGACGACGCGATGCCGCGCACCACCTCGAGCAGCTTCATCACCGGCGGCGGGTTGAAGAAGTGCATGCCGACGACGCGCTCGGGGCCGTCGACGCCGGCCGCGATCGCCGTAACCGACAGCGACGAGGTGTTGGTCGCGATCACCGCGTCGGCGGCCAGCGACCGCGGTAGCTTGCGCGAACAGCTCGAGCTTGAGGTCGAGCTTCTCCGGCGCGGCCTCGATGATGAGCGTCGCAGTCGCCAGGTCGCTCGACGTCGGCCGCGGGCTCGAGGCGGCCCTTGATCGCCTCGGCCTCGCTCGGCGCTCAGCCGGCCCTTCTCCACCTGCCGGTCCAGCGCCTTGCCGATCTTCTCGATGCCCGCCGCTCAGCGCCTCGGGGATCGGGTCGTGCAGCGAGCGTGCGCGCCCCGGACTGCGCGGCCAGCTGCGCGATCCCCGCGCCCATGGTCCCGGCGCCGAGGACGCCGATGGTCTGCGCGCGCGGTCATCGGGCCGGGTGCTCCTTCGTAGAGCGTGTTCCAGATGATGTCCGCGACGGACTTGCCGAGCCGGTCGACGTCGATCTCCGTGTCGGTGTGGTTGAGCAGGAACAGGCCGCGCTCGACCATGCAGCCGAACCAGGCGCCGGTCGGCGAGCGGATCGATCTCGGAACGGATGTGGCCCGAGCGCCTGGCCGGCCTCGATGTGTGCGGCGATGCCGTTGGTGGCGGTCGTCCATGATCGCCTTGAAGCGCTCGCGCGACGCCCTCGTCGTACGCGTGCGCCTGCAGGCGCGCGCGCATGAGCAAGCAGGTGCGGGCCGGTACGTGCTCGAGGACGCCGCGGAAGCGCGCGCTCGACGTCCTCGCGCGTTCAGCGGTCGGCGGCAGCTCCCACCAGCCCTTGCCCGACTGCAGCACGCCGTCGATGACGTCCTCGGTCAGGGTCTGCCAACAGGTCGGCCTTGTCCTCGAAGTAGACGTAGAACGTGGAGCGCGACAGGCCCCCGGCGGCGGCCAGGCGCTCGACGCTGATCTCGGTGAACGACTCGCCGGCGTCGAGCAGCTCTTCGACGCCGTCGTCATGGTCGCCTTGATCTCCTCCGGCGCGCGGCGCGCCCGCCGCTGGACTTCCGGGTGATCGACGGCATGCTGTCCGGACAGTATGTCGTTTAGGGTCCGGCGGCATGCGCGTGGAGATCGAGGACGGCATCGCCGAGCTGTGGTTCGACCGGCCCGACGCCGGCAATGCGATGGACGGCGACGCCGGCGGAGGCGTTCAAGACCGAGACGGCGGCGCTGCGCGAGCGCGACGACGTCCGCGCCGTGCGTGCTCGGCCGGCGAGGGCCGCATGTTCTGCGTCGGCGGCGACATCCGCTACTTCGTCTCCGCCGAGAACCGCGAGCACGCGCTGAAGAACCTCGCTGCGCGACTGCCACGCCGCGCCAGGAGAACCTGCGCGCGCTCGACGCGCCGGTCATCGCGCGGGTGCACGGCCCGGCGGCCGGCATCGGCCTCAGCTTCGTCCTGTCCTGCGACCTGGCGATCGCGACGGACGCCGCGCACTTCACCGCCGCCTACACGGGCATCGGGCTCTCGCCCGACGGCGGGCAGACCTGGCACCTGCCGCGGATCGTCGGCGTGCGCCGCGCGACCGAGCTGTTGCTGACCAACCGGCGCGTCGGCGCCGACGAGGCCGCGGAGTGGGGCATCGTCAACGAGGTCGTCGCCGTCCGACGCGCTGGACGCGCGCGTGCGCGAGCTGGCCGAGCAGTTCGTCGCCGGGCCGCTGCAGTCCAACGCGGCGGTCAAGCGCCTCGTCGCAGGTCGAGCGCGACCAACTCGTTCGGCGAGCACCTCGAGGCCGAGGCCGCCAGCATCTCGTTTCTCGCGGAGTCCCCGACGGGGCGGGAGGGCGCAGCCGCGTTCCTCGAGAAGCGCCCGCCCGCGTACCCGTAGGAGTCAGCCCTCGCGCTCGCCGGGCGTGAACTTGATCCTCATCGTGGTCAGCGCGTGCGCCCAGGTGGACTGCAGGCGCTCGGGCTCGCCGACGATCTCGATGTCCTGCAGGCGGCGCAGGGCCTCCTCGAAGATGATCTTCAGCTCCAGGCGGGCGACCGCGTTGCCCAGGCAGAAGTGGCGCCCGCCGCCGCCGAAGGCCTTGTGGTCGCGGCTTCTCGCGGTGGATGTCGAACGTCTGCGGGTCGTCGAAGACGTCCTCGTCGCGTGAGGCGCTCGAGTACCACATGACGACCTTGTCGCCCTTCTTGATCTCCTGACCGCCGAGCTCGGTGTCCTTCAGTCGCCGTGCGCGCGAACCACTGCACGACGGTCGTGTAGCGCAGGATCTCCTCGACGGCGTCGGGGATCAGCGACGGGGTCGTCGCGCAGCTCCTGCGAGCTGATCGGGGTGCTCGAGCAGCGCCTGCAGGCCCGATGGCCGGCGTGTTGCGGGTCGTGTCGTTGCCGGCGAACGACGAGCAGGCCGAAGAACGTCGAGGATCTCGGAGTCGTCGAGCTTCTCGCCGTCCACCTCGGCGTCCGCGATCATCTTCACGAGGCCGTCGCCTCGGCGGCCTGCGCTGATCGTGCTCGTGGATGTAGCCGGCCATCTCCATGAAGACTCGGCGTCGCGGCCTCCTCGTCCTTGGAGCGCTGGCCTCCTCGATCTCCGTCGCGTCCACTCGCTCGAACTTCGGGATGTCCTCGTCGGGCACGCCCATCAGCTCGGTGAGCACGCCGAGCGGGATCGGCACGGCGATGTCCTCGACGAAGTCGCACTCGCCGGCCTCGATGACGCGCGTCGATGCACCCTGGTCACGCGCGCGCGGATCTGCGTCGCTCGAGGCCTGCGACGATGCGCGGGGTGAAGACCTTCTTGCAGGATCGCTGCGGTACTTGGTGTGCTCCGGCGGATCCTTGTAGAGCAGCACGTTGCGCAGTCAGGTCGAGCGGCATGACCTGGTCGGGCTGCGAGGAAGATGCCGCTCTCGTGGGACGAGAAGGTCTCCGGGTCGCGGCTGATCGCGTGGATGTCGGCGTGCTTGACGACCGTCCAGACCGTGTAGTCGTTGTCGTAGACGGTGACCTTGTTCTGGCGGACCGGAACTCGCCACGGAGTCTGCTGCGAAGAGCTCGTGCGGCGGGCCGTCCTCGTGCGAGCGACGGGTCGAAGAGATCGATGGCGGTGAGGTCGGTCGCGCTCATGACCGAACAGTCTAACCAGACATCGTGTTCGGGTGTAGTCTGCAGTGCCTGACCACCAGGGAGGCATCCGACAGATCGAGCACCACTCAGCCCGGCACGGACACGATCGCCGTCGAGAACCCTGCAACAGGCGCGACGCTGCGCGAGGTCCCCACCACGTCTGCCGAGGGCGTCCAGGAGCTGTTCGCCAAGGCCCGCGCGGCGCAGCCCGCCTGGGAGGCGCTGGGCTTCAAGGGCCGCGCCGCGATCTTCGACCGCGCGCGCAAGTGGCTGACGGCCAACCAGGAGCAGCATGATGGAGACCATCTGCTCCGAGACGGGCAAGACCCGCGAGGACGCGACCGTCGAGGTCTGGCGTCGCCGCGCAGAGCTTCGCCTTCTGGGCCAAGCACTCCGAGAGCTACCTGGCCGACGAGCGCTTCCGCTCCAAGTCGCCGCTCGTCCTCGGCCGCCGCACCGTCGTCCGCCACGTGCCGGTCGGCCTCGTCGGCGTCATCGGCCCGTGGAACTACCCGCTCGTCAACGCGTTCTGCGACTGCGTCCCGGCGCTGATGGCCGGCAACGCCGTCATCCTCAAGCCGTCCGAGGTCACGCCGCTCACGGCGTTCCTCGCGCAGGAGATGCTCGAGGTCGCGCGGCATGCCCGCAGGACGTCTTCGCCGTCGCCCCCGGCGGCGGCGAGACCGGCAGCGCGCTCGTCGACGAGGCCGACTTCGTGATGTTCACCGGGTCCACCAAGACCGGCAAGAAGGTCATGGAGCAGGCGGCCAAGACGCTCACGCCCGTGTCGCTGGAGCTCGGCGGCAAGGACCCGATGATCGTCTGCGCCGACGCCGACGTGGACCGCGCCGCCAACGGCGCCGCCTACTACGGCCTCAACAACGGCGGCCAGGTCTGCATCTCCGTCGAGCGCGTGTACGTCGAAGCGCCGGTCTACGACGAGTTCGTCACCAAGCTCACCGAGAACGTCAAGAAGCTGCGTCAGGGCTCCGGCGGTCCGGGCGAGTTCGAGGTCGGTGCGGTCACGTTCCCGCCGCAGCTGGACATCATCCAGTCGCACGTGGACGACGCGGTCGCCAAGGGCGCGTCCGTCCTGACGGGCGGCAAGCGCAAGGACGACCGCCGCAGGGCCGCTTCTGGGAGCCGACCGTGCTCGTGGGCGTCGACCACTCGATGTCCTGCATGACGCGACGAGACGTTCGGCCCGACCATCCCGGTCATGCGCGTCAGCGACGTCGACGAGGCCGTCCGCATCGCCAACGACTCCGAGTACGGCCTGCAGGCCAGCGTCTGGACCAAGGACGTGGAGAAGGGCGAGGCGATCGCGCGGCGGCTGCGAGGCCGGGGCGGTGTCGCGTCAACGACGCCCAGCTCAACTACACGGTCTTCGACGCCCCGATGGGCGGCTGGAAGACCTCGGGCGTCGGCTCGCGCCACGGCGCCTCGCGGCATCCGCAAGTACTGCAAGACGCAGACGATCCTGCTCGCGCACTTCTCGCCCAAGAAGGACCTGCACATGTTCCCGTACAAGCCGACCGTCTCGAAGATGCTCGGCCGCACGATCAAGATGCTCTACGGCCGGTAGGCCGCCGTCACGTACGCCTTCAGCAACGGCTCCTCGGGGACGTGCGGGTAGGTCACCAGCACGTTCGCGAGGTAGCCGCCGGCTGATCCGAAGTCGGCCGCGAACGTGGCCGGGTTGACGCCGGGCATCAGGGTCTGGGTGCACACCGCGGGGTCGATCCGGTCGGGATTCGCCGGACCCCTGTGGGTGAGGGCGTCCATGGCGATGGCGTAGGCGACCGGGTCGTACGTCCCCGCCGCGAGGTGCTCGGCGACGTTGAGCGGGCAGAGGTCCTGCGTCGCGACGTTGGCGATCCTGCCCTTGCCGGTGTGCAGGGCGGCCGAGCCGGTCTCGGCGTCGCCGTTGGGGATGACGACCTCGTCGAGGCGCGTGTAGGCGACCGTGTAGTCGATGCCCTTGAAGGTCTCCCGCCTGGAGTTCAGGGCGGCGGTGAACTGGCTGTCGTCGCGCTGCTGCCAGATCGCCGGCGCGCAGCCGCCGACGTTGCACAGCGCGCGGGCGGCGAGCGTCCCGTGGTTGGAGGGTGCGAGGCCGATCACGTCGTCGACGAGCTTGCGCGTGCCGGGCCAGAAGCGCAGCGCCCAGCGCGGGACCATGCCGCCCTGGGAGTGGCCGACGATCTGGACCTTGCGGTGCGTGCGCCGGTGCATCTGGCGGATGGCGTAGACGATGTACTCGCCGTTGATCTGGATGTCGGCCATCGTGTCCCCAGGGGAGCGGACGCTGCAGTACGGGATGCCGCCGGCGCTCAGCGCCGGGAACCAGTTCCAGCTGAAGTTCTCCTCCGGCGAGATGGCGGTGCGACCGTCATCCACGCGAACACCCTCATCCGGTGACGAGGGTATCGGTCATTCGTCCAGAATCCCCATAGCGTGGCGTCATTCGGGGCACGGTTAAGGGGATGACGATCACCGACGTCCGCGTGACCTTCGAGTCGAGCCCGTCCGCAGACATCGTGCGCGTCACCGGGGAGATCGACGTGCTGACCTCCAACCCGCTGCGGGCGGTCTACGCCGAGGCGCTGGCCTCCGACGCGCCGACGGTCTACGTGGATCTGACCGAAGTGGAGTTCATCGATTCCAGCGGGCTGTCGGGCCTCGTCGGGCTCCTGCGCGGCCTCGAGGTCGACGACCGGCACCTCGTTGTGGCCGCGTCCGGCGAGGTCCGCCGGATCCTGCGGCTGTCGGGCCTCGATCGCCTGATGACGATCGTCGACGCTCAGCCGTAGGCGATGTCCTCGGGGCGCACCGGCTCCCCGCACGCGTCGCAGGTCAGCCGCGGTTGCGTGGTCTTGCCGCAGGTGCGGTGCTTGAGGCGCAGCGGCTCGCCGTCCTCCCCGAGCCAGCGCTCGCCCCACGACTGCAGGGCGACGAAGATCGGGTACATCTCGCGGCCGCGCTGGCTGAGGCGGTACTCGTAGCGGTCGGGCCGCTCCTGGTACTGGCGCCGGTCGAGCACGCCGTGGTCGACCAGGTGCGCGAGGCGCTTGGCGAGGACGCTGCGGGAGATCGCGAGGTTCCGTTGGAATTCGTCGAAGCGGTGGACCCCGAAGAACGCCTCCTGCAGGACGGCGAACGACCACGGGTCGCGGAAGACCTCCAGGGCGCGCCGGACGGCGGCGGGCCGCTGCACGGCGGGGGCAGCCATCGCCGACAGCGTACGATCGCGGCCATGAGTTCTCCAGTGGGTGAGGTCGTCAGCGAGTTCGCGGCCGTATCGCTGAGCATCGACGACGCGGGCAACGGGCCGCGGCTGCGCATCGAGGATCTGCGCACGGGCCAGGTCGGCTATCTCGACGCGCTGGAGCTCGAGACCCTGGCGTGGCTGCCCGAGGGCGGCATGCACAAGCTGCTCGACCCCTCGCTGCACCGCTGGCGCGCCGAAGCTAGCCCAGCAGCCGGCGAGTGAGCTCGACGGCGCCGTCGAGGGTCTCGGGCGTCACGCGGGCGACCTTCAGTCCGCGCAGCAGGTAGTCGTTGCCCTTGCGGCGGTCGCGCTCGAACGCGCGGCGCGAGCCGTGGGTGGAGTAGACGTCGAGCTCGATGACGACGCCCTGCTCGCGATAGTAGACGTCGGCCTTGTAGCTGCCGATCATGACGTTGGTCTCCGGGATCTGCAGGTCGCCGGCGTCGCGGACGCGTTCTGAGATAGGCCCGTTCCAGCTGCGACCTGGTCATGCGATGGTCGGGCGAGACGGCGCGCCGCCCGGGGCGGTTGGAGACCGGACCGTCGATGAAGTGCAGGACGTGGGCCTCCGAGACGGCGGCGTCGAGCTGGTCTGGGTTCAGGACATCGGCGAGGTCGATGAGCGTGCGGATGGGAGAGGTGACGGGGATGCCCTTCCACAGCCAGCGGTCTCCCTCGGTCAGGCGCCCTTCGTGGACCTTGATGTCATCGCGGTCTTCGAGGTGGTGCGGGCGGGTGACGTGCATGGGACCCGCCTTCTTGAGGATCTCCAGGAGGACGGCCGCCGAGACGTGGCTGAGAACGGCGTCATCAAAGGCAAGCACCGCGGCCATGGCGCGACCGTGGAAGTCGAACACCGGGGGCCCGGTGGCGTAGACGCCACGGTGCATGCGCATGGAGGCGGCCGGCCTCATCGGCGCGGCGAATCGCGCCCGCGGTGAAGCCGATGGCGCGCAGCTGCTTGACGTTGACGACACGGTGCTGCAGGTCTGCCAGATCCAGCAGCAGTCTGGTCCCGCCCGCGGGAGTAATCGAGCCGATCGAGGTTGATCATGCTTCTCCTAGGCGCGAACCCCTCGAAGTTCGCCCCCACTTCCGGGGGTTGATGTACGCCCACGTGCACCAACCCCCGGCACCGACCCCATCCGAACACCGAGACGGGCCGGACGGCCGCTCCGCGCGCCCGGGCGGAGTGCGCCGGTGCGCAGCGCGCGGGCGCGGTGCGGCGGTTCGTCGGCGCGGCCCGCGGAGCGCTGTGCCGGCCACCACGCGTTCCCCGCCTTTGGTGCGCTGTTTGAACTGCAGCACCGAGAACAGGGGAAGGGGCGTGGCGGCGCACGCCGCGCCGCGTCCCGCGCCACCGGATCGCCACACCGCGCCCGCGAACTGCGCACCGTCGCGTGCACGCCAGGCGGACCTCACATCGGGACCGTTCGTGGGGCGCTAACTCTCCGCGTCGGCGATGCCGAGCAGTCGCGCGCGGGAATGGCCCGCAGCGTCACGGTGGGCCGGGGAGGAGAGGCCCTCGACCACGATCCGCCGCGCCTGCTCGATCAGCGCGGAGATCGCCGCGTCGTCGGGGCGCAGCGCGTCCTGGCGCAGCCCCATCCCGATCATCCCGTTCCACGCGCCGAACAACACGCGCGAGGTCAAGACCGGATCGACGTGGTCGCCGGCCTCACCCGCCAGCACCGCGGCGGCGATGCGGTCGCGGAAGGCGTCGAGCACCGCGACGATCTTCGCGGTGACGGCGTCGTTGCCCTCGGAGGCGATCAGCCGGAACGCCCCCGGGTGCTCGAGGTGGAAGCGCAGGTAGGCGTCGCCGCAGGCCATGACCTGCTCCAGCGGGGATCGCTCGTCGCGTAGGCGTGCTGGATGTACTCACCGAACAGGTCGACCGCGCGCTCCACCACGGCGAGGTACAGGCCGTCCTTGTTGGCGAACAGGTTGTAGATCGAGCCGACGGAGACGTCGGCCTCCTCGGCCAGGTCCTCGATGCGCACGTCCGCGTAGGCGTCGCGCATGAACGCCCGCTCGGCGGCGTCGAGCATCGCCGCCCGGGTGCGCGTCTGCGCCGGCGCCACCCGGTCACGCTTCTTTACAAGTGAATTCATTCTTGAATCACTTTACAAATAAGCCTAGCCGTGAAACACTCGTGTCATGGAACAAGCAGATGTCGTCGTCGTCGGAGGTCGCCTGGCCGGATGTGCCGTCGCGGCGCCGCTGGCCCGCGCGGGCCGGAAGGTCGTCGTGCTGGACAAGATGGCGTTCCCGTCCGACCAGCTCTCGACCCACCTGCTGATGCCCGCGGGCACCAGCGAGTTCTCCAAGATGGGCGCGCTGCCGCGGATCCTGGCCCTGAACCCGTCCATCGTCCGCTACACGCACGTCGAGGCGGAGAGCGCCACGGCCTCCGAGCGGCTGCGGCCCACCGAGGACGGCATCGACTTCGGCGTCTGCATCCCGCGCGACCTGCAGGACGTCTGCCTCGTCGAGGCCGCCCGCGAGCAGGGCGCCGACGTCCGCGAGCGCTGCACCTTCAAGGCGCTGCACTGGCGCGCCGGCCGCGTCAGCGGCGTCCGCTACAGCGACGCCGACGGCGCCGAGCACGACATCGAGGCGACCCTGGTCGTCGGCGCCGACGGCCGGCGCTCGAGCGTCGCCGCCGCGGTCGGCGCCTGGACCCCCTACCGCCTCTCGCGCAACGGCCGCGGGCTGGTCTTCCGCTACATCGACGACTCCGCACGGACCCGATGCAGACCCAGAGCCTACTACCAGTGGCGCGAGGGCGACTCGTTCGCGTTCGCCTTCCCCAGCGCGCCGCAAGGGCAAGCTCCTGATCCTCTTCATGGGCCACCGCGACGAGGCTCAGAGGCGCGCAAGGACCCCGAGGGCTACTGGCAGCGCAAGCTCGAGCGAGCACCCCGGGATGGCCGCGCGCATCGGCGGCGCCGACCCGGCCACCTACACCAAGGTGCGCTCGACCGGCGAGACCCCGGCGTTCTTCCGCGCCTCCTCCGGCCCGGGCTGGGCGCTGGCCGGCGACGCCGGGCACTTCAAGGATCCGGTCACCGGCCAGGGCATGCGCGACGCGATGTGGATGGGCCGCACGCTGGCCGAGCGCGTCCTCCCCGTGCTCGACGACCCGGCCGCCGTCGACCGCGCACCCGCGCGTGGGAGGCCGACCGCGACCGCCACTGCCTGCCCGCCTACCACTTCGCGAACCTCGACACGCGCGTCGAGCGCCAGTCGCCGGCTCTCTGCGAGCTGGTCCGCGACGCCGGCCGCAACCAGGAGGCCGACATCACCGACCTCTTCGGCCGCGCGCGCACGCTGCAGCAGATCGCGCCGCTGCCGCGCCTGACGCGGGCCGCTGTCGCAGCTCTGGCGCGTGGCGAGCGGCCGCGCGGGGAGACCCTCACCCGCTGCGGCCCGAGCTCGCGACCGAGCTCGAGATCCGGCGCGAGCGCTTCGCCGGTGCCTTCCGGCCGACCCGGACGGTCTGGGCTCCGACCATCCGGACGCGGCGTGGCCCGCACCGCCGACGGCCCGAACGATCGAGCCTGCACCGCCGAGCGCGAGCAGGTGGCGGCATGACCCGGATCGCCGTCGTCCAGCCTGCGCTGCCCTCGCCGAGGTCGAGAAGAACCTCGCCCGCCTCGAGGACCTGATCCGCGACGCGCACCGCGAGCACAGCCCGGACGTGATCCTCGTCCCCGAGGCCTGCACCAGCCCCAACGTCTACGCGAAGGTCCTCCACGGCGCGGCCCGCCCGGTCGACGGCCAGCCGTTTCAGCTCATCACGCGCCTGGCGCGCGAGCTCGACTGCATCGTCGGCGGCGGCTTCCTCGCCGTCCGCGGCAGGCACGCCTACGGCACCTACGTGCTGGCCGAGCCCGACGGCTCCGTCCACCTGCACGACAAGGACATCCCCACCGCGTGGGAGCACAACTACTACCGCGGCGGGGACGACGACGGCGTGGCGCGCTGCGAGGCGCTCGGGGCCAAGGTCGGCCTGATGTCGGGCTGGGAGTGGGCGCGCAACCGCACCTCCGCGCGGGTCCGCGCCGGCGGCGCGCAGCTCGTCCTGGGCGGCATGTGCTGGCCGTCGATGCCGACGAACTGGCCCGGTCCGCTGCAGCTGGTGGCCCACGAGCACGCGACGTGGCAGGCGCAGGCCGCGAGCTGCCCGGGCAGGTCGCGCGGATCACCGGGGCGCCGGTGGCCCACGCCTCGCACGTCGGCCCCGTCCTGAGCGAGACGCCGCTGGCGCCCGGCCTCCCATGGCCGACGACGATGATCGGCGAGTCCCAGATCTGCGACCGCGACGGCACGATCCTCGCCCGCCTGTCGCAGGAGGACGGCGAGGGCCACGTGTCCGCGGACGTCACCGTGGCCGCGCCGCAGCCGACCGTCGAGCCGCGTGACCGGCTCTGGATCCCGGACATGAGCCTGCTGACCAACGCGTCGCCTGGTACGGGATGAACGCCCACGGCGCCGTGAAGTACCGGCTGCGGCACGCGCGCAAGGGCTTCCCCTGGCAGCACTGGCCCGCGGCCGACCTGCCCGACGAGATCCCCGCGGGAACCGACGCGGTGGGCGCGACGTACTAGCGGCGCAGGACGCTGTCGCGCGTGATCCGCACGTTCGGCGAGCCTGCTGCCTTGAGCTCGACGGTGATGCGGAGCTTCGCGCGCTTGCGGCCCTTGAGGTACCGGCGGCCGGTCTTGGTGAGGCGCAGCCGCAGCGTGGAGGTCTGACCGGGAGCGACGTTCACCCCGCCGCGCGCAACGGTGAAGGTCTTGGCCCGCGCGAGGGTGAGCATCGTAGTATACTCGTACTGGTTGAAGGGGTGCCGCAAAAAAAAA
>CAVUFN010000008.1:0-498131 GCA_963740765.1 uncultured Solirubrobacteraceae bacterium | reverse complement strand
CTGGGTCTGCGGAGGAGTGCCGAGCCGTGAAGAGGGAGCGCCCCACCGCATCTCCCAGGCATGTATGTGGTTGCCTGTTGGAGTTGCCACCTTTTCCCTTGCGGGCCGGTTGGCGGGGTTTCATCGGGCCAATCCCTCCACCCCTCTTGATGCGATTCGCCTACGAACCTATCAGGTACCCTCCCGTCTGTGACGTTGCCCATGCCTGAGGAGCCTCCGAGTCGGCATCATGCCCTCGCTTCCGAAGCCCCGCATCGGCCGTCGCCTGCGCCCCGTAGAGGCGCCTGAGGCTCCGCGCACCGACGAGCCGCGCGCCGAAACGGTCGAGGCGCCCGGCCTGCGCTGGATCAACATCGAGCACCCGCGCCCGGCCGACCAGGCCTGGCTCGAGGAGCGCTTCGAGTTCCACCCGCTCGATTACGAGGACGTCTACAGCCGCAACCAGCGTCCGAAGGTCGACGAGTACGACGACTACCTGTTCATCGTCCTGCACTTCCCGCGCTTCGACAAGCGCGTCGGGCGCCTGAACGCCGCCGAGCTCGACATCTTCATCGGCCCGGACTTCGTCATCACGCTCCCCAACGAGGAGCTGCGGCCGGTCGAATACCTGTTCGAGCGCTGCCGCACCAACGAGGAGATCCGCGAGCAGCACTTCGACAAGGGCGCCGGCTACCTGCTGTACCGGATCATCGACTCCTGCGTGGACGCCTCCTTCCCCATGCTGCGCAAGATGGGCAACAAGCTCGACCGCATCGAGGAGGAGATCTTCGAGGGCAACTCCGAGGACATCGTGCGCGACCTGTCCAACGTCAAGCAGGAGATCATCAACTTCCGCAAGATCGTCCGCCCGCAGCGGGCCACCTTCCGCGACCTCGAGCGCAACAAGGCGCGCTACATCCCGGACGACCTCGACATCTACTTCGACGACATCAACGATGCGTGGGAGCGGATCTGGGACATGCTCGAGAACTTCAAGGAGGTGGTCGAGGCGCTCGAGTCCACCAACGAGTCCGTGCTCGCCCACCGCGCGAACGACCTGTTCCGCGTCCTCACCGTGTTCAGCGTCATCCTGCTCCCACTGACCCTGATCGCGAGCGTGTTCGGGATGAACGTCGAGGTGCCCGGCGAGGGGTCGATCCACGCGTTCTGGGTGATCATCGTCGTCATGGGCGTAACCCTCGGGGGTCTGGGCTACTACTTCAGGAAGCGTGGCTTCCTCTAGCCGGACCGACGAGTTCTCCCGCCTCGAAGAGGCGGCGTCCCTGACGGCGCCGACGGCGACGAAGCGGATGCTCATCATCGTCAACCCGTACGCCACCACGGTGTCGGACCGGTTGAAGCACCTGGTCGTCGCCGCGCTCAACGGCCGTTACGACGTCGAGGCGATCGACACCGCGCGTCCCGGCCACGCCACCGAGCTGTGCCGCGAGGCCGCCGGCGAGGGCTACGACGTCGTCGTCGCCTTCGGTGGCGACGGGACGATCAACGAGGCCGCCAACGGCCTCGCCGGCTCCGACACCCCGCTCACCTGCCTTCCCGGCGGCGCCACCAACGTCTACCCGCGCATGCTCGGACTCCCCAACGACGTCGTCGACGCCACCGAGCACCTGCTGCGCATCGCCGACGACTGGCACCCGCGCTGGGTCGACCTCGGCGAGGTCAACGGCCGCCTGTTCACCTTCGCCGCCGGCGCCGGCCTGGACGCCTCGGTCGTCCGCCGCGTCGACTCCCACCCGAAGCTCAAGGCCCGCTACGGGCCGATGTTCTACACCGCCTCGGCGATCGGCGTGTTCATGCGCCGCTACGTGATCAGCCCGCCGAAGCTCGTCGCGTCGTGCGAGGGCGAGGAGGTCACGGGCGTCTCCGCCTTCATCCAGAACGGCGACCCCTACACGTTCTTCCGCGACACCCCGATCGAGCTCGTGGACGGCCAGACGCTCGACTCCGGGGACCTCGGCGGCGTCGTGCTCGAGCGCGCGGCCGCGATCGACGTCCCCACCGTGATGTACCGCGCCCTTTCGCGCCGCGCGAAGGTCGACCGCCACCGGCGGGTCACGCCGTTCCCCGGGTTCCAGTCGATGTCGGTGCGCAGCGCGGACGGCCGCGAGGTCCCCGTGCAGGTGGACGGCGACTACGTCGGCGCGTTCGACGAGGCCGTCTTCACCGTCCGCCCCCGCGCCCTCCGCGTCGTCTCCTGAGCGATCGCGTGTCGCGTAGCGGTGGGTCCATCCACCGGTAGGCGACACGGGTACGTTTTGCAATGGGCTTGCGTTATGCTGACCGGCGATGGCTCGCCCCTCGCATGTACGTGACGCCGTGGCCGCGCTCCTGGGAGATCGGCACGCCTGGACCGTCGACACCGCTCATGCCGCCCTCGGTGCCAGAGGGACCTCCGCCGATCGCGCCTCGGTCCACCGGGCGCTGACGAGGTTGGTCGAGGACGGCCATGCGCAGCGCTTCGACATCGAGGGGCGCGCGTGGTTCGAACAGCACGGCGACCACCACGAGCACGTCGTCTGCGAGGACTGCGGCGAGGTCGCCGCCGTCCCGGGCTGCGTCGTCGACGAGCGCGCCGTCGCCGACCGGACCGGCTTCACGGTCACCGGCCACTCCGTGACCTTCTCGGGGCGCTGCGCCGAATGCTCGCCCTGACGCTCGCCGCGATCGCCATCGTCCCGCGCCTCGCCGGGGGGTTCAGCGTGCTGCGGCGCGGCGACCGCCTGCACCTGATCATGGGCTTCGCCGGCGGCGCCCTGATCGGCGTCGCGCTCTTCGAGACGGGCCCGGAGGCGTTCGAGCGCGGCGGCGCCTGGGTCTGGGCGGTGCTCGTGGCCGGGATCGCGGTCTTCGCGGTGCTCGAGCGCGGCGTCTTCAGGCACGTCCACACCGAGGACGCGGCCTGCAACCCGCGCACCGGGCAGCTCGGGGCCGGTGCGATCACCACGCACGCGTTCCTCGACGGCCTCGCGATCGGGACGGCGTTCCAGGCCGGTGAGGAGATCGGGCTGCTGGTCTCCGCCGCGGTGCTGCTGCACGCCTTCGCCGACGGCATGAACACCGTGTCGGTGCTCGTCCGCCACGGCAACCGGCACGGCGTCGCGCGGGCGTGGCTGTTCGCCGATGCGCTCGTGCCGGTCGCGGGGGCGGCGCTCGGGCTCCTGCTCGACCTCCCCGACACGCTGTTCGCCGTCCTGCTCGGCTTCTTCGCGGGGATGTTCCTCTACCTCGGAGGCGGGTCGCTGCTGCCGCACGCGCATCGCTTCGGGCGCGACCGGGCGATCGTCGCCGCGGCGGCGGCGCTGGGCATCGCGCTTGCCTTCGGCGTCTCCCGCCTCGGCTGAGCGCCGCAGCCTCAGCCGCCGTTGGGCGTGACGCGATAGGCGTCGAAGACCGACTCGATCGCCCGCAGGCGGCCGACCACGGTCTTGAGCGTCTGCGCCTCGGGCACCTCGACCACGAAACGGTTGCGCACCATCGGGTGCACCACGGTGCAGCGCGCCTCGAGGATGTTCACGCCCGCCTCGGCGAAGCAGCGCGACAGGTCCTCGAGCATCCGGTGGCGATCCCAGCCGTCGACCTGCAGCTCGACGCGGAAGGAGGTCTCGTTGTCCCCCTCCCACGCAACCGGGACGAAGCGGTCGGGGTCCTTGCGCAGGGCGATCGCGTTGGGGCAGTCCTCGCGGTGGATGGTGATGCCGCGACCCAGCGACACGTAGCCGAGGATCGGGTCGCCCGACACCGGCCGGCAGCACTTGGCCAGGCGCAGCGGCACGTCGTGCATGCCGTCGACCGTGATGCCGTACTGGGACCCGGCCCGGGTCGCCTTCTGGGGGTTCTGACGCCGCGGGTGCAGTGACTCGATCGCGCTCGGCTCGTCGACCGCCGCCTCCCCCGCCTTGGCGCGCTGCATGACCTTGTTGACGACGGTCTTGGGCGAGATCTTCGCGGCGCCGAGCGCGACGTAGAACTCCTCCGCCTTGCGGAAGCCCATCTCCTTGATGACGTCGGCCAGCAACGACGACCCGGAGATCTTCTGCGCCGGCAGGCCCGCCTTCTTCAGATGCTCCTGCAGCAGCTCGCGGCCGGTGTGCTCGGAGTCCACGCGCGACTCCTGCTTGAACCAGTGCTTGATCTTGTTGCGGGCACGGCTGGTCTTGACGACGCCGAGCCAGTCGCGCGACGGGCCGCGGTCGCGCTTGGACGTCAGCACCTCGACGATGTCGCCGGAGCCGAGCTGGTAATGCAGCGGGACGATCTTGCCGTTGACCTTCGCGCCGACGCAGCGGTGCCCGACGTCCGTGTGGACCTCGTAGGCGAAGTCCAGCGGCGTGGCGCCGACCGACAGGCGCTTGACCTCGCCCTTCGGGGTGAAGACGTAGACCTCCTCGTCGAGCAGCTCGTCCTTCAGTGACGCGGCGAAGTCGGCCGCGTCGAGCTGGCCCTCCTCGTCGAGCAGCGCCTTGAGCCACCGGAGCTTGGCGTCCGCGAAGTCGGGCGCGCCCGTCCCGTTCTCCTTGTAGGTCCAGTGCGCCGCGACGCCGTACTCCGCCCGCTCGTGCATGTCGTGCGTGCGGATCTGGATCTCCAGCGGCCGCCCCTCCGGCCCGATCACCGTCGTGTGGAGCGCCTGGTACATGTTGAACTTGGGCATGGCGATCATGTCCTTGAAGCGCCCGGGCAACGGCTTCCAGAGCGAGTGGATGACGCCGACGGCCCCGTAGCAGTCCTTGACGGAGTCGACCATCACCCGCATGGCCGTGAGGTCGTAGATCTCGTTGAACTCGCGGCCCTTCTTGGTCATCTTCGTGTAGATGGAGTAGAAGTGCTTGGCGCGTCCGGAGATCTCGGACTGGATCCCGAGCGCCTCCAGCTCCTGCGCGAGGTACCCGCCGGCCTTGGCGACGTAGCGCTCCCGCTCGTCGCGCTGCTGGTTGACCAGCGCCTTGATCTCCTGGTACTTGCGCGGGTGCAGCGTCTGGAAGGCGAGGTCCTCGAGCTCCCACTTGATCGCGTGGATGCCGAGCCGGTGGGCGATCGGCGCGTAGATCTCGAGCGTCTCGCGAGCCTTCTCGATCTGCTTCTGCTTGGCCATCGCGTCCAGCGTGCGCATGTTGTGCAGGCGGTCGGCGAGCTTGATCAGGATGACCCGGAAGTCCGTGGCCATCGCGACGAGCATCTTGCGGTAGTTCTCGGCCTGCGCCTCGTCGCGGGACTGGAAGACGACGCCGGTGAGCTTGGTGACGCCGTCGACGAGCCCGGCGATCTCGTCGCCGAAGACCTCACGCACCTCGTCGAGCGACGCACTCGTGTCCTCGACGGTGTCGTGCAGCAGCGCGGCGCACAGCGTCGCCGTGTCGAGCCGCATGCCGGCGCAGATCTTGGCGACGTCGACCGGGTGGACGATGAAGTCCTCGCCGGACTTGCGGCGCTGGTCGGCGTGGTGCTCGCAGGCGAAGACGAACGCCTTCAGCAGCTGGGAGCGATCGACGATCGTCTCGGCGGCGTCGTCGGCGTGCTCGGAGACGATCGCGTAGAGGTCGGCGAGCAGCGCGCGCTCGATGTCCGTGAGGTCGTCCGGCGCGCCCGTGAGGACCGCGTGCTCCTCCGTCTCGGAACGGCCGACCTGGCGCCGGTCGACGAAGTGCGCCAGCGTCTCGGCGTCGGGCTCCCCCGTCGCCGTCAAGCGGCCGCCGTCCGGCTCCCTGCGGTCGTCAGCCACGAGCGACCCTCCTCCAGCCGGCGGCGGTAGGCCACGAAGCTGGGCGACGTCTCCGGCGCGACCCGGCCCGGCGGGTCTGGGCGGAGCTCGCACCCCGATCCGGTCGGCGTGACGAGCTGCCACTCGCGCAGGACGCGCACCAGGCGGCCCGCGCGGGTCGCCGTGTTGGGGTCGGCGCGCAACAGCGCCTCGGCGTCGTGCCCCTGGCGCAGGCTGCGGTAGAGCGCGCGGAGGGGATCGAGGAGGTCGTAGTCCCAGGCATGGATGGCCTCCGCAAAGCGTAGCTCAGCCTCCCCGTAGACGAGGTGGGTGAAGCCGTCGCCGGACAGGTGTTCCGGATCGTCGAGCAGCGAGGGATCGAGGGCGACCACGTGCGCGTAGTCGGCGGCGAGCGCGGGCGCGGCGTCCCACGAGCAGAGGTCGAAGCCGCCCACGGTCAGCGCCCTACGGCGATGCTCGGCGTGAGCGCAGACCACCAGCACGCGCTCCCCCGTCGCCACGAGGTCGGTGATCGTGCCGATCGCCCCGGCGCCGCGGACGTCGCGGACGGACCGCGTCACCTCGGTACCGCGTTCCGGTACCGGACTGCCACGGTCGACCTCGGCGGCGAAGGTGGACGCCCACTCCTCGCCGACGACGGTGATGGCACCGCCGGGACACGGGCGCGTCTTGCGCAGCAGCACCCGCGGCTCGACGGAGCCGTTGTAGCGGTTGACCTCGAGCCGGACGGCGGCGTCCACCGGCTCGGCGGGCAGCGAGGTCCCCTCGCCGAAGCGCACCCCGCGCGCCACGACGCCGCCCGAGCGCAGCCGGAAGCCGACGTGGCGCTTCTCCTCCCCCAGCGGCCGCGGATCGGACAACGAGGCGGACGGGACGAGCAGGTTCAGCGCCGGGTTGCCCTGCCCGAACGGCTCGAGCCGCGCGAGCTCCTCGGCGAGTCCGAGCCCGAGCGCGTCCCCGGACACGACCGCGTCGAGCCGTTCGACGGGCACCAGGTCCTCGGGCCGCAGCACCTCGGCGGCGTGGGCGCAGAACGCCTCGCGGAAGCCGTCGATGCTCGCGCGGGCGATCGTGCAGCCCGCGGCGGCGCGGTGGCCGCCGTGGCGGATCAGGTGGTGACGGCCGGCCTCGAGCCCGGCCAGCAGGTCGAAGGCGGGCACGGAGCGCCCGGAGCCCGTCCCTTCGTCGCCGTCCAGCGCGATCAGGACCGTCGGGCGGAAGCGGCGCTCGGCGATGCGCGCGGCCACGATTCCGATCACCCCCGCGTGCCAGTTGTCCGACGCCAGCACGTAAGCGGGCGCGTCGCCGATCGCGCGGACCTGCGCCTCGGCCTCGAAGAGCATGCGCGTCTCGGTGTCGCGCCGCTGCTGGTTGAGGTGGTCGAGCTCCTCGGCGACGCTCCGCGCGCGGTCGTCGTCGTGGGTCAGCAGCAGCTCCAGGCCCGCGTCGGCGCGGGCGATCCGGCCCGCGGCGTTGATGCGCGGCGCCAGCCGGAAGCCGATCGCCGTCGCGTCCAGGCCGCTCGGGTCCACGCGCGCGACGTCCATCAGCGCCCGCAGGCCCGGCTTGCGCGTCGTGCGCAGCGCCCGCAGCCCGGCACGCACGAGTGCGCGGTTCTCGTCGTGCAGGGGGACGACGTCGGCGACGGTGGCGAGCGCGACCAGGTCGAGGTCCTCGTCGGCCAGCGCCGGGTCGTGGCCGGCGGCGGCCAGCAGCGCGCCGGCGAGCTTGTAGGCGACCCCGGCCGCGCACAGGTCCCCGCAGGGATTGCCGCCGCCGATCCTGGGATGCACGATCGGCGCGGCCGGCAGCCGCCCGTCCGCGCGCGGCGTGTGGTGGTCGGTGACGATGACGTCCATCCCGAGGTCGATCGCCCGCTGCACCTCGTCCACCGCGGTGATCGCGCAGTCGGCGGTGATCAGCAGGTTCGTGCCGCGCGCGGCCAGCCGGTCGACCGTGGCGGCCGCCAGCCCGTACCCGTCCTCGGTGCGCGACGGCAGGTACCAGTCGACGCCCGCGCCGAGCGTGCGCAGCACGCGCACGAGAATGGCCGTCGAGCAGACGCCGTCGACGTCGTAGTCGCCGTGCACGGTGATGCGCGAGCGCGCCCGCACGTGGCCCAGCACGATCTCCGCCGCCTCCCCGAGCCCGGCGAACGCGCTGAGCGGATGCCGGACCTCCGCGGCCAGGAACGCCCGCGCGGCCGCCGGGTCGGCGTACCCGCGCCGCACCAGGATCTGGCTCAGGACGTGGGAGATGCCCAACTCGCGGCCAAGGGCCACCGCCGCCGCGAAGTCGTAGGTCTCGATCTCGAAGCGCGCCTCGGCCACCCGCGCGAAACTACGCGTGACCGCGGACGGAACCGGGCGCTCGGCCTCCCTAGCGACGCGGGGCGAGGCCGCCGCGGGACTCGGCGTCCAGCTGCTCCTGGCGAGACCCGATGAAGTAGACGAGCGCGATCCCGATGATGGCGCCGGGGATCGACTCCACGGCCGTCACCAGGTCGGTGTCGTCCTTGCCGGGGACGCTGAACCCGCTGACCAGCAGCCCGAAGACGAAGCTGCCGGTGAGCGCGCCCAGGAACGCGCCGACGATCCCGGCCCAGAAGCGGTCGGGGAGGAAGATGGTGAAGTGCCAGATGGCCAGGCCGACCATGATCCAGACGAGCGCGGCCATCAGCGGGGCCTTCCGTGGCGGGTGTTGCGGGGCTTGCGGTCCTTGCTCTCGTCGTCGCCGTCGCCGCCCTTGCTGGCCGCGCGGCGGCCACCGGCGGGACGCTGCTTGGCGCGCGCGGGCGCGACGGCGGGCTTGGTCTCGACGCCGAGCTGGGCGACCATCTCGTCGAACTCCTCGCGGGAGACGCCCTCCTCCGGACTCGCGCTGACCTGGCGGCGGCGCTGCTTGGGCGCCACGTCGACCGGCGCGCCCTCCGACGACACCGCGTACGCGGGCACGGCGCCGTGCTCGGCGAGCACGCGGGCGATGCGCGAGCGGTAGATCGGCTCGCGCTCCTTCCAGTGCGTGAGCACCGGGCCGGCGATGAACACCGACGAGTAGGCGCCGGAGGCGACCCCGACGAGCAGCGCGAAGGCGAAGTCCTTGAGCGTCTCGCCGCCGAAGAGCAGCAGCGCCAGCACCGGCAGCAGGGTGCAGAACGACGTCGCCAGGGAGCGGACGATGACCTCGGACATGGAGCGGTTGACGATCTGCGAGAACGTGGCGCTCGGCATGCGCGGGACGTTCTCCCGGATCCGGTCGAACACGATGATCGTGTCGTAGAGCGAGAAGCCCAGGATCGTGAGGAGCGCCGCGATCGTCGACGCCGTCACCTCCCGACCGACGAGGGCGTAGACGCCGCCCGTGATGAGGATGTCGTGCATCAGGGCGATGAGCACCGGGACGGCGAACTTCCACTGGAAGCGCAGGGCGATGTAGAGGCCGATCACCAGCAGCGACGCGATGATGGCGACGATCGCCGAGTTGGCGATCGTCTTGCCGAAGGTCGGGCCGACCGTCGAGTCAGACGACGACGCCAGGCCGTAGTCCTTGCGCAGCGTGTCGTTGACGCGGCTGACCTGGGACGGCGGGATCTTGCCGGAGATCTGGACCACGTTCTTGCCCAGGTCCGGCGAGTCGATGCTCTGCACCTCGGCGTCGTCGAGCCCGACGGCGCGCACCTTGTCGCGGACGTCGTCGACGTTGGCGGGACGCTCCAGCGCGGCGGTGATCTTGGTGCCGGACTCGAAGTCGATGCCGAACTGCAGGCCCTTGCCGGCGATCGCCAGCGCGCCGATCAGCAGGATCACGCCCGACGCGGAGAAGAACCACTTCGAGTAGCCCATGAAGTCGATCTGGAAGCGCCGCTGGCCCTCCTTGGCGCCGAGGGCCGACTTCGAGCGCAGCAGGTTGGTGCCGCGCAGGGACAGCAGGATCGCCTGCGTCGCGAGGACCGCGGTGAACAGTGAGACCAGGGTGCCGATGCCCAGCGTGAAGGCGAAGCCCTTGACGCCGGCCGTCGCGAGGATGAAGAGGATGAAGGCGACGAGGAACGTGACGATGTTCGCGTCGAGGATGGTCGCGATGCCCTTGCGGTAGCCCTCGGCGATGGCGGCGCCGGTCGAGCGGCCGCGTCTGACCTCCTCCTTGACGCGCTCGAAGATGACGATGTTCGCGTCGGCGGCGACGCCCAGGGTGAGGATCAGGCCCGCGATGCCCGGCAGCGTCAGGACGATCGGGATCAGCTTGACGAGGGCGTAGAAGTAGAGCGCGTAGACGCCGAGGGCGACCACGGCGATGATGCCGAGGACGCGGTAGAACGCCAGCAGGAACAGCGCGACGATGAGGAAGCCGGCGATGCCCGCGTTGAGACCCTGGTCGAGCGCCTGCTTACCGAGGGACGCCGAGACCTGCGAGCGGCTGATCAGCTCGAGGCGGATCGGCAGCGCGCCGATCTTGAGGAAGTTGGCGAGGTCCTGCGCGGACTGGACGGTGAACGAGCCCGAGATCTCGGCGCCCGTCTCCCCGTCGATGCCCTCCGGATTCTGCTGGTAGTCGATGTACGGGACCGAGACGAGCTCGTTGTCCAGGACGATCGCGAAGTGCTGGGACTGGTCGGCGGGCGCTATGCCGGGGGAGGCGTTGTCGGCGCCGCGGTCGGCGAGGTCCTGGGTGACCCGCTGGAACCCCTTCTTGCCCGCGTCCGTGAAGTCCATCGTCACGTTGGGCTCGTTGGTGTCGGGGTTGAAGTTCTGCTCCGGGCTCTTGATGTCCTTGCCGGAGAGGCCCGGGTCGTCGTGGAGGACGTACCAGAGGTCCGGCTCGCGGCCCTTGTCGTCGGCGACCTCGCGGACGATCAGGATGCCCTCGGGGACCTTGATGGCCTCGGCGCCGTCGGGCTTGCGGCCGTTGGGCTCCTCCTCCCACAGGTCGGACTCCTTGGCCTCCGGCAGGCCGCCGTTGAGCGGCTTGCCGTCCTTGGCGAAGCCGTAGTAGCGCTCCTCGGAGGCCGACGTGGTCGCCTGGTTGACGAACGGATCGCACTTGGACGCCTTCTCGACCGCCGCCTTCAGGCCCGACGTCGCCTGGATGCCGTTCTGGCCCGTGTAGGGCGTGTCCGGGTCCGTCTTGCAGTCGTCGCTGAGGAGGTTCTTCTCCCAGTCGTAGAAGTACAGCTGGGCGGTGGTGCCGACGCGGTCCTCCGCGCGCTTGGCGTCCTTGACGGCCGGGAGGTCGACCTCGATCTGGTTCGCGCCCGCGCGGCTGATGGACGGCTCGGCGACGCCGAGGGAGTCGACGCGCTCGCGGATGATGTCGACCGCGCGGTCCAGGGACTCCGGCGTGATGTTCGGCGCCTGCTTGGTCGGCTGAGCCTCGTAGACGAGCGAGACGCCGCCCTGCAGGTCGAGCCCGAGCTTCGTCTCCTTGGTGATGATGACCGCCACGGAACCCGCGCCGAGCAGGAGCACGACGATCAGGACAACCAGGTTGCGGGTGCGTTCAGTCAACTAGCGGGGCTTCTGCGGGGTGAGGATGACCAGTAGCCCGCCGTCCTCATCGTACGCGGGGAACAGGTCGGCACGAGCATTTGCCGGTATGTCGCCCTCCGCGTGGACCTGGACCGGCTTGTCCAGCTGCCGCACGCCCCACTCGAGCGCGGTCGACACGGGGTCGTCGCCGTTCTCGAACTCGAGGCCGAGGACGTCGTTGACCGACCGGCCGATCGTCTTCTCGTCGCTCAGCCCCGTCAGCTCCTTGGAGCCGCGGCCGCAGGCGATGATGCGCCCCTGCTGATCGCAGGTGAAGAAGGCCGCGTTGGGCGCCGGGTAGTAGTCGTCGAGCAACTCGAACAGGAAGCCGAAGCCGCAGTTCGAGCAGCCTTTGGGCAGGTTCCGGAAGCCCTGCGTACGCTCGGACTCGGTGGTGCGGCGACCGCAGTTTGGACAGATGAAGAGATGCGCCATTTCGCGGCTCGACACTGTAGACCGGTAACGCCGCGGGTTCGTAAAGGACCCTTGCGCCATGGAGTTCGTCCTCGCCACCGTGTTCGCCCTGGTCGCCGGCTTCGGCACGGCCTTCTCTCCGTGCGTCCTGCCGGTGCTGCCGTTGCTGCTCTCGGGTGGCGTGTCCGGCGGCCGGCGGCGGCCGCTCGGGATCGCGGTCGGGCTGGCGGGGTCGTTCGCCTTCGCGACCCTCGCCCTGGCGTACGTGATCGCTGCCCTGGGGCTGCCGGAGGACCTCCTGCGCGACGTCGCCATCGTGGTGCTGCTCGTCTTCGGGATCTCGCTGGTGGTGCCGCCGGTCTCCGCGCGCCTGGAGGCGTGGCTGTCGCGGCTCGTGCCGGCGAGCGGGGTCAGACGCAGCGGGGACGGCTTCGGGTCGGGTGTGGTCGTCGGCGCGTCGGCCGGCCTGCTCTACGTGCCGTGCGCGGGGCCGATCCTCGCCGCGGTGCTGACGGTGTCCGCCTCGCAGTCGCTGTCGGCCCAGCGGCTCGTGACCGGGCTGGCGTACGCGCTCGGGACCGCGTGCGGGACGTACCTGGTGCTGGTGGCGGGACGGCGCGTCCTGCGCCGGTACACGGGCCGGCTGCAGATGGCGATGGGCGTCGTGATGATCGCCTTCGCGGTGCTGACGCTGACCGGGGCCGACCAGCGCTTCCGCACCGAGATCGCCACCGCCCTGCCGTCGTGGCTCGTGTCGCCGACGGAGACGCTCGAGGCGGCGACGGTCAAGGCCCGGCCCTCGGGTCTCCAGGACGCCGGCCCGGCGCCCGAGCTGCGCGACACCCAGAAGTGGTTCAACTCCAAGCCGCTGACGCTCGAGAGCCTGCGCGGCCGCGTCGTCCTGATCGACTTCTGGACCTACACCTGCATCAACTGCATCCGCACGCAGCCGCACCTGAAGGCCTGGGACGCCCGGTACCGGCGGGACGGGCTGACGATCATCGGCGTCCACTCGCCCGAGTTCGGCTTCGAGAAGGACGCCGGCAACGTCGAGCGTGCCGTGCGCGACGCGGGCCTCGAGTATCCCGTCGTCCAGGACAACAACCTCACCGTGTTCTCGGACTTCCAGAACCAGTACTGGCCGGCCGAGTACCTGATCGACGCGCGCGGGCACCTGCGCTACGCGTCGTTCGGCGAGGGCGAGTACGACAAGACGGAGTCCGCGATCCGCTCCCTGCTGCGCGAGGCGGGCCGCCCGGTGCGGCCGGCGTCCGACGGCGCGGTGAAGGCGCAGACCCCGTCCCCGGGCGTGTCCACGCCCGAGACCTACCTCGGTGCCGCCCGGGCGCGGGGCTTCGTCCAGGACCCGATCCGGCCGGTGGCCCGCGACTTCGGCGCCCTCAGCGGCGACCTCCCCCAGGATCGCTTTGCGTTCGGCGGGACCTGGCGGGTTGGCCGCGAGTCGGCGACCGCGCTCGGCGACGCGCGCCTGGCGGTGCACTTCGGCGCGCGGCGGGTGTTCCTGGTGCTGGGCTCGCCGGGGCGGTCACGGCAGGTGGAGATCCGGCTGCGGGGCGAGCCGCCCCGGACGATCACCGTGCGCGGGCAGCGCCTGTACACGCTGGCCGACCTCGACCGCGTGGAGTCGCGCTACCTGGAGCTGCGGGTGGACCCCGGCGTGGAGGCCTACGCCTTCACCTTCGGCTAGCTCGTCCGCGGCACGGGTGTTGCCGAACCGGGTGCCGTCGGTGTCGGTCGGCTCGCCGCGCACGGGTTCGTACGCCCCGCTTCCCGATCCCGGAGGGTTGAGCATCCCCTGGATGCCTAACCCGCCACGGGTGGTCAGAACAGGGGTGCGGCGGGCTCGGGCACCGGGAGCCCGAGGTGGCGGAAGGCGTGCGGGGTGGCGACGCGGCCGCGGGGGGTGCGCTGGAGGAAGCCGCGCTGGAGCAGGTAGGGCTCGTAGACGTCCTCGATCGTGTCCGCCTCCTCCCCCACCGTGACGGCGAGCGTGGAGAGGCCGACGGGCCCGCCGCCGAAGTGGCCGCAGATCGCGTTGAGGATCTCGCGGTCGAGGCGGTCGAGGCCGAGCTCGTCGACGCCCATGAGCTGCAGGGCGGCATGGGCGCAGCCGGCGTCGATCGCGCCGGTGCCGCGCACCTGCGCGTAGTCGCGGACGCGCTTGAGCAGGCGGTTGGCGACGCGCGGTGTGCCGCGGGAGCGGTCGGCGATCGCGCGGGCGCCCGCGCTGTCGACATCCACCCCGAGCACGCGGGCGGAGCGGACCACGATGCGGGTCAGCTCGGCCGGGTCGTAGTGGTCGAGGCGGTGCTGGATCCCGAAGCGGTCGCGCAGCGGCGTGGTCAGGAGCCCGGCGCGGGTGGTGGCGCCGATCAGCGTGAAGGCCGGCAGCGGCAGCGTCATCACGCGCGCCCCTGCCCCCTGGCCGACCGTGATCGGCAGCTGGCGGTCCTCCATGGCGGGATAGAAGATCTCCTCGACCGCGCGCGGCAGGCGGTGGATCTCGTCGATGAAGAAGACGCTCCGCGGCTCCAGCGAGGTCAGGAACGCGGCGACGTCGCCCTTGCGCTCGAGCGCGGGGCCGGCGGTCTGGACGAACGGGACGTCGAGCTCGGCGGCGACGATCTGCGCCAGCGACGTCTTGCCGAGCCCGGGCGGGCCGGCGAGCAGGACGTGGTCGAGCGCCTCCCCGCGGGCCGAGGCCGCGTGCAGGGAGACGGCGAGCTGCTCGCGCAGCGCCTCCTGGCCGACGAACTCGTCGAGGACGCGCGGACGCAGCGTGATGTCGAGGTCCTCGGGGGCCTCCTCGGCGTCGTGGACGAGGTCGTCCACACCGGGGGTCCGGATCCCGCTCATCGGCGCGCCCCGCGCAGCGCGTGCTGGACGAGCTCCTCGGGGGCACCGTCCGGCGCGTCGGCGAGCAGGCTCTCCGCCTCGGCGAGCGCGAAGCCGAGGCCGACCAGCGCGTCGCGGGCCTCCAGCCGCGGGTCGTCCGAGCGCCGGATCGTGATCGGCTCGTCGGGCGGAGCGATCGGCGCCAGCTTCTCCCGTAGTTCCACGACGATGCGCTCCGCGGTCCGCTTCCCGATTCCCGGCACGGCCTGAAGCCGCGCCGTGTCGCCGCTGATGACGGCGCCGGTCAGCTCCCGCGGCGGGCCGCCCGAGAGGACCGCCAGCGCCACCTTCGGCCCGACGCCCTGCACGCCGATCAGCGCCAGGAACAGGTCCCGTTCCTCCTCGGTGGCGAAGCCGTACAGGTGCATCCCGTCGTCGCGCATGATCAGGTGGGTGTGCAGCGTCACGTCCTGACCGGCCGCGGGCACCCGGCCGAGCGTCTCCGCCGACACGTTGGCGCGGTAGCCGACGCCGCCGCAGTTGACGACCACGTGGTCGCCCCGCCGGACGGCCACGGTCCCGTCGAGGAGCGCGATCACGCGGCGGCCCCGGCGAGGGCGGCCCGCATCGGCGCCGCGTTGGCGTGGCAGATGGCGACCGCGAGGGCGTCCGCGGCGTGGTCGGGGGTCGGCAACTCGGCGAGGGCGAGGACGGCCTGGACCATCCGCTGGACCTGGTCCTTGGCGGCGCGGCCGGTCCCGCACACCGCGCCCTTGACCTGCTGCGGCGTGTAGCCGGCGCAGTCGATGCCGGCCTGGCCGGCCGCGAGCAGCACCACCCCGCGCGCCTGGCCGACGGCGAACGCCGACCGCGCGTTGGTCCCGAAGTACAGGTCTTCGACGGCGACGGCGTCGGCGCCGTGCTCGGCGATCAGCTCGCCCACCCGCCGGTGGATCGTCGCCAGCCGGGCGGGCATCTCCGCGCGGGGCGAGGTCTCCACCACCCCGCCGTCCAGCGCCACGAGGCGCCCGCCACGCCGGGCGACGACGCCGTAGCCGGTGTTGGCGGTGCCGGGATCGATGCCGAGGATGACCACGTCCACCCGCCCCATTCTGCGCGGGGCGTCGGACGCCTCCCTCGTGGCGTGCGCCGGGACCCGGCCCCGTTATGCAGCGGCGAGCCGGGCGGCCATGGCCTCGGCAACGGCGATCAGGCCGCTCAACGGCCGGATCATCACGGTGAGCTGGGTGACGAGGCCGTCGGCGTCCACGGTCAGGTAGTCCCAGCCCTGGATCTCCTTGTCGCCGACGCGGGCGGCGAAGACGAGGCCGTGGCTCCCCTCCTCGCCCTGCAGCTCGTCCGTGTAGCGGAAGTCCTCGAAGACCTCGACGACGTGCTGGAGCACGCCCATGACCGCCTCCCGCCCCTGGTAGGGGCGGAAGACGGCCGGGGAGGCGAAGCTCACGTCCGGGTGCAGCGCGGCGCGCATCGCTTCGATGTCCTGCGCCTCGACTGCCGTCCGGAACGAGAGGGTCATGCGGCGGATCGTACCGCCGCCGCATGCGGGCGACGACGGCCGGCGGAGGCGCCGGGCCACCACCAGTTCGCCTCGCCCAGCAGGGTCATGGCCGCGGGCAGGAGCACCGCGCGGATGACGGTCGCGTCGATCAGGACGGCGGCCGCCAGGCCGATGCCCATCTGCTGCATCTCGAGCGAGTCGACCAGGCCGAAGGCCCCGAACACGGCGACCATGATCGCGGCCGCGCTGGTGACCACGCCGGCCGTCGAGCGGATGCCGGTCGCGACCGCGTCCCGCGTCGCCATCCCGCCCATCCGCAGCTCGCGGATGCGGCTGACGATGAACACGTGGTAGTCCATCGAGAGGCCGAACAGGATCACGAACAGGAACATGGGCAGCCAGGCGGTGATCGGCTCGGAGTAGGCGAGCGAGAGCACGCCGTAGGCCGCGCCGACCGACAGCAGGTTCAGCGCGATCGCCTTGATCGGGATGACCACGGAGCGGAACGTCGCCAGCAGGAGCACGAACGCCAGCCCGAGGACGAAACCGAACACCAGCGGGGCGCGGTCGCGCATGAGCTGGGCGAAGTCCGCCGACCCGGCGGTCATGCCCGTCACGTCGGCGCGCACGCCCGGCAGGTCCGCCGCCTGCGCCCGCAGGCGCCGCAACGCGGCGTCGGCCTTCGGGCCGGTGCCGTCGCCCGGCATGGGCACCTCGACCGCGGCGATGCGGCCGTCCGCCGTCACCCGCGACGTGGTGGCGGGCAGCGCCTCGATCGCGTCGCGCACGGGCGCACGGTCCCCGCGGACGACGACCGTCGCGGGGAAGCCACCGCCCGGGAACGTCGCCTCGATGCGGTCGTAGGCCTGCCTGGCCGGCAGGTCCGACGTGATCGTCTTCATGCTCGGCAGTTCGGTCTTCATGTCCAGCGCGGGAAGCGCCAGGGCGACCAGGAGCCCGGCGGCGGCGACCGCCGAGAGGACCGGACGGCGCAGGACGCGGTCGAGCACGAAGCCCCACGCGCGACCCTGTGATCTACGGCGCCCGATGAACGGCAGGCGGCCCTTCTCGACGCGGTCGCCGAGCACCGACAGCAAGGCCGGCAGAACGCTCACCGAGGCGAGCAGCGCGACCGCGACGACGATGATGGCGCCGATCGCCAGCGCGGAGAAGATCGCGCTCCCGGCCAGGAACATGCCGGCCATGGCGATCATCACCGTCATGCCGGAGACCAGCACCGCGTGGCCCGAGGTGGCCGCGGCGGCCCGCAGGGCGGCGTCGGGTCCGCGTCCCGCCGCGCGCTCCTCGCGCTCGCGGCGCAGGTAGAAGAGCGAGTAGTCGACGCCGACCGCGAGCCCGACGAGCAGGACGACGGAGTTGACCGTCTCCTCCATCGGCACCACGTGGCTGATCAGCGACACGAGGCCCATGGCGGCGGCGACCGACGACAGCGCGAGCCCGAGCGGGAGGAGCGCGGCGACGATCGAGCCGAACGAGAGCAGCAGCAGCACGAGCGTGATCGGCAGCGAGACCGACTCGGCCCGGCCCATGTCGGCGCCGATCTGCTCGCTCAGCGCCGCGTCGAGCGAGTCCTCGCCGAACTGACCGACGTAGGCGTCCGGGTGGGCACGGCCGGCGGCCTCGGTGGCGGCCACGATCGGATCGATGTCCGTGCCGGGCGCGTAGTGGACGATCAGCAGCCGGCTGCCGGGCTTGGACTGCGCCCGCTCCACGGAGCGGACCCCGGGCGCGTCGGCGAGGCGATCACGGACGTCGGCGACCGTCGCGGGGAGGCCGTGGCGGGCCTGCACGATCACGGTCTCGGACGGGGACTCGGGGAACGCCGCGGCGGCGATGCGGTCCCCGCGGCCCGAGGACCCGACGCCGTCGTCGTCGTCGCCCTGGTGGAAGCCGGCGACGCCGCCACCGACGACGGCAAGGACGACGAAGGCGAGCCACCCGGCGATGGCGAGGCGGCGATGCGCGGCGCTCCAACGGCCGGCGCGAGCGGTGAGGCGACTGAACGAGGAGGTCATGGCAGGCAATCTCCCGCGGCGGTGATCCCGTTCCCAGGCGGCGAGCCGGTGTCCGATGGTGTGGATATCCCCACCCTCGGCGGCGGGCGCGCGACCTCCACCGGCGATCACCGCCGGGGCCTCGCGGTGCTGCGGTTCCTAGCGTCAGGAGCATGATCTCCACCCGCACCCTCGCCGGCCGCGAGGTCGGAGCCATCGGACTCGGCTGCATGGGCATGAGCTGGGCCTACGGCGCGAACGACCGCGACGATGCCCGCTCGATCGATGTCATCCACCACGCGCTCGAACTCGGCGTGACCCTGCTCGACACCTCGGACGCCTACGGGCCCCACACCAACGAGGAGCTGGTCGGCCGCGCGCTGGCCGGCCGCCGCGACGAGGCGTTCCTGGCCACCAAGGGCGGCCTGATCGGGGAGCTGGTCGGCGGGCGGCCGACGATCCGCAAGAACGGGCGGCCCGAGCATCTGCGGGCCGCGATCGACGCGTCGCTGCGGCGGCTGCAGACCGACCACGTCGACCTCTACCAGCTGCATCGCGTCGACCCGGACGTCCCCGTCGAGGAGAGCTGGGGCGTGCTCGCCGAGGCCGTGCAGGCGGGCAAGGCGCTCGCCATCGGGATGAGCGAGGCGACCGTCGAGGAGCTCGAGCGCGCGCACGCCGTCCACCCCGTCGCCTCCCTGCAGTCCGAGCTGTCGCTGTGGACGCGCGACGCGCTCGACGACGTCCTGCCGTGGTGCGAGGAGCACGGCACCGCCTTCATCCCGTTCGCCCCGCTCGGCCGGGGCTACCTGACCGGGACGATCAACGCGAGCTCGTTCGACGACCGCGACTTCCGGGCCGCCAACCCGCGCTTCACGCGCGAGGCGCTGCACGCGAACCTCGACATCGTCGAGAAGGTCAAGGTCGTCGCCGACCACCTCGACGTCACGCCCGGCCAGGTCGCGCTGGCGTGGATCCTCGCGCAGGGCGAGCACGTCGTCCCGATCCCGGGCACCAAGCGGCGCGAGTACCTCGAGGAGAACGCGGAGGCCGCGGAGATCGAGCTGTCCGCCGACGACCTCGCGGCGCTCGACGACCTCCCGAAGGCCGTCGGCGACCGGTACTAGCTACCCGATCGACGACCCGGCGAAGAAGAGGAACCAGATGCCCATCGCCAGCCCGGCGACGGTCACGGAGAAGATCATCACGACGTCGAGGACCTTCCAGTTGCTCGTGCCCGTCGGCTTGGCCTCTCCGCGCATCGACTTCAGCCAGCCGGCGCGGTAGCGGTCCTGGATGCCGCCGGTCTTGCGGATGTAGTAGCGGTCGAGCGCGCCGAGCCCCTTGCCGATCAGCGTCATCCCGATCGGGACGCCGAACAGGATGATCATGTACGGGCCCATGGACGGCTGGGTGCTGTCGACCATCTTGGACACGAGGTAGATCAGGCCGATCGGGACGCCCAGCCACATGGCGATCGAGCCGATCGCCATCACCAGGATGATGAAGGCGCGGAACACGAGACCCGCGGGGCGCGGATGCGCCCCGGGCTCAGCCTGCGACTCGCTCGAGGACGTCTGCGTCGACATCGAAGTTGGCGTGGACGGTGTCTACGTCGTCCTGCTCTTCCAGCGCGTCGATGAGCCTGAGCACCTTGGTGGCGGCCTCCTCGTCGAGCGGGACGCGCACCGTGGGCAGCTGTGAGATCTCCGACGTCTCGACCTCGATGCCGGCCTCGTCGAGCGCGCCGCGCACGGCGGTCAGGTCCGCGGGGTCGCAGAGGA
Organism: uncultured Solirubrobacteraceae bacterium; assembly: GCA_963740765.1. Taxonomy (GTDB): domain Bacteria; phylum Actinomycetota; class Thermoleophilia; order Solirubrobacterales; family Solirubrobacteraceae; genus DATLGB01. The sequence goes on along the minus strand of CAVUFN010000008.1, from coordinate 478,299 downwards.
TCTCGAAGACGTCGTCGTCCATCGAGATGTCCTCGGCACCGGCGTCGACGGCGATGAGCAGGTCGTCCTCGGAGTAGCGCTCCCCGTCGACGACGATCAGGCCCTTCTTGTCGAAGAGGTAGGCGACGGAGCCGGGCTCGCCGAGGCTGCCTCCGTTGGACTTGAGCATGTGCCGCACCTCGGAGCCGGTGCGGTTGCGGTTGTCGGTGACGGCCTCGATCAGCAGGGCGACGCCGCCGGGCCCGTAGCCCTCGTAGGTGACGTCCTCGAGGGCCTCGGCGTCAGCGCCCTCGCCCGTCCCCTTCGCGATCGCGCGCTCGATGTTCTCCTTGGGCATCGAGGCGTCCTTGGCCTTCTGGACCGCGAGGCCGAGGCGCGCGTTGGTGTCCGGGTCTCCCCCGCCCTCCTTGGCGGCCACCGTGATCGCGCGCGCGAGCTTGGTGAACAGCTTGCCCCGGCGCGAGTCGACGATCGCCTTCTTGTGCTTGATCCCCGCCCACTTGGAATGTCCGGCCATACGTCACATCAGTGTAAGACTGTCTTCGTGCCGGCCCGCGTGACGACCCTGACGGAGATCGGCTCGATCGACGTGGCGGGGGTCCACTGGCGCCCGCTGCGGCGCGAGCTCGAGATCTCCGCGTTCGGCACCAACGCCTATTCCGCCGACGCCGGTGAGCTGCTGATCGAGCCGCACGACGAGCTGCCGAGCGACGACGAGGAGATGTACGTGCTCGTCACGGGCCGGGCGACCTTCACGGTCGACGGGGAGGAGATCGACGCCGGCCCGGGCACGGTCGTCTTCTGCCCCGACGCCGGGTCGCACCGCACGGCGGTCGCCACGGAGGACGGGACGATCGCGCTGGTCGTCGGCAACCCGGCCGGCGCGGCGGGGCCGATCCCGGCGTGGCAGTACCGCTTCGAAGCCCAGCCGCTGGCCGCCGCGGGCGACTACGTGGCCGCGTACACCGCCGCCGCGGCCGCCCTCGAGGACCATCCGGACGACGCGAACGTCCACTACGACCTCGCGTGCTGGGCGGCCCAGGGCGGGCAGCGCGAGCGCGCTCTGGACCACTGGCGCCGCGCCGTCGCCGCCAACCCGCGGGCGCGCGCATGGGCCGAGGGCGACGGCGACCTCGACCCGATCCGCGACGCGCTCTAGCGCTCGACGCCGAACGTCGTTTCGCGGGCCGGCGCGCTGCGCCGCCCCGCCCAGATGGTCGCCCCCGTTGAGACGTGCGCGGCCTCGGCGCCCTCTGATCAGTCATCGACCAGGGCCACGCACCCGACGGAGATCAACAGGCCGTGCGGGAGCTGGACCTGCATCGTCATGCGCGCCGGCGGATCGACCGGGAACGTCTCGCCGAACACCTCGTTGACCACCGCGAACTCGGACACGTCAGCCACGATCACCGTGGTGTTGACGACGAGCTCCGGGCGGCTGCCGCCGGCGCGCAGGACCGCCTCGACGTTCCGCATCGCCTGCCGCGCCTGCTCGGCCATCGTCGGGCCGGCGGGCTTGCCGGTCTCCGGGTCGATGCCGGCCTGGCCGGCGACGTAGAGCATCGTCCCGGCGGCCCGGACCCCAGCCGAGTACGGCCCGAGCGGCGCCGGAATGCCTGCACCCGTGACGACTTCGCGCTGGACGGGCAACGGTGGGCTCCTCGCTTGTGTGTTTCCCTTGCGTTTGGAAGTATCGCGCGATGACACCGGACGCCGACCGCGAGGGGATCCTGAGCGCGGCGAGGGACTACATCGAGGGGTGGCTGGACGGGGACGCGGAGCGGATGGGCGGCTGCCTGCATCCGGCGCTCGTCAAGCGCGAGGTCGAGGTCACCGAGGCCGGTCGGGTGGTCGACACGATGTCGCGCGACGACATGATCGCGGCGACCGCGACGGGCTACGGCACCAAACACGAGCGCCCGTACGAGATGGAGATCCTCGACGCGTACGGGGACATGGCGACGGTGCGGATCCTCTCGTCGCGCTTCATGGACCACGTCCAGGTCGCCCGCTTCGAGGACCGCTGGCGCCTCGTCAACGTGCTCTGGCAGCCCCGGGTCTAGCCGAGGCCGCCCAGGACGAGCTTCAAACGGTCGGTGCAGGCGGCGACGGAGAACGCCTCGGCCCGGGCCTGGCAGCGGGCCGCCGTGTCCGGATCGCGGGCCAGGTCGAGGGCCTCGAGCAGCGCGCCGGCAAGGTCGTCGGCGACGAGGACGCCGGTGCCGTCCGTGATGACCTCGGGCACCGTCCCGACACCCGGGGTCCCGCAGGCCATCGCCTCGGCGAGCACGAGCCCGAACGCCTCGCCCCAGGAGGGGAGCACGCTGACCCACGCCTCGCGGTAGCGGGCGCGCAGGTCGGTCATGTCGACGCACTCGACGCCGGGCGCCTCGAAGCCGGTGGCGGTGCGCGCGTCGAGCAGCAGGCGGGCGGTCGGGTGCTCGCGGCGGACGGCGGCGAACGCGTCGACGAGCTCGGGGACGCGCTTGCGGGGCTCGCGGGCGTCGGCGGCGCAGACGATGGTCGGCTCGGGTGCGCGGGTGCCGCCCGGGGTGAAGTGGTGGGTGTCGACGGGTGGGTGGAGCACCTGGGCCTCGACGCCGAGCCAGTGCTCGAAGGCGTCGGCGGCGTGCTGGGAGAGGGCGAGCACCGTCTCCGCGCGCGTCGCGGTCTCGATCAGCGTCCTCCGTCCTCGGCGGGCGGTGACCCAGGCGCGGTGTGGGACGCCCATGTGCCAGTAGACGGTTGGTGTGTTTGCCTTGACCGCCATTGCCGCCGGGATGACGTGGAGGGCGCAGACCGCGTCGTAGCTCTTGGCACTGAGGAAGAAGGCTGGGGCCGTCTCCAGATATGGCTCGAAATGGCGGCGCTCGAGGCGCGCGCCCGGGAGGCGCCGGTGGCGGACCACCTCCACCCCTTCCTCGATGCTCGTCCCTCCGCGCCCTTCGTGGGTGGTGACGATGCGTGCGCCGAGCGGGCCGGCGATGTCGTGCGCGAGCCGCTCGGCGCCGCGCCGGACCTCCGGCCAGTACGTCGGGTGCGTGACCGCGACCTTCAAAGGAGCAGCGAGCGGTGCTTGATCGAGCCGCGCAGCAGCGCTGCGGTCTCCCACGCCGTCCGCCACGAACCGGCCGGGCAGCTCGCTCGCCCAGCGCGCCAGCCCGCGCGGGCCGTTGCCGTACAGGCGCGGATTGCCGGCGATCCACGGAAGCGCCACGGCCAACACACCTATGGGGTGTCTTAGCCGTGCCGCCTGGGCGGCGAGCAGCCAGGTCGCGTGCTCGCGCTTCCACGCCCACCCGCCGAGCGCCATCTCGCGGCGCAACTCGGGGTGGTTGCGGACCAGCAGCGCCATGCCCGCCCAGCGGGTCGAGGCGCGCAGGCGCGAGCGCAGGCCCCACTCGACGGCGTGGAAGGTGACCGCCTCGGGCGCGGCGACGACGGGCGTGCCGAGCGCCTTCGCGCGCAGGAGCAGGTCGGTGTCCTCCCCCACCGCGTCGGGCAGCGACTCGTCGAAGCCGCCGGTGGCCTCGAGCACCGCCCGTGGGTAGGCGATGTTGCACGTCTGCCCGATCGCGTTGGGCGGGTCGATCCGCTGGGAGCGCGCGTGCGGCGCGTGGTGGAAGACGCCGAGCTCGTCGGGGTCGGGGCGGGTGGCGCCCTGGACGATCGCGCCGGGACGTACAGCCGCCAGCATTGACGAAATCCACCCTGGTGGAGGGCGGCAGTCGTCATCGGTGAAGATCACGAGCTCCGCGTCGGTGGCGCGCCAGGCGGCGTTGCGCTTCGCCGCCGGCCCGCGCCCGTCGGGCACAGGGATCCCACGGACGCCTTCCGGCAGATCCACCCTCTCGGTGACGTCGTGCCCCACCAGCACTTCGAACTCCGCGTCGACCTGCTCCGCAAGCGCATTCAGCAGCCACCGCAACCGCAACGGCCGCCGGTAGGTCGGGACGACGACCGCTACCAGAGCCGCCACGGCGCGTCCCCCGCCGCCCACAGGTCGTTGAGGCGGGTCGCGTCCTTGTACGTGTCCATGCACGCCCAGAAGCCCGTGTGGCGGAAGGCGTGCAGCGCGCCGTCGCCGGCCAGGCCCTCCAGCGGCTCGCGCTCGAGCACGGACGAGGCGGTCAGGTAGTCGAAGATCGCCGGCTCGAAGCAGAAGAAGCCGCCGTTGATCCAGTGCTCGGCGCGCGGCTTCTCGCGGAACCCGGTCACGACGTCCCCCTCGCCGATGACCGCGACGCCGAACTGCAGCTCGGGCCGCACGACCGTGACGGTGGCGGTGCGGCCGTGGGCGCGATGGCGCTCGAGCAGCGCGTGGAGGTCGATGTCGGCGACCCCGTCGGCGTAGGTGACCATGAACGAGCCCTCGCCGACCTCGTCGCGGAGGGCATGGACGCGGCCGCCGGTCTGCGTGTCGAGCCCGGTGTCGACGCAGCGCACCGTGACGCCGTCGGGCCACTCCTCCGCATCGGTGAACGCAGCCAGCTGGTCGCACTTGTAGCCGCCCGCGAGCACGAACTCCCGCGCGCCCGCGACGACGTAGAGCTGGATGACGTGCCAGACGATCGGCTTGCCGCCGATCTCCACCAGCGGCTTGGGCAGGTCGACCGTCCTCTCCTGCAGACGCGTGCCGCGGCCGCCGCAGAGGATCACCACGGGAGGAAGGGTCATGGCGCCGCGACCCTAGCTTCCAGTTCGGCCACGACGCGCCGCTCGAACGCGTCGGCGGTGAAGCGCGCGGCGGTCTCGCGGCCGCCCGCGACCAGCCGGTCGCGCAGGACCGGGTCGCCGGCGAGGCGGCGCACGCAGGCCGCCAGCGCCTGCGCGTCGCCCGGCGGGAAGAGCAGGCAGTTCTCCCCGTCGCGCAGGTACTCCCCCGAGCCGCCCGTCCCCGTGGCGATGACCGGTCGGCCGACGCTCATCGCCTCCAGCGGGACGAGGCCCCAGGGCTCCGGCCACTCGACGGGGAACAGGATCGCGTCGGCGGCGGCGTAGACCTCGTGGACGCGGTCGGCAGGGGTGCACTGGTCGCCGCCCGGACCGTCGACGGTCACGGTCACGCCCGGCAGCAGGGCGGCGGCGGCCCGGGCGGTCTCGACCCCCTTGGTCGGATCGACGCGGCCGACGTACGCCAGCCTCCCGCCCCACTCGCTCGGCTCGGCGAACGGGAACGCGTCCGGGTCGACGCCCGGGTGCACCACGGCCCCGTCCGCCGGCGCCCGCTCGCGCACCGCCTCCGAGATGAACAGCCAGCGCACCCGCGACAGGTCCGCGGACGTTCTGGTGACCTCCGGCCCGTAGACCATCCACCCGTCCCCCACCACCCCGACGGCGGGCACGTCGAGCCGGTCGATCAGGCCGAGATGCAGGAAGCCCATCCCGAACAGGCAGGCGACGTCGCAGGAATGCGCCGGCAGTCGCGGGCGCCGCCAGCGCGAGTGGAGAGGCGGCACGAGCAGCTCGGTCGTGTGGCCCGCGCGCCGCAGCGCCGCGTCCACCCCGCGCACGAGGCGCTCGTAGCCGCCCGCGGTTGCCACCGGACGGTTGTGGATGAGAAGCACCTGCACGCGCGTAGTCTCTCGCGCCATGGCGACGGCAGACATCTTCAAGGCCTACGACGTCCGCGGCATCTACGGCGATCAGATCGACGGAGACATGGCCGAGCAGATCGGCCGGGGCTTCGCGCGCGTCATCGCCGACCTGTCCGGCAAGGACGCGGCGGACCTGCGGCTGGGGCTCGGCCGCGACATGCGCCTGACCGCTCCCGAGCTCGCGGAGCGCTACAAGGCCGGCATGACCAGCGAGGGCGCGCACGTGCTCGACGCCGGGATGGTGGGGACCGAGATGCTGTATTTCCTGGTCGGCTCGCGGGACCTCGACGGCGGCCTGATGTGCACGGCCAGTCACAACCCGAAGCAGTACACCGGCGCGAAGATGGTCGAGAAGGGCGCGCTCGCGCTGTCCGGCGACCGCGGGCTACAGGACATCCGCAAGCTGATCGACGACGGTCTCGGGGAGGCTCCGGGCGGCGGGTCGAGCGAGGACGTCGACATCGCTCCCGAGTTCCGTGAGGCCGCCCTGAAGATCATCGACACCGACGCGCTGGAGCGCATGAAGGTCGTCGTCGACGGCGGCAACGGGATGGCCGGCGTCATGGTCGGCCCGATCCTGGCGCCGTTCGACCTCGACCTCGAGACCCTGCGCTGGGAGCCGGACGGCGAGTTCCCCGACGGCGAGCCCAACCCGCTGCTGCCCGAGAACCGCCGCATCGTCACCGACGCGGTCACCAGGAGCGGCGCGGACCTCGGCATCGCGTGGGACGGGGACGCCGACCGCTGCTTCTTCATCGACGACAAGGGGCGCTTCGTCGACGGCGACTTCCTCACCGCCCTGCTGGCCCAGTCCGTGCTCGAGAAGACACCGGGCGCTGCCATCCTCTACGACGTCCGCGCCTCGCGCGCCGTCGCCCACACCGTCGAGCAGGCCGGCGGCACCGCGCACATGAACCGCGTCGGGCACGCCTTCTTCAAGACCCGCATGCGCGACGAGGGCGGCGTCTTCGGCGGCGAGGTCTCGGGCCACTACTACTTCGCCGAGTTCTACAACGCGGACTCGGGGACGATCCCCGCGCTGCTGATCCTCGAGCTGCTCTCCAAGCGCGGTGCGAAGCTCTCCGAGCTGATCGACGGCTTCCGCTCCGAGTACTTCATCTCGGGCGAGATCAACTCGGAGGTCGAGGACGCCGACGCGAAGATGCGCGAGATCGAGGAGCGCTACTCCGACGGCGAGATCACCAAGCTCGACGGCATCAGCGTCGACTACGACGACTGGCACTTCAACGTGCGCGCGTCCAACACCGAGCCGCTGCTGCGGCTCAACCTCGAGTCGCTCGTCTCCGAAACGGACATGGAGGCCAAGCGCGACGAGGTGCTCGGCATCATCCGGGGGTGAGCATCCACCGCCTCCCGATCCCCACGCCGTGGGCCGTGGGCCGGGTCAACTGCTACCTGGTCGAGGACGACCCGCTCACGCTCGTCGACACCGGCCCGAACTCCGGCGCCGCGCTCGACGCGCTCGAGCTGGCCCTCGCCGAGCACGGGCGCCGCATCGAGGACCTCGAGCGCATCGTCCTCACCCACCACCACCCCGACCACGAGGGCCTGATCGCGATCCTCAAGCGGCGCTCGGACGCCGAGGTCTGCGCGCTCGAGCTCGCCACGGACTGGCTGGCCGACTGGAAGGGCCAGATGAAGGCCGACGACGCGCACGCCGCCGCGCTGATGCGCCGGCACGGCGTCGCCGGTGAGGTCGTCTCCGTGCTGGAGGCGATGGCGCAAGGGTTCCGCGCGTGGGGTGCTTCCGCTCCCGTGGACGCCGCGCTGACCGACGGCGGGACGCTCGCGTTCGCCGACCGCACCTGGACGGTCCACCACCGTCCCGGCCACTCGAGCACCGACACCGTCTTCCACGACCACGAGCGGCGCGAGGCGATCGGCGGCGACCATCTGCTCGCCCACATCTCCTCCAACCCGCTCGCGTCCAAGGACCAGGACCGCGCGCTGGTCAACTACCTGCGCTCGCTGCGCGCGACCCAGGCCACGGAGGACCTCGACACCGTCCTCCCCGGTCACGGCGACACCGTCACCGACCCGCGCGGGCTGATCGAGACCCGCCTGAACATGCACGAGCGCCGTGTGCGCAAGATCGGCGCGATGCTCGACGACGGCCCCTTGTCCGCGCACGAGATCGCCCGGCGGATGTGGGGGAACGCGTCGTTGACGCAGGCGTTCCTGACGCTGTCGGAGGTGCTCGGGCACCTGGATCTGCTGCTCGAGCGCGGCGAGGCCCGTCGGGTCGACGAGGACGGCCTCACGCGCTTCGCGCGCTGACCGCGAACCAAACCACCGTCGCGAGCCAGATCCCGACGAGCATCACCACGTACGGCGGCTGCAGCCACGACTCGTTCCACCGCGGGTAGACGATCAGGGCCGGCACGGCCAGGGCGGCCTGCAACGCGAGCACGCCCCGCCAGTGCCCGGCCAGCAGCAGGAACGGGATGCCCCAGACGTAGTACTGGTAGGCCTGGTTGGGGTTGGCGGCCCAGACGCCGAGGTACAGCAGCGATGCCGCAGCCGGGATGCCGAGCCGGCGGCGATGCGCGACGACCGCCGCGACCACCGCGACCACCCCCACGATCAGGTTCTGGTGGTCGGTGAACCACGTGACCACGGACCCCGGCTCGAGCCGGTCCCCGAACAGGAACGCGCCGGTCAGCGACGGCTCGAGCAGCACGCTGTAACCGCCGACGCTCGGCACACCCTGGTTGGCGGTGAGCGCGGCCCAGGTGGCGTCGAAGTCGGTGATCAGCCACGGCAGCGTCACGAGCACCGGCAGGGCCAGCGTGGGCACGGCGAGCCACGCCCGCGAGCGCCACGTCCCGAGCGCCGGCAGCAGGACGAGCAGCAGCAGCACCGGCGCCGTCTTCATCGACACGGCCACTCCCAGCAGCAGCCCCGCCGCCCACGCCGGGCCGCCGCGCACGACCACGAGCGCGGCGCCGAGCGCGAACAGCGTCGGCACCGAGTCGATCTGGCCGTGGTAACCGTCGATGAGCACGAACACGGGCCCGAAGGCGATCAGCGCGGTCGCGATCAACCGCGCCCGGTCGCCCGACCCGCGCCGGCGCAGCTCGTCCTGCACCAGCCACGCCATGGCGGAGTCCGCCGCGATCGTCCAGAGCTGGATCGTGCCGTGGAACGGCAGCCCCGTCCGGTAGGCGAGCGAGCCCGCCAGGTAGTCCAGCGGGAAGAACCCGGCGGGGTACGGCCAGCGGGCGCCGATCTCGTAGAGGTGCCAGCGCTCGGGCGTGCGCAGGACCGCGCCGACGAGGGCGAGCGAGTCGATGTCGAACTGCTGTCCGACGGTGACGAAGGCGAGGACGACCTTGGCGGCGGCGCCGGCGGCGATCAGACCGGCGACGCGGCGGGCGACCATGCCGCGGAGCGTACGGGCGCGCGGAGCGGGGTGGGGCGGGCCGATACCACCTGCTCGAGGGCGTGCACGCAGCGCGCGTCGAGCTTCGTGCCCGCCTCGGTGCGCAGCAGCGCAAGCGCGTCCTCGACGCTCCACGCGTCCCGGTAGACCCGGTTGTCGGTGAGCGCGTCGAACACGTCGCAGACCGCCAGCAGCCGCGGGCCGATGCCCAGCTCGGGCCCGGCCAGGCCGTCCGGGTAGCCGCCGCCGTCGAGACGCTCGTGGTGCTCGCCGACCAGCTTGAGGACCTGATCCGGGAACCCGCCCAGCTCCTGGAGCAGCTTGACGCCGGCCCCCGGGTGCTTCTCGATCTCGGCGAACTCCGCATCGGTCAGCTGGCTCGGCTTGCACAGGACCGCGTCGGGCACGGAGAGCTTGCCGATGTCGTGCAGCAGGCCGCCCACGGCCAGCTGGCGCAGCGTCGCGGGCGGCAGGCGCAGGTGCTCGCCGACCTGGACGGCCAGCATCGCCACGCGCCGGGTGTGCTGCTCGGTGGAGGTGTCCTTCTCCGCGAGCCTGACCAGCAGCGCGCGGACGCGCGGGCCGAGGTAGCGCTCCTCGGCGGCGACCATCTCCGTGGCGCTCAGGTCCCCCACGAGCGCGCGCGACTGGCCGCCGTCGCGGACCATGTCCATCACGGCGGGAACGGCGAGCATCCCCATCCCGAAGATCTCGAAGCCGTGGCCGATGTAGAAGCCGGCGGTCGCGTAGCCCATGACCATCTGCGGGAACAGCGCGACGGCGAGCCAGACGCAGCCTGCGGCCGCGACCAGGTCGGACGCGCGGCGGGTCAGCGCGAAGGTGCGCAGGGCCCGGACGACGATGACGCCGAAGAGCAGGCCGCCGACGACCAGCAGCGCGATGGCGGGCGGCGTGCCGGCGTTCGGGACGCTCGGGACGGCGGCCGGGAAGAGCAGCCCGAGGAGGCCGAGATCGATCACCAGCACGAAGAGCGCGATCTGGTAGACGACGAGCGTGCGGACGTTGCGCGGCCGGCGCAGGCTGGGCAGCGCGGTCAGGGCCAGCAGTGCCGCGCCCACGGGCAGCGAGAGGCCGCCGGCCAGGGCGACCACGCCGTTGGCGTCGACGATCATCCCCGGGGTCGCCAGGCCGTGCACGAGCAGGAGCCCGGTCATGGTCGAGAAGGCGGTGCTCATCAGGACGGTGCGCCCGTCACCGCGGCGTGCTCCCGCGACGCTGAGCACCACGGAGGCCGTGCCCGCGATCAGGGCTGCGAGGCCGACCGCGAAGAAGTGGTCCGCGGGGGCGACCTCGACCTTGCTGGCGCCCGGGCCGTGCAGGACGACGACCGGCAGCGCGGCCAGCCAGACCATGGAGAGCAGCAGCACCGGTCGGTGGTCACGGATGCGCACGTACGCCGATGATCGGTACGAGCGGTGGCCTGCTTGACCGTAGGGTCCTGATCGTGGCCGACATGGAAGCCTTCTGGGACGCCCGGGCGCGCGAGAACGCGGCGTTCTACGTCGACAACCGTCTCGACTACGACGCGCCGGACCTCGACGCCTTCTGGGCCGCCGGCGAGGAGGGCGCGGACTTCGTGCTCCGCGGCCTCGGGCTGTCGGTCGGCCCGGACGACGACCTCGTCGAGATCGGCGCCGGGATCGGGCGCATCACGCGCGTGCTCGCTGCGCGCGCCCGCAGCGTCCGCGCCCTCGACGTCTCGGCGGAGATGCTGGCCCGCGCGCCGGAGATCCACGGCGTCGAGTGGGTTCACGGCGACGGCCGCACCCTGACCGGGATCGCCGATGCCAGCGCCGACGGCGTCTTCTCCCACGTCGTCTTCCAGCACCTGCCCGACCCGGCGCTCACCTACGGCTACGTGGCCGAGATGGGCCGGGTCCTGCGCCCGGGCGGCTGGGCGGCCTTCCAGGTGTCCGACGACCCGGCCGTGCACCGGCGCCGCCTGCGCGGCGGGAAGGCCGCGCGCCACCCGGCCTGGCTGGGGTCGGCGGTCGACCTGGCCACCCTGCGGGCGACGGCCGACGCCGCCGGGCTCGACGTCGAGCGCACCGTCAACGAGGGGACGCAGTACTGCCTGGTCGCGTTGCGCAGGCGCTAGCCCGCCGGCGCTACCGCCGGCTGGTCCGGCGGATGGCGACGACGCGGCTGCTGGCGGCGTTCAAGGACGCTTACCCCGAGGCGGTCGTCGCCGAGATCGGCGCCAACGACGGCCACTCCCACGATCCGCTGCACCCGATCCCGCCCGGCTGGTCCGGCGTCCTCGTCGAGCCCCAGCCGGCCGTCTTCGCCCGCCTGCGGGAGACCGTCGGCGAGCGCCCGGGCCTGCGCCTGGTCAACGCCGCGGTCAGCGCGAACCAGGGGACGGTCCCGTTCTTCGCACCCGTGGACGACACGCTCGGCTCGCTGTACCCGGTCGAGGGGGCGCGGCGCATCGAGGTCGACGCCGTGACCTTCGACGACCTGGGGCTGGAGCGCCTCGACCTGCTGGTGGTGGACACGGAGGGTCACGACTGGGAGGTGCTCCGGCACGCGCCGCTCGAGCGTCTGCGCCCGCGGCTGATCGTCTACGAGCACTTCCACCTGCAGCCGGGCGACCGCGCCGCCGCCCGCGACCGCCTCGCCGCCCTCGGGTACGACCTGCTCGAGGAGGGGTTGGATACGCTCGCGTTCCGGTCCGGGCCTGCCGATGAAGCCCTCACAGCGCTGTGGCGGGGTCTGCGACCCGCACTGCCCGCGCTCTCACGCCACTAGCCTGCCCCGTCGCTGTGACCACGTACGAACTCACCCATCTGGAGGCCCTCGAATCCGAGGCCGTCCACCTCATGCGCGAGGTGGCCGCCGAGTTCGAGCGGCCCGCCCTGCTCTTCAGCGGCGGCAAGGACTCCATCGTCCTGCTGCGGCTCGCCGAGAAGGCGTTCCGCCCCGGCCGCTTCCCGTTCCCGCTCGTCCACGTGGACACGGGCCACAACTTCCCGGAGGTCATCGAGTTCCGCGACCGCCGGGTCGCCGAGCTGGGTGAGCGGCTGATCGTCGCGTCCGTGCAGGAGACGATCGATCAGGGCCGCGTCGCCGAGGACAAGGGCCCGCGCGCGTCCCGTAACCGCCAGCAGACGCAGACGCTGCTGGACATCATCGAGAAGCACGAGTTCGACGCGTGCTTCGGCGGCGCCCGTCGCGACGAGGAGCGCGCCCGCGCGAAGGAGCGCATGCTCTCCTTCCGCGACGACTTCGGCCAGTGGGACCCGCGCGCGCAGCGACCCGAGCTCTGGAACCTCTTCAACGGCCGCATCCGCAAGGGCGAGAACGTCCGCGCGTTCCCGATCTCCAATTGGACCGAGCTCGACGTGTGGCAGTACATCGAGCAGGAGGGTCTCGAGCTGCCGCCGATCTACTTCGCCCACGAGCGCGAGGTCTTCGAGCGCGACGGGATGCTCTACGCCGTGTCGGAGCACGTCGAGCTGATGGACGGCGAAGAGCCCTTCACCACCTCCGTGCGCTACCGCACCGTGGGCGACCTGACCATCACGGGCGCCGTCCGCTCCGAGGCGACGACGCTGCCCGAGGTGGTCGCCGAGATCGCCGCCACGCGCGTCACCGAGCGCGGTGAGACGCGCGCCGACGACCGCGTCAGCGAGGCCGCGATGGAAGACCGCAAGCGCGAGGGGTACTTCTAAGCCATGGCCGAGTCACTCGTCCGCATCGCGACCGCCGGGTCCGTCGACGACGGCAAGTCGACCCTGATCGGCCGGCTGCTCTACGACTCCAAGGAGATCCTGGCCGACCAGCTCGCGCACATCACCGACGTCAGCGAGCGCCGCGGCCTCGACGTCGTCGACCTCGCGCTGCTCACCGACGGCCTGCGCGCCGAGCGCGAGCAGGGCATCACCATCGACGTCGCCTACCGCTACTTCGCGACGGCCAAGCGCTCGTTCATCCTCGCCGACACTCCCGGCCACACGCAGTACACCCGCAACATGGTCACGGGCGCGTCGACGGCGGACATCGCGATCGTCCTGATCGACGCCCGCGAGGGCCCGACCGAGCAGTCGCGCCGCCACACCTTCCTGTCGTCCCTGCTGGGCATCCGCCACGTCGTCTTCGCCATCAACAAGATGGACCTGGTCGACTGGGACGAGAAGCAGTACGAGCGCATCGTCACCGAGATGACGGACTTCGGCGCGCGGCTGAACCTGCCCGACGCCACCTTCATCCCGATCAGTGCCCTGCACGGGGACAACGTCGTCGATCGCGGCGAGAACTCGCCCTGGTACGGGGGGCCGCCGCTGCTGTGGCACCTCGAGCACCTGCACGTCGCGTCGGACCGCAACCTGATCGACGTCCGCTTCCCGGTCCAGTGGGTCATCCGCCCGCAGACCGACGAGCACCACGACTACCGCGGCTACGCGGGTCAGGTCGCCGGCGGCGTCATGAAGGCGGGCGACGAGGTGCTCGTGCTGCCCGCGGGCAAGTCGTCGACGATCAGCCGCATCGAGTCCCTCGACGGCGACGTGCCGGAGGCGTTCCCGCCCATGTCGGTGATCGTCCATCTCGCCGACGACATCGACGTCTCCCGCGGCGACGTCATCTGCCGCCCGCACAACCACCCGGAGCCGGTCCGCGAGATCGACGCGATGATCTGCTGGATGACGGACGAACCGCTCAAGCAGGGCTCGCGCCTGGGCATCAAGCAGACGACGCGCAACGCCCGCGTGATCGTCGACGAGCTGCGCTACCGCCTCGACGTCAACACCCTCCACCGCGACCAGGAGGCCACGGAGCTCGGCCTCAACGACATCGGCCGCGTCAAGCTGCGCACGAGCGCTCCGCTGATCGTCGATCCCTACCAGCGCAACCGCGCCACCGGTTCGTTCATCCTGATCGACGAGGCGACCAACAACACGGTCGCCGGCGGGATGATCCTGGACCGCGAATCTTGAGCCTCGGGCGACCCCACTCGGAGAACGTCGTCTGGGAAGGGGAAGCGCTGGGGCGCGAGCAGCGCGAGGCCCTGCTGGGCCGTCGCGGCGCCACCGTGTGGTTCACCGGTCTGCCGGCGTCGGGGAAGTCGACCGTCGCGCGCGAACTGGTGCAGGCGCTGGCCGAGCGTGGCGTCAACGCCTACCGCCTGGACGGGGACAACCTGCGCCACGGCCTCTGCGGTGACCTCGGCTTCGACCACGCATCGCGCGAGGAGAACATCCGCCGCGCCGCCGAGGTCGCCCGGCTGATGGCCGACGCCGGTGTGGTCGTCGTGGTCTCGCTCGTCTCGCCGTATCGCGCGAGCCGTGCGATGGTCCGTCAGCTGCACTCCGACGCGGGCCTGCCCTTCCTGGAGGTGTGGGTCTCGACCCCGCTGGAGGAGTGCGAGCGCCGCGACCCGAAGGGCCTCTACGCCCGCGCTCGCCGCGGCGAGCTCGCGAACATGACCGGGATCGACGATCCCTACGAGGAGCCAGAGTCTCCGGAGATCGAGGTCACGATGGAGATGGGCGCCCGGGCCGGCGTCGAGGCCGTGCTGACCGCGCTGGGCGAGCGCGGCATCGCGGTGTGACGGAGGTCACCTGGTACCACCGGCTCGAGCTGCCGGACGGCCCGACCCCCGGCATCTTCGACCTGCGTCCGTACGTCGGTCACTACGGGCTCCCCGCTGACATGACCGGGATGCGCGTGCTGGAGGTCGGGACGTGGGACGGGTTCTGGGCGTTCGAGATGGAGAAGCGCGGGGCGTCGGTCGTGGCCATCGACCTCGATTCCGAGGCTGCGTTGGACTGGCCCCCGCGGCGGCGGGATCCGAACGACTCCGTGAGGGGCGCGGGCTTCCGCGTGGCGGCGCAGCAGCTCGGATCCTCGGTGGAGCGCGTGGTGTGCTCGGTGTACGACGCGACGCCGGAGCGCTTCGGCCGGTTCGACCTCGTGTTCTGCGGCTCGGTCCTGATCCACCTGCGCGACCAGCTGCTCGCGCTGGAGCGCATCGCCGCGCTGGTGAAGCCGGGCGGGACGTTCATCTCCGCCGAGGAGTACGACCGCCTCCCCCTCCCCTACGCCCGCTTTCGCGGCAACCGCGAGAAGGCGGTCGTGTTCTGGATCCCGTCCCGCCGCGCCTGGCGCTCCATGCTCTGGTACGCCGGCTTCGACTCCGTCCGCGAGGTCTCGCGGTTCACGATGAAGGCCGAGCCGGGCTGGAAGATCCGCCACGTCGTGCATCACGCGACGAAGCTGCGGTGACGGACTGAGCCGTACATCAGCGCGGCGAAGGTGACAGCGTCGGACAGCGACGGTCCGCGGCGCAGGTAGGGCAGCGCCAGCAGCGGCCGCCGCAAGACGAGCCCGAGCAGCGCGAGGTCGAAGTCCCGCGACCGTGGCGAGAGGAAGACGCGGTTGCGCAGGAACGCCCGGCGCAGCTCGGGGACGGCGCGGACGATCTCCGGGAAGTACCGGGCGCGCCACTGCTCGGCCCGGGCCTCGCGCGCCGACCGCGGGAACACCGCGTGACGGACGACCGCATCCGGCGCGAAGGCCACGCGCGCCCCGGCCCGCACGGCCGCCCAGCCGAGATACACGTCCTCCGCGAGGTGCTTGTCCGGGTCGGCGATGCCGTCGGAGAAGCCGCCCAGGCGCTCGAACAGCTCGCGCCGGACGAACAGGTTCGCGCTCTCGAACAGCGGCGAGAGCCGCTCGACCGACACCGTCCGGTCGAACCGACCGACCGGTCCATCGGGCAGCACCGCGCCCTGCACCAGATCCGCCTGCGCCAGCGCCGCCACGCCGGCCGCCAGCCACCCCGGCTCCGCGAAGCAGTCCGCATCCACGAACGCGTACGCGTCGCAGTCCAGAGCTCGGCCGGCGCCGGCATTCCGGGTTGCCCCCGGACCACGCCCCGTCCCGTCCTCCTCGATGAGCAGTTCGAAGTCCACCCCGGTCTGAGCCCTCAGCGCCTCGCGGCAGCGAGGGAGTGTGGCGTCGGCGTCACGAGCCGGAACGACGACGGCGACGCGCACGCCTTCCCTCCGGTTCATTCGCGGTCACGAACCCACGCAGATCCGCATCCAGCTCCAACGGATCGAGCGTCAGCCGTTCACGAGCAGGGACCGTCCCCTCCCACCACAGCCAGGTCGTGCGCGAGCCCCCGTCCGGAAACGCCCGCAGGTGGTACCCCGGCGTGTGCACCAGATGGTGCTTGAACAGGAACTCGAGCCGATCGTCGACCACCTCGACGATCCAGTGGTGGTGGCCCCAGCCGGCCCACTCGCCCTGCACGCCCCACGACTGCTCCTCCAGCCGGGACGGCGTCTCGACATAGCCGGCCCGGGCGACGCGGGACAGCTCCGAGCAGACCCAGACCGGGTCGCGGACGTCCTCCAGCGTGTGCGAGCAGACGGCGAAGTCGAACTGGCCGTCGGCGAACGGCCACGGCTCGCGGGCGCAGACGTCGCGCTGCACCCAGGTCGCGGGGGTGAAGCGCTCGTCGGCGCGGTCGCCGTCGTAGCCCCACTCCCCGCGCGTCTCGTACGTGCCCAGGTCGAGCATCCAGTCCGCCCGCGGGAACGGGACGGCCCAGCCGCCGACGTCGAGCACGAGGGCGTCGTCGGGGACGGTCTCCAGGATGCGATCGACGGCGGCCTCGCGCATGGCGGGGCGACCCTACCGGCGCAGCAGCGCGGTCATCGCGGCCAGCTGACCGGCGACGGAGAAGTGCTCGCACACGAACGCGCGGCCGGCTGCGCCCCTCGCGGCGCGCTCCCCCACCGTCCGGTCGAGCTCGGCGGTCAGTGCAGCCGCCAGCGCGTCCGGATCCCCGGCGGCGACCACCGCCCCGAACTCCGGGCGCACCGCCTCCGGCAGCCCCGCCGCGTCCGAGACCACGACCGGGACCTCCATGGCCAGCGCCTCCTTGATCACGACCGGCATCGAATCGCGGTCGCCGTCGGCGGCGATCACGCACGGCGCGCACAGGACCGCGGCGCGCTCGAGCAGGCGCCGGACGTCGTCGTGGGACTGCGCGCCGAGCAGGCGGACGGGCGCGCCGCGCGCGGCGATGCGGTCCTCCAGCGCCGCCCGCTCCGGCCCCTCGCCGGCGATCAGCACCTCGACGCGGTCGACGCCGGCCGCGGCGTCGACCAGCACGTCGAAGCCCTTCTTGGGCACCAGCCGGCCGACGGCGAGCACGGTCCGGGTCGCGGCGGGCGGCGACCGGCGGCGGAACGCCTCGCAGTCGACGCCCATCGGGACCAGCTGCGCGCGCGGGACGTGGGCGACCGTGTACTCGGAACCGCTGGTCACGAACGCCGCGTGCGCGCACTTCTCGGCGAGGTTGGCCGGCTGCTGGAAGATGTCGTAGCCGTGGGCGGTGAGCGAGTACGGGAGCCCGAGGATGCGGTGCAGCCGCAGCGCGCTCAGCGCCGCGCCGCGGGCGAAGTGCACGTGGACGTGCTCCGCCTCCCGCCAGCGCCGCGCCGCCGGAGCCAGGACACGCAGCGGCAGCACGACCTCCTCGCGCCGCCAGCGCGGCCGAGCGAGCACGTCGCGCACGACCGCGACCGGGTGCCGGGCCGCCAGCCACGCCAGCGCCGCGAGCCGCTCCCGCCGCGGTTCCTCCAGCCAGCCCGCCTGGCTCTCGACGACGTCGAACAGCGGCGCCTCGGCCGCCACGAACGTCTCGCTCAGGACCGGGTAGCGATCGGTGAAGAGGATCTTCACTGCATCAGCGTGGCCGCCGCCTCAGCGCCGATGCGGACCGCGTAGTTCGTCCCGCGGTCCTCCGGATACACCTGCGTGGTGTTGGCCAGGACGAGCCCCGGGACGCCGGTCTGCAACGGCGGGATGCGGTCCTGGTAGCCGACGGTGACGATCGGCTGCGCGTCGGGCTCCTGGAAGCTCCACGCCTGCTTGATCCAGGACCGGTCGAAGGCCGGGTTGATGCGGCGCAGGCCCGCCTCGTAGCGATCGAGCAGCGCGTCCCTCGTCAGCCCCAGCAGCTCGTGATCCTGCGGGAGGTAGTTGGCCAGATAGGCGAAGTGACGGCCGTCGTAGCGCGCGGGCTCGACGAAGTTCGTGTGCTCGATCAGCCCCAGGAAGCCGACCTCGGGATCGGCGATGTTGGTCCAGTAGAACGGCGACAGGGGCTTCTCGAGCTCGAGCAGGACGCACAGCGCCGCGTAGTAGTCGATGCCCTCGAGCCGGGCGCGGTACTCCCCGTCGACCAGGTGCCCCGCCATGCCCAGGAAGATGTCGTTGGGGACCGTGGCCAGGACGCGGTCGTAGCGCTCCGTGCCGAGCTTGGTGAACGCGGCCGGGTCGTGACCCGCCCGGAACGACCCCGGCCCGCCGTACTCGACCGCGAAGCCGTAGTCGTCGTGGTCGATCCGGCGCACCGGCTGGTCGATCAGGACGCGTCCGTTGACCCGCCCGGCCAGCGTCTGGAGCAGCCGCTCCCACGAGTGCTGCGGGTAGCCGAGCTTCTCCCCCCGCGCCTCCTCGCCCTCGAGCTGTCGCCGCAGCGTGAACTTCGACCACAGCCACACCATCGAGACGTCCTCGGCGCGGTCGCCGAACTTCGCCCGCAGCAACGGTCCCCACACCGTCTCCCACGCCGCCCGCCCCATCCGCTTCTTGATCCACTCCGCCGCCGTGGTGCCCTCGTACTTGGCCTGGTCGCGGCCGAACTTCTGCACGGCCAGGACGGACAGACCCATGCGCAGGCGGCCCGCGAGCGTCAGCGGCTTGAACCGCAGGAGGTCGAGCGGCGAGGTGAACGGCCACTGCCGGCCCTCGATGAAGAACGCCGTCGTCGAGTCGCGCCACTCGAGCTCGTCCGGCATCCCGAGCTCGTCGTAGAGGTCCGCGATGTGCCGGTCGGACGTGAACAGGTGGTGGTAGTAGCGCTCCAGCCGGTGCCCGCCGCCGACGTCCACCGTGGCCGCCATCCCCCCCAGCCCGGGCCAGCGCTCGTAGACGTCCGTCTCGTGCCCCGCCTCCCCCAGGCGCAGCGCAGCGGTGAGACCGGCGACGCCGGCCCCGACGATCGCGACCTTCACGTCATTCGACGACGCCCGCGGGGCGGGGGCCGACCGCGTCGGAGTCGATGTTCGTCGTCTCGCGCACCACGTACAGCGGGCGCCGCTTGACCTCGTCGTAGATGCGACCGACGTACTCGCCGATCACCCCGAGCGTCATCAGCTGGATGCCGCCGAGCAGCAGCACGATGATCAGGGTCGTCGAGATGCCGGGGACGAAGAGGTCGCTGTAGCGGGCGATCACCGTCGCCGGGATGGCCAGGAAGGCGATCACGCTGATGAAGAACCCGATCAGCGTCGCGAGCTGCAGCGGGAAGTACGAGAAGCTCGAGATCGCGTCGAAGGAGAAGCGGATCATCCTGCGCATCGTGAACTTCGTCTGCCCCGCCACCCGGGCGTCGCGCTTGTAGGGGACGGCGGTCTGCGTGAAGCCGATCCAGACGGTCATCCCGCGCAGGAAGCGGGCACGCTCGGGCATCGCCAGCAGCGCGTCCAGCGCCCGCCGGTCCATGAGGCGGAAGTCGCCGGAGTCGACGGGCAGCTCGAGCTGGGCCATCCGCGCCATCAGGCGGTAGAAGATGTGCGCGGTCCAGAGCTTCATGCGCGTCTCCCCCTCGCGCGTCTCGCGGACGGCGTAGACGACGTCGGCGCCGTCCCGCCAGCGCTCGACCATCTCGGGGATCAGCTCCGGCGGGTCCTGGAGGTCGGCGTCGATCATCACGACGGCGTCACCGCGCGCGTGCTCGAGGCCCGCCGTGATCGCCGCCTGGTGGCCGAAGTTGCGCGACAGGTAGATCACCTTCACGCGCGGGTCGGCGGCCGCGATCTCGGTCAGGACGCGGGCGGTGCCGTCCTTGCTGCCGTCGTCGACGACCACCAGCTCCCAGTCGCACGTCTCCAGGGTCGCGGCGACGCGCTCGTACAGCGACCGGGCGTTGTCCTCCTCGTCGTGCATCGGCGTGACGACGCTGATCAAGCCTCGATCGCGCAAAGCGGAGGGAAGGTTAGGGTGGCGCGCCGCCTGTGAAACGGATCTCCCCGCACGTCTACGACGACACCTACTTCCTGTCCAACACCTGCGAGGGCGCGGACGAGTTCCACGCCGGGCGCGGGCTGTCCCCGCTGAAGCGGCGCCAGGTGGCCAAGCTCGGGCCCCGGCCGGGGATGCGCGTCCTCGATCTCGGGTGCGGGCGCGGCGAGGTCCTGCTGGCCTGCGCGGCGGCCGGCGCCGCCGTCGCGGGGCTCGACTACGCCGAGGCGGCCGTCCGGATCTCGCGGGACACGCTCGACGGCGTCGACGGTGCGGAGGTCGTCCAGGGCGACGTCACCGCCCTGCCGTGGCCGGACGCGTCCTTCGACGCGGTGCTGAGCGGCGACGTCATCGAGCACCTGGTCCCCGCCGACGCCGAGGCGATGCTGGGCGAGGCGTTCCGGGTGCTCCGCCCCGGCGGGCGGCTCGTCCTGCACACCGCGCCCAACCGGCTCTTCCTGCGCGTCACCTGGCCGATCGCCCGCTGGCCGCTGATCGCCGCCGGCCACGGCGCCACGGTGCGCAACCTGGAGGCGTGGGTGGCTGCGAGCAAGGCCTACCACGCCCGCGAGCAGACGCTGCACGGGCTGCGTCGCGCGCTGCGCCGGGCCGGGTTCGCCGCGCCGCGGGTGTGGATCGACGCCGCCATCGTCCGCGACGGCAGCCATCACACCACGGAGGGCCTGAAGGACTCGTGGTTCATGCGCGCCGGGCAGCGCCTCGCTGCCGTCCGCCTGTTCCGCCTGTTCGCCGGCAACGACATCTGGGCCGTGGCACAGCGATGACGTGCTCGGCGTGCGGCAAAGGCCCGCTGTCGCTGGCGCTGCGCGTCGGGCGGGACCTCGACGAGCGCGGGCTCATCCCCACCACCGACGCCTACGGCACCGCGCTCGACGACATCGACGAGTGCGCCGCCTGTGGGCATCGCCAGCTCGCGCACATGCCCTCCGAGGACGACCTGCTCACGCTCTACGTCGGCGCGCGGGCCGACCACTACATCGAGGAGGCGCGGGGCCAGGGCGTCACCGCCCGGACGTCGCTGGACCAGATCGAGCGCCACGTCCGGGTCGGGCGCCTGCTCGACCTCGGCTGCTGGGTCGGCTTCATGCTCGTGGAGGCACGCGGTCGCGGGTGGGACGTCACGGGCGTCGAGCCGTCGGCGTTCGCGGCCGCGTACGCGCGCGACCGCTTCAACCTCGATGTCCTCGAGCAGGACCTCCTCGCCGCCGACCTCCCGGAGGGCGCGTTCGACGCGATCGTGCTCGGCGACGTCATCGAGCACCTCACCGACCCGCTTGCGGCGCTGCGCCACATCGACACCCTGCTCGCGCCCGGCGGCGTGCTCTACCTGACGCTGCCGGACTCGGGCAGCCGGCTGGCGCGCCGGCTCGGCGCGCGCTGGTGGGGCGTCATCCCCACGCACGTCCAGTACTTCTCCCGCCACTCGCTGTCGCTGCTGCTGGAGCGGGCCGGCTACGGCGTGCTCGAGGTCACGACGGCGCCCAAGACGTTCACGATCCGCTACTACGCCAGCCGCCTGAGCGGGTACTCGCCGGCCCTGGCGCGGGCGATCGTCAAGGCCTTCGAGCTGATCGGTTTCGCGGACGGGCTGTGGACGCCGGACTTCCGGGACCGGATGGCGCTGGTCGCGCGGGGTAGTGTGCCCGCCGATGGATCTCGAAGGCGAGCTGCGGACGGTCGGTCGTGACCTCTACGCCGCGCTTCCCGCCGCCTCCAAGAACCCGATCAAGGTCGTCGACGAGCGGGCGATGGAGCTCGCCTCGGCCGACCAGGAGCTCAAGGCCGCCCTGTTTCGCTTCGTCGACGTCGTGCCGGCCTGCCGCGGGGTCGACGATCTCGCGCGCCACCTGACCGGGTTCCTCGGCGAGGTCGAGAACGCCCCGCCGCCGATCTCCGCGGCGCTGAAGATGGGCGCCTCGCGACCGGGTCGCGCCGCCCTGGGCGCCGCCGCTGCCGCGGGCGTCAAGCACATGGCGCACCGCTTCATCGTCGGCGAGTCCCCCGCGGCTGCGATGGGCGAGTTCAAGGACCTGTGGAAGGAGGGCGTCGCCGCGACCGTCGACCTGCTCGGCGAGGCGACGGTGACGACCGCCGAGGCGCAGCGCTACGCCGAGCGCTGCGGCGAGGCGCTGACCGTCCTGACCCGGGAGACGGAGGGCTGGTCCGCGCGGCCGCTGCTGGAGGCCGACGGCCTCGGGCCCCTGCCCCGGGCCAACCTGTCCGTCAAGGTGTCCGCCCTGACGCCGCTGCTGCGCGCCGACGCGCCCGAGCGCGGGCAGCGCGACGCCGCCGGCCGCCTGCGCGAGCTACTGCGCCAGGCCCGCGACCTCGGCGCCCACCTGCACATCGACATGGAGTCGCTCGACTCGCGCGACGCCGTCACCGAGCTGATCCTCGACCTGCTCGCCGAGGACGAGTTCGCCGACGGCCCCAGCGCCGGCGTCGTCCTGCAGGCCTACCTGCGCGACTCGCCCGACACCGCCGCGCTGATCCTCGACTGGGCCGGCCGGGTGAAGCGCGCGCACCCGTTGACCGTGCGGCTGGTCAAGGGCGCGTACTGGGACCACGAGCTCGTGGAGGCCCGCCAGCACGGCTGGCCCGTCCCGGTGTTCGAGGAGAAGGCCGACAGCGACCGCAACTTCGAGGCCCTGACCCGCACGCTGATCGACGCGCGCGGGTCCGGTATCCGCCTCGCCGTCGCCTCCCACAACCTGCGCTCGGTCGCCCACGCGATCGCCTACAACCGCGGCGCCGGCCACGCGGACTCCGACCTCGAGCTGCAGGTCCTGCGCGGCCTCGGCGACCCGCTGCAGGACGCGCTCGCCGCCCGCGGCTTCCGGGTGCGCGCGTACTGCCCGGTCGGGGACCTCGTCGCCGGCATGGCCTACCTGGTCCGACGCCTGCTCGAGAACACGAGCAACGACTCCTTCCTGCTGGCCCAGTCCTCCGGAGCCTCCGTCGATGAGCTTCTCGCCCTTCCGTAACGAGCCCGTCCTGGAGCTGCGGCGGGCGCCGGTGCGCGCGTCGCTCCACGACGCGCTGACGTCGCTCGACGCCGAGCTGCCGCTGCAGGTCAACGGCGGCGGGGACGTCGTGTCCGTCGACCCCTGCCACACCGACCGCGTGGTCGCGACGGCGCGCGCCGCGTCGCGCGACGAGGTCGACGCGGCGCTCGACACCGCCCGCCGCGCAGCGAAACGCTGGGCCGCGACGCCGGCGCGCGAGCGGGCCGACATCCTCGTCAAGGCCGCCGCCTCCCTGCGCCGGGACCGGTTGCGCCTCGCCGCGCTGGCCCTGCGCGAATGCGGCAAGCCGTGGCCCGAGGCCGACGCCGACGTCTGCGAGGCGATCGACTTCCTCGAGTACTACGCCCGCGGCGCCGTCGAGCTGGACCGCTCGATCTCGCTGCTGCAGGTCCCGGGCGAGCGCAACGAGCTGCGCTACGCGCCGCGCGGCGTCGTCGCCGTCATCGCACCGTGGAACTTCCCGCTCGCCATTCCGCTGGGGATGAGCGCGGCCGGCCTGGCGACGGGCAACACGGTCGTGCTCAAGCCCGCCGAGCAGGCGCCCGGCTGCGCGATGGTGCTCGCGGACGCCCTGCGCGAGGCGGGGCTCCCGGACGGCGTCTTCCAGGTCCTGACCGGGCTCGGGGACGTCGGCGCGCAACTGGTCGAGGACGCGCGTGTCCACACGATCGCCTTCACCGGCTCCAACCAGGTCGGGTTGGAGATCGTCCGCTCCGCCGCCGAGGTCCGCGACGGCCAGCAGCACCTCAAGCGCTGCGTCATCGAGATGGGCGGCAAGAACTGCGTGATCGTCGACTCGGATGCCGACCCGGACGAGGTCGTCCCGGCACTGGTGGCGTCCGCCTTCGACTACGCCGGGCAGAAGTGCTCGGCCGCGGCGCGGGTGCTCTGCCACGAGGCGATCCACGACCGGGTCGTCGAGCGCCTCGCCGGGGCGGTCGAGCTGCTCGAGGTCGGGCCGGCGTCGTCGCTGTCCACCGAGGTCCCCGCCGTCATCGAGGCGGAGTCGCGGGAGCGCCACGCGCGCTTCGCTGCGGAGGCCGGCCGAGTCGCCGCGCAGGTGACCGAGCTGCCCGACGGCGGCTTCTTCGCGCCGCCGACGCTGCTCGCCGACCTCCCCGCCGACGCCGAGGTGCTGACCACGGAGGTGTTCGCGCCGCTGCTGACCATCGAGCCCGTCCGCTCGACCGACGACGCGTGCGACCGGATCGAGGCGCTGCCGTTCGCGCTGACGGCCGGGCTGTTCTGCCGCAATCCCGACGTCGTCGACCGCATCGCCGACCGGCTGCCCGTCGGCAACCTCTACGTCAACCGCGGGATCACCGGCGCGATGGTCGCCCGCCAGCCCTTCGGCGGCAACAAGCTGTCGGGGACGGGCACCAAGGCCGGCGGCCCGGGATACCTGCTGCAGTTCGTCGAGCCGCGCGTGGTGACGGAGAACACCATGCGCCACGGCTTGGTGGTGTGAGAAGGAGGACGTTCGTCGTCGGCGCGGCCGGGCTGGCCCTGGCGCCGCGCGCCGACGCCGCACCGCGCGGGCTGCGCGCCGCCGTCCGCGGCCCGGTGTTCGTGCCGGGGGGACGCGGCTACGACAAGGCGCGCCTGGTCTTCGACACGCGCTGGGACCACGTCCGCCCGCCCGCCGTCGTGCGCCCGCTCGACGCCCGCGACGTCCAGGCTGTGGTCCGCTGGGCCGGTGACCGCGGCGTCGCGCTCGTCGCGCGCTCGGGCGGGCACGCCTACAACGGCGCCTCGACCTCCGACGATGCCGTCGTGGTCGACCTGCGCCACCTGAACGGCATCCGCTCCGGCGCGGTGGCCCGGATCGGCGCCGGCGCTCGGATCGGGGACGTCTACAGCGCCCTCGCCCGCCACGGACGCGGCTGGGCGGCGGGGACGTGTCCGACGGTCGGCGTCGGCGGGCTCGCGCTCGGCGGCGGGATGGGCTTCGCCGGCCGCCGCCACGGGCTGACGCTGGACACCATCGAGGCGGTCGACGTCGTGACCGCCGACGGCCGGCTGCGCCGCAACGTCCGCGATGGCGACCTGTTCTGGGCGCTCCGGGGCGGCGGTGGCAACTTCGGGATCGTGACCCGCCTCCACGTGCGCACCTTCGCGGCGCGGCGGGCGGCCTGGTGCTTCGGGTCCTTCCCGCGCGAGTCCGCCGACGAGGCCCTGGCCACCTGGGACGACGTCGCCCCGCGCGCGCCCCGCGAGGCCTCGGTGTTCATGACCATGCAGTCCGACCGCGTGACGGTGGTCGGCCAGTCGTTCGGCTCCGAGGCGTCGCTGCAGCGGCTGATCGCTCCGCTCACCCGGATCCCAGGCGGGCAGATGAGCACCGGATCGGATGAGTTCCTGGCCGTGCAGCGGCGCTGGGAGACCCCGGGCGAGCGGACCTCGTTCGCCGCCGCCTCCCTGTACGTGGGCCGGCGCCTCGACGCCGCCGCGCGCGCCGCCTTCGTCGACGCCTCCCGAACCACGGTGCTGATCCTCGACGCCTACGGCGGCGCCATCGCCGACGTCCCGGCCGGCGCCACTGCGTTCGTCCACCGCGACGCGCGCTTCAGCGTCCAGATCCTCTCCTACGGCGCGATCGGGCCGGCCAAGGCGAGGGTGGCGGAAGCCCATCGCCGTCTGGCGCCCCACGGGAACGGCGAGGCCTACCAGAACTACCCCGACCCCTCCCTGCGCGGCCACCTGCACGCCTGGTACGGCGACAACCTCCCGCGCCTGCGGGCGATCAAGCGCCGCTACGACCCGGACGACCGGTTCCGCATCCGCCAGGGGATCTAGGGCGGAAGATCAGGGCAGGGCCGGCTCGGTGACGCCCACCCGGGCGCAGAGGTCGGCGAGCCGGTCGCGCAGCCGCGGCAGCTCGGCGCGGGCGATCGCGGTCCGCGGCGTGCCGGTGGCCTTGTCGACGAGGTTGTCGGCCTCGTCGGGATCGGCGGCGAGGTCGTACAGCTCGTACTCGGGACCCGCTCGGCCCGCCGGGTCGAGATAGACCGCGTACTTGAAGCGCTCGTCGCGCACGCAGCGGATGCGGTTGGGCTGGCCCGGCGCCTCCAGGAAGGCGGTCCCGGCCTGATGGTCGTCGAAGGTGAACAGGACGGCGTCGCGCACCGTGTCGCGCTCCCCGCGCAAGATCGGCCCGAGGTCGTACCCGTCCAGCGCCGGGTCCCGGCGC
The DNA here is from genome assembly GCA_963740765.1 of uncultured Solirubrobacteraceae bacterium. Taxonomy (GTDB): domain Bacteria; phylum Actinomycetota; class Thermoleophilia; order Solirubrobacterales; family Solirubrobacteraceae; genus DATLGB01. The sequence goes on along the minus strand of CAVUFN010000008.1, from coordinate 451,998 downwards.
TCGGTGCCCGCGAGCCCCAGCAGCGTCGGGACGACGTCGACCAGCGACACGAGCGCCCCTGTCGACTGCGGCGCGTCGAACAGCCGCGGGCTGGACACCACGAGCGGGACGCGCAGGGCCTCCTCGTAGGCGTTGAACATCTTCTGGCGCATGCCCCCGTGCGAGAGGCCGAGCTCGCCGTGGTCCGACGTCCGTACGACCACGGTCCGCGACCGCAGCGACGCCGGGTCGCCGGCGCTGCCGAGCTGGTCGAGCAGCCGCCCGATCTTCTCGTCCACGACGCGGTGCAGATGCGCGTAGAACCGCACGTACCGCCGCTGCTGCTCGCGCCCGCGCAAGGCCCCCAGGTAGGCGGTCTGGCCGATCTTCATCAGCGCCTGGACGGTCGGCTTGGTGCGCAGGTCCTCGTCGATCGTGGCCGGCAGCGGGATGTCGAGGTCGGCGAACTCGTCGAGCGCGTAGCCGCCCGTGGCGAAGGAGTGCGGATAGCCGAGCACGTCGTGCGGGTTGATCAGGTTCCAGACCAGGCAGAACGGCTCAGGCAGGTCCTCTCGGCCGAGCCACGCCTCCATCTGGCGCGTGTACTCCTCGTCCCAGCCGGCGCCGCACGGCCCGGCCAGGCCGCCGCCGAACGAGCGCGCCTTGGCGTCGCCGCCGGCGTCGCTCGGGTCCCAGTCGGCGAAGCCGTGATCGCGCTCGATGCGCTCGGCATCGGCCGGGCTCCACTCCCCGGTCACCGGCTTGGTGAGGTGCCACTTCCCCTTGAGGGCGACGTGGTAGCCGAGCGCGCGCAGGCGCGTGGCCAGCGTCGGGATGCCGGGCGGCAACTCCGGCTCGTTGCCGCCCTTCTCGCCGATCCGCAGAGCGCCGCGCAGGAAGCTCCTGGCGACGCGAGCGCGCGGGACCTCGCCCGAGCGCGCGATCGCCAGCGCCGTGCGAGCCGCGTCCGGTGCGTGCCTGCGGTCGGGGAACAGGTCGCCGTAGGTGAGCGTGAGCTTGACGCCGTGGCGCGCGGGATAGGTGCCGGTGAGCAGCGAGGCACGGCTCGGTGAGCACATCGCTGTCGCGATGAAGGCACGGTCGAAGCGCATGCCGGTCCGCCGCAGCTCGGCGTCGTTGGGCATCAGGGCGTCGAGCCACGCCGGGTCGTCGGGCCAGTGCATCGGCGCCCGCTGCTGATCGGTCACCAGCAGGATCAGGTTGGGCGGCGTCATGAGGCTGGCTCCGATGTCGCCAGCACGCGGCCGCGCCGGTCGAGGGCGGCGACCGCGACAACGGCGGCGCCCGGGACCGCGATGCGGGTCTCGAAGCCGCGCCGGGCGACCGTCCGCACCAGCTTCAGGCGGCCCGCGGCCGGGCCGGCGAGCACGCGCCAGCGCGCGACCTCCGTGGCCCCGTTCCAGCTGACGTAGGCGACGCCGTCCCGGACCGTGACGACCGGCTTCGTGCCCGGCGCGGCGTTCCAGCGGTGGCGCACGATGCGATAGCTGCCGTCGTCGGCGGGCAGCCGCGCGTCGAACCGCAGCCGCCCCGCTGCGGAGAACTCGGTGAACCACGGCTCGGAGCCGTAGCCGACGAACCAGCCGCCACCCGGCAGGCGTTGCACGCTGCCCTCGCTCTGAGCCGAGGTCTTCCCCGGGCGGTCCAGTGACAGGACGCGCGTCGCCCGCATGCGGCGCTCGTCGAGGCGCAGCACGAGCCCGCGCGAGCGGGCGCGCTTCTGCGGCGGGCCGGCCTGGTCGTCGAAGAGCGTCAGCCGGCGGCCGCGCAGGAGCGCGTTGTGCTGGAGCCAGAAGGCGGCGTCCCGCCGGAGCCGGAAGTCCGACGCGCGCCCGCCCAGCGTCCAGTCGATGCGCCCGCCGGCGCGGCGGATCTTGTAGACCGCGCTCGCGTTGCGCATGGAGACGAGCACCCGCCCCGACGGCAGGTCCTGGATCGAGTTGATGTGGAAGGCGTCGTAGTAGGCGCTGTTCTCCGGGCTGGCGTAAGACTCCTCGAGGGGGACGTTCCCCAGCGCGTGCCACTCCCACACGACCAGGCCCGTCTCGACGTCGACCTCCTGGACGATCGAGTCGAGGACCGGTTGCTCCTTGCCGCCGACGGTCGTCATCACCGGCGTGTAGATCGGGAACAGCGCCGTGCCGCGCTTGGTCAGCGTGAACTCGTGCAGGTCCATCGCGTAGCCGTTGCCGGCGTGCACGCGGCGCACGGTCCGGTAAGCGCTGTCCGCGAGGACCGCGGTGCCGAGGCCGTACGCAGCCGCCGTCACCGGGCCCTCCCACCACGTCAGGACGCGCTTGCTGCGGTAGCGCTGCACGCGCAGGTTGGCGGCCACGTCCGGCGGTGTCAGGGGCCGGAACCAGACGAGCCGGCCGCGACGGTCGGCGATCATCGGGCCGCCCGGCCCGACGGGGTCGATCGTGATCGTGGTCGCGCTCCCCGGGTGGACGACGGGCGACGGCAGCGGGGTCAGGAGGATCGAACTGGCCGACCCGCCGTGCCTGCGGACCGTGATCTCCGGCGCCAGCACGTCCGGGGCGGAGACGAAGTGCTGGAGCTTGTCGTCCTGGCGCCGGTCGAGCGTCAGGATCGGCGGCAGGGTCGCCGGGGGCGTCGCGACGGTGAAGCTCCAGCGCCGGCGGGCGCCCGCCACGCGGGCGGTGACCGTCACGCGCTCCCCCGCCGCGAACGGCGTGTCGGGGACGAAGCTCGCGCCGTCGCGGCGCGAGTAGGGCCTCAGCGCGCCGGCGTGCGGCCCGCTCTGCGCGCCCGTCACGGCGACGGTGCCGATCGCGCGCGGCTTGACGCCGTAGATGCTGATCTGCGTCCCGGTGCTCGCGTCGGGTGTCCCGGGTGCGGGCGACAGCACCGGTCCCGCAGCGCCCGCGGGCGCGGCCAGCAGCAACCAGGCGAAGACCGCGGGCGAGAAACGCATCACGGCACTATCGCGCTTGTTGTAACGCGTGTCAATAAGTACCATCGTCGGCATGCCTGCCGTCGCCACCCGCCGGCGTCTCGATCCCGAGGCGCGCCGGGGGGAGATCGTCGCCGCCGCCCGCCGCCTCTTCGCCGAGCACTCGGTCGGCACGGTCACCACCGCCGACGTCGCCGACGCGGCCGGTGTCGCGCGCTCGCTCGTCCATCACTACTTCGGCGGCATCCACGACCTCTTCCTGGTCGTCGCCGCGGAGGGCGCCGCCGCGCTCAGCAATGTTCGCCAGCACGGCCCGGGGACGCCGGTCCCCGAGCGCTGGCAGCGCAACGTCGCGGCAACCCTGGATGTCATCGCGGCCAATCGCGAGACCTGGCTGACGGTGATGGGCCGGACGGGCGCCGACATCCAGGCGCTCGCGGCCGAAGCGACCCGCCAGAGCGTGGAGCGCGCCCTGGCGGTCAACGCCGACCTGATCGAGGACACGCCCGCCACTCGCCTCGCACTCCGGGGCATGCACGCGTTCTCGACCGAGGTGGTCCGCGCCTGGCTGACCGGGCAGGCCACGCGCGCGGAGGTCGAGCCGCTGCTCGTGGCGACGCTCTCCGACGTGATCGGCAGGCTCAGCGAAGCGCCGCGAACGCCGCGTACACCGCGTCGCTGAACAGCCAGAAGCGGACCTCGTCGAGCGGAGCCGCGCGCGCGGCGGCGATGGCGATCGGGGCCGCGCGCTCCACCGGGAAGCCGTAGACGCCGGTGGAGATCGACGGGAACGCGAGGCGCCGGACGCCCAGCCCCACGGCGACCTCGATCGAGCGCCGGTAGGCCGAGGCGAGCAGGTCCTCCTCGCCGTGGCGGCCGCCGCGCCAGACCGGGCCGACGGTGTGGATGACGTGACCGACCGGCAGGTCGTAGCCCTTGGTGGCCTTCGCGTCGCCGGTCGCGCAGCCGCCCAGCGTGCGGCACTCCTCGAGCAGCCGCGGGCCGGCCGCGCGGTGGATCGCGCCGTCCACCCCTCCCCCGCCCAGCAGCGTCTCGTTGGCGGCGTTGACGATCGCGTCGGCGTCCGCATCTGTCGTGATGTCGCCCTTCAGGAACGTGATCCGTACCAACAGACGTCCATTTCGTGTCGCTGGGCTGACCGATCCGTGTTCAGCACCGGTCAGGCGTTCGACCGTAGGTCAAAGGAACGGCCCGGCGCAGCCGTTGCGTCGTGAGATGTCACGGGTCCGCATTTTGAGCATCGCCGTCGCGGCATGCCTTCTCCTCGTCTCCGTTGCCCTCGGAGCCGCCGCCGCGAAGGTCAGCCTCTCCGGCCCGTCGCAGGCCCAGGCGGGTTCGAAGGCGACCTTCAAGATCAAGGTCAAGAGCACCCGCAAGACGCTCAGCAAGGTCAAGGCGACCGTGCTGCTCTCGGCCGATGCCAAGCGCGACGCCCGCGACATCGTGCTCGCGACCAAGTCGCTGAAGAAGGTCAAGGCCCGCAAGAGCGGCACGCTCAAGGCCGGCGTGACGATCCCGGCCGCTGCGGCCACCGGCACCTATCAGGTGCTCGCGTGCGTGAAGGCCAGGAAGGTCAAGTCCATCTGTGCCCGGCGCGCGCTGGCCATCGCTGCGAAACCCGGCGTCCCACCCGCGACGAAGCCCGTCATCACGCCCGCCCCCACCTCCGCGCCCGCGACCCCCACCAGCGCGCCCACCACGGTGCCGACCGCTGCGCCGACCGCGAGCCCGAGCCCGTCCCCCGCGCCGTCCGGCCCGCCTGCCCCCGGACCCACCGACGCGCCGGCCGCGGACCCGGCGACCAAGGCAGGACCGCTGCCCACCGACACCGGCGCGTCGATGAAGTCCGCCACCGACTTCCTCTACACCGGCGCCGACGCGATCCAGAAGGACGTCGACCGCGGGCACCATCACCGCCAAGCGCGTCGCCGTCCTGCGCGGCCGCGTCACCAACCGCGCTCGGCACCGGCGATCGGCGGCGTCCGCGTCACCGTCGCCGACCACCCCGAGCTCGGCCGCACGGCGACCCGCGCGGACGGCGGCTACGACATCGCCGTCAACGGCGGCGGCGCGCTCACGCTCGTCTTCGCGCGCGAGGGCTACATCCCCGCGCAGCGGCTCGTCGATCGCCCCGTGGCAGGACTACGCCGACGTCGACGCGATGGTCGCTCGTGCCCTACGACACCAAGCGGCACCGTCGTCGACACCTCGGCCCCGCCGGGCATCACCGCGGCGCAGGGCACGACGATCACCGACGGCGCCGGCACGCGCACCGCAGACGCTGCTGTTCGACCCCGGGACAGCCGCGCGCGCCGAGGTCGACGGTGCCTAGCGCCGCGCAAGGCCGACCAGACCTTCACGGTCCGCTCGACCGAGTTCACCCAAGGCGCGGACGGCCTCGAGCCGCGATGCCCGGCCAGCTCCCGCCGACCACGGCCTACACCTACGCCGCCGAGTTCTCCGTCGACGAGCGCCGTCGCCGCCGGCGCCACGGACGTGCGCTTCACCAAGCCGGTCATCGTCCTACCTGGACAACTTCCTCGACCTGCCCGTCGGCGAGCGCGGTCCCCGCCGGCTACTACGACCGCGAGCAGGAGGAGTGGGTCGGCTCCAAGGACGGGCGCGTGATCAAGATCGTCGCCCTCGCCGACGGCAAGGCGCAGGTCGACACGGACGGCGACGGCACGGCCGACGCCGGGCTGGGCATCGACGATGCCGAGCGCGCCAAACTGGCGACGCTCTACAAGAAGGCCGACACGCTCTGGCGCGTCGAGGTCACCCACTTCACCCCGTGGGACTACAACTTCCCCTACGGCCCCGGCCACGACGCCGCCGGGCCCGGCACAGGTCGGGCCCCGACGGCCCCGGCGGGCCCGACGACCCGAGTGACCCCGACTGCGGCCAGCGGCGGCTCGATCGTCCTCTGCGACAGCCAGATCCTCGGCGAGGAGCTCCCGATCACCGGGACGAGCGAGCGCTCGTCTACCGCTCGGACCGCGTCCCCGGCCGCACTGCCGAGCGCACCCTCGACATCCCGCTGACCGACGGGCCGCTGCCCGCGAGCGTCGACTCTCCGTCGAACTCGAGGTCGACGTCGCCGGCAAGACCTTCAAGCGCTCCTTCACGCCCGCGGAGGCCGCCGCCGCCCAGCGCTACCGTCGTGTGGGACGGCCAGGACGCCTACGGCCGCCGCGTCCAGGGCGCGCAGATCGCCAAGATCCGCCTCGGCTACCGCTACCAGCGCCGTCTACCAGTCGCCGGGCAGCTTCGCCGTCCAGCTGGGCGCGCCTCTCCGGCACGCCGATCACCGGCGACCGCGCGCGCGCAGCGACTTCACGTCTGGGCACGACGTCACGCGCCCGGTCGGCACGCTCGACGCGCGCGGCTTCGGCCTCGGCGGCTGGACGCTGGACGCGCACCACTCCTATGACCCCGGGACCCGCACCCTCCTGCTCGGCGGCGGCGAGCAGCGCTCGGTCGACCCCTCCAAGCTGACCGTCCTCGAGCCCTACGCCGGCGCCGGCTACGCCAGCTTCGACGGCGACGGCGGCCCGGCGATCCAGGCCTACCTCAACGAGCCCACGGCCGTCGCCCACGGTGCCGACGGGTCCGTCTACGTCGCCGACTCCGGCAACGAGCGCATCCGCCGCGTGACCCCCGGCGGGACCATCGACACCCTCGCCGGCGACGGCACCTACGGCTTCCCCGGCGACGGCGGCCCCGCCGCGAGCGCCTGCTCTGTCCGACCCGCGCGGCCTGGCCGCGACGGAGGACGGCGCGCTGTACATCGCCGACACCGGCGCCAACCGCATCCGCCGCGTCGCGCCCGGCGGGACGATCAGCACGGTCGCCGGCGGTGGCTCGCCATCCACGGGCATCGGCGACGACGGCCCGGCCACGGACGCGCGCCTGTCCGAGCCGTCCGCGGTCGCGGTCGCGGCCGACGGCAGCGCTCTACATCGCCGACACGCTGCACCACCGCGTGCGCCGCGTCGGCCCCGACGGCAACATCACCACCGTCGCGGGCGGCAGCACCGCCGGCTTCTCCGGGGACGGCGGCCCGGCCGCCGACGCCCGCCTGCGCGCCCCGCGCGGGCTCGCCATCGACGCGGACGGCAACCTGCTGATCGCCGACACCGGCAACGGGCGCGTGCGCCGCGTCGGGACCGACGGCCGCATCGGCACCATCGCGGGCGGCGGCGCCCCGGCCCAGGGCAACGGGGACGGCGAGGCGGCCACGGCCGCCCGGATCGTGCGACCGCAGGGCCTGGCGATCACCCCCGACGGCGGCCTGCTGCTCATCGACAACGGCGCCGGCCGCCTGCGCCGGATCGACCCCGACGGCACCATCCGCACCGTGGCCGGCGGCGGCAACGGGTCCTCCCAGGACGAAGGCCCCGCCACCGCGTCCGCCCTGCTGGACCCGCGCAGCGTCGCCGTGGACCCGACGGGCGCGGTCTACATCGCCGAAACCGGCCGCCACATGGTCGACAAGGCCGCCCAGCTGCTGAAGGGCTACGCCGAGGGCGATCTGCTCATCGCCTCCGAGGACGGCCGTCGTATCTATCAGTTCAACGAGAACGGGCGCCACCTGCGCACCCGGGACGCGCTGACGGGCGGCATCATCCACCAGTTCGGCTACGACGCCCAGGGTCGCCTGGCCTCCGTCTCCGACGGCGACGGCGTCCTGCTGACGATCGACCGCAGCGACGGGAGCGTGGCGCTCGTCGCCCGCGGCGGCCAGCGCACGGAGCTGGCCATCAGCGCAGCCGGCAACCTCACCAAGGTCACCAACCCCGCCGGGGAGGCCGTGACCCTGGCCTACGGCGCCGGCGGTCTGCTGACCGGCCTCGAGGAGCCCGGCGGCGACGACCACACATTCAGCTACGACGGCGAAGGGCGCCTGACCTCCGACGTCGGCCCGACGGGCTACACGCAGACGCTGACGCGGACCAAGACCGCCAACGGCCAGGTCGTCGAGCACGTCACCAGCCAGAACCGGAAGACGACCTACCGCTACGAGGAGCTCGCCACGGGCGACATCCGCCGCACGGTCACCGACCCGGCAGGCGGCGTCACCACCTCCGTACGGCGCACGGACGGCACCGTGCACCTCGAGCAGGCCGACGGCACCACCGTCGACCTGACGATGGAGCCCGACCCGCGGTTCGGCATGCAGGCCCCCGTCGCCGCCAGCGAGATCGAGACCACGCCCGGCCCGTCCCCGCGCACCCGGACCACCACCCGGTCGGTGTCCAGCACCGTCGACGGCACGGAGCTCCAGTCGCGCACCGAGTCCATCAGCGTCAACAGCCGCACCTCCCAGCGCGTCTACACCGACGACGGGGACTCCGGCGGCACGCTCACCTCCACCACCCCGGCGGGGCGCCAGACGGTCGCGCGGCTGGACGAGCAGGGCCGGATCGTCGAGGCCAGCAAGGCGGCCGGCACGCTGCCGCTCGAGACGAGCTACGACGCCCGCGGGCGCGTGTTTCGGGTCGAGCAGGGCGACCGCTCCTGGACTTACGGCTTCGACGCCAAGGACCGCGCGATCACGCGCACGAACGCGCTCGGGCAAGTGGTCCAGTTCGCCTACGACGACGCCGACCGGATGACGACGATGACGACGGACGGCGACCGGGCCTGGAGCTACACCTACGACGACGACGGCAATCGCACGTCGATCACCACGCCGCTCGGCCGGACCTACGGCTTCACCTTCACCCCCGACGACCGCGTGGACACGATGTCCCTGCCCGGCCCCGCCACCGGCTACGACCGTGCTTACTCCGCCGACCGGCAGCTGTCCTCCCGCACCGAGCCGGGTGGCGCGACCCAGACGTGGTCCTACGACGCCGGCGCGCGCCTGGCGGGCATCTCCTCGCCCGACAGCACCGCCGGCTTCACCTACCAGGACGGCACGGAGCTGCTCAAGGAGGCGACCTGGAACACCGGCGGCGGCGCCCCCGAGCACACGCTGGCGATGACCTTCCAGGGCCGCCTGCCCAAGAGCATGACGACGGACGCGGGCTCCTACGCCTACACGCCCGACAACGACCACCAGCTGACGGAGTACACGGTCTCGGCGGGCGGCGACCAGCGCACCTACGACATCGACCGCGACGCCGACCGCCGCGTCGTCAAGCACGGGCCCTACACGATCACCCGCGACAGCGACACGGGCGAGCCGCGCTCGATCGCCGACGGGACCACCACGCTCTCGGAGGACCATGACGGCTACGGCGGCCTCAGCGAGCGGCAGCTGGCGACGGGCGGCACGGAGCACTACACGCTGAAGGTCGAGCGCGACGACTCGGGTCAGGTCTCCCAGCGCACGGAGACCGTCGGCGGTACGGAGCACGTCTACACCTACGCCTACGACTCCGACAACCGCCTCAAGGAGGTCACCAAGGACGGCGGGAGCGTCGAGAGCTACACCTACGACGACGGCGGCAACCGCACGAGCGGCGGCGCGCAGTACGACGCCCAGGACCGCCTCACCAAGCTCGGCGCGACCACGTACGCATGGGATGCAAACGGGTTCCTGGCGGGTCGCGGCTCGGATTCGTTCGACTACGGCGTCCGCGGCGAGTTGCTGTCGGCAACCGTCGGCGGGACCACCGTCGGCTACGCCTACGACGCCTTCGGCCGGCGGACCGCCCGGTCCCAGGGCGGCGACACCGAGAAGTACCTCTACGGCAATCCCGACGACCCGTTCCAGCTCACGGGCTCCGTCGCCCCAAGCGGCGCGCTGACGACCTACTTCTACGACGACGAGGGCGCGTTGCACGGCTTCGAGCGCGGCGGGAAGCGCTACGCCGTCGGCGCCGACCAGGTCAACTCGCCAGTCGTCGTCGTCGACGACGCAGGGACGATCGTCAAGCGCGTCGAGCGCGACACCTGGGGCCGCGTCGTGTCGGACTCCGCGGGAGGCTTCGGTCTGCCGGTCGGCTACGCGGGCGGCATCGCCGACCCGGTCACCGGCCTCGTGCGCTTCGGCATGCGCGACTACGACCCCGCGGCCGGCCGCTGGACCGCTCGTGACCCCGCCTTCTTCGAGGGCAGCCCGATCAACCTCTACGCCTACGTCGGCAATGACCCCGCGTCCCTGCGCGACCCGAGCGGGCTCATCTGCATCGGCATGAGCGGCTACCTCGGCATCGGCGGCGGCTTCTCCCTGTGCGCCGACGGCAACGGCGTCGGTGCCTGCGCGGAGCTGGGCGTCGGCCTCAGCGGTGGCGTCGAGGCAGACCTGACCGGCTCACCGGAGAACTCCGACGTCGGCTTCGCGGAGGCCAACCTCAAGGTCGGCCCCGCGGGCGTCACCGTCGGCGGCGAGTGGGACGACTGCGGCAACTGGAAGGCCGGCGTGTCCGTCGCCGCCGGGCCAGTGTCCGCCGGCGGCAGCTACGGCAGCGCCGGCCTCCAGGGGCAGGTCAAAGTGGGCGCCGGCCTCGAGGTCGGCGCGAAGGCCGGAGTCAAGTCCTGCAGGAGCTTCTCGTTCTGATGACCCGAATGCGCACCCTCGTCCTCTTCTTCGCCATCGCCGCCGTGGCGGCCGGCGTGTTCGCGACGGCCCCGACCGCCGCGCCGACCTGCACCGTCCAATGGGACGGCGGTGGCGGCGACCGCCTGTGGTCCAACGCCCTCAACTGGACGGGCAACGCGACGCCGACCGCCAACGACCACGCCTGCATCGGGGTCCTCGGCACCACCGACCCGGTGCTCGTGGACACCTCCGTCACCGTCAAGAGCGTGCGGTCGTCGCAGCCGGTGAACGTCAACTCCTCGCTGAGCGTCACTGCGACGGGCATCAACGAGGAGTCGACCTTCACCGACATGCGAGTGACGGGCACCCTGGCCGGCGCCGGCACCGCGATCGTCACCGGGACGCTGGACTGGGCCGGCGGCGCCATGCAGGACGGCGGCACGACGCGCTCCACCGGGACGATGATCATGGATCCGGGCAACTACGGCTACCTGATCCTGCAGACCGGCCGGCGTCTGGAGACCACGGGCACGGGCGCCTGGCGCGCTGGCTACGTCTCCGGCAGCGTGGACGTGGTCTGGGAGCAGTCGGGCACCTTCGACCTGCGCGGTGAGACGGGGTCCATGTTCCTCGCCGCCAGCGGCAACTACGCCAAGCTGCACAACACCGGCACCCTGGTGAAGTCGGCAGGCTCCGGCGCCACCCACATGGCCTTCGCGCTCGACAACGACGGCACCGTGGAGGCCCAATCCGGCGAGCTGCAGTTCAGCACCGGCACCGGCTCCTCCGGCGCCTTCGACGCAGTGAACGGCGCGCGCATCGGGGTCGTCAGTGGCGGGGTCGCCGATCCGCTCCAGCTGGACGACGGCACCACCTTCGAGGATGTCATCATCCGCAGCCACACGCTGGAGGTCCCGGCCGGCAAGTCGATCGAGGGCGACGACCTCGAGCTCGGCGGCGGTGCGCTGACGGGCGCCGGGACCGTGAATGTCAACGGGAACTTCCGCTGGACGGGCGGCACGATGTCGGGCTCCGGCGTGACGGAGGTCGCGACCACCGGCGGCGTCACCCTGGACCCCGGCAACTACTCCTATGTCCAACTCGATGACGGCCGGACGCTGCGCAACCTGGGCGGCGGCAGCTGGCTCTCGGGCTACCTGCAGGGCGGCCCGGGCGCGCTGTGGGAGCAGGGCGGCACCTTCGACGCCCGCGGCGTCACCGGCCACTGGTACAGCGAGCAGGCCACCCCGGCGCGGCTGCACATCCTCAGCGGCGGCAAGATCGTGCGCACGGTCGGCGCGAGCAACTCGCGCATCGACTTCGCGCTCGAGAACGACGGCGCCACCCGCGTCGACGCCGGCGAGCTGCAGTTCCACGGCGGCAGCGCGGGCGCTGTGTCCTCCGGCGACTTCGGCGGGACGGGCAGCGGTATGACGAGCCTCGACGGCGGCAAGTTCGAGATCGGCACCGCATCCTTCTCCGGCGTGCAGATCAACGGCGCGACGGCGGACGTCGCCACGGGCGCGACCTGGTCGGGCACGAAGCTCACGCTCGCGGGGGGCACGCTCGGAGGCCCCGGCGACACGACCGCCAGCGGCACCCTCCTGTGGAAGGGCGGCACCATGGCCGGCACCGGCACGACGACGGTCAGCGGCGCTCTCAACGTGGACCCCGGCAACTACAGCTACACGTTCCTGAACGCCGGCCGCACGCTGCGCGCCACGGGCACCGGCACGTGGCGCTCCGGCTACCTGCGCGGCCAGGACGGCGCCGCCTTCGCCGTCGCGGGCACCTGGGAGGCCAACGGGGAGACTGGTCAGTTCTATCGCGAGGGCGACGCGGACAGCGCCACGGCGCCCCCCGCCTTCCGGGTCGAGCCGGGCGGCACGCTGATCAAGACGGGCGGGGTCAGCGAGTCGCGCATCGACTTCGCGCTCGAGTTCGACGGGACCGTCACAGCGCAGACCGGCACGCTCGGCTTCCACGGCGGCGGCTCAGGGCTCTCGACCGGGAACCTCGGCGGCAACGGCGACGACGTCGGCGCCTCGCTGGTGGCGGGCGACTTCGCGGTCGGGGACGCGACCTTCTCCGGCGGGCGGATCACGGGCGGCGACGTCAGCGTCGCGGCCGGCGCCGAGTGGAGCGGCACCAACCTGGCCCTCAACGCGGGCTCGCTCGGTGGCGCGGGCGACACGATCGCGACGGCCACCCTGCGCTGGCGCGGCGGCGCGATGCGCGGCACAGGCACCACGGAGGTCTCGGGCAGTCTGACCGTGGACCCCGGCAACTACGCCTACGTCAACCTGTCCCGCGGACGCACCCTGCGGGTGAACGGCGAGGCGACGTACAAGACCGGCTACATCGCCGGCGCCCGCGACGCCCTCCTGGAGGTCGCCGGCACCCTGGACGCGTCCAGCACCACCGGCTCCGCGTACTTCGACGACGACGCGCAGCCCGGCGCCCGTCCCCTCGTCCACGTCCTCCCCGGCGGGACCTTGACCAAGACCACAGGCGCCTCGGCCTCGCGTTTCGACTGGGCGCTGGAGTTCGACGGCACCGCGACCGCGGTCTCCGGCGACCTCGAGTTCCAGGGCGGCGGCGGGGCCGGGACCTCCACGGGCACCCTGGGCGGGGGCGCCACCGGCCGCGCCGTCCTCGGCAGCGGTGACTGGCAGCTGGGAGACGCGGGCCTCGCCGGCGGCCGCGTGGGCGGCGGCAACGTCACGGTGGCCGCGGGCAAGACCTGGTCAGGCACCTCGATCGTCCTCACCGGCGGGACGATCGGCGGCCCGGGCGACGTCACCGTCACGAACGGGCTGGACTGGCGCGGCGGCACCATGAACGGCGCCGGCACGACCACCGTCTCGGGCGCGCTGGACATCGACCCCGGCGCCTACTCGTCTGCCTCCCTCGGGCGCGTGTTGCGCACGCAGGGCACGGGCGTCTGGCGCACCGGCTACATCGGCGTTGACGACGGCGTCCGCTGGGAGAACAGCGGCACCGTCGAGCTCAACGCCGAGACGGGCAACATGTACCGCAGCCAGTCCGGCCCGGATTCGCCTCGCCTCGTCAACACGGGCACGCTCAAGAAGTCCGCGGGGGACGGCACCACCTCCGTCGACCTCCCGGTCGACCAGCTCGGGGGCAGCGTCGTTCAGGAGTCGGGCGAGCTGCGCTTCGGCGCAGGCGGCACGATCGCCAGCTCCAGCCAGGGCGGCACGTACGCCGGCGGCGCCTGGGCGCTGCAGGACGGCGCCGATCTCACCGGCGCACGCTTCGCGGGCGGCACCTTCCGGCTCGCGGCGGGGACGCCGGTGCGCTTCGCCGACGGCGCGATCACGGGCGGCGAGATCACTGGCGACGGCGACCTCGTCCTCGGCGGCGACGTAGCCTGGACGGGTGGCGGCATGCGCGGCGCCGGCGCACTCGAGCAGGAGGCGTCCGGGACACTCGAGCTCGGCGGGTACATCACGGTGGAGCGCGACGTCTATGCCTACGGCACCACCCGTGTCGAGGGTGGGCAGATCGCTCAGCCCGGCGCGTCGCGCTGGCACAATCACGGCACCATCGAGCTCGCGGGGCAGAGCTTCTGGTCCAACGCCTACGGCCGCAACCAGCTGCTCAACCGCGGCCTGATCGTCAAGGAGCCGGGCGAGTGGACCACCTCGTTGCCGAACACCTTCAACGACGGCACGATCCGCGTGCCGGACGGGCGCTTGAGCTTCGACCGGCTGCAGCAGACGTCGGACGGCAGGCTCGAGCTGCAGCTGGGCGCGACGGAGGACGCGACCGGCCGCATCCTCACCTCGGGCTACGGCCCGGCCCGCCTCGCGGGTACGCTCGACGTGTCGCTCGCCGACGGCTACACCCCTGCCCATGGGGACACGTTCTCCGTGATCGAGGCCTACGGGCTTAATGGCCGCTTCGCCACCATCGACGGCCTCGACTACCCCGGGCCGGGTCAGCTCACCGCCAACTGGTCCTACAGCGGGCTCGACCTCGTCGCCTCCGTTCCGACACCGCGCCCCGCGGCGCCACGGTCTCCGGAGCCCGCCGAGCCGGACGCGGCCGTCGCGCCGGACGCGGCCGTCGCGCCGGAAGCAGTCGTCGCGCCGGAGAGCGGCGCCGCCGATCCGGGAAACGGCTCCGCGGCGGACGCGCGGACGCGCTGGACGCTTGCGGTCGCCCCGGGCGCGCGCATCAAGGTCCTCTCCAAGCCGCGCGGCGTGCGCGTCCGACTCGACCGCCGCGCCGGTGTGCTGCGCGTCCGCGCCACACGGCGGGCAGCGAGGCCGGCCGTGCTGCGCTACCGCATCGTGCGGCCGAACGGTCGCACGCGCACGGTCACCGCTCGCCTGCGGCGCTGAGCAGCCACTCGTGGAAGCGCGTCTCCCCGGCGATCTCGGGGTGGAACGCGATCGCGAGCAGATTGCCCTGGCGGACGACGACGGGGTGGTCGTCGACGCTGCAGAGCATCTCGACGTCCTCCCCGCGGTCCGCCACCCACGGGGCCCGGATGAACACGGCGCTGACGTCGCCGAAGCCGTCCACGTGCAGGTCGTCCTCGAAGGAGCGGATCTGGCGGCCGAAGGCGTTGCGGCGGCACGTCCAGTCGCCGATCGCGAGGTGCTCGCGGTCGAGCATGATCATCCCGGCGCAGGTGCCCAGCACCGGCTTGCCGGTTGCCGCGAAGGCCCGCAGCGGGTCGCCCAGGCCCTCGCGCTCGACCCCCAGCGTCATCGTGGTCGACTCGCCTCCGGGGATGACCAGCGCATCGAGCCCGTCCAGCCCCGCCGGGGTGCGGACCTCGCGCGCCTCGGCGCCGAGGCCACGCAGGAGCTTCGCGTGGGCCTCGAAGTCGCCCTGGAGGGCGAGGACCCCTGCTACCAACCGCGTCCCGCGAGCAGCTGACCCTCGTCGAGCTTGCGCGTCTCCAGCGACGTCATCGCCTCGCCCAGGCCCTCCGACGCCTTCGCGACGCGGTCGGGGTCGGCGAAGTGGGTCGTCGCCTCGACGATCGCCCGCGCCCGGGTGGCCGGGTCGCTCGACTTGAAGATGCCAGAGCCGACGAAGTTGCCCTCTGCGCCCAGCTGCATCATGAGCGCGGCGTCGGCCGGGGTGGCGATGCCGCCCGCGCAGAACAGGACGACGGGCAGCTTGCCCGCGGCCGCGACGGCGCGGACGACGTCCAGCGGCGCCTGGTGCTCCTTGGCGGCGGTGGCGAGCTCCATGTCGTCCATGATCGTCAGCCGCTTGATCTCGGACCTGATCCGGCGCATGTGGCGGACCGCCTCGACGACGTCACCGGTCCCCGCCTCCCCCTTGGAGCGGATCATCGCCGCGCCCTCGCCGATGCGCCGCAGCGCCTCGCCGAGGTTGGTCGCGCCGCACACGAAGGGGACCTTGAACGCCCACTTGTCGATGTGATTGGCCTCGTCGGCGGGCGTCAGCACCTCCGACTCGTCGATGTAGTCGACCTCGAGCGCCTCCAGGACCTGCGCCTCCGCGAAGTGCCCGATGCGCGCCTTGGCCATCACCGGGATCGTCACGGCCGCCTGGATGCCGCGGATCAGCGCGGGATCGGACATCCGCGCCACCCCGCCGTCGCGCCGGATGTCCGACGGGACGCGCTCCAGCGCCATGACGGCGGCGGCACCGGCGTCCTCGGCGATCTTGGCCTGCTCGGCGTCGACGACGTCCATGATGACGCCGCCCTTGAGCATCTCGGCCAGGCCGGCCTTGACGCGGAAAGTCGACTCGTCACGCATGCCGTCAAGGCTAACCCCGCGCGGTGGGGCCACTTGCGCGAAGATGGCGCCCGCCGCGGGCTACTTGAGCTTGAAGGCCTTGATGCGGTCGTCGTACTGCGCCGCGTCGCGGGCGTAGACGCCGTAGGCGAGGGCCTGGATGATCGACAGCAGACCGGTGTGGGAGCGCACGAAGGCCGGGGAGTTCGACGAGTACCAGAGCGTGCGGTCCGCGAGCTTGGCGACGTCGGACAGGGAGGCGTCCGAGATCGCCAGCGTGGCGGCGTGGCGGTGCTTGGCGATCTTCATGGCGCGGACGACGAGCGGGTGCGGGCGCCCGGCGGAGAGGCCGATGACCAGCGACGAGCCGTCGATGCGGCCGAGGCGGGACAGGGCCTCCTGGGACGGCGAGGCGGCGATCTCCGAGCGGATGTCGAGCAGCATCAGGAGATGGCGCAGGTAGGAGGCGAAGAACGCCATCTGGTCCACGCCGGCGATCAGGACGCGCTCGGCGGTGGCGATCGCCTCGACGGCGCCCTCCACCTCGGAGCGGGAGACGGCGCGAGCGGTCTCCTCGACGTTGGCGAAGTCGGCGGCGACCACGGCCTCGAAGGGACCCTGGTCGATGGAGAAGAGCGGTTCGGCCTCCGGCTTGGCCTCGCGGCGCCGGTACTCCTCGCGGGCGGACGCCTGGAGCTCGGGGAAGCCCTCGAAGCCCAGGGCCTGCGAGAAGCGCACGACGGTCGAAGACGACGTCGAAGCGCGGCGGGCGAGCTCCTCGGCGGTATGGAAGGCAACCTCGTCGAGGTGGTCGACCACGTACTGGGCGACGTCCTTCTGCGAACGCGAGAACTCGTCGAAGCGCGACGAGATGTACGCGGACAGCGTCTGGTGGGCAGCAGCGGAGGGAGGCATCGCGGCGGTCTTGGGCATTGCCCGACCCGAGTTCTCCGCGGACCCGAACTATCCTTCCCGCCGCTTCCCATGGAACTGCTCCAGACTCGCATCGACGGCCTCAAGCGCTTTGCCCCCACCGTGCACGGCGACGAGCGCGGCTTCTTCGTGGAGACCTTCCGCGAGGACAGCTGGGGGCTGGACACGACGTTCGTGCAGGACAACCACAGCCGCTCCAAGCGCGGGACGGTGCGCGGCATCCACTTCCAGACCTTCCCCGGCCAGGGCAAGCTGGTCCGCTGCGCCCGCGGGACGGTGTGGGACGTGGTCGTCGACCTGCGCCGCGGCTCGGCGACCTTCGGCGAGTGGGAGGCGTTCGAGCTCGACGACGTCCGCGGCGAGCAGCTGTGGATCCCGGTCGGCTTCGGGCACGGCTTCTGCGTGCTGTCGGAGACCGCCGACTTCGTCTACAAGTGCACGAACTACTACGACCCCGCCACGGAGGCCGGCATCTCCTTCGAGGATCCCGAGGTGGGCATCGAGTGGCCACTGCCGCGCGAGGAGCTGCTGTTCTCCGAGCGCGACCGTGACGCGCCGCGCCTGAGCGAGATCGCGGACACGCTGCCCTTTTGAGGGGCCGCTACGCGCCCAGCCCGACCGGCGATCTGCACCTGGGCAACCTGCGGACGGCGGTCATCGCGCGCCGCCGCGCCTCGCATCTGACCATCCGCATCGACGACCTCGATTCGGGCCGGGTCCGCGAGGAGCATGTCGAGCGCCAGCTGGCCGACCTCGCCGCGGTGGGCGTCGAGGGTGACGCGGTCGTCCGGCAGTCCGAGCGACTGGAGCTCTACGAGGCGGCGCTCGCCCGCCTGGACACCTACCCGTGCTTCTGCACTCGTGCCGAGATCCGCGAGGCGGCGTCGGCGCCGCACGGGGTCGTCGGCCGGTACCCGGGGACCTGCCGCGACCGGACGGATCTCCCTGACCGGCCCGCGGCGCTGCGCGTCCGCGCCGACGGCACCGTCGACGACTTCGTGGTCCGCCGCAACGACGGCGCCTTCGCCTACAACCTTGCCACGGTCGTCGACGACGCCGACCTCGGCATCGAGGAGGTCGTCCGCGGTGCCGACCTGGCCGACTCCACGTCCAGGCAGGTCTGGCTCGCCAGAGCACTGGGCCACGAGCCGCCCGCGTTCGTGCACGTCGGCCTCGTGCTCGGCACCGACGGCGCCCGACTGGCCAAGCGCCACGGCGCCGTGACCCTGCGCGACATCGGCGCCGGCGCGGCCCGGACGTGGATCGAGCGCAGCCTCGACGTCCCGCTCGACGAGACGGTCGTCTACACCGCCTGAGCCGCGGCGAACGCCATCGGCAAGACCATGCGACTCGTGACGGAGGGTCATGCCGCCATACTTCCCGACGCGCATGTTCACACCCGTCCAGACCCGCCGGACGTTCGAGGAGGCCGTCGAGCAGATCGCCGAGAAGGTCAAGCTGGGCGAGCTGGCGGTCGGTGACCGGCTGCCGAGCGAGCGCGCGCTCGCCGAGCAGATGGAGATCTCGCGCCCGACCCTGCGCGAGGCGATCCGCGTCCTCGTCGACTCCGGCCTGATCGAGGTGCGCCGCGGCGCCGGCGGCGGCATGTTCATCGCCACGGAGATCGTCCCGCCCGAGCTCGTCGCCTCGCGCCGCGACATCCGCATCCACGAGGTCGCCCAGGTGCTCGAGGCCCGGCGCGTGCTCGAACCGCGGGTCGCCCAGCTGGCCGCCATGCGCGCCGGCGCCGAGGACTTCGCCGCCATGCAGCGCACGATCGACGACCAGGTCGCCATCGTCGCCCAGGGCTCGATCCTCCACGAGGGTCGCGAGGACCGCTTCCTCGCCCTCGACGTCCGCTTCCACCTCGCCCTCGCGCGCTCCACCGGCAACGGCGTGCTGGTCGGCCTGGTGCGCTCCGTCTACCGCGACCTCGAGATCGCCCGCGACATGGCGATGCACCGCGAGACCGTCCCGGACTGGTCGATCGACATCCACGTCCGCACGCTCGCCGCCGTTCGCTCCGGCGACCTGCCGGAGGTCGAGCTGGTCATGGACGAGCACCTCGCCCAGCTCGAACGCACCTGGGAGCAGGAGACCGGCACGCCCCTGGTCCGCCCCACCCCCGAGTTCCTCGTCCGCCGCGGATGACAAAAATGGGACCGTCCCCTCAGTGGCAAGTGTTCAGAACACTGGTGGTGGCGGTGGTGCTCGCCGGCTGTGGCGGCGGGTCAGCGAAGAAGGCCGACGACCCGCCCGCGAAGGAGAAGGTCACCAAGCGCGAGCGGGCCGAGCAGAAGCGCGTCCGGCAGCGGCTGCAGAAGTCCTCGCTGCCCAGGGACATGCAGCGCGAGCTCGAGGAGGCGCAGCGCCTCCTCGACGAAGCCGACTAGCCCTTGCGGCTGCGGCGGATCATGTCGCCGGCCATCTGGCGCAGCTCGCGCGACTGGCCGTGGCGGAGCATGGAGACCGCCATCCGCCCGCGCCCGAGGACGGTCGGCCGGCTGCGGCGCATGACGTAGGGCTGCTCGTTCCAGACCCGGTCGGGGTCGACCTCGGCGTCCTTGCGGAACACGGTCGTCCGGCCGCCGTACTCCTCGACCTTGGTCCACTCGGGCTCGGCGATGAGGAAGTCGCGCAGCACCTGGCCGGTCCAGACGTGGACGTCGTCGACGATCAGGTGGCCGCCGACGGCCAGCTTGTCGGCGACGTAGAACCAGTCGATGAAGACCTGCGGGAACGAGTGCGAGCCGTCGATGAGGACGAGGTCCAGCGGCTCGGGGCCGAGCGTGGGCAGCACCCGCTCGGACGGCTCGACGCGGAAGGTGACCGCGTCGGCTCCGATCCCGGACGACTCGAGGTACGCGGAGAGCCGCTCCACCTCGGGGGGGTTCGGGACGACGCAGGTGTGCGTCGCGCCGGCCGCGGCGAACACGATCGTGCTGTAGCCGGCGCCCGTCTCCAGCGTGCGGTGGCCAGGGCGCACGGTCTGCTCGATGAAGCGCAGCGCGCCGGGCGTGAGGCCGTGCGTCAGCAGGTCCGAGGCGCCGGCGTCCCCGTGGATCGCGGGCTGCTCGGACAGGAGGCGGTCGACCGTGCTCATGGGCGGAACGCTAGAGCTCCTCGGCGACGGCAGGGGCGGTGCGGTTGAACACCCAGAAGCCGAGGGCGAAGATGCCGAAGACGAGGCTGAGCGGGATCATCAGCATCCCGTAGCCGCCGATCGCATCGACGGCGCTCGGCGCCCCCGGGTCGAACACGGAGTGGCGGATCTGCTGGACGACCACCGACAGCGGGTTGCACATGATGATGCGCTCGCCCACCTCCTGCTTGACGGCCTCGATCGGGTACAGGATCGGCGTCGCGTAGAAGGTCGCCTGGAGGATGACCTCCCAGATCGGCTGCACGTCGCGGTAGCGGACGAACAGCGCCGACAGCAGCATGGAGAGGCCGGTGACCCACACGAAGGCCAGGCCGACCATCGGGATCGCGACGAGCCAGTTGAGCCGGATCGGGACCTGCGCGACGGCCACGAACGCGGCGACGGCGATCGTGTTGACGGCCAGCGTCAGCCCGGCCATGACGACCACGCTCAGCGGGATCACGATGCGCGGGAAGTGGATCTTGCGCACGAGGTTCTCGCGGCTGAGCACCGCCTGGACCGCAGCGCCCGTCGCCTCGGCGAAGAACTGGAACAGCATGATGCCGACGAGCAGCCGCGGCGCGTTGTAGGGGACGTCGTTGGGCAGCGGCACGAAGACCGTGAAGACGAGGTAGTAGACGCCGAACATCAGCAGCGGCCGGCCGAGCTGCCAGAAGTAGCCCAGCACGGAGCCGAAGAAGCGCAGCCGGAACTCCAGGTAGGCGAGCGTCCAGGTCAGGGTGACCGTCCGGCGCCAGTCGCCGGTGAGGGCCTTGGGGCCGGACATGCGGCGTCCGCCGACGGCCCGGATCGCCTCCACGGCGGCCGTCACGTCGGAGCCGACGATCGCTGGAGTACGGGCAGCCATCCGCCCGCAAGGCTAGCCTCGACGTCTTGACCGCCATGGCGAAGAAGCTCGCGATCGTCCCTGCGTTCAACGAATCCGGCGCGATCGCCGCGACCGTCTCCGAGCTGCTGGAGCACGCTCCGGACTACGACGTGCTGGTCATCGACGACGGGTCCACCGACGCCACGTCCGCCCTCGCGCGAGCGGCCGGCGCGCACGTCGTGACGCTTCCGTTCAACCTCGGCATCGGCGGTGCCGTCCAGACCGGGTACCAGTTCGCGGACGAGCACGGCTACGCGATCGCGGTCCAGGTGGACGGCGACGGCCAGCACGATCCGCGGCTGCTCGCCGACCTCGAGCAGGCCCTGCGCTCCGATCCCGAGCTCAACATGGTCACCGGCTCGCGCTTCCTGGCCAGCGACGACGACGGCTACCAGTCCTCCGCGCCGCGGCGGGCGGGCATCCGCATCTTCGCCGGGGTGCTGTCGCGGATCGTCGGCCAGAAGGTGACCGACCCGACCAGCGGCATGCGCATGGTCGACCGCAAGGGCATCGAGCTGTTCGCCCGCGACTACCCGCGCGACTACCCGGAGGTCGAGGCGGTCCTGCTGCTGCACTTCCACCGGCTCACCAGCCGCGAGGTCCCGGTGCGGATGCGCGAGCGCACGACGGGCGTCTCGTCCATCAACGCGTCGCGCTCGATCTACTACATGATCAAGGTGCTGCTGGCCGTGCTCGTCGGGCTCATGCGCGCGCGTCCCGTGGTCGAGTCGGGCGGCCCGCCGGCCGTCCACGCGGAGCACGCGGTGTGAACACCCGGCTGCAGATCATCTCGGTCGTCGTCGCCGCGGGCGGCTTCCTGCTCGTGTTCGAGCTCGTGCGGCGGCGGCGGCTGATGGAGCGCTACGCCCTGCTGTGGCTGTTCGCCGCCGCGGTGCTGCTCGGGCTCGCGGCCTGGAGCGACGCGCTGAACCTCCTGTCGGACGCGCTCGGCGTCGCCGCCGGCACCTCCACGCTGTTCGCGGCCGGCTTCGGCTTCGTGCTCGTCCTGATGCTGCACTTCTCGCTCGTGATCTCGCGGCTGGCCGACCAGAACCGCGTCCTGGCCCAACGCGTGGCGATGCTGCAGCAATCCGTGGACGCGCAGGCGCAGGACGAGCCCGCGGACGACGCTTGACGGCGCTCGCCGTCGTCGTCGTCGCGCACGACAGCGCCGAAGCGCTCGCCACGACGCTGCCGGCGCTGCTGGGCCAGCTGCGCGCCGACGACGAGCTCGTGATCGTCGACAGCGCCTCGCGGCAGGCGCCCGCGGTGCCCGGGCGCGCGCAGCTGATCCGCTGCGAGGACAACGTCGGCTTCTCGGGCGGTGCGGCCCGTGGCGCCGCCGCCACGTCCGCCCCGCTGATCCTGTTCCTCAACCCCGACGCCATCCCGCAGCCGGGCTGCCTGGACGCGCTGCGCGACGCACCCGCCCGCTGGGGCTGCTGGCAGGCGCTCGTCCTGCTCGCGGGGGGCCGCGAGGTCAACAGCGCCGGCAACCACGTCCACTGGCTCGGCTTCGGCTGGGCGGGACGCATGGGCCTGCCGGTCGAGCAGGTGCCGCCCGGCCCGGTCGAGGTCGGCTTCGCCAGCGGCGCCGCGATGGTCGTCCGCCGCGCCGACTACGAGGCCGCGGGCGGCTTCGAACCCGCCTACTTCATGTACGGCGAGGACCTCGACCTCTCCCTGCGGATCCGGCTCCTCGGGAAGGGCGTCGGCCTGCTCCCCGCCGCCCGGGTCGAACACGACTACGCGTTCGTCAAGGGCGACTACAAGTGGTTCCACCTCGAGCGCAACCGGGCCTGGACCGTGATCGCCACGTACCCCGGCCCCCTGCTGCTCCTCCTCCTCCCCGCCCTGCTCGGCTTCGAGCTCGCCCTGCTTGCGGTCGCCGCCCGCGACGGCTGGGTGGGAGCCAAGCTGCGCGCCCAGCTGGCGGTCCTGCGCACCCTTCCCAGCGCACTGCGCCGGCGCCGCCACGTCCAGCGCCGCATCCCGGCGCGAGCCTTCGCCGCCGCGCTGACCGCGGACCTCGACTCGCCCTACCTCTCCGCCCCGCCGGCGGCCGCGAAGGCCCAGGCCGCCTACTGGGGCTGGGTCACCCGCATCCTGCCCAGCTGAGCCAGGCCGCCGTAGCGCGCCAGCAGCAGCGCCCCGCCCGCCAGCGTGATCGGCACGAACAGGACGAAGCGCACGAGCAGCGTGAAGGCCACCGCCGCGCCGCCGCGCACGTCGAGCGCGTGCAGGCCGAACAGCATCGCGGCGTCCAGCGTCCCGACGTAGCCGGGTGCGGCAGGGATGAGCGCGAAGAAGGACGCCAGCACGTCCACGAAGAGCCCCTCGAACGGGCCGACACCGAGGTCGAGCGAGCGCGCGACCAGCGCGAAGACGCAGCCCTCCAGCACCCACACCACCACGGTCGCGGCGACGAGGCCGACGCCGATCGGCGCCCACAGCGGGCGCGACGCGCTCGCCACCGGCCGGATCCGGTCGGCGAACCCCTCGAGCCGGCCGCGGCGCCGCAGCCACAGGTAGCCGAGCCCCCCGAGCACGGCGCCGGCCACCCCGAGCGCGGCCAGGATCGCCGGCAGGTTCCCGGTCGGCGCTCCCGCCACGCCTGCGAAGGTCAGCGCCACGAACAGCCCGGCGAGCACGACGGCGTCCAGCCCGCGCTCGGCGATGATCGATCCCAGCACGGCGGTCTTGCGGGCGCCGGTCCGCTGGCTGAGCAGGAAGATGCGCAGCACCTCACCGCCGCGGGCCGGCAGCACCGTGTTGCCCATGTAGCCGACCGCCAGCAGGCCGAGCGCGTCGGTCCTGCGGTGCGGGATGCCGTCGAGGCGCAGGATCACGTGCCAGCGCCACGCGCGGACCAGCGTCGCCACGGCGTACGTCCCCAGCGCTGCGCCGACGAGCGCCAGGTGCCCGGCCGAGGACGGGAAGCGCGGCGCCGGCTGGCCGGTGGCCCAGACGACGATCGCCGCCACCGCGACCACCGACACGACCGCCCCGATGGCCGTGCGCGTGCGGTCGCTCACGCCGGGTCGTCGTCGTGCTCGCGCCGCCAGGGCTGCGGGCGCCCGCGCTGCCGCCACGAGCGCACGCCGGAGCGGTGGTAGTCGCCGCGGCTGAGGTGGTGCTCGAGGAACACGTAGAGGACGATGAACAGGTACCGGCTGCCCATCTCCTGCAGCCGCAGCTTGGACTCCCCCGCCGCCCGGTTGGTCCACGACACCGGGACGATCGCGTACGTGAAGCCGCGCACGACCGACTTCAGCGGTAGCTCGACGGTCAGGTTGAAGTGCGCCGACAGCAGCGGGTGGACGTTCTCGATCACCTCGCGCCGGTACGCCTTGAAGGCGTTCGTCGTGTCGTTGTACCCGTGGCGGAAGACGAGCCGGATGAAGAGGTTGACCGCCCGGTTGATGAACAGCTTGAGGCGCGGATAGTCGCTCACGACCGCGCCGGACATGAAGCGCGACCCGAAGGCGCAGTCGAAGCCCTGCTGGAGCAGGTGGTAGTAGGAGACGAGGTCGCGTGGCGAGTCCGAGAGGTCGGCCATGACGATCGCCACCGCGTCGCCCGTGAACGCCTCCAGCCCCGCCCGCACCGCGTAGCCGAACCCGCCCGGGCCGACGTTGTCGACCAGGCGCACGTCCGCGTCGCGCTGGGCCAGCGCCTGGACCGCGTCCGCCGTCCCGTCCGTCGAGTGGTCGTCGACGACCACGATCTCGTAGGGGATCGACTCCGCCCGCAGCTCCGCCGTCACCGCCGTGACGGTCTGCGCGACCGACCCCACCTCGTTGTGGGCGGGGATGACGACGGACAGGCGCATCAGCGCGCCGACGCCCAGCGCTCGGCGTTGGCCGCGTGGATCTCGCGCAGCACGTCCTCGATGCCGTACCGGATCTCGAAGCCGGGGTAGTCGCGCTGCAGCTCGGAGAGGTCCGAGACCCACCAGCGGTGATCGCCGATGCGCGCGTCGTCCGACAGCGACCAGTCCAGCTCGCGCTCGGCGATCCGCTCGCACATCGCGATCGCCTCGAGCATGGAGACATTGGACGCGCGGCCGCCGCCGAGGTTGTAGACCGCGGCCGGCCGCGGGTCCTGGTGGAAGAGCCAGAAGGCCTCGAAGACGTCGGCGGAGTGGATGTTGTCGCGGACCTGCTTGCCGCCGTAGCCGAAGATCGTGTACGGCTCGCCGGTGACCGTGCAGCGCATCAGGTAGCTGAGGAAGCCGTGCAGCTTGGCCCCGGCGTGGCTCGGCCCGGTCAGGCACCCGCCGCGGAAGCAGACCGTCGGCATGTCGAAGTAGCGCCCGTACTCCTGCACCATCACGTCCGCGGCGACCTTGGAGGCGCCGAACACCGAGTGCAGCGTGCGGTCGATCGACATGCTCGTGTCGATGCCGCCGAACCACTCGTGGCTCTCGGGCAGCTCGAGCCGCGTCTCCGTCTCCTCCAGCGGCAGGACGTTCGGCCGGTCGCCGTAGACCTTGTTGGTGGAGGTGAAGACGAAGGTCGCGTCCGGCTTGTGCTCGCGCATCGCCTGCAGCAGGTTGAGCGTCCCGAGCGCGTTGACGGAGAAGTCCGTGTGCGGGTCCGACGCCGCCCAGTCGTGGGACGGCTGCGCGGCGGTGTGGATCAGGAGCTCGAGGTCGGCGGCGTGCTCGCGGATGACGCGGGTGACCGCGTCGGCGTCGCGGATGTCGACCTCCAGCGAGCGGAAGCTGTCGTAGCGCTCGCCCAGCCGGTCGGTGGTGCGCGCGGTCGAGGCCTCCGGTCCGAAGAACTGCGCGCGCATGTCGTTCTCGAGCCCGATCACGTCGAACCCGCGCTCGGCGAGGTGCGCGACCGACTCCGACCCGATCAGCCCGCCCGATCCGGTGACGATGGCGACGGGCATCTACAGCGTGGTCCGGATGACCGCTTCGTGGGCGGTGATCCAGTCGCAGGTGTCGGCGAGGATCCGGCGCGCGTCGCGCCGGGGGCGCCAGTCGGTCATGGCGTGGAGGCGGGTGGTGTCGGAGATGTACACGGGCAGGTCACCAGGGCGTTGCGCCGGGTCGGCCGCCACGGGGATCCGGCGACCCGTGATCGCGGCGCACAGCTCCGTTGTCTCCACCAGCGACAGACTGCAATCCGCGCCGCCGCCGACGTTGACGGTGACGCCCTGCCAGCGCTCGGGCTCGGCGAGCTGGCGGTCGACCAGCTCGACGACGTCGTCGACGTGGATGAGGTCGCGCACCTGCTTGCCCGACCCGCCGAAGCCGATGTAGCTCAGCGGGCGGTCCAGGACGTGGGCGAGCATCCAGTAGGTGAAGACGCCCTGGTCGACCTTGCCCATCTGCCACGGGCCGGCGATGACCCCGAGGCGGTCGACGACGGCGCGGACCCCGTAGGTCTGCGCGTACTCGGCGATCAGCAGCTCGGCGGACAGCTTGGTCGTGCCGTACAGCGTCCGCGCGCCGTCGAGCGGGAACGCCTCGCTGATGCCCGCGGGCGACGCGCCGGGGACGGCCTGGTCGGCAGCGATCTCGAGGCGCGTCGCGGTCTCGTTCAGCGCCAGTCCCTGCAGCGGCGCGACCGGGTAGACGCGGCTGGTGGAGAGGAACACGAGCTGCGCGCCCGTGCGCCGGGCCAGCTCCAGGCAGTGGTACGCGCCCATCAGGTTGGTCTGCACGAGGTAGTCCGGCGCGTCCCCGCCCGTGCCGGCCAGGACGGACGGCTCCGCCGAGCACTCGACGATCGCCGCCACGTCGCCGACCGCCGCGAGGTCCGCCGGCTCCCGGACGTCCCCGTGCACGAAGCGCACGCCGCCCTCGCGCAGCCGCGGCAGGTTGAGCTCCGAGCCGCGCCGGTAGAGGTTGTCGAGTGCGACGACCTCCCAGTCGGGATGCGCACGGGCGAGCGCCAGCGCCAGGTTCGCGCCGACGAAGCCCGCCCCGCCAGTGACCAGGACCTGGTACATCGGCGGACGAGGCTAGAGCGCGGCGCCTAGCCTGCTGACGGCTTTGACGACCGAGCGCCCGCCCAGCCGCCTGCCGTCGTGGTGGCCGTGGGCCCTGCTGGGGCTGCTGGTCACCGGCGCCGTCGTGATGCTCATGTACGAGGGCCGCGGCACGTCGTTCTACTACGACGACTGGAACTTCGTCCTCGAGCGGCGCGACTGGAACACGGGCGCGCTCCTGCGGGCGCACAACGAGCACCTGTCGCTCGTCCCGGTGCTCGCCTACAAGCTCCTGTTCGCCACGGTCGGCCACGACACCTACTCGCCGTACCGGCTGGTGCTCGCGCTCTCGCACGCCGGCACGCTGGTCGCGATGTTCGTCTACGCCCGGCCGCGGCTCGGGCCCTTCCTGGCCGTGCTCGCCGTCACCACCGTCGCCTTCTACGGCGCGGGCGCCATCGACCTGCTGTGGGCCTTCCAGCTGGGCTACTCCGGCTCGCTGCTGACGGGCGTCCTCGCGTTCGTGGCGCTGGACCGCGGCACGCGCCGCGGGGACATCGCTGCGTGCGTGCTGCTGTCGCTGTCGATCGCCTCCTCGTCCGTCGGCCTGTGCGTGCTCGCCGGCATCGCGATCGACGTCCTCGGCCGCCCCAACCGGCGCGATCGTTGGTGGATCCTGGCCATCCCCGCCGTCCTCTACGCCGCCTGGTACCTGAAGTACCACAACCCCGGCGCGCCGATCACGCTCAGCAAGATCCAGGCCGCCACGCAGTTCACCGGCCAGGGCCTGGCCGCGACCGTCGGAGGCCTGGCCGGGCTGGGGATCGACTGGGGCCGGCCGATCGCGCTCGCGGGCGTGGTGCTCCTGCTCGTCCGCGCCCGCGACTACGTGCTGGTGCCGTGGCGCCTGCTCGCCCTGCTCGCCGTCCCGCTGACCTTCTGGGTGCTCGCCGCCGCAGCGCGCTCGGACATCGTCGGCGCCGAGACCCCGCGGTACCTGTACCCGACGGCGATCTTCGTGGTGCTCGTCGCCGTGGAGGCAGCGGACGGGGTGCGCCTGCGCCGGTACGCGCTGGTGCTGACGGCGTTCTTCGTCTTCGCCGCGAGCCTCACCGGCCTCGCCAAGCTGCGCGACGGCGGCCGCGAGCTGGCCGGCTTCGCGCAGCTGGTGCGCGGCCCGCTGGCCGCGCTCGAGGTCGCCGGGCCCACGCGCGTGACGCCCGAGACCATGCCCGACGCCTCCTTCGCACCGCAGGTCCACGCCGGCCCCTACTTCAAGGCGATCGCCGACGGCGGGCCGATCATCGGGGGCGAGCCGGCGGTGGTGCGCTCCGAGGAACCGGTCCGCGAGGTCGCCGACGACCGCATGCAGTCCTACTTCGTCGGCTTCGGCGACCCCGAGGGCCCGGCGCGCGGCGCCGTCCCGGCGGTCGAGGCCAGCACCGGCGCCAGCGTCACCAAGGACGCGCACTGCGTCCGGGCGCGGCCGCAGGGCACCGGCACGCTCACGCTGCCCGTGCCGGACGCCGGGCTCGTCGTCGCCGGCCCGGCCGACGCCAGCGCCGTCTTCCGGCTCTGGGGCGACGCGTTCGTCAACAAGGCCATCCCGCTCGGCAGCGCCGAGCCACGGCTGCTGCGGATCCCGGACGACGGCGCGGACGCGCAGTGGCGCATGCAGATCTCCTTCGCCGCGCCGCTGCGGCTCTGCGGCGCCTAGCCCACGCGGCGGTAGATCGGCTCGAGCCGCCGGGCCACGTCGGCCCAGGTCGGGATGACGGGACGGGGACCCTCCGCGCGGATCCCCGCGAGCGCCGCGGGCACCTCCGCCGGTGACTCGACGATGTGGACCCAGCCCGGATGGGCGGCGGCGAGCAGGCGGTGGCTGGGCAGGTCGGACACCACGACGGGCGTCCCGTGCGCGAGCGCCTCGAGGACGGCGAGGCTCTGGCCCTCGGCCCGGGACATGTGCACGAGCGCGACGGCGTCCTCGAGCAGCCGCGCCACCACGGCGGGATCTCCGACGTGGCCGAGCCAGTCCGCGCCCGTCTCGGCGGCGAAGGCGGGCCAGCCCGCATCGTCGGCGACGCCGCCCGCCACCACCACGGGCACCCGGCCGCGCAGCGCCTCGACCACCTCGCGCTGGCGCTTGCGGGCCGACACCGCGCCGAGCAGCAGCGCGTACCCCGGCTCGCGCTCGGCGGGCGCCGGCTCCAAGCGATCGACGCCGTTCGGGACGATCTCCACCGTCGCGCCGCGGCCGACCAGCCGGCGCAGCACGCGCGCCTCGTAGTCGTCGAGCGCCACCAGGGCGTCGGCGCGGCGCAGCGCGGCGCGGCGCAGGCGGTCGTGCGTCGCCGGCACGGGCCAGCGGCTGGCGAGCAGCAATGCGGTCTCGGAGAGCCCCGGCTGCGTCACCAGCACGGGGCTGATGACCAGCGGCGCCCGCGCCGCGGTCCACTGGCTCAGCGCGTGCTGGACGTTGCCCTCGCTGCCGAAGGCATGGACGACGTCCCATCCGCTGCCCGCGGGCGCGCGCTCGACGCGTTCGACGACATGCCCGAGCGCGATGAGCGCCGCCTCGGTTCGCCGCATCTGGAGCTCGAGCCCCCAGCCGCCGAAGGCGGGCGGGACGCCGCCGAGGAACCCGATGCGCAGGCGGCTCATGAACCCCTGAAGATAGGTCCACCCGGCCGCCTCCGGCCGACCTAGGGTGACGCCCATGTCCCCGCCCGGTTCTCCCGCCCTGGCTGACTTCGTCGCGCAGTCCCCGATCGACCGCCGCCTGATCCTGGCCTGGACCCGCCAGGCTGCGGACCTGGCGCCGCCCGGCACCCGGGTGCTCGACGCCGGCGCGGGCGACGCCCCGTACGCCCCGCTGTTCGCCCACTGCGACTACGTGTCCTCCGACTGGGAGCAGTCCGTCCATCCCGGCTCGGCGCACGCCACGATCGTCGCGTCCCTGACCGACCTCCCGGTGCCCGACGCCGCGTTCGACCTCGTCGTGTGCACCCAGGTGCTCGAGCACATCGCCGATCCCGCCGCCGTGCTGGCCGAGCTCGCACGCGTCCTGGCCCCGGACGGGGAGCTGTGGCTCACGGTTCCGTTCGTCGGCGAGCTGCACGAGGAGCCCCACGACTACTACCGCTACACGCGCCACGCCCTCGCCGCGCTGGTGCACGAGGCCGGGTTCACCCACGTGACCGTGCGGCCGCTGGGTGGCTACTTCAGCGCGCTGGCGTTCCTGGGACGCAACGGCGCCGCCGCGACCGGCGTGGAGCTCGGCGCGCTCACCCCGGCCCGGCTGTTCACGGGCATCGTGCGGGTCATGACCGCCTGGCTGCCGTGGCTGGACCGCTTCGACCGGCGGCGGGCGCTGCCCCTCGGCTACGGCGTGCGGGCGTCCTTCAGCAGCCGCGCGTAGAGGTCGCGCAGGTCGGCGGCGGCGTCGCGCTGGTCGTAGCGCTCGAGCGCACGGCGGCGGCTGAAGGCGCCGCGGTCGGCGCGCACGGAGGGGTCGGTGAGTGCCTCGAGCGCGTCGGCGAGCGCCTCGGGGTCGTGCGGTCGCACCAGCGCGTCGTCGCGGCCGACCACCTCGGGCAGCGATCCCGACGCTCCCGCGATCACCGGCAGCCCGCTGGCCATCGCCTCCAGCACCGCGTAGCCGAGCTGCTCCTGCCAGTAGCGCGTCGCGCCACTGGCGAGCACGAAGACGTCGTGGGCGCGGTAGACCTCGGGCAGCCCCGGATACGGGACGAACCCGCCGAAGGTCACGCGCTCGGTGACGCCCATGGCGGCGGCGATCTGCCGCAGGCGCCGCTCCAGCGGTCCGCGCCCCTGCAGGGTGACGCGGGCGTCGACCCCGCGGCGGGCGAGCAGGCCGATGGCGATCACGAGATCCTCGACGCCCTTGCCGTACTCGAGCCGGGAGACGCTCAGCACCCGCAGGCCCTGGTGCTCCGCGGGCCCCGGTGCGGGCCGGAACCGCTCGGTGTCGATGCCGTTGGGCCGGACGGTGATCCGCTCGGGTTCGACCCCGTAGAGCTCGAGGTGCAGCCGGGCCGCCTCGCTCATGGCGACGAAGTGGTCGACGCGGCGGGCGATCCGATCGATGCGCCGGCGCTCGAAGCGGTTGTGATCGGGCTGGAAGGCGCGGTTCTCCATGACGGAGGCGACGACGACGCGGCAGCGGCCCCGGTCACGCGCGTCACACGCCTGCAGCGTCATCGGCATGTAGACCTCGGTGGCGTGGGCGACGTCGAAGCCGTCGAGCGCCTCCTCGAGGCCCGAGAGGTACTGGATGCTGCCGGCCACCAGCTCCAGCAGGCCGGTGGCCCGCGGCGACAGCCGGCTGAGCACCTGGGCCGGCGAGCGCAGCTCGCGCACCGCGAACGGCGGCGCGAGGCCCTCCGCGCCGCCCCGGGCGGCCATCAGCTCGACGTCGACGCCGTCGACGACGTGGTTCCCGAACTCCCAGGGGCCGATTAGGCTGCCCCGAATCAGCGCGACTCGCATGCCCAGGTTCTAGTCGCGTGTCCTCTTCTCCCACGCTCGAGGGCCGCGGCGCCGCCGTCACCGTCGTCGCGCAGACCCTCGCGCGAGCGGCCACCATCGTCGTCGTCCTCGGCTCGACGGCGATCGTCACGCGCGAGCTGTCGATCACCAGCTACGCCGACTGGGTCACGGTCCTGTCGCTCATGGCGATGTCGGGCGTCCTGCTCGACCCGGCCCTCACCCCGGTGGTGGTCCGGCGGCTGCTGCAGGACCCCGAGGCCTCGCCCCGCCCGCGCGGGGTGCTCGGCGTCCGGCTCGTCCTCGCGGGGACCGCCATCGCCCTCGTGGTGCTGCTCGCCTGGCTCTCGCGCGGCGCCGACGCGGCGCTGCTCGGCGCGGTGATCGGGTCCCAGCTGCTGCCGCGGGCGGTGGCGATGAACGTCGGGGCGTACCTGCAGGCCGACCAGCGCCTGCACCGGCAGACCGTGCTCGAGGCGTTGTCCGCCGTCCTGGCCCTGAGCGGCCTGGGGATCGCGGTCGCGCTCGACGCCCCGCGGGCGGTGCTCGGCCTGGCCGCCTACCCCCTGCCCGGTCTCGTGCTGATGGTGCTGATGCTGCGCGAGCTGAAGCTGACGCCGAGCGCGGCGATCCCGCCGCCCGGCGACGATCGCGAGCGCGTCCGCTCCATGGTCCGCGAGGTCGCCCCGCTGGCCGGCGCCCTGCTCGTGGTCACGCTCTACACGCGCATCGACGTCCTGTTCGTCAACGCGGCCGTCGGCGAGCGCAGCGCCGCCAGCTACCTGTTCGCCTTCCAGTTCGCCGAGCAGCTGCTGGTCTTCGGCGGGATCATCGCGTCGGCCGCGCTGCCGCTGCTGGCCGCGCGCGGGCGGCAGCGCCTGCTGGCCGACGGCGGCGTCCAGGAGCTGCTGGTGGCGCTGACGGCCGCCGGCGCCCTCGTCACCGTCGTGACCCTCGTCGTCGCGCAGCCGTTCGTGGAGCTGATCGGCGGCGACGGCCTGGCCCGTGCGGCCGACAGCCTGCGCCTGCTGGCGCCCCTCGCCGCCGTGCTCATGCTCGCCATCCCGCTCGGCGCGGTCTACGTCAGCGAGGGCCGCGGCGGCGCGTACCTGCGCTTCAATCTGATCGCGCTGGCCTTCAACATCGCGGGCAACGCCGCGCTGACCCTCCCCTACGGCGTCGGCCCCGCCGCACGCCTGACGTGGGGCACGGAGCTGGTCGCCGCCGGGCTGGCCGCGCGGCCGCTGTGGCGCGACGGGCCGGCCGCCGCGCTGCGCCTCGCCGCGCTGCTCGGCGTTGCCGTCGGCGCCGCGGAGGCCGCCGCCGCGGGCGTGACGATCCTGGCGGTCGCCCCGCTGGCGTTCGTCGCCATCGCGGTCCTCGCCGGCGGCCCGCTGCGCCGCGTGGGCGAGGCCGCGCTGGCCTCCTAGGTTGCTCGCGATGCGCGTGCTCGTCCTCAGCCGTCTCGTGCCGCTGGAGCAGGGCTCCGGCGGCCAGCGGCGGATGTTCCACGTCACGCGGCGGCTCGCGGAGCTCGGCCACGCCGTGACCGTGGCCGCCCCGATCCCGCGCGACGAGGCGCAGGCCGCGCGGGCCCAGGGCGTCATCGGGGCCGTCCGGCCGTCGGCGAGGCGCGAGGTCGCGGACGCCGTCCTCGCCCGGCCCGGCCTGCTGCTGCGTGCCCTCACCGACCCCTGGGAGCCGTGGCTGCTCGAGGTCATGGGCCGCAGCCTGCCCGCCCGTCCGCGAGCGGCCGGACGTGGCCATGGTCGGGTGGGACGTGGCCGCCGCGTGGCGCCGCCATCTGCCGCCGGACGTCCCCTGCGTCCTCGAGCTGCACGACGTGACCTTCGACCTGGTCGCGCGTCGCGGCGACCGCTTCGAGGCGGCCCGGCTGCGCGCGCACGCCCGCCGCTGGTGGCCGCGCTACGAGGGCATGGTCACCGTCTCCGACCGCGACGCCGAGCTCGTCGCCGCGCTCACCGGACAGCCCAGCACGGTGGTCCCCAACGGCGTCGACACCGCCGCCTTCGTCCCCGAAGCCGAGACGGACGGGCCGCCGACCGTGCTGTTCACCGGCACCATGAACTACCGGCCCAACCACGAGGGCGGCGTGTGGCTCGCGCGCGACGTCTGGCCCCGGGTCCGCGCCCAGCGGCCCGACGCGCGGCTGCGCATCGCCGGCCGCCACCCGCCGGAGGACCTGCGGGCCTTCGGCGGCCGCGACGGCATCGAGGTCGCCGGCGAGGTGCCGGACATGCGGCCGCTGTTCGCGGGCGCCCACGTCGTGGCCGTGCCCATCCACGACGGCGGCGGCTCGCGGCTGAAGGTGCTCGAAGCCGCGGCGACGGGCCGCGCCATGGTCTCCACCACCGTCGGTGCCGAGGGGACCGACCTGCGCGACGGCGAGCACCTCGTCATGGCCGACGGGCCGGACGCGTTCGCCGCGGCGCTGATCGCGCTGCTGGACGACCGCGAGCGCCGCGCGCGCCTCGCCGCGGCGGCACGGTCGCTCGTGGAGGCGCGCTACGACTGGCAGGCCGTCGGCGAGCGCCTCGAAGCTGCGCTCGTGAAGGCCGCCGCGTGAGGCGCCTCGGCATCAACCTCCTCTACCTCGTGCCGCAGCAGGTCGGCGGGACGGAGATCTTCGCCCGCCGGCTCGTCGGCGCGCTGGCCACCGAGCGGCCCGACCTCGAGATCGTCTGCTTCTGCGGCCGCGAGGCCGGCGCCGTGCTGCCCGACCCGAGCTGGCCGGCGTCCGTGCGCGTGGAGACGCTGCCCGTCGACGCCGCGAACAAGCCCGCCCGCCTCGCCACCGAGCTGCTCCGGCTCCCGGCCGCCGCCCGCCGGGCCGGCGTCGACCTTCTGCACTCCTTCGGGACCACCACGCCGTTCCACTCCCGCATGCCGCGCGTGACGACGGTCCACGACCTGATCTACCACCACTATCCCGGCGCCTTCCCCACCCCGGCGCGCCTGGGCCTCGAGCTGGTCGTCCCGCGCGGGGCGCGGCGCTCGGCCCGGGTGCAGGTCTCCTCGCGGGCAACGAAGGACGAGGTCGTCGCCGAGCTGCGGCTGCCGGCGGACAGGGTCGACGTCGTGCCGCTCGGGCTCGGCATGCGCGACGTCCCGGATCCCACCCCGGAGGCCGACCTGCGCGCCCGCCTGGACCTCGGCGCGGCGCCCGTCCTGCTGTCCATCGCCGCCGCCCTCCCCCACAAGAACCTCGAGCGCCTGATCGAGGCCTTCGCGCGCCAGGACCCCGCCACGCTGCTCGTGCTCACCGGCCACGCCGGCCGGGTCAGCGACGAGCTCAAGGCTCTCGCCGCGCACCTCGGCGTCGCGGACCGCGTGCGCTTCACCGGCTGGCTGGAGGACGCGGAGATCGAGGGCCTGTACCGCATGGCCACCGCGTTCGCCTACCCGTCGCTGCACGAGGGCTTCGGGCTGCCGGTCCTCGAGGCGATGCACCGCGGCGTTCCCGTCGTCTGCTCCGACTCGACGTCCCTGCCCGAGGTCGCCGGCGACGCCGCCCTGCTCGTCGACGGCCGCGACACCGACGCCCTGGCGACCGGCATCGCCCGCGTCCTGAACGACCCCGCCGTGCGCGCCGACCTGATCGCGCGCGGTCCCGCGCGGGCTGCGCAGTTCGGCTGGGACCGCACCGCCCGGGCCGCTCTGGACTCGTATGCGCGGGCGCTTCCCTAGCCTGCCCGCGGTGTCGCCGAGGACCATCGTGCGCGCAGTGCCGCGGCCGCTCGCGCTGCTGCTGCCGCTCGTCTTGGTCTGCACGACGATCTGGACGTTCTGGGATCCCGCCTGGCAGGTGCCGGACGAGATCGCGCACTTCGGCTACGCCGAGTCGCTCGCCGAGTACGGGACGAAGCCCGACCGCGCCGGGACGATCACGATCCCCAACCCCGACACCGGCGAGCCCGAGTTGATCGACCCGCTCGTCGTGTCCTCGAACACGATCGGGAGCATCGAGGCGAGCAACGCCCCCGCGGTGATGGTCGACCCCTTCACCCGCCCGCCCTGGGCCGAGTCCGCCGAGCGGCGCTACAACCGCGTGGAGCCGACGCTGCGCCGCGACAACGGCGGCGAGCAGTCGGGCGCGACCTCGTACCCGCCGCTCTACTACGCGCTCGAGAGCCTGCCCTACCGCGCCGCCTCGTCGGGCACGGCGATCGACCGGCTGACCTGGATGCGCTGGTTCTCGGGCCTGTGGGTGCTGGTGACCGCCGCCGGGGGCTGGTTGCTCGCCGGCGAGGTCTTCGGCCGCCGCCGTCTCCCCCAGCTCGTCGCCGCCGGGACGCTCGGGCTGTGGCCGATGATCACCTTCATCTCCGCGGCGGTGAACCCGGACGCGATGCTGACCGCGACGTGCACGCTCGCGCTGTGGCAGATGGCGCGGATCGCGCGCCGGGGCACGCGGTTGTGGCCCGCGATCGCGCTGTTCGCGACGGTGCTCGTCGCGGCCGCCGCGAAGGTGTCCGGCGCCGCCTTGTTCCCCGCGGCGTTGTTCGCCGTCGTGGCCGGGCTGCCCGCCGTGCGCGCGCGCACCGACGACCGCCTCAAGCCGCTGCTCGGCCTGGCCGCGGTGCTGATCGTGGTGCCGCTCGTGCTGCTGCTGATCGGCGAGGCCGCCGGCGTCCTGCCGGCGCAGCTGGCCAACGCCGTCGCCGAGCGGCCGAACCTGCACCGCTTCGCCTCCTACCTGTGGCAGTTCTACCTGCCCAACCCCGGCTTCATGGACCGCCAGATCTTCATGTACCCGGTGATCAGCGACCTGCCGGTCTACAACCTCTGGCTCGGCACCTCGTGGGGGACGTTCGGCTGGGTGAACATCTGGTTCCCGCGCTGGGTCTACCGGATCTTCTTCGTCATCACCCTGGTGATCCTCGCCGGACTGGCGCTGCTCGCCGTGCGCGCCTTCCGGAACCGCCGCGCGACCACGGTGCGGACGGGCTCGCCGGCCCTCCCGATCACCTTCGTGCTGGCGGCCGGCGCGGTCCTCGGCGGCGTGCACCTGCAGGACTACGCCAACGGGATCAGCGGGGCGCTGCCGTTCGCCCAGGGCCGCTACCTGTTCCCCGTCGCGAGCCTCGGCGCGCTCGCGGTGGCCGGCGCGCTGACCGCGCTCCCGCGCCGCCTGCAGCCCACCTTCGCCGGGGCGTGGCTCGGCTTCCTCGTCGTCTTCCAGGTCACCTCCCTCGCCCTGCTGGCCACCAAGTTCTATGCGTAGCGGCGTGCTCGGCCTCCTCGCGGTCCTCGTCGTCGGGCTCGGCCTGCTGATCTGGCGCGGCAGCCTCGGCGAGGAGATCGACGTGACCCGGATCGGCGTCCCGGCCGCGGGGCCGATCTCCACCCTCACCCCGAACGAGGAGCTCTGCCAGCGGCCGCTCGACATCGACCACGCCGCGCGCATCGTGGGCGTCGCGATCTACAACGGCCCGAACCCCGGGCCGCCCGTGCGCATCCGCGTCTCCGACGCCGACACCGGCCGGCCGCTGGCCAGCGCCACCGTGCCCGCCGGCTGGACGCTCGACCCCGGCTCGTACTTCGGCCTGACGATGCCCAGGGCGCTGCCCGCCGACCACGGCCTCGAGGTCTGCGCGCGCAACGACGGCAAGCGCACCATCGAGCTGTACGGCAAGGAGTCCCTGTCGGCCAGCAACCTGTACCGGGGCGACGACAACATCGGCGGCGACTGGGCGATCTACTTCCCGCTCGAGCCCGGCACCGGCCGCAACTACCTCGAGATGATCCCGGACTTCCTGCGCCGCGCCTCCGTGCTGCGCCCCGGCTTCGTCGGCCCGGCGACCTACGTCGTGCTGGCCCTGCTGCTGCTCGTCGGCGGCCCGCTGCTGCTGTGGCGGGCGATCAGCCGGGCCGAGCAGGAGGACTGACGGCGGCTTCCAAGCGGAGGCGCGCGTTCTCGGCCTTCTCGGCCTCCAGCTCGCGCTCGAGCCCCGCGATCAGCGCGTCGACGCCGGTCCGCTGGGCGCGCAGCTCGTCGCGCGCGCGCAGCACCGCGAGGAACAGGTCGAGCCGGTTCTCCTCCAGGCGGGCGAGCAGCGGATGCTCGTGCAGCGGGTCGAGCAGGTCGCGCAGCGCGTCCGCGTAGGGCGCAGCACTCGCGAACACCACGCCGACGCCGAAGATCGCCGGGATGCGGCGCAGCTCGAGGTCGTCGCGGCCGGCCAGGAAGTCATCGACGGCGGTGAGGACGCCGTTGCGCTCGCCGCCCTCCTCGAGGGCGTAGGCGAACGCGCCCTCACCACGGAAGCCGCCGACGGGCTGGAGCAGCGTCCGGTCCGGCACGGCCCCGAGGTCGTAGTCGAAGGGCTTGCGGCGGTCGGCCGGGACGTCGTCGGGCGCGTAGTACTGGTCGCGCCGGGCGGCGGGCCAGCCGACGTCGTGCAGCACGGCGACGGGCGGATCGTCGCGGTCGCCGAACAGCGCGCGCAGCTCGCCGGAGACGACGTGCCAGTTGTGGTCGCCGTCGATGACCGCCAGGTCGAAGCGCGGCAGGTCGGCGAGCGCGCCCGGGCTCTTGCCCTGCGTGAGCTGCACGCGGCCGGCGTCGGCCAGCGCGAGCACGGCCGTGCTCGGCTCGGGCTCGACGCAGTGCAGCTCGGCGCCGCGGCGCTCCGCCCAGCGCGCCAGCTCCTCGGTGAACGCCCCGCCCTCGCCGCCGATCTCCACGAGGCGCTTCGGCGCGACGGCGTCGAGCACCGGCAGCAGGATCGCGCGGAACTCCGCCAGCGAGTGCAGCAGCAGCGGTCGCTCGGTCATCGGTTCTTCAGCCACCGCAGCGGCTTGGTGAGCTTCCAGCTCAGCGACGAGTCCATGTCGGCGATCGTCTGGCCCAGCTTCGCGACGAGCGCCTCGAGCTCCTCGACGCGCGTGCCCGCCTCCTCCACGCTGCGCACGCGGCCGGGCGTCGGCAGCATCTCGCCGATCGCCATGGTCGCGAACGCGACGCGCACGTCGATGCGGAAGACGTGGCCGACGACGTCGTCGAGCGGGACGCGCAGCTCCGCGGCCGTCGAGTGGGCGATGAACAGGTTCGGGTTCAGCACGAAGGCGTTGACCCGGGGCAGCCTCGCGAACTGGTCCGGGCGCTCGAGGACGATGACCTCCGGGTCGGCGCGACCCTGCACGTGCAGGCGCAGCTCCAGGTGGTCCAGCCGCACCACGGCGGGCCGGTCGCAGGGCCGGATGACGAGCTCCTCGATCGACCCGCCGCGCAGCGTCCCCTGGACGGCGCTGAGGCCGAAGCGGTTGCGGGTGATCGTGCCCCCGACGCGCTGTGCCTCCGAGACGTCGACGTTGGTCCCGCGCGCGATCTGGACGGTGAACGGGCCGGTGTCGGCCTCCCCCGACAGCGCTTCCCACGGCAGCTCGCCGGACGCGGCCAGGTCGATCAGCGCCGGCCACGTCGGATCCACCGAGGCCGCCGCCGCGAACGGCCAGTAGAGGTCGTTCATGGGCAGGTCCTTGAGGCCCGCCGGGTCGAGGTGGCGCAGCATCGAGCCGAGTGCCGGGTTCACCATCGCCTCCGTGGCGTCCGAGCCCTGGTTCTCGTCGTGCAGCCAGCCGCCGAACGCCGCGATCTCCTCCGGCGTGGGCGACGCGACAGCGCGGACCAGGAGCGGGCGCAGCAGCTCGGCGGCGCCGGCCAGGGCGGCGACCTTGCCGGGCGTCGCGAGCCGGTAGCGCGCCCACTCGCGCTGGAACGCGAGCACGCCCTTGCGCACCGTGTCGGCCTGCGCGGCCTGCACGGGGTCGCGCATCCCGGCCTCCAGCACCGGTTCCAGCGCGTCGTCGAGCCCGACCTGCGAGCCGTGGTCGGGCATGCAGATCTGCTCGAGCACCTCGGGGGAGCGGACCAGCAGCCTGGTGGCGGCCTCCGGCTTGCCGAACTCGGCGAGGAAGCCGGCGGTCGGCGTCCCCTGGAAGGTGCGCTGAGCGGCGCCCTCGTGCAGCGCGAGGTAGAGGCCGTGCACCTCGATGTCGAGGCCGGTCTGGCGCAGCGCGCGGTCCAGCAGCCCCTGCGCGGTCGCACCCCATCCGATGTCCACGCACACCAGGCGCTTGTCGCCCGCCAGCTCGCGCTCGACGTAGCGGACGATGCGCTCGCGGGCGGTGGCGGCGTGCGCGACGACCTTCGCGCGCACCGTCTCGTCGGCCTCGATGGCCGCGAACAGCTCGTGAGAGGTGGTGACGTCGTCGAGGCGGGTGTCGACGTGATCGGCGAAGCGCGGGAGGTCGGCCACGGCGAGGCCGAGCGTGCGCAGCAGCCGCCCGACGGTCGGCGTCCGTCGCCGCTCGAGCAGCGGGCGCAGGTCGCCGTCGGAGGCATCGGAGACCGCGGCCAGCGCGAGCACCTCGCGGTTGAGCCACAGCGGCGCGCAGCGGATCTCCGTGCCGCCGTACTCACCGGCGCGGTCGATCAGCGGGCCGAGGAACGCTCCCTCGCGCATGAACGCGTGGACGCGGGTGACGCCCAGCTCGGCGGCGCGCTCCTGCACCCATTCGGCGAAGCCCGTGAGCACCGGCCCGTGGACCAGGGCGCCGTGGTCCCAGTAGGGACGCAGCGCCCCGGGCAGCGCCTCGCGCTCGGCGCGGGAGGCGAGCTTGCCGCGCAGCGCGGTGAGGTCGGGGGCGACGCCCGCGTCGGACGGGCTGCGGCCGAACACCGGCCCGCGGGAGACGTGGCGGGCCTCGGCCGCCATCAGCCGGCTCAGCGCCTCCGGGCGCTGCTCGAAGGGCGTGCAGGCGATGCCGAGCTTGCCCGGGACCACGACGTCGGCGACCTCGTTGTCGCCGAGGTGGACGACCTGCTCCGGCACGACGTCGAGCTCGCGCAGGACGATCTCGAACAGCCCGCCGCTCTTGCCGATCCGGTACGAGCACGAGGTGAAGACGCGGTCGAGCTCGAAGCCGCGCAGCGCCGGCTGGTGCAGCAGCCAGCGCAGCTGGTCCTCCTCGAAGTAGATGTCGGACACGCCGACAACCGTCTTGCCGGCCTCGCTCGCGGCCTCCAGCAGCGCGAGGACGTCGAGATCGGGGACGAGCAGGTCGCGCTCGACCTCGAGCTCGACCCGGAGCGCGGCCGCCGCCGCGCGGGCACCCGCGGCGAGCACGCCCTCGCCCAGCAGCGCGTAGATCTCCGTGAGCGTGATCTCGGTGCGCTCGGTGCGCTCGGCGAGCAGGTGGCGCGCGCGCTGCTCGGCCTGCTCGCGCAGCGAGGCGAAGCCGGTGGCGGTGATCGACGGCGCGAGCATCCCGCGGCGCGCGAGCCGGTCCCCGACCAGCCCGAAGGCGGCGGGCGGGGACGGGACCTGACGCCACAGCAGCGTGTCGAAGACGTCGGTGGACACGACCTTGACGTCCGGCCGGACGACCGCAGCCGCGAGGTCGCGCAAGCGCATGTCGCCGGTCTCGGGCACGCGTGAAGTCGGGCGGGCGGGCACGGCCATCAGCGGTCAGGAGACTACCCTCCGACCGTCATGAGCCCGGCCACGCCAGCCATCGTCGTCGATGGCGTCAGCAAGCGGTTCCGGCGGCCGGAGGAGCAGATGCACACGCTCAAGGAGCGGGCGCTGCACCCGTTCAGGCGTACCGGCTTCGACGAGTTCGTCGCCGTCCGCGACGTCTCGTTCTCCGTGGAGCAGGGCGAGTTCTTCGGCATCGTCGGCCGCAACGGCTCGGGCAAGAGCACGCTGCTCAAGCTGATCGCCGGCATCTACCAGACCTCCGCGGGCGAGATCTGGGTCAACGGCCGCATGTCGACCTTCATCGAGCTCGGCGTGGGCTTCAACCCCGATCTCGCGGCCCGCGACAACGTCGTCCTGAACGCGATCATGCTCGGCCTCTCCCAGTCCGAGGCGCGCGAGCGCTACGAGCGGGTCATGGACTTCTCCGAGCTGCAGGAGTACGAGAACGTCAAGCTCAAGAACTACTCGAGCGGCATGCACGTCCGCCTGGCGTTCGCGGTGATGATCCAGGTCAACGCCGACATCCTGCTCATCGACGAGGTTCTCGCCGTGGGTGACGCGGCCTTCCAGCAGAAGTGCTTCAACCAGTTCAACCGGCTGCGCGACGAGGGCCGGACGATCGTGCTCGTCACCCACGACATGAGCTCCGTGCGGCGCTTCTGCCACCGCGCGATGGTGCTGGAGCGCGGCCACGTCGTCGATACGGGCGACCCGGTGCGCGTCGGCGAGCGCTACCTCGAGCTCAACTTCCATCACGAGCAGCCCGTCGACGACGACAGCGAGCGCGACCGCTTCGGCGACCGCTCCGCGCGCTTCGTCGGGCTGTGGATCGAGACGCCGGACCACCAGCCGCTCGAGTCCGCGCCGCAGGGCCAGGCGATGATCATCGGCGCCCACGTGCAGTTCAAGGAGGACGTCGACGATCCGGTCGTCTCCCTGATGATCGAGGACGACCAGCACCGGCCGGTGTTCGCGACTTCCTCGGTCTGGACGCAGGAACTCACCGGCTCCTTCAGGGCCGGCGACTTCGCGCGCCTGGAGGTCTGCTTCGAGAACGTGCTCGCGCCGGGCCACTACTTCGTCACCCCGACGATCGCGCGCCGCGGATCGGGCCAGGACGTGCTCGACCGCGCCCCCGGGATGATGTCGTTCATCGTCACCGGCACGCGCGACACCGAGGGCGTGCTGGATCTCGAGCACGATTTCTCCTTCCAGCGCGCCGAATATCACGTAGAAGTTTGAC
Organism: uncultured Solirubrobacteraceae bacterium; assembly: GCA_963740765.1. Taxonomy (GTDB): domain Bacteria; phylum Actinomycetota; class Thermoleophilia; order Solirubrobacterales; family Solirubrobacteraceae; genus DATLGB01. Next base: position 409,659 of record CAVUFN010000008.1, on the reverse strand, counting down.
GTCGTCCAAGGCTCTCAAAGCCCCGGCGATCACCGTCGTGCGACGCGCGCCTGCAGGCTGAGCACGCGACCGGCGGCGTCCCGCAGCCGCCGCTTGAACGCGGGGTCCTTCCGCGCCTCGGCCATGAGCGCCCGCAGCGCGCGCAGGTGCGTGCCCTGCCCGGTGGTGAGGACGAGGTCGATGCCGGCCCGGACCGAGCGCACCGCCGCCGTCTCCATGCTCATGCGGCTGCGCACGCTGTAGGCCTCGAGCGAGTCGGTCATCGCCACGCCGGTGAAGCCGAGCCGGTCCTTGAGCAGCCCGGTGACGATCTTCCGGGACTGGCCGGCCAGGGCTCCCGCGTCCAGCTGCGGGTAGATCGCGTTGGAGAGCATCACCGCCGGGGCTCCGGCGTCGATGCCAGAAGCGAAGGGCTCCAGGTCGGCGCGGCGCAGCCCGGTGACGGTCACGCGCACCTTGTCGGTGTTCCCGGCGGCCGGACCGAGACCAGGGAAGTGCTTGAGCGTCGGCGCGACCCCCGTCCCCCGGTAGGCCCGTACCGCCGCCGCCACCTGCCGGGCTCGGTCACCGCCGTAGGCGCGGGTCGCCATGATCGCCGCGGGGCCGTCGGCCACCGGCGCGAGGTTGAGGTTGACCCCGGCGTAGCGCAACTCGCGGGCGGCGTCCTTGGCGGCCTGGCGCGCCGCCGCCGGGGTGGCCAGCTGGTCCTGCCCGAGCTCCGGCGGCGCCCAGCCGAGGATGCGGATCGCGCCGCCCTCCTGGTCGGTGGCGATGATCGCCTGGCCGCCCGCGCTCCGCTGCAGGTAGGTGGTCAGGCCGCGGGTGGACTCGCGGTCCGTCGCGTTGTCGCGGAACAGGATCACCCCGGCCGCCTCCCCTCGCTCCAGGGCCGTGAACACGTAGTCGGGCGCCGGGTTGCCGTTGAAGCGCATGAGGATCGCGTGGCCCGCGAGCTGGCGCAGCGGTAGCTGGGCAGCGGCCCGATCGCCGGGCGTCGGAGACGCCGCGACGACCTGCGCGACGATCAGCGCCACCAGTCCCATGCGGCGTAGTCTGGCGAGCGTGACGGATCTTCAGGCGACCCGCCGTCCGTGGCAGCACCGGTTCCGCGGGCGCCGGATCCCCCAGATCCTGCACCGCGTCTGGCTCGGGGACGCTCCGATGCCGGCCGAGTACGAGGTCTACGGCGCGAGCTTCGCCGAGTGCCACCCCGGCTGGGAGCAGCGCCTGTGGCAGGACGCGGACATCGCCGCGCTCGGGGTCACCGGCGCCGACCACGAGCAGGCCCGCTCGCTGTCCGAGGTCTCGAATGTCGTCCGCTACTCAGCACTTCTGCAGATCGGCGGGGTGTACGTGGACACCGACGTCGAGTGCAAGCGCTCCTTCGAGCCGCTGCTGCGCGGTGTTGACGCGTTCGCCGCGCTGGAGCAGCCCGGCCGCATCGGCACGGCCGTGCTCGGTTCCGTCCCCGGTCACCCCGTGTATGCGGCGGCCCTGGCGGGCGTCCGGGAGCGGCTCGGGACCGGGATCTCCTCCCCGCACGCGACCGGCCCGTACTACCTCAGCGAGGTCATCGAGGCCGTCGGCGGCGTCACGATCTTCGAGGCCGGGGTCTTCTACCCGTACCTGTGGACCGAGCCCGAGCGCGCCGGCGAGGACTTCCCCGAGGCTTACGCGGTTCACCACTGGGCAGCGAGTTGGCAATGACCGCCGACGTCCGCATCAGCGAGTACACCGACCCGGGCTGCCCGTGGGCGTTCAGTGCCGAGCCCTTCAAGCGGCGACTGCAGTGGCTCTACGGCGACCGGCTCGAGTGGGTGCCGCGGATGGTCGTCCTGTCCGAGTCGCCCGGCGAGTACGACGAGAAGGGCGTGAGCACCGCGACGCTGGCGAAGGGCATGAAGTCGATCGCCCGCGATCACGGCATGCCGATCGCCACCCACGAGCGCCCGCGCCACCACGCCACGGCGCCGGCGTGCCGGGCGGTGGTCGCCGCTCGCCTGCACGCTCCGGAGCGAGCGGAGGCGCTGCTGCGGGCGTTCCGGGTGCGGACCATGTCCGGCGAGCTGCTCGACGACGACGCGACCCTGTCGGGCGCGCAGGCCGACGCGGGACTGGACGACCTGCCGCCGGACGGGGTCGAGGACGCGCTGCGCGAGGACATGGCCGCGGCCCGGCGGCCCTCGTCCGCCGCCCGCGTGCTCGACGCGCGCCTGGCGAACTGGTCGGGCGGGCGTCGCTACACGTGCCCGTCGTACGAGATCACCCGGATCAGCGACGGCACCTGCGTCACCGTTCCCGGCTTCCAGCCGTTCGCCGCCTACGACGTCGTGCTGGCCAACCTCGTCCCGGGCGTCGACCGCCGCGAACCGGCGCCGGCGGTGGAGGAGGTCCTCACCTGGGCGCGGTTCCCGCTGGCGACGCAGGAGGTCGCGACGCTCTGCGAGCTCTCGCACGCCGAGGCGCGTGAGGCACTCGGCAGGGTGGCCGAGGAGCGGCACGTCGGGACGGACGGCTACTGGACCCTGGCGGCGTGATGCGGTTCGGGGCCGGCTTCTTCGCCACCGACCAGACGATCGCGCCGGGCGCGCTCGGGCGCATGATCGAGGAGCGCGGGTTCGGGTCCGTGTTCCTGACCGAGCACACCCACATGCCGGTCGAGCACACGCCGCACCCGTCCGGCGCCGAGCTGCCCGAGTGGTACAAGCGCACGCTGGATCCGTTCGTCGCGCTCGCCGCGATCGCCGAGGCGACGTCGAAGCTCCGGCTCGGCACCGGCATCGCGCTGGTCGCGCAACGCGATCCGCTGCTCACGGCGAAGGCGATCGCGTCGCTGGACTGGCTGTCCGGCGGTCGCGTCGACCTCGGGATCGGCGCCGGCTGGAACGTCCCGGAGGCCGAGAACCATGGCGTCCCCTTCGACCGCCGCTTCAAGATGATGCGCGAGCACGTCGAGGCGATGCGCGCGGTGTGGACCGACGACGTCGCCACCTTCGACGGCGAGTTCGTCTCCTTCGACCGGGTCTGGTCCTGGCCCAAGCCGATCCAGGACCCGCTGCCGGTCCTGATCGGCGGCCACGGGAGCGGGGTCATCGACCGCATCCTGCGCTATGCGGACGGCTGGATGCCGATGGTCGAGGCGGGGCTCGCCGAGCGCATCACCGAGTTGCGCACCCGCGCCGACGCCGGTGGCGTCCCCCGTCCCCGCGTCGTGTTCTTCGGCGCGCCGCTGCGGCCCGAGCCGGTCGAGCGGCTGTGGGAGGCGGGCGTCGACGAGTGCCTGTTCATGATCCGCACCGGCGAGAAGAGCGTCGTCGAGGACTGCCTCGATCGCGCCGCCGCGGTCATCGAGACGTTCCGGTGACGCCACGGGATCGCTTCGTGTCGGCGCGCGTCGCGCGCCTGGCGACGGCCGGGCCGCACGTGGTGCCGATCTGCTTCGCCCTCGAGGGCGACGTCATCTGGTCCGCCGTCGACGCGAAGCCCAAGCGCACGCGGCAGCTGCGCCGGCTCGAGAACATCGCCCGCGACCCGCGAGTCAGTCTGCTCGTCGACCACTATTCGGACGACTGGTCCTCGTTGTGGTGGGCACGCGCGGACGGCACCGCCCGGATTTGTCAGGATGGCCCGGTGGAACTGCTCTGTCAGCGCTATGCGCAGTACGTGCAGTCACCGCCCGCAGGCCCCTTCATCGCCATCGACGTCGCACGCTGGTCGGACTGGGCGGCGTGAGATACCTCGTGGTGGCGCTGGCGCTGGTCGCGCTCGGCGCCGCCGATGCCAGCGCCGTCACGCTGAAGCGGTGCGGCACGCACGGATTCCGCTGCGGCCGCGTCAGCGTCCCGCTCGACTACGACGACCCGGGCGCCGGCCGGATCTCGATCGCCGTCGCCCGCGTCCGTGCCCGCCGGCCGGCGCGCCGGCTCGGGACGATCGTCGTCAACTACGGCGGGCCGGGCGCCGAGGTGGCGAGGACGCTGCGGCGCGGCGGCTACCGGCAGCTCAAGGCGTTCCGCGATCGCTTCGACCTCGTCGGCTTCGATCCGCGCGGGACCGGCGCCTCCAAGCCGGCGCTGTCGTGCGGCGTCAATCAGGAGCGCGCCGGCCTCTACCACCACCCGTTCACGACGCCCTCGACCTACCACCGTGACGCCGCGGTCGCCGCGGCGGGCGCGTACGCGCAGCGCTGCGCCGCGCGCAACGCCCGGCTGGCGCCGCACGTGTCGACCGCCAACGTCGCCCGCGACCTGGACTCGGTGCGCGCCGCGCTGGGCATCGACAAGGTCACCTACGTCGGCTTCTCCTACGGGACGCTGCTGGGCGCGACCTACGCGTCCCTGTTCCCCGACCGGGTGCGCGCGATGGTCCTCGACGGCCCCGTCGACCCGGTGTCCTACCTCAGCGACCCGCTCGCGGACCTGGCCCGCCAGTCGGGCGGCTTCGAGGACGCGCTCTCACGCTACTTCGCCGCCTGCCGCGCCTCGCGTGCGGCCCGGCGCGCGTGCGCCTGGACGCGCGGGCACACGCCGTCGGCCGCCTACGACGCGCTCGCAGAGCGAGCGGCGGCTCACCCGCTGCGCATCCGCCGCCCCCGCGTCACCCGCGGCAACCGCCGGCCCGTCGACGGCGACGTGTTCCAGTTCGCGGTCAGCGCCGACCTGTACGCCAAGCAGTTCTGGCCCGAGCTCACCGTCGCGCTGACCCTGGCCGCCCGCCGCGGTGACGGCAGCCTGCTCCGCGCGATCGCCGACGACGACTACGGCCGCCGCCGCAACGGCTCCTACCGGTCCACCTACGACCGCTACTTCATGATCGGCGCGTCCGAGCAGCAGTTCCCCCGCGAGCTCGAGCCCTACGAGGCCGCCGGCGCGTCCGCGTTCGAGTCCTTCCCGCACTTCTTCTTCAACGTCGGCTACTCCGGGCTCGCCTACTCGCAGTACGCCCCGCGCGACGACGACGCCTACCTCGGCCCGTTCAGCCTGTCCGAGAGCGCTCCGACGCCGCTGGTCGTCGCCACCACCCACGACCCGGCGACGCCACTCGACAGCGCCCGAGGCATGGTCGCCGCCCTCGGCCGCTCGTCGCTGGTCACCATGCGCGGCGACGGCCACACCGCCTACGGCGGCAACTCCCGCTGCGTCGACCGGGCCGTCGACGCCTACGTGCTGCGGCTGCGCGCGCCGCGCGCCGGCCTGACCTGCTCCCAGCACGTCCCGTTCCCGCCACGATCGCGGAAGGCGAGCACGGCGACGGCCAGCGCCGCTGCCGCCCGCTGAGCCTGCCGAGCCACGTAGCCTCCCGCCCACGGGCCGGTAGCTCAGCGGTCAGAGCAGCGGACTCATAATCCGTCGCGCGGTGGTTCGAATCCACCCCGGCCCACTCTCTGTAGAGCCAAATCTTGCTCGCGGACTTGCGCTTGGTTCCCAAGTTTGGTTCCAGAGGTGCCCGAAGAGCGGCCGCCGGTGCTCACGGCCAACGGCGCCTGCGCAGGCGGCGGCACCGCCGCGAGCGGCGCGCCTATTGCCCGGCTCGGCCTGGCGGATTCGGCATCCAATAGATGCCAAATCCGCCGAGTCTCAACCGCTTCGGTCGTGGGCGGCAGCGTGCGCTCACCGGCCAAGACCCCGACGTGTCGCCTCCTGGTTGATATATCCGCCCCCACGCGACACAGACGGCTCCTTCCTGCGCTTGCGCGATCGTCTGTAAGCAGAAGCCGGCGGCGCTGCACCGCGGGTCGCGAGTAGGGTCGACGAGTCGGCTGGCTCATCTACACCGCGATCGCCGTCCTGGCCGTCTACGTCGTTGCCGTGCTCCTTCTCGTGCTGGCCGGCCGCCGGACCGACGCTCGCGCTCTGGCCGGCTTCATCCCCGATTGCGTCGTCCTGTTGAAACGCCTGCTCGGGGACCGGCGCATCCCGCGCAGGCGGAAGCTGCTGGTGGCGGCCGCGATCGGCTACCTCCTCACGCCGATCGACCTCGTCCCCGACTTCCTGCCGGTCGTCGGCCAGCTCGACGATCTGATCGTGGTCGCGTTGGTGCTCCGCCGGCTCCTCCGATCCCCGCGGACCGCGGGGGTGCTCGGCGAACTGTGGCCGGGTCCGCCACGCTCGTTGCGGGTGCTCGAGCGGGCGGTCCGGCGTCCCGCGGCGCGGACGGCTGGTCCGGACTAGCCGGCCTCTCCGGCCCACCCGCGCCCAACCTCACGTTCACCTCACGTCCACGACTTAGCTTCCGGCGAGATGTCGCAATCGGACTGGGCCAACCTGCTGCTTCGGCTGTTCGCCGATCTCGTGTCGATCGGGTTGCTCTCGATGATGGTTGCCCGCCGGCGTCCGCGGCGCGGGCTGTTCATGGTCTACGCGAGCTTCAACCTCGGACTGTTCGTGGTGCTCACGGTGATCACGCACAAGCATCTCGGGCCGGCGATCGGCTTCGGGCTCTTCGCGATGCTGTCGATCGTGAGGCTGCGTTCGGAGCCGTTCGGCAACGCCGATCTCGCGTACTTCTTCTGCGCGCTCGTGCTTGCCCTGACCAACGGGCTGCGGCTCACCCACGAGGAGCTGGCGATCGCGCTTGACGGCCTGCTGCTTCTCGGGCTGTACCTCGTGGATCATCCGGCGCTGTACCGGCGGACGGCTCGTCAGCGGGTGACGCTGGATGAGATCGTGACGGGCGACGTCGCCCTCCAGGCCGCCATCGAGCGCCGACTCGGGGTCGAGGTCGTCGACATCGCGGTGGAGGAGACCGATTTCGTGCGCGAGATCACGCGTGTGACCGTCCGCTATCTCCAACCCATCGGTCAGCCGGAGCCCGAGCCGGCGATGGAGCCGACCTCATGAGCGTCTCCCTCGTGAGCCTCGAGCGATTGAACGCCGTGAGCCTGGTGGAACTCGATGCACGGGCGCCGATGCGGGTCAGGGAGGATCGCAAGCACGTCGTCGATCTCGCGACGCTGCATCTCCTGCTGGACGAGCTCGCCCCGACTCATGTCGCCCTGGAGATCGACGGCCGGCGCGAGTTCACCTACGACAGCGTCTACTTCGACACGGCCCGGCTGATGACCGCCCGAGCCCATGTTCAGCAGCGCCGCCGACGCTTCAAGTGCCGCACGCGCCTGTACGTGGATTCCGCGACGTGCGCTCTCGAGCTGAAGGTCAAGGGTCGCCGCGGCGAGACGATCAAGCACCGACTGGCTTACGCCGCTGAGGAGCACGGGACGTTGACGGCGGCGGGCCAGGACTTCCTCGCCGAGCACCTCGGCCCGGTCCCGGATCTCGTGCCGGCCCTCCGGACCGTCTACACGCGATCCACGCTGGTCGGCGCGGGCGAGCGCGTCACGATCGATCGCGGCCTGTCGTTCGGTTCCGCGCATCTCGACGCCGGCTGGGTGATCGTCGAGACCAAGTCAGCGCGCGGTGCCGGGATCGCCGACCGGGCGCTCCGGCGCTTCGGCAGCCGACCCGTGCCGCTCTCGAAGTACGTGATCGGAACCGGTCTCACCCGGATGACCAGCCCTCCCAACGACACCCGGCAGATCGCCCGGAGGTACTTCTCGTATGCATAAGGCGCGAACCATCAAGATCCTCATGGTCACGCTGATTCTCGTCGTCGGCGGCGGCGCCCTCGCGCTGGCGAAGCTCAGCGGCAGCAACCGCGACGACGCCTTCCACGGCTCACCGGTGCCCGTCCTCTTCACGGATGCGCAGATCCAACCGGTGGACGGACCCCTCAAGGGCGCCGAGGCCCGCGGCCACGAGTTGGCGAAGACCTGGCTGGACGCTCACCCGACAGCAGGTGACAAGGAGTTCTCGGCGTGGGCGGTGCAAGCCATCGGCATACCGCCCGGCGCGACGACCCAGCACGCCGAGCTGAGGACACTCAAAGCGCTCTCGGGCCAGCGTGATCCTGCAGGCACCAACGCTGCGACCTGGCTCGAATCCCATGGCAAGAAGCAGCCCTGGAAAGCCATCCGCAACCAGACCGAGACGTTCGTCGCCGACCCGCTGGAGCAGACCGCGAAGGACGCCCTCAACGCGTCGTTCGATCTCGGCAGCACGCTCCAGGGCATCGCCAAGGTGCGCTACGCGCGCCCGTCGCCCTATCAGGCGGACCCCTCGATCGACGCACTCAACCAGGCGAGGTTCTCCGGCCAGGTGCGCCAGTCGTACCCGTCGAAGCACACCGTGTACGCGGGCGCCGCGCTGGCGATCCTCGAGCCGCTCGACCCGCACCTGCAGAGCGAGTACGACTGGATGATCGACGAGATCGCCTTCTCGCGCATGTACGCCGGCGGCCACTACCTCTCCGACCTCACCGCGGGTGCGTTGCTCGGGACGCTGATCGGCGATTACGAGCGCCGCAAGGCCGGCCTGGCATCCTGAGACGCAACCATGCGGATACTCGTCGTCGAGGACGAGCCCAAGATGGCGAACCTGCTGCGCCGCGGACTGGAGGCGGTCGGGCACGCCGTCGATGTGGCACCGAACGGCGAGGATGCGCTGTGGCGAGCCCGCGCCACCGCCTACGACACGATCCTGCTCGACCGCGGCCTCCCCGGCATCGACGGGATGGAGGTCTGCCGACGCCTGCGTGCCGACGAGGTCTGGAGCCCGATCATCATGCTCACCGCGCTCGGGGACATCCCCGACCGCGTCGACGGCCTGAACGCCGGGGCCGACGACTATCTCGGCAAGCCGTTCTCGCTGGCCGAGCTGAGGGCCCGCGTCCTCGCACTCTCGCGCCGCGGCCCGATCAAGCACGCGCCGTTGCTGACGGTCGGAGACCTGCGACTGGACCCGGTCGGGCATCGCGTGTGGCGCGCTGACAGCGCCATCGCCCTGACGGGCAAGGAGTTCGCCCTGCTCGAGATCTTCATGCGCCACCCCGACCAGGTGCTCAGCCGCTTCGTGCTCCTCGAACACGCCTGGGATGGGGAGTACGAGAACCGGTCCAACGTCGTCGACGTCGTCATCATGCAGCTCCGGGCCAAGATCGACCGGCCGTTCGGCCGGAGCTCTCTCGAGACGGTGCGAGGGGTGGGGTACCGGCTGTGCGACGGCTGAGTGCCCGGCTCCGGCGGCGGTCCCTTCCGCTGCGGATGCGTCTCACGCTGGCCTTCGCGCTGGCCAGTGCCCTGCTGCTGAGCGCGGCGGGAGTCTTCATCTACCTCCAGGTGAAGTCCGGGCTCGACGCGTCGCTGGACTCCTCACTACGGACCCGCTCGGCGGAGTTCGCCAGGCTCGCGCGGCGAACGGGCGAAGGACCGCTGACGCGCGCGCTGCAGGTGGAGGGCGAACCCGCGCAGTTGCTCGACGCCGCCGGACGGATCCTGGCGGCCTCGCCGCGCGGCCACGCCGCGCCCCTGCTGGCCGGCGAACGCCTGCGGCGTGCCCTGCACGGGCCGGTCCGCTACGAGCGACAGGAAGCCGTGCGACTGTTCGGACGCCCCGCCGGCACGGGTCGAGCGATCGTCGTCAGCACCTCGATGGTGCAGCGAGAGCGGGCACTGGAATCGCTCGGGAGCGTGCTGCTCATCGGCGGACCATTGATCCTGATCCTGTCCTCGGGGGCGGGATACCTCGTCGCCTCCGGCGCGCTCCGTCCCGTGGAGAGCATGCGCCGCCGCGCGTCTGAGATCTCGACCGCGACCTCCGAGGCCCGCCTGCCGCTTCCGCAGACCCGCGACGAGATCCGGCGGCTCGGCGAGACCCTGAACGCCATGCTGGCGCGCCTGCAAACTGCCGTCGCGCACGAGCGAGCGTTCCTCGCCACCGCCAGCCACGAGTTGCGGACGCCGCTGGCCATCCTGCAGACGGAGGTGGAGCTCGCCCTCGAGAGCAGCCCGGCCGACAACGAGCTGCGGCCGGCGCTCGAGTCGATCGCGGACGAGACCGACCGCCTCGCTCGCCTGGCCGAGGATCTGCTCGTCTTCGCCCGCGCCGAAGAAGGCGGGCTTCCCCTCGACCCCCGGCCCGTCGATCTCGCATCGGTCGTGCACAAGGTCGTCAGACGCTTCGCGACGGTCAGCGGCGGTTCGGTGCGCGCCGACGTCCCCCCGGGGCTGACGGTCGTCGCCGACGAGCTTCGACTCGAGCAGGCGCTCGGCAACCTCGTCGACAACGCCCTCCGTCACGGCTCTCCGCCGATCGCGCTCTCCGCCCGAAGGAAGGGAGCTGGGGTCGAGATCCACGTGATCGACCATGGCGGTGGCTTCCCGACCGAAGCGCTGTCGACCGCTTTCCAGCGGACCGGCAGCGGACACGCCGGCGGATTCGGGCTCGGACTGCCGATCGTCGCGGCCATAGCCGAAGCGCACGGCGGCACGGCGTCCGCCGCCAACACACCTCAGGGTGCAGATGTCTGGATCGAGCTTCCGCACCGCGTGCCGGCGACGCCGGTCAGCTGCCCGGCGGGCCGTTGAAGGCCAGGGTGTCGACGAGCAGGAACACGGCGACCACGGCGACGACGATGGAGAACCCGCGGCCGAGGGTCTGCTGAGGCAGGCGTCCTCCGACGATGGTTCCGAGCAGCGCGCCGATGGCGGTCGCCACCGCCAGCGCGATCGTGACGCTCCAGATGATCTCGGCGCCCTGCGCGAGGTGGCTGACGAGCGCGGCGACGCCGACCAGCGTGATGATCACCAGCGACGTCGCGACGGCGCGGCGGAAGGGCAGCCCGAAGCCGAGCGTGAGGACGGGGACGATCACGAAACCCCCTCCGACGCCGAAGAACCCGGTGAGCAGGCCCACCGCGAATCCCCCGGCCGCGATCGGCCCGAGCCCGACGACCGGGCACCCGGCGTCCGCGTCGGCCGTCTCGGCGCCGGCGCGCTGCCAGGTCGCGAACGCCGCGATGAGCATGACCGGAACGAAGGCGAGGATCAGCGCCGGTCCGCTCACGTGGGCGTTGGCGATCGCCCCCAGCAGAGACCCTCCCGCCGCCGGCAGTGAGAACGTGAGCGCGAGGCGCCAGCACACGTGCCCGTCGCGGGCCAGGGACCCTGCCCCGACCGAGGCCGCCACCGCGACCACGATCAGCGACGCCGCCGACGCGGGACCCACCGGCTGATCGAGGATGTACACGAGCACCGGCAGCGCGAGGATCGCGCCGCCGCCGCCGACGGCGCCGACGATCAGGCCGATCACCAAGCCGAACGGGATCGCGAGCGCGATCACCCGGGGACACCGCCTGCGCCCGTCACGAGGAGTAGGGCCGACGCATCACCGGAGGTCGCGCGCCTTTCGGCCCGTCACGGAGGGGACCGGTGCCCATGGGCTCGGACCGTCGCCGATGAGCTCCTGAAGTTCCCGCAGGCTCTGACCAACGCTGGTGCAGACCTCATCGCAGAGCCCTGCAGGCTCGGGTCCGCGCTGCGATGCCCGGCGAGGTCTGGCGTCAGTCCGCTCACGCATACAACCGTACGACCGTCAGGTTGAGTGCATCGTCAGCCGGACCGCGGCACTCCGGAGGCCGAGATCGTGCTCGACCGGGGAGCGACTACGCGCGCAGCAGGGCGTCCTCGGCCTCGGTCGCGAACACGTGCAGGCCGAGGCGCTCGGACAGCTCACGGCAGACCCGCACACCGCGCACGCTGTTCCCTTGCGCGTCGAGCCCGGGTGACCAGACCCCGATGCCCAGCTTGCCGGGGACCACGGCGAGCAGCGCCCCGCTCACGCCGCTCTTGGCGGGGACGCCGACGTCGTAGGTCCACTGGCCGGCGGCGTCGTACATGCCACAGGTGTGCATCACGCTCAGCACGTCACGGACGCGATCGCGGGGCAGGACGCGGTCGCCGCTCACCGGGTTCACACAGCCGTTGGCGAGCGTCGCGGCCATCACCGCGAGGTCGCGGCAGGTCACGTGCACCGAGCACTGCTTGAGGTAGACCGCGAGCGCGTCCTCGACCTCGACCTCGAGCATGCCCTGGCTGCGCATCAGGTACGCGATCGCGCGGTTGCGGTCGCCCGCGGGTCCCAGCTCGCCCCGCAGCGTGCGGGGGTCGACGGCCAGCGCGTCGTTGGCCGCATACAGGCGCAGGGTCGCCAGGATGCGGTCGGCCTTCTCGTCGGCCGTGCTGCCGCGGACGAGGTTGCTGGTCACGATCGCCCCGGCGTTGACCATCGGGTTGTAGGGGCGCGCGTGGCGCTCGTCGAACTCGATCGCGTTGAACGCCTCGCCGCTCGGCTCGACGCCCACGCGCGCCATGACGCGCTCGCGCCCAAGATCGCCCAGCGCCAGCGCGTAAGCGAACACCTTCGAGACCGACTGCAACGCGAACGGGAGATCGTGATCCCCGGCGGTGTAGATCGCGCCGTCGACGGTGGCCAGGCAGATTGCGAAGTGGTCGGTCTCCGCCCCCGCGTCGGCTGCCGGATACAGGCCCCGCTCAGCGTCGTAGAAGGTCGTGGGGTGCTGGGCGTCGAGCGGCAGGTGTCGCGCGTACAACTCCTGCAGCCGCTGCTCGACCTGCCGGCTGACCTCGAGATCGGGCACCGTCAGCAGCGCTGCCGCGACGGGCGTTCGACGTGATCGTCCCCACTCACCGCGACCAGTATCCACCGACCGGGCGCGGCGCTGCCGACCGACCAGCTCGCCCGCCCTGCTCCCTGCCTGCGAGGGCGCCCGCACGGGGGCACCTGGTCCCCACCCCGCCCATGCCTGGGTCTCGATCCTCAGCGGCGAGGCGGAGATCACCACCGCGGCGGGCGAACGCATCGCCGGCACCCCGGGCCGGCTCGTCGAGTTCGATCCTGGCGAACGCCACGCCGTCCATGCCGTCACCGACACGCGGCTGCTCCTGCTGCTGACCCCGTGGCCCGGCGAAGGACATCCCGGTTCCATGTCGCTTGACGACAAGGCACACGCGGTCGAGCATGCGGCCGAGCGCCGGGCGGTCAGAGCTCGATGACCGTGATGCCGCCGCCGCGAGGCGGATCGGTGAGTGCCGCCGGGGCGTCCTCGAGGCCGATCCGCCGGGTGACCAGGCGGCCGATCGGCAGGCCGAGCGCGAACAGCCGCGGGTAGCTGTGGGCCGCCATCCCGTGCGAGCCGAGCACCTGCAGCTCCCGGGCGATGACGACGTCCATGGGAACGGGCGGTGCGTCGGGGAACAGCCCGACCTGCACGTGGCGTCCGCGACGGCGCAGCCCGCGCAGCGAGGCCGCCAGAGCCGCCGGGTGGCCGACCGCGTCGACGGACAGGTCCGCGTCGGGCAGCGCCTCCCCCGGCGCGACCGCTGTCGCCGCTCCGAGCGCCACCGCCAGGTCCCGCGCCTCCGGCTCCGGATCGATCCCGATCACCGTCGCCCCCGCGGCCGCGCCGACCAGGATCGCCGCCAGACCCACCCCGCCGCAGCCGTGGACCGTCATCCGCTCGCCGGCCTGGAGGCGCCCAACCTGGACGACCGCTCGGTAGGCCGTCGCGACGCGGCATCCGAGCGCGGCCGACTCGGCGAAGCCCATGCCTTCCGGCAGCGCGACGAGGTTGACATCGGCGTGGTCGATGCGGACGAGCTCGGCCCACGAGCCCCAATGGGAGAAGCCGGGCTGGGTCTGGTGCTCGCAGACCTGGCCGTTCCCGGTCGCGCAGGCTCCGCAGGTCCCGCACGCGCAGACGAACGGCGCCGTCACGCGCTCACCGCCGCGCCACGAACGCACCGCCTCCCCCACGTGCTCGACGGTTCCAGCCAACTCGTGGCCGGGAACGTGCGGGAACGCCGCGATGTCGGCGTCGTGACCCTGCCAGCCGTGCCAGTCGCTCCGGCACACGCCGGTCGCGGCCACGCGGACCAAGGCGGCGTGCGGCGGGCAGGACGGCGACGGGAGGTCGACCACGCGGGGCGCCGCTCGGAAGGCGTCGTAGGCCACGGCACGCACGGCGCGTCAGTCCGCGACCACGCGGAGGGTGGCGAGGGCCGGGTCGGCGGCGTAGGCGATCCGGACGCCGGCCGCGCGCGCCTGCTCGAGCGCGTCGAGCGATGCGGCGGTGACCTGCTCCCCGGGCGCGAGCACCGGGATGCCGGGCGGGTAGGGCGCGATCAGCTCGGCGCTGACCCGGCCGACGGCGCGGTCCGCGGGCACCGTCTCGACCGGAGCGAAGAAGGCCTGCCGCGGCGGCATCACCGTCACCGGCTCGACGCTGAAGGACGCTGACCCGACGACGGCACGCGCCGGACCGCGATGTCGCTCGACCGCAGCGGCGACGGTGGTGACGAAGGCGTCGAGGCTGCGCTGGGTGTCGGCGAGCGTGACGATGCCGATGATCACGTCGCGGTCGGCCGACTCGACGGGCTGGCCCGCGGCGATCAGGTCCTGCTCGATGGCGTTGCCGTCCGCGCCCGTGCCCGCGAGCACGAGCGTCAGCTTCAAGGGATCCACCGCCGGCCCGTCGAGAACCGCGAGACCGTCGACCTCGCGGAGCCGCGAGCGCGCCGCGGCGGTGGCCTCGATCGCGGCGCCGAGCAACGCCTCGCCGTCGCGCTCGATCAGCGCGCGCGCCGCGTCCGTGCTGGCGAGGATCGCCCCGGCCGGGCTCGTCGTCGCGGTCGCCTCGACGCCGGCCTCCAGGCGCGCGGGATCGATGCGCTCGGTGCGGGCGAGCACGAGCGCGGCCTGGCTCCAGGCCGGCAGCGTCTTGTGCGCGCTGGTGACGATCACGTCGGCACCGAGCGCGAGCGCATGCTCCGGCAGCGACGGATGGAAGCCGAAGTGCGCCGCCCACGCCGCGTCGACCGCGAGCGGGACGTCGTGCGCGTGCGCCGCGGCAGCGAGCCCGGCGACGTCGCCGACGGTGCCGACGTAGGACGGGTCGCCGACGAGCACGGCCCGCGCGTCGCGGTGGGCGGCGAGTGCCGCGCGGACCGCGGCGGGGGCCACGCCCAGCGGCAGCCCGGTCGCGGCGTCGATCTCCGGACGCACCCAGATCGGCGTGAGGCCGGCGAGCACCAGCCCGAGCAGCATCGAGCGGTGCAGCGTGCGGCTGACGATGACGCGGTCCCCGTCCCCGGCGAGCGCGAGCGCGACCGCCTGGTTGGCGTGCGTCGAGCCGCCGGTGGAGAAGCGGCAGACGTCGGCCCCCCACAGGCAGGCCGCGCGCGCCTCGGCCTCCGCCAGGACGCCGTGCGTCAGCTTCAGCGTGTCGAGTCCGGCGTAGAGCGGCACGTCGGCGGCCACGACGTCGCCGACCAGGTCGCTGCGCCCCTTGTGACCGGGGACGGTGAACGGGTCACCCCGGTTCGCGAGGTGGCGCAACCATGCGTCCAGCAGCGGCGCGTCAGCCCGCAGGTCGCGCGGGTCGGTCGGCACGCCTACACGCCACCGGCCTCGCCGGGGAGCTCGACCATGTAGTCCCAGGTCTGGTACGTCTCCGACTCGGGCTGGACGACTCGGCGCACGAACCTGCTCTCGATGAGCTTCGCCTCGACCTGCGTCCAGGTGCGATGACGCCACCACGACCGCGGACCCAGGATCATCGCGCGACTCTACCTAGTAGGCGGCCTCGAGCACGCGCAGGACGGCGGCCTGCGACGGCGCCCCCGGCGCGTTGGCGATGACGACGTCGGACACGGCGTCGGCGGCGATCGCGGGGAGGTCGTCGCGCGGGACCTGCAGGTCGCGCAACCGCGCCGGCAGTCCGGTGCGGTCGCGGAGCACGGCGATGGCCGCCGGCACCCCGGCCGCGTCGGGCGCGATCTGCGTCGCGGCCGCGAGCCGGGCGGTCGCCGCCTCGCGCGAGGCGAGGTTCGCCGCTACGACCTCGGGCAGGACGGCCGCCAGAGCGACGCCGTGGGCGGTGCCGTAGCGCGCCGACAGCGCGTGCCCGATGGCGTGGGCGGTGCCCAGGCCAGTGGTGGCGAACGCCAGGCCCGCGAGATGCGCGGCGAGCAGCATCGAGGACCGGGCGCCGCGATCGGAGCCGTCGGCCACCAGCCCCGGAAGCCGGGCGATGACGATCCGGATCGCCTCGAACGCCAGCGCGGCCGAGTAGTCGTTGCCGGCCCGGGCCTGCAGGGACTCGACGGCGTGCGCGAGGACGTCGATGCCGCAGGCGGCGGTGACGCCGGGCGGCGCGCTCACCGTCAGCAACGGGTCCAGCACGGCGTACCGCGGGCTCGTCGACGCGTCCCCGATGTACACCTTGCGCTGCTCGGCGTGGTCGTCGATGACGCCGAAGCCGTTGGTCTCCGCGCCGGTGCCCGCTGTCGTCGGGACGGCGATCAGGGGGGCGACGGTCTCTCCCTCATCCGCGGCGTGCAGCGCGATCGCCTTGGCCGCGTCCATCGGCGAGCCGCCGCCGATCGCGACGACCACCGCCGGCCCGAACGCGCGCAGCGCGAGCGACCCGTCGCGCACGCACCCGAGGTCCGGGTTGCGGCCGACGGCGTCGAAGACGCCCGTGCGCACGCCGTCGTCCCCGAGCGCGCGCAGCAACCGCGGCGCGACGCCGGCGGCCATGAGGTCGGGGTCCGTGACGACGAACGCGGTCTCGTAGCCGAGCGAGCGCACCATGTCACCGACGCCGAGCACCGCGTCCTCGGCGAAGACGACCTCCTGGCGCACCGGGATGCGCAGGGCCGACTCAAGCAGCACGCGCGACCTCCGGGGTGAAGCGCAGCGGCGTGTGCGTGATCTCCTCGAGCAGCTGCAGGACCCCCATCTCCCCCGCCCCGTCGCCGAGCTGGAACCGCGCCTGGTCGTACAGCTCCCGCGTGCGCTGGCTGACCGGCGTCGGGACCCCGGTGTCCCCCGCCAGCTCGAGCGCGAGCGCGAGGTCCTTGGTGACCAGCCCGAGCGGGAAGCGCTCGCCGTAGCTGCCGTCCACCAGGACCTCGAGCGCCTCGTGCTCGAGGAACGAGCTGCGGGCCGGGCCGGCCGCGAAGATCTCGTGCAGCGCGCGCAGGTCGATGCCGGCGCGGACTCCGACCACCATCGCCTCGGCCGCCGCCGCGGCGTGGACGAACCACTGCAGGTTGACCAGCAGCTTGACCGCGTAGCCGGCGCCGTGCGGGCCGACGTGGACGATGCCCGCCGGGTCGCCCATGGTCTCGAGCACCGGGCGCGCGCGGGCGACGGCGACGGCGTCCCCGCCCACGAAGATGTGGAGCCTGCCCTCGGCGGCGCGCAGGGCGTCGGCGACCGGGGCGTCGATGACCGCGATCGACCGGGCCGCGGCCGCCGCGGCGACGCGATGCCCGACGACGGCCGAGCTCGTGCTCATGTCCACCACGAGCGAGCCCGGCGCCATGGACGCGATCGCCCCGTCGACGCCGAGGAGAACGTCCTCGACCTGGCGCGGGCCCGGGAGCATCGTGATCAGCAGGTCGACGGCCGCGGCGCAGTGCGCGACCGACGCCGCCAGGCGCGCTCCGGCCGGCACGCGCTCCGGCACCAGGTCGAACGCGGTCACCTCGTAGCCGCCGGCGATCACCTGCTCGCACATCGGATGCCCCATGTGCCCGAGGCCGATGAACCCGATTCTCATAGCGCCACCCAGGTCGTCTTCAGCTGCCCGTACGCGTCGAGCGCGTGCAGCGAGCGGTCGCGGCCGTGCCCCGACGCCTTCATGCCGCCGAACGGCGTCGTCAGGCTCCCGGCGTCGAAGGTGTTCACCCACACGGTCCCGGCGCGCAGCCGCCGCGCGATCCGGTGGGCGGCCGTCACGTCCCGCGTCCACACGGACGCCGCCAGCCCGTACGGCGTGTCGTTGGCCAGGCGGACGGCGTCCTCGGCGTCGCGAGCCTCCTGCACGACCAGGACGGGCCCGAAGACCTCTTCGCGGACGAGGAAGGCGCCCTCGTCGAGGCCGCGGATGACGGTCGGCTGCACGTAGCTGCCACCGGCCACGGGCTCGGCGCGCCCGCCGCCCGTCACGACGTCGCCGCCGGCGAGCCCGATCGCGTCCACCACCCGGCGCGCAGCGTCCTCGTCGACCAGGCTGCCGACGCCCGTCTCCGGGTCGAGCGGGTCACCGGGCTCGTAGGCGCGGGCGGCAGCGGCGACCCGGGCGACGAGCTCGTCGGCCACGCCGCGCTCGACCACCAGCCGCGAGCCCGCGTGGCAGGTCTGGCCCGCGTTGTAGAAGATGCCGCCCGCGATCGCGGCCGCCGCGGCGTCGAGGTCGGCGTCGGCGAGGACGACCTGCGGGCTCTTGCCCCCGAGCTCCAACGAGACCGCCTTGCCGTTGGACTCGCCCGCGTAGACCTGGAAGCGCCGCCCGATCTCCACCGACCCGGTGAACGCCACCTTGTCGACGCCTGGGTGGCGCCCGAGCGGCTCGCCGACGTCGGGCCCGAAGCCCGGGAGGACGCTCAGGACGCCCGCGGGCAGGCCGGCCTCCGCGGCCAATTCGGCGAGCAGCAGCGCCGACAGCGGCGACTGCTCGGCGGGCTTGAGGATCACGCTGTTGCCCATCGCCAGCGCGGGCGCGAGCTTCCACGCCGTGATGATCAGCGGGTAGTTCCACGGGACCACGGCGGCGACGACGCCGAGCGGCTCGTGCTCGACCACGGCCAGCGCGTCGGGGCCGACCGGTGCGGACTCTCCCCCGCGCTTGTCGATCGCCTCTCCGTAGAAGCGGAAGCAGGCGGCCGCGCTCGGGACGTCCACCCGACGCGCCTCGCCGATCGGCTTGCCGACGTCGAGCGCCTCGAGCAGCGCCAGCTCGTCCAGCCGGGACTCGACGAGATCGGCGAGCGCGAGCAGGACGCGGCGCCGCTCGGCCGGGGCGGACCGGCTCCAGACGCCGCCGTCGAACGCCCGGCGCGCTTCGCGGACCGCGCGGTCGACGTCCTCCCGGCCGCACCGCGCGACCTCGCCGAGGACACTCCCGTCGCGCGGCGTGTGATCGGTGAAGGTGGCGCCGCTGGCGGCCTCGCAGAAGGCCCCGGCCACGAAGGCGTGCGTGCGCTCGGCGGTCGCCGTCATGCCGTCACCGCGTCGACGCGATGGAAGGCGACGGACTCCTCGTCGAGCACGGCGCCGAGCCCGGGTCCGTCCGGGACGCGCACGCAGCCATCCGCGTCGATGGCGACCGGCGCGGAGAGCATGAAGTCGCGCCGCTCGGCCGTCCACCCCGGCGGGTCGAAGGGGAACTCCACGAACGGCCCGCCGCCGACGCCGCAGACGACGTGCAGGTTGGCGAGCAGCCCGATCCCGTTCGTCCACGTGTGCGGCGTGAAGCGCCGGTTGCGCGACAGCGCGAGCTCGCCGAGCGTCCGCGCCCGCGACATGCCAAGGGTGAGCACGACGTCGGGCTGGACGACGTCGAGCGCATCCGCGTCCAGGGCGGCGAGCAGCTCGTCGAAGGTCCGCGCCATCTCGCCTCCGGCGATCGGGACACCGGTCTGCTCGCGCAGCGTGCGCATGCCGGCGAGGTCGGCGCCCGGCAGCGGCTCCTCGACCCAGCCGACGCCGTGCTCGGCCAGCGCCTCGACGATCCGGCGGGCCGCGGGGACCGTCAGGCCCGGCTCGATGTCCCCCGGCATCCGCCACCACTGGTTGAGGTCCACGAGGATCTCCATGTCCTCGCCGACGGCGGCGCGGATGGCGGCGACCGCGGCCAGCCCCTCCTGCACCCGGTCGCGGGCGATGCGCAGCTTCAGCGCGCGGAAGCCCGCCTCGCGCAGCGCGGCGGCCTGCTCCCCACGCTCGGCCGGCGTGCGCAGCTCACCGAGCGACGCGTAGGCCGGGAGACGGTCGACCGCGCCTCCGAGCAGCGTCGCGCACGGCACGCCGAGCGCCTGGCCGGCGATGTCCCACAGCGCCGCTTCCAACGGCCACGGGCGCCCGCTGTGCAGCTCGATCGTCTCCAGCGTGCGGGCGTGGCGCGCCAGGCGCAGCGGGTCCTGCCCGATGAACAGGGCGGCGTACGGTTCGAAGCCGTCCATGGTGTCGCCACTCCCGATCCCCGTGATCCCGGCGTCGGTCTCCACCCGCACGAGCGTGGCCGGGAAGGTGGTGCGCGGGACGGGGTCCCACGCCGCGTGGAACGGCGGATCGAGCGGGAGGACCAGACGCTCGAGCGTGAGGCCCGTGATGCGCATCCGCGCAGGGTGAGGCCGCGCGCGAGGACGCGCCAGTGAACTTGCTTCAACCGGGACGTAAGCTCCGCTTCACATGCTCGACGTCCGTCGCCTCCGGGTGCTGTGCGCGGTCGCCGACCACCCCTCGCTGAGCGCTGCCGCCGAGGCGCTGTCCTACACGCCGTCAGCGGTCTCCCAGTCGATCGTCGCGCTCGAGCGCCAGCTCGGGGTCCGCCTCCTGCATCGCGGGCCGAAGGGCGTGCGACTGACGGCGACGGGGGCGCTGCTCGTCGAGCAGGCGCGGCCGATCCTCGACGGCCTGCAGGCCGTGGAGGCGTCGGTGGCGACGCTGAGCGAGACCGTCAGCTCCGGCACGCTGCACCTGGCGTCGTTCGCCACCGCCGGGGCCACCATCCTCCCGCGCGCGATCGCCGACTTCCGCGAGCAGCATCCGGAGGTCACGCTGACGCTGACGCAGGCGGATCCGGAGGAGGCGATGGTGCGGCTCAAGGCCGGCACCGTCGACCTGATCATCACCGCTGACGCCAAGGACGGCGTCCACGGCAACATCGAGGTCGTGCACCTGATGGACGACCCGCTCTGCGCCGCCCTCCCGGTCGGCCACTCGCTGGCCGGCCGCGACGAGATCCACCTCTCCGAGCTGGCGTCGGAGACGTGGGTCGACACCCGGTCGGGCTCCGAGTCGCGCGCGCTGCTGCTGCGCGTCTGCGGGGCCGCCGGCTTCATCCCGCGGGTCGCGTTCGAGAGCGACGAGTACGCGACCGTCGCCGAGCTCGTCGCCGCCGGCGTGGGCGTCGCCCTCATCCCCGGCCTCGGGCTGAGCAACAAGCCGGTCGGGGTCGTGACGGTGCCGCTGGCCGGCGAGGCGGTCGTGCGGCACGTCAACGCCGCGCTCCACGCCGCCGACTACCGGTCGCCCGCAGCGGCCGCGATGCTGGGCTGCCTGCGAGCGGTCGCTGCCGCGCGCAGCGCCTAGCCGAGCTTGCCGCGCGCCCGGACGCGCGCGTTCCTCACCACCATGACGCGGCTCCTCGGCGATGCGAACCTGTGGATGCCCGACTGGACGCGCAGCCTCCTCCGACCGCCCGCTGCCGCCGCCTGTCCCCGGAGGTCGCGCCGACCCGGTGGCGGTCAGTCAGTGGGTCACCTGCCGGCGAACGAGTAGGGTCGAAACCAGAAGCAGATCAGTGCGTGGCACTTCCGACCCTGACCGGGGTCGCTTTCGTCCCGCCTCGATCGATGCTCGCACAACCCAGCACCGGTGCGAGCGACCCTCGGGAGACCTCGGTCGGCCTCGTGATCCCCCATGCCTTCGTGTTGCTGTTCCTGTGGATCGGCTTCGTCGCGGCGACCATCGCGGCGTTCTTCGCCATCGTCTTCACCGGACGTCATCCGCGCTCGCTCTTCGACTTCAAGGTCGGCGTGCTGCGCTGGTCCTGGCGCGTGGGCTTCTACTCCTTCAGCGCCCTCGCCACCGATCGCTACCCGCCGTTCACACTCGCGGACGTCCCGGATCACCCGGCGCGCCTGAGCATCGACCGCCCGTCGGAGCTCTCGCGCGGCCTCGTGCTCGTCAAGTGGTGGCTCCTGGCGATCCCGCACTACCTCATCGTCAGCGTGTTCGCCGGCGGGGCAGCCGTATGTTCGCCCTGGACGAAGGCGTCCGCCAGGTCGGCCGCGGCCATGAGGTCAGCATCAACCTCTCGACGGCGACCGTCGGGCGTCGACACATCGCCGACGTGATCGCAGAGAAGCTTCGCGCCGCGAACGCCGACCCCGCGATGCTCACCATCGAGATCACCGAGACCGCCCTCGTGAAGGACATCGTGGGCGCCCAGCGGTTCGCCGCGGCGATATCCGCGCGCGGGTGCCGCCTCGCCCTGGATGACTTCGGCACCGGCTTCGGTGGTTTCACCTACCTCAAGAAGCTGCACATCGACCGGTTGAAGATCGACACCGAGTTCGTTCGCGATCTGGAGACGAGCCACGCCAGCCAGCACGTCGTTCAGGCCGTGGTATCGCTGGCGAACAGCTTCGGTCTCGACACGGTCGCCGAGGGCGTGGAGAACGAGCGCGTGTTCGCCCTGCTGGCCAATTACGGCGTGACGCACGTCCAGGGCTTCCACTTCGGGACACCGGGTCCGCTGTCGGCCCTCGGGCCCTCCACACCGCAACCGCTTGGGCCGCCTTGATCGATGGCTCGAACGCCCCTGCCACTCGGCACCGCCCTCGAACGCGTCAACGCCGGGGTCGTGATGCTCGTCCCGTCGGGGCGCGAGGCGGTGCCGGACGCGCCTAGCAGCGCTTGCGCACGACGACGGTCGCGCGCGTGCCGTTGCGCAGGACGAGCGTGACCCGCAGGCGCCGGTGCCGGCGGACCGTCACGGCGAGCGGGCGCCTGCCGTCGCGGGCGAGGACGCGGCGACCGCGCCGCACGACCATGCGCTTGACCCGCTTGCTGCGCACCCGGAGGCGCAGCCTGCGCCCCTTGCGGCAGCGGGCGCGGACCTTCGGCGCGGGCGCCGCGGGCTTGACGCGCGGGTCGGTGACCGGCGGGGCGGGCACCTGCGGCGGAACGGCCTCGCGCAGTGCGACGAGCCCCTGCAGGATCCCGACGTACGCGGCGCCGTCGGGCCCGATGGTCACGGGCGCGTAGTTGTTGTTGTACAGCGACCCGTTGCCGGCCAGCGCGCGGTAGACCGTCTTCCCCGTCCGCCAGTCGAGCGTGGTGAGGTACCAGGGGTCGCTCGTGTCGCCGGCGGGCTTGGTGTACGTGTAGATCAGCCCGTTGGCGAGGGAGACCTTGGGAACGACCGACGGCGCGATGACCTGCTCGGCCGTCCAGGCCAGCCGGCACGTCCCGGCCTTGCGGTTGACGACGACCTTGGCGAGCCCGGGCTCGGTGGTCGCGCCCGCCGCCACCGACTGCGGCCCCTCGTAGCCGTAGTTGTTCTCGGCGATCAGGCTCGTCCCGTCGGTGACCAGCGACTGGTCGTCGGACGACGCGCCGGCCTTGAAGACCGGGACGCGGCACAGCTCGCGGTCGACGCCCGCGGGCAGCTTGGCCGCGCGGCGGTGGACCACGACCTCGACCGGGTCGGCGTTGGACGTGATGGCCTCGAGGTCGTCGCCCATGAGCGTCGGCGTGGTGCCCGACCCGGCCTGGCTCTGGCCCGGCTTCCGCGTGCCGTCGTTGGGGTACTCGACGCGCCAGACGACCTTCGGCGTGCCGTCCGCCGCCGCCTCGAAGCGGTAGTCGGCCTTGTCGGTGACGATGTAGACGCCGTCCTCGCCGACCGCGAACGAGTTGCCGTTCGGCTCCCCGAGGTCGAGCGACTTGATCTCGTCGCGGTCCTTGTCGACCGTGGCGACGATGCCGTTGCGCGTCGCGACCCACAGCCGGCCGCTGAAGTCGGGCAGGATCGAGACGATGGCGTCGCCGTCGGGGATCGTCCCGGTCAGGTCGACGTCGCGGACCTTCTCGAAGCCGACGCCGGTCGCGTCCGGCCCGATCACGAACAGGTGCCGGTTGCCGGTGCCCACGACGACCCGGTCCTGCTGGTCGAGGTAGAAGTACCCCCCGCCGGTGAAGTTCTGGAACGGGTTGCCGATCCGCGGCGGCCGCTGCGGGAGGACGAACTCCGCGAGCGACTCGAGGGTCACGGGATCGAGGCGCCGCAGGGTGACCGCGTCGAAGCCGACGCAGATCGTCACGATCCGTCCCTGCTGGTCGAAGGTGACCGATCCGCACACGCCGTTGTAGCTCCCCGTGGTGACCTGCATGTCGTGCCCGAGCGGCCCCGAGCGCAGGTAGCTGTCGGTCTGGTAGCCGTCGTCGTGCAGGTTGGAGCGCCCGTTGGGGGCCATGAACGGGTGCTCGGGGACCTTCAGCGACGGGATCGCGTACGGCTGAGCGGGCCCGCCGATGACCTCGGTCGGATCGGCGGCGCTCGCGGCGGCCGGGAGGACGAGGGCGAGGACGGCGACGAGGACAGCGCGCATGCAGCGAAGTATGAGCCACCGCCGGTCCCGATACCCCCACATGCACGCGAAGCCCTGGCGCGCTCGCGGTGCGTCCCGGATCCCTCAGCCGGCGGCGGCTACAGCTGAGCGATGTTGGCCGGGAGGCCGAGGAGCACGCGGCCGAGCAGCTCGTAGGTGGCGAGGTTGACCTGGAAGTGCGCGGTGGCGGTCTCCGCATCGCGCACGCGGCGCTGCAGCGGCGAGGTCGCGTAGATCGCGGAGCCGCCGCCGAGGTCGTGCATGCTGCGGGCGACAGCGGCGGCAGTTCGGGTTGCGTGGGTGGCGGCGAGCCGCAGCCCGAGGCGGAGGTCCGCGCCGACAGGACCGTCCTGCGCGGCCGTCCAGGCCTGGTCGATGGCGTCGTAGTAGAGCGAGCGCGCGGCGCGGAGCGCCGCCTCGGCCTCGGCGACGGCGGCCTGGGTGGCGCTGCGCTCGGCCAGCGTGCGGGACGCGCCCTGACCCACCTTGGCCCCGGCGAGGACGACGAGGTCGTCGATCGCGCCGCGGGCGTTTCCGAGCGCGGCGGCGGCGATCGAGAGCGCGAAGTAGCCGAACAGCGGGAAGCGGTACAGCGGCGCCTCGACGCGCGGGCCGTCGAGGAGCGAGAGGACACGGCGCGCGGGCACGAACAGATCGTGCGCGGCGACGTCGTGGCTGCCGGTCCCGCGCAGGCCGAGCGTGTCCCAGGTGTCGATCACCTCCAATTCGGCGACCGGCAGTGCGACGACGCGCAGCTCGTCACCGAGGACGCAGCCGCCGAAGAACCAGTCCGCGTGGGTGATCCCCGAGGCGAACGGCCAGCGACCGGTGACGCGCAGGCCGCCGTCGGCGATGGTCGCGCGACCGCGCGGCGCCCAGACGCCCGCCGCGATCTCGCGGTCGTCGGCCAGCACCTCGGCCACGCCCGCCTCGGGCAGATGGCCGAGCAGCAGGCTCGAGGTGACGGCGATGGAGACGCACCAGCCCGCAGCGGCGTCGGCGCGGGCGATCGCCTCGGCACCGGCCAGCGACTCGCCAGGGCTCGCGTTGGTCGCGCGCAGCAGGCCGGTGGCGCGGAGTGCGTCGACCAGTTCGGGCCCGAGCGCGCGAGCCTGCTCGGACGCGACGGCCTGCTCGCGCGCGAGATCGGCGGCGGGCTCGATCGCCGCGAGCGCCATCACCCGGCCAGCGGGCGCAGGTCGAGCGGAAGGCCGTCGGCGGGCACGGGACCGGTCGCGAAGGTCAGCGGGACCTCGTAGCCGGGCACGGTCGTCCACTCGAAGCGCGCGAGCAGCTGGTGCATGATCGCCTTGACCTCCATGCCGCCGAAGTGCAGGCCGATGCACTTGTGCACGTTGCCGCCGAACGGCACCCAGGCGTACTTGTGACTGGTGTCCTCCTTGCGCTCGGGCGAGAAGCGCTCCGGGTCCCAGGTGTGCGGGTCCGACCACCACGGCTCCATGCGCATGGACGGGAACAGGCCGAGCGCGGTCAGCGTCCCGGCGGGCACGTGGTGGCCCTGGACGGCCGTGTCCTTCAGCGCCTCGCGGAACAGCATGCCGACCGGTGCGAAGTAGCGCAGCGTCTCGCGCATCACCATGTCGAGCGCGGGGAGCCGCTCGAGGTCGTCGTAGCCGATCGCCGGCTTACCGAGGGCGGCGCTCTCCTCGCGCAGGCGCGCCTGCCATTCCGGATGGCGGCCGAGGAAGTAGGCCATGTGCGACAGGGTCGCGGTGCTCGTGTCGTGCGCAGCCATGAGCACGAAGATCATGTGCCGCACGACCTCCTCGTCGGTGAAGCGCTCGCCGTCCTCGCCCTCGGCGTGGCACAGAACCGAGAAGAGGTCGTCGCCCGCGCTCGCGCGCTTGGCCGGCAACTGGCGGCGGAAGAACTCCGCCAGCGCCTCGCGGCCGCGCAGCCCGCGGTGCCATTTCCCGCCGGGGACGTCGGCGCGGATCAGCGCGGCCCCACCGACGACGGCGGCTTGGAAGGAGCGGTTGAGCGCGTCCGCCTCCGGGCCGAGCGTGGTGCCGACGAAGACCTCGGTGGCGAGGTCGAGCGTCAGCTGCTTGGCGCGGTCGTAGAGCCGGAAGCCGGACGCGGGCTGCCAGCGGTCGAGCCCGGCGCCGATGCCGCGGTTGATGCCGTCGAGATAGCCGACGAGGCGATCGCGCTTGAACGCCTGCTGCATGATGCGGCGGTGGTGGCGGTGCTCGTCGAAGTCCATGAGCATCACGCCGCCCTCGAAGAACGGGCCGATCACGTAGCCCCAGCCCTCGCGGTTGGCGAAGGCCGCGTCGCGGTTGGCGAGCACCTCCTCGATGCCGTCCGGCCCGAGCACCAGCACTATGTCGCGCCCGAAGCCGCCGAACCAGCTGATCGGGCCGAACTCCGACCGCTGCCGTTCCGCGAAGGCCAGCGTGTCGTTGAGGGCCGTCAGCGAGTGGCCGATCCCCGGCGGCCCCGCGTCGCCGCGGATCGCGTGCAGGTCGCTGCCGGCCGGCGGCTCGGCGAGCACGCGCGGACGAGCGGGCAGCTTCCACGTCGCGGCGGTGGCGGCCGTCTGCGCGCGATGAGCCAGGGGAACCGTCATCGGGGCACTCGCTGGCAACGTACCAGTGCCCGTCCCGAGCGCCGTCCGCGCCCTGGATGGACATCCGCGAGACGTTCGTCATCGGTCAGCTCGCCCGGATCTCTCGCGCCGCGGAGGATTCCCCGCCCGGGCTCGGAAACCCCCGTCGATGGACCGGGGACTCGCCGTCACGCTCGCGCTGGTCATCGGGGCGCTGCTGGCCGTCCAGCCCGCCGCCAACAACCTGCTCTCGAGGCACACCGGGGCGCTGGTGGCGGCGCTCGTCAGCCTGCTCACGGCCACCGTCATCATCGCGGTGCTCCTGGTCGCCAACGGCGACCTCGGCCGGCTCGGGGACATCGGCGCGCTGCGCCCCGTGCACCTGCTCGCGGGCATCGCCGGCGCGGCCGTCGTGGGTGGCTCGATCTACCTGATCCGGCCACTGGGCGCCACGGCCCTCACGGCCGCCCTGCTCACCACCCAGCTCGCGATGTCCGCCGCGATGGACCTGGGCGGCTGGTTCGGCGTCGCCAAGCGCCCGCTGAACGTGACCATGCTGCTCGGCGTCGTCCTGCTGGTCGCCGGGACCGTCCTGGTCACCGCCCGCGCCGATTAGCGGAGGCGACGGCGTGACACCTGAGAAGATGCCGTGATGCTGCAGGCGGACCGCACCCGTGACCGCGCCCCGACGCCTCCGGTGGGCATGCGGCTGGCGCTCGACGCCGTCGCGCCGATGGCGCTCGGCAACGCCAACGTGATCATGCAGCTGGCCCTGCTGCCGGTCGGGCGCGGTGTCGCCGAGAGCCCGGTCGAGAGCGGGCGCGTGGACAAGCACCCGATCAAGCGGCTGCGCACGACCATGAGCTTCCTCGCCATCGCCGGCCAGGGCACCGACGAGGAGCGCCGCAAGCTGCGCCTGGAGATCAACAAGCAGCATCGCCAGGTGCGGTCCGGTCCCGGCGCCGACGTCGCCTACAACGCGTTCGACGCCGACCTGCAGCTGTGGGTGGCCGCGTGCCTCTGGCGCGGGACCGAGGACGCGCTGCGCTGGCTGTACCCGGACCTCCCGGAGGCGGAGTACGACGCGTGCTACGCCTGGGCCGAGCGCTTCGGGACCACGCTGCAGGTCAAGGAGGGCATGTGGCCGGCCGACCGGGCCGCCTTCGAGGACTACTGGCGCGAGGGCGTCGCCAAGATCCGGATGGACGACGTCAGCCGGCGCTACCTGCAGAACCTGACCCAGCTCAGGGGGATGCCGGGCCCGGTCCGGGCGCTGGCCGGGCCCGTGCTGTCCACCCTGACGCTCGGGTTCCTGCCCGACGTCTTCCGCGCCGAGCTCGGATTGCCGTGGACGGCGCGCGACCAGGTGCGCTTCCGCCGGCTCACGCGCCTGCTCGCCGCCGTCAACCGGGCCAGCCCGCGCGGCCTGCGCCAGCTGCCGATGAACGTCTACCTCTGGGACGTCCGGCGACGGCTGCGCACCGGCCGGGCGGTCGTCTAGCCGTGTTCGAGTGGCTCACCGACGCGGTCTCGGGCAACCCCGTCACCTACCTGATCGTCCTCGCCGCGGCGGCGAGCGACGTCCTGGTGCCGATCGTGCCCTCGGAGACCATCCTCATCACGGCGGGGGTGCTCGCCGGCCGCGGACACCTCAGCGTGTGGCTGCTCGTCCCGGCGGGCGCGGCCGGCGCGGTGGTCGGCGACAACATCAGCTATTGGCTGGGACGGCGCTTCGGCGATCGCATCGCGCGGCGCGTGTTCCGCGGCGAGTCCGGGCAGGAGCGGCTGGCGTGGGCGCAGTCGGCCATCCGCCGCCGCGGGGTCGTGCTCGTCGTGATGGGCCGCTTCATCCCGGGCGGCCGCACCGCGAGCACGTTCGCGGCCGGGACGCTGGCGATGCCGTACCGCCGCTTCCTGGCCGCCGACGTCGGGGCGGGGCTGCTGTGGGCGTTCTACGCCGCGATGCTCGGCTACTGGGGCGGGGCGACGTTCCAGGACTCCACGTGGAAGCCGCTCGTCGTCTCGCTCGGCCTGGCCGTGCTGCTGGGCGTGGCGATCGACGTCTGGCGCCGCGTGCAGCTGCGGCGCGGCCGTGACATCTTCGGCGACCCGTCCTAGCCGGCGAGGGCCACCCGCGGCGTGACGAGCACCGCGGCCGGGGCTCCGGTGAGCAGGTAGATCGAGGTGCTCCCGGCGATCGCGCGGTGCAGCGCGCCGTAGCCGCGCGAGCCGGCGACGATCAGGTCCGCGCCCGCCGCCGCTTCCAGGACCAGCCGGTGGGGCGGCGAGCCCTGCAGCAGCTGCGGCCGTGGTCGCGACGCCGGCCGGTGCCTGCGCGGCCGCGTCCGCCAGCTCGGCCCGCATGGTGTCCGCGATGCCCTCGTCGTCGATGGCGCCGACGAAGTCCGCGGCGACGACGATCGGCTCGAGCACCTCGCACAGCCGCACCCGCGCCGCCCTGGCCTCCGCGATGCGGTAGGCGCTGGCCAGCGCGAAGTCGGCTTCCGGGGACGCGTCGTAGGCGACGCAGATCTCGGCGCCGGCCTGCAGGCGCACGGCCTGGTCGCGGGCGGCCACGGCGACGGCGCAGGGCGCGCCGTGCAGCAGCCGCTGCACCGTCTTGCGCCCGGCCATGTCGGCCACCGCGCCGCGGTCGGAGCCGCCGAGGACGATCAGGTCGGCCTCGACCGTCTCCGCCACGTCGTTGAGCCCGGCCGCCGCCGACGGGGCGGCGGTGACCTGGCGCTCGACCGGCACGCCCGGGTCGACGAGCCGCTGCGCGGCAGCGATCGTCTCCGCCGCCCGCTCCCCGAGCCACTCGCCGTAGTGGAGCAGCAGCCCGGGTCCGGTGAGCGGGCGGAACAGCGAGAAGACGTTGGTCAGGATCAGCGTCCCCCCGTCGGGGTCGCGCAGCTGCTGGGCCAGCGCAATG
This sequence comes from uncultured Solirubrobacteraceae bacterium, assembly GCA_963740765.1. GTDB lineage: Bacteria > Actinomycetota > Thermoleophilia > Solirubrobacterales > Solirubrobacteraceae > DATLGB01. The sequence continues at coordinate 380,115 of CAVUFN010000008.1, read as the reverse complement.
GCGTCGGCCTGGTCGGCCGAGCCGTCGCACCCGACGAGGATCCGCTTGTACATGGACCCAGGATGACGCACCGGGCCTCCCTGGGCTACTTCACCTTGATCGTCGCGGTGAGGGACGTCGCGCCCGGGACAGCGATCACCAGGCGTGACCTTCTTCGCCTTGGCGGCCTTGCGGCGGGCGACCTTGGCGAAGCGGATCGTGACGACGCCCGGGGCGCCGGCGGTGGCCTTGCCCTTGGCCAGCGTCTTGCCGCGGACGGTCAGCCTGCCGGTGACCCGGCCCGCGACCGGGGCGGCAACCTTGACGCGCAGGCCCTTGCGCAGCGCCTTCCTGGTGACCTTGACCTTCCCGGCCAGGGCGACCTTCGCGGAGCCGGTCGGCGTGCCGGTGGGGACAGCGGTCGCGTCGGGCGCCGGGCGCGGACCGGGCGTGACAACGGGCGCGACGTAGCGCTTGGCCGGCGGGTCGGCCGGTCCCCAGTCGGGCGACGAGCCGGTCGGCGTGAGCTGTGTGAAGTCGCCGGTCGTCTCGCACGCGTTGGCCTCGAGCTTCGTGAAGCGCCCGACCTCGATGCCGTCCTTGGACTGGATCGCGATGCCCATGCCGTCGGGCGACCACGACGGGTCGGCGAGCTTGGGGTCGGGAGCGGTGAGCCCACAGGCCTCGTCGGGCTGTGCGGGGGGCGTCTCCGTCCTGACGTCGCCGTTGACCGCGTAGAAGCGGATCGTCAGGTTCTCGCCGTAGGAGTAGGTGGTGACGAGGTGCTTGCCGTCGCGGCTGACCTCGCCGTCGCCCTGGTCGTCGTTGGGCGTCATCCACGCCGTGTGCGAGTAGTCGCCCGGGCCGAGGTCGTCGATGGAGACCTGGCTGCCGTAGCCGCCGAAGACCAGCGTGCGCGAGTTGGTGACCCACTCCGGGTCGCTGACGCCGAAGTCGTTGCCGTAGGCCTCGATCGGGGTCGCCTCGGTGACGTCGGCCTCCGTGTAGAAGGTCGACCGCTGGATCGTCCCGCACGACGACGCCACCGGGCACGAGTTGGCGACGTAGGCGTAGGCGATCTTGCTGCCGTCCGGGGAGAAGGACAGCTCGACCGGGCGCGGCGCGAAGGTGCCGCCGTCGCCGGACTTGGCAGTGGGCGTGGTGATCGTGTGCAGCGGCCGGCCGTCGGCGGCCATGACCTGGATCGGACCCGTTCCCTGCACCGCCGCGATCGTGCCGTCGTCGGCCTGAGTCGGCGAGTGCCAGTCGCCCCCGTCGGTGAGCTGGACCTTCTGCGCGCCGTCCGGGGAGGCCGACCAGACGTTGCCGCCGTCGATGTAGACGATGGAATCCGCCTGCGCGGCCGCGGGGAGCGCGAAGCAGGCCAGTCCGGCGGCGAGCGCGACGACACGGCGAGCGCGGGAGACGTGCGAGGAGAGCATGGCGGGCATGGTGCGTGCCCCGGCGTCGCACCGCATCGGCCGTCCGGACGGTTCGCCCTCGTCCTCGCGGACGATTGTGACACGCTGGACGGATGATCGGGGTCGCGGGGAAGGCGCGGACGGACGGCGAGCGGCGGGGCGAGCCGCCCGACCTGCGCTTCTACGACGTCTCCGGCAGCCGCTCCGTCGCCGACGTCCAGCCGCGATGAAGCTCGGCAGGACCGGCGTCTGGATCTCGGCCCACGGCGCGGGCGGGGTGGGCCGGCTCCCGGAGGCGGCCAACGTCGCGGAGGCGCTCGGGTACGGGACGTTCTGGCTCGGCGGGTCGCCGCCCGTCCGCGGCCTCGGGCGGCTGCTGGACGCGACGGCGACGATCGTGTGCGCGACGGGCATCGTCAACGTCTGGCAGCACACCCCGGCCGACGTCGCCCGCGAGTTCGACGAGCTGGCCGCGCGCCACCCCGATCGCGTCCTGCTCGGGATCGGCATCGGCCATCCCGAGGCGACCAGCGACTACCGGCGTCCGCTGAAGACGATGCGCGAGTTCTTCGCCGGCCTCGACGACGTCCCGCGCGACCGGCGCATCGCCGCCGCGCTCGGGCCCAAGATGCTCGACCTGGCCGCGCGGCAGTCGATCGGCACCCATCCGTACTTCGTCCCCGTCGCGCACACGCGCTTCGCCCGTGCGACTGTGGGGTCTGTCCCCACAGTTGCGCCGGAGGTGGCGTGCGTCGTGGATCCCGAGCCCGAGTCGGCGCGGCGCAAGGCCCGCGACTACGCCGCCCTGTACCTCGGACTGAGCAACTACACGGACAACCTGAGGCGGTTCGGCTTCACGGACGCCGACATCGCCGACGGCGGCAGCGACCGGCTCATCGACGCGGTGATCCCCCACGGCAGCGCAGAGCGGGTCGTCGAGCAGATCGCCGAGCACTTCGAGGCGGGCGCGGACCACGTCTGCGTCCAGCCCGTCGGCGGCGATCACCTTGCGGATTGGGAGGCGCTCGCGGTAGCCTTCGCAATGTGAATCCGGATTCACTCACCTACATCGACCCCGCCCGCGAGGTCCTCAACCAATCCGCTCCCGCTCGAGCCGTTCGACCACTTCGGCGCCGACACCGCGCTCAAGGAGGCCGTCGCCCGCTACGACGGCGCCTGGGGCGAGGAGCGCCTGCACCGCCTGGGCGCCCGCGCCGGCAGCGCGGAGGCGCGCGAGCACGGCCGCCGCGCCGAGCGCAACGAGCCCAGGCTCCTCACCCACGACCGCTTCGGCAACCGGGTCGACGAGGTCGAGCTCGACCCGTCGTGGCACTGGCTGCTGCGCACCGCGATCGAGGAGCAGTGCCACGGGCTCGCCTGGCGCGAGCCCCGGCCGGGCGCCGCCGTCGTCCGCGCCGCCGCCTTCATGATGTGGTCGAACACGAACGCCGGCGTCATGTGCCCCGTCTCCATGACCCACGCCGTCGTCCCCGCGCTGCGCGACGCCGCGCCGGAGCTGGCCGCGCAGTTCGAGCCGCGGCCTCACCCTCCCCGACTACGAAGGAGGCCTGATCGCCGGGATGGCGATGACCGAGCGCCAGGGCGGCTCGGACGTCCGCGCGAACATCACCACCGCCACGCCCAACGGGGACAGCTACGAGCTCAACGGCCACAAGTGGTTCTGCTCCTATCCCCCGTGCGACCTCTTCCTCGTGCTCGCGCAAGCGCCCGGCGGGCTGAGTTGCTTCCTGGTCGAGCGCGCCGACGGCGGCATGGAGTTCCAGCGGCTCAAGGACAAGCTGGGGACGCGCTCGCTGCCGTCCTCCGAGGTCGAGTTCAAGGCCGCCCGCGGCCGCCTCGTCGGCGTCGAGGGCAAGGGCGTCAACGCGATCATCCGGATGGTCAACCACACGCGGCTGGACTGCCTGATCGGCTCCGCCAACGGCATGCGACGCGGAACCGTCGAGGCGATCCACCACGCCCGCCACCGCAGCGCGTTCGGGGCCAAGCTCGTCGACCAGCCCGCGATGACCGGCGTGCTCGCCGACCTCGCCGTCGAGTCCGAGGCCGCCACGGCCATCGCGATGCGCGTCGCGTCCAGCTACGACGCCGACGAGCCCGCGTTCCGCCGCTTCGCGACCGCCGTCGCCAAGTACCACGTCACCAAGCGCGCGGCCGGCCACGCCGCCGAGGCGCTCGAGTGCCTGGGCGGCAACGGCTTCGTCGAGGACAGCGGCATGCCGCTGCTCTACCGCGACGCGCCGCTCAACGGCATCTGGGAGGGGTCGGGCAACGTCGCGGCGCTCGACGTCCTGCGCTCCGCCGTCAAGGAGCCGGAAGGGGTGCACGCATTCATGGCGGAGTGCGACCTCGCGCGCGGCGCCAACGCGCACCTCGACGCCCATCTCGACGCCCTCAAGTCGGTCCAGCCCGACCAGTCCACCGCACGCCGGACCGTGGAGGACCTCGGCTTCGCGCTGCAGGCGAGCCTGCTCGTCCGCCACGCGCCCGCCGCGGTCAGCGACGCGTTCTGCGCCGCGCGCCTCACCCCCGCCGGGGGCCGCGCCTACGGGACGCTGCCGGCCGGGACGGACGCCCGCGCGATCGTCTCGCGCGCACTGTGATCGAGTACGCCGTCGACGGCCGCGTCGCCCGCCTCACCCTGAACCGGCCCGAGCGCGGCAACGCGCTCACCCTCGAGCTGATCGCCGCAGTTGCAGGCCCGGGTCGAGGAGGCCGACGCCGACCCGGCGGTCCACGTCCTGGTGCTGAGCGGGAACGGCAAGGGCTTCTGCGGCGGCTACGACCTGATCTGGAGCGCCGAGCACCAGCTGCCCAACCACGACCCGTCCCAGCCGTGGGACCCGATGGTCGACTACCACTTCATGAACCGCAACGTGCGGGCGTTCATGAGCCTGTTCCACTGCTCCAAGCCGGTGGTCTGCAAGGTGCACGGCTTCTGCGTCGCCGGCGGCACCGACCTGGCGCTGTGCAGCGACCTGCTGGTGATCGCGGCCGACGCCAAGATCGGCTACCCGCCCGCGCGGGTGTGGGGCTCCCCCACCACCTCGATGTGGGCCTACCGGCTCGGGCCGCAGCGCGCCAAGCGGCTCCTGTTCACGGGCGACTCGCTCAACGGCGCCGAGGCGCTGGACTGGGGCCTGGCGATCGAGGCGCCCGCCCCGGCGGACCTCGACGAGCGCACGGAGATCCTGGTCGGCCGGATCGCGCAGAACCCGATCAATCAGCTGCAGATGATGAAGCTGCTCACCAACCAGGCGCTGTACGCCCAGGGTCTGCACCAGACCCAGGTGCTGGGGACGATCTTCGACGGCATCACCCGCCACACCAGGGAGGGCTACGCGTTCCAGCAGCTCGCCGCCGAGCAGGGCTTCAAGGCCGCGGTCGCCGAGCGCGACGGACCGTTCGGGGACCTCGGGAGCTCGACGTTCAAGGGCTGACCAAGGACCGGCTGCTGGCCGCCGCGCAGGAGCTGATCGAGACCGGCGGCTACGCATCGGCGTCCGTCGCGGCGGTGGCCGACCGCGCCGGGGTCGCGACGGGCACCCTGTACCGCCACTACGCGTCCAAGGCCGAGCTGTTCGCCGAGGTGTTCCGCTCCGTCTGCAACCGCGAGGCGGCCGCGATGGAGGCCGAGGACGACATCGAGGAGGTGCTGGTCGTGTTCGCGGAGCGCGCCCTGCGCAACCGGCGCCTGGCCTGGGCGCTGATCGCCGAGCCGGTCGACCCGCTGGTGGACGCCGAGCGGCTCGCCTACCGGCGCCGCTACGCGAGCCACCTGGCCGGGCTGCTGGCCGCCGAGGGCGTCCCGTCGCCCGACCTCACCGCCGCCGCGCTGGTCGGCGGGGTCGCCGAGGCACTGGTCGGCCCCCTCGCCCCCACCGCGCCCGCGCCCGACGCCCACCTGCTCGACGATCTGCGGGCCTTCGTGCGCCGTGCCATCGGTCGTTGAAAGGGCGCCTCAGCTTCCGGACCGCGCGAGGAGGACGACCGGGAACGGCCGGTCGGTGTACGTCGCGTAGTCGGCGGCGGGCGGGTAGTTCTCGACGAAACGCGCGAGCAGCCGCTCGCGCTCGCCCGGGCCGGCCTCCCGCGCGGTGACCGCGACGCGGTCGCGGCCGAGCTGCACGTGCCCGCGGCCCGCGGCGCGGAGGTTGAGCCACCACGCCGGCGGCTTCGGATGTCCGCCGTTGGAGGCGAGCAGGACGAGGTCGTCGCCGTCCTCGACGTAGAGCAGCGGGACCCGGCGCGGCTCGCCCGAGCGGCGGCCGACCACCTCGAGCACGCACACTCGCGCGCCGAAGAAGCGCCCGCCCAGGCGCCCGCCCGTCCGCTCGTACAGCCAGGCCTGCCCGCGCCCGGCGCGCCGCATCAGCGGTGCCAGGCGCGTGGACGCCGTGTTCGTGGCCCGCGCGAGGACGCTCACGCGGCAGAACCTAGCCGCGCAGAGCGCCCGGGTTCGCCGTCACCACGCCGGCGACGCCCGCCTCGGCGAGCACCGCGACCCGGCGGGCGTCGTCGACGGTCCAGGCGAAGACCCGGCGGCCCGCGTCGGCGAGCGCGCGGACCAGCTCCGCGTCGACCAGCCGGTGGTGGAGCATGACGTCGCCGGACCCGTTCAGCCGCCGCCAGCCGCGCGCCGACCGGCTGCGCAGGGCCCACGTGAGCGGGCCGGCGACGGAGATCGCCGTCGCGATCCCGGGCTCCAGCCGGCGCACGCGATCGATCACGGCCGGGCACTGCGACGAGATCAGCGCGCGCTCCGTCAGCCCGTAGGCGCGCAGCTTCGCCAGCACCTCCGCTTCGTACCCGGCGGCCTTGACGTCGACGTTGAGGCCCACCCCGGCGAAGGCCGGCCCGCCGAGGTGGTCGAGGGCGGTGTCGAGGAGGATGCCGCGGCGGGGCAGCACGCCGTGGACGAGCACCAGGTCGCCGCGGCGCGAGCGGACGTCGAACTCGATCATGTCCACGCCCGCCGCCAGGGCGGCGTCGAAGGACCGCAGCGTGTTCGCGGGAGCGACCGCGCTCGCGCCGCCGTGACCGATGACCAGCAGCCGGGTCACCGCCGGGCCCGCATCAGATCGCGGGCATGGTCGGTGGTCAGCGCGGCCGGCGTCGTCGAGGCGATGAAATCGCGCAGCAGGGCCGCGAACCGGTCCGGGTCGTCGTTGAACGGGAAGTGCCCGGCGTCCTTCATGACCTCGAGCCGGCTGCCGGGCATCAGGCCGTGCGCGCGCTCGCCGTGGGCGAGCGGGATGATCGGGTCCTCGGCGCCCCACGCGATCAGGGTCGGCACCTGCGCGGACAGGTACAGGCGGTCGCGCGCGTCGACCCGCTGGCCCGTCGGGTCGATCACGGAGCGTGCGGTCTGCAGGAACGCGCGCCGCGCCTGCGCGTCGCGCAGGGAGGCGAAGCCCTCGGCGAGGCCGCGGACGTCGGCGCTCGACCGGCGCGTCCCGAAGGTGCCCAGGACCCCGCCGGCGACGCGGGCGGCGAACATCGAGGCCCGCTGGGAGAGCAGTGGGATGACGAGCTCGGCGCCGGGCAGCGTGGCGGCCCGCAGCCACAGGCTGACCTCGCGGCCCAGGCCGCCCGAGTCCACCAGCACCAGGCGCTCGACCAGCTCGGGGAACTGGTAGGCGAACTGCATGGCGATGCCCCCGCCGAGCGAGTGGCCGACGATCGTCGCGCGCGGCAGGTCGAGGGCCAGCATCAGGTCGCGGACGCCGCTGGCGTAGGCGCCCAGCGAGTAGTCCCCGCGCGGCTTGGCCGACGTGCCGTGCCCGAGCAGGTCGGGTGCGAGCAGCTCGTGGTCGTCCCAGAGCCGGGCCATCGTCTCGTGCCACGTCCTCGAGTTCGACGTGATGCCGTGGATGAGGACGATCAGCGGGCCGCGACCGGCCCGGTCGTAGGTGACCGTCTGCCCGTGGAGGTCGATGCGGTCGGACTCGAGCACGGCAATTCGCTACCCGGTTTAGGGTGCGGCCATGGCCGACCGCATCCCCGTCCCCCGTGACCGCGAGAACGACTACACGACGGACGCGGCCGCCAGACGGCGCGCCTTCGTGCGCGAGCAGACCGGCGCGGAGCTCGACCACGTCGGGAGGTTCTCCGTCGACCCGTCCACGATGACGGGCAACGTCGAGCACTTCACCGGGGTCGCCCAGGTCCCCCTGGGCATCGCCGGCCCGCTGCTGGTCAACGGCGAGCACGCGCAGGGCGAGTTCTACGTGCCGCTGGCGACGGCCGAGGGGACGCTCGTCGCCTCCTACAACCGCGGCATGCGGCTGCTGCACGAGGCGGGCGGCGTGACCACGACGATCGTCGGCGACCACATGCAGCGCGCGCCGTCGTTCCTGTTCCCGTCGGCCCGCGAGGCGCGCACGTTCGGCGAGTGGCTGACGGAGCACTTCGAGGAGATCAAGGCGGTTGCCGAATCGACCACGACGTCGGGCAAGCTCCAGGAGATCGAGCAGTACCCGGCGTCGCGGATCCTGTACACGCGCTTCAACTACACGACGGGCGACGCCGCCGGCCAGAACCTCACCGGCAAGGCCACCCAGGCTGCCTGCCACTGGATCCGCGAGCAGTATCCCGACATCGAGCACTTCTTCCTGGAGTCGAACTTCGCCACGGACAAGAAGACCTCGCAGGTCAACGTGCTGCGCACGCGCGGCAAGCGGGTGGTGGCCGAGGCGGTGATCCCGAACGAGCTGCTGGGCGGCGTGATGCGCTCGGGCACCGAGCTGATGTACCGGGCGCGCCAGGTGTCCAACCTCGGCGGCTTCATGGCCGGGGTCAACAACAACGGCTCGCACTCGGCCAATGGCATCACCGCGATGTTCATCGCCACGGGCCAGGACGCCGCGAACGTCGCCGAGTCCAGTGCCGCCCTGGTCTACGCCGAGATGCGCCCGAACGGCGACTACTACTACTCGATCACGATCCCGTCGCTGATCGTCGCCACCTACGGCGGCGGGACCCATCTCGGCACGCAACGCGAGTGCCTGGAGATGATGGACTGCTACGGGACCGGCAAGGTCCGCAAGTTCGCGGAGATCGTCGCCGCCACCGTGCTCTGCGGGGAGATCTCGCTGGGCTCCGCGATCGTCGCCGAGGAGTGGGTCGACGCCCACGACCTCTACGGACGCAACAGAAGATGATGTATCGTCATTTAGCGTGACGCTCCCGTTGCCGGACCACCGGGCCCTGATCGCCGCCTCCCCCTGGGTCGCCCAGATGCCCTGGCTGCGCGAGGAGGCCGCCATCTGGCAGCGCGAGCTGCCGCCCGTGCGCAAGCGCCTCGAGCGCGAGGCCGCGCTGCTCGCCCGCCCCCGCATCTGGGTCGACACCGTCGCCACGCTCGCGACGACCGGCTGGCGGATGGCCGGAACGGCGCCGCTGGAGATCCTGACCGCCGCGGCGGGCGCCTTCGGGCTTCCGGTCGGCCCCTCGGAGTCCGGCGGGGTCACCGCCGCCGAGCAGCTCGTCCGCGCCGGTGGGCCTGCCTACGTCAAGCTCGGCCAGTTCATCGCCTCCGCCGACGGGCTGCTGCCCCCGGCGTGGGTCGAGGCCTTCGGCTGGTGCCGGGACCGCGTCCCCGCCTTCGCCGGTGCGCCGCAGCGCATCCGCGCCGAGCTCGGCGAGCGCTTCGACGAGCTGCTCGACCTGGAGCCGGAGCCCTTCGCCGCCGCCTCCATCGGCCAGGTCCACCGCGCCCGCCTCAAGGACGGCACCGACGTCGTCGTCAAGGTCCGCCGCCCCGACCTGCGCCGCCAGTTCGCGCGGGACGTCGAGGCGCTGGCGCTGGTCGCGGCCGCCGCGCACCGGGCGTCGGCGACCGTGCGCGTCGCCAACCTCCCCGGCTTCGTGGAGCTGTTCGCCGAGCTGGCCCTGCTCGAGCTCGACTTCCGCCTCGAGGCGCTGAACATGGTCGAGCTGGGCGCCTGCTTCGAGGACGCCGGGCTGGACTTCGTCCGCTTCCCGCGCCCGATCCCGGGCATGGTCACCGAGCGCGTCCTGGTCATGGAGGCCGTGCCGGGCGAGCCCTACGACCGGGCGCCGGTCGTCGACGGGGACCGGCTCGTCGAGCTGGCCATCAAGGGCGTGCTGGAGGGGACGCTCGCCTACGGACGCTTCCACGGCGACCTGCACGCCGGCAACGTGCTCGTGGACGGCGACCGGTTCAGCCTCGTGGACTTCGGCATCTGCGGCCGCCTCGGCGCCGAGGAGCGCGCCGGCCTGGTCCGCTTCCTGCTCGGCTTCGCCGCGATGGATGCCGCCAGGCAGCTGGCGGCGCTCGAGTCCTTCGGCGCGCCGCCCGCGACGCCGGAGATGACGGCGGACCTCCAGCGCGTCATCGACGCCCTCCCGCCCGGCCTCACCGTCGACGCGCTGGGCGCGACCCTGGGCGGCGTCGTGACCACGCTCGCCGGCCACGGCTTCCAGGTCCCCACCCAGCTCGTCCTGTTCTTCAAGAACGTGCTCTACCTGAGCTCGTTCACCGCCGCCGTCGCGCCGGAGGCCGACCTGCTCGCGCAGATCGGCCCCCAGATGGCGTACTTCATGGAGAAGTACGGCGACGACCTGCTGTCGATGGCGAACTAGGCCATCGCGAGCACCGGCGCCTCGGCCTCGGCCGCGGCGAGCTCGTCGTCCTCGATCGGCGCGTCGGGCTTGACCTTCGGCAGCAGCAACGTGGCCACCACGAGGGCGACGACGACCAGCCCGAGGGCGACGATGAACGTCGACCCGAACGCGGCGGCGCCAGCTTCGGCCCCACCCACCCCGCCGCCGTTGCTGAGCTTGCCGGCCAGGATCACCGACAGGACGGAGGTGCCGATCGACGCCGCCACCTGCTGGTTGATGTTCAGCGTGGTGGTCGCCCGGGCGATCGCCGACCGGCGCAGGGTCTGGATCGCGCCGGAGAACGTCGGCATCATGGTCGCGCCCATGCCCAGCCCGAGCACGAACAGGTTCGCGCCGACCAGCCAGTAGGACTCGGTCGCCGACAGCTGGGTGAGCCCGGCGAAGGCCAGCGCCACCAGGACCAGGCCGACCGGGACGATGCGCCCGGTGCCCACGCGGTCGGTGAGGCGGCCGGCGATCGGCATCGTGATCATCGCGCCGAGGCCCTGCGGGGCGAGCAGCAGGCCGGTGGCCATCGCCGTCTCGCCGCGGACGGCCTGCAGGTACAGCGGCATCAGCAGCATGCCGCCGAACAGGGCGACCGCGGACATCCCCTGGGTGACCAGAGACGCCGAGTAGGTGCGGTTGCGGAACAGCCGCGTGTCGATCAGCGCCGTCTCGGGGTGCCGGACGGCGTGGGCGAAGAAGGCGGCGACCGCGGTGGCTCCGGCGATCATCGGGCCGTAGACCTCCGGGTGGCCGAAGCCGCCCGCGGAGTTGGACTCGGCCAGGCCGTAGATGACCGCGGCGAGCCCCGGGGAGAGCAGGAGCATGCCGAGCCAGTCCAGGCGATGGGCGGGCTGCGGGACGTCGCGGGGCAGGACGCGGAAGCTCATGAGCAGCGCGGCCGCACCGATCGGGACGTTGATGAGGAAGATCCAGCGCCAGGAGGCGTTGTCGACCAGGAAGCCGCCGATGATCGGGCCGAGGATCGGGCCCATCAGCATCGGGATGCCGATCACGCCCATGATCCGGCCGACCCGCTGGGGCCCCGCGGCGCGCGTGAGGATCGTCATGCCGGCGGGCATCAGCATGCCGCCGCCGAGGCCCTGGAGGACGCGGAAGGCGATCAGCGACTCGGCGCTCCAGGCGAACGCCGACAGCACGGACCCGGCCAGGAACAGGACGATCGACGTCATGTAGAGGCGCTTGGTGCCGAAGCGATCAGCGGCCCAGCCGGTGAGCGGGATGACGGTGGCGAGCGCCAGCGTGTAGCCGGTCGCGACCCACTGGACGGTCGTCAGCGGGGAGGAGAACTCGCGCGACAGGTCCTGCAGCGCGACGTTGACGACCGTCACGTCGAGGATGGACATGATCACGCCGAGGACGACCGTGCCGGCCACGAGCATGAGGGCCCGGTCCATCACGGGCTCCGGGGAGGATGAAGCGGAGGACATGACTCCATTTGTACCACAACCGGAGTCCACGTCTCCACTTCTTCAGTACCATGTGACGCATGTCCGTCCGAGAGCGTCCCCTCCGCGCCGACGCCGAGCGCAACCGGCGCCGTCTGCTCGACGCCGCGCGCACGCTCTTCGCCGAGCGCGGGCTCGAGGTCTCGCTCGACGACATCGCCAGCGAGGCGGGCGTCGGCGTCGGGACCGCCTACCGCCGCTTCCGCTCGCGCGACGAGATCGTCGACGCGCTGTTCGACGAGCACCTCGCCGCCATGGAGGAGCGGGCCGAGGTCGCCGCCGCCGAGCCGGACGCCTGGACCGCGCTGACCGGCTTCTTCCTCAAGAACATGCAGGCCCAGGCGCAGAACCGCGGCCTCAAGCAGCTCCTGCACCAGAGCGTCGACGGCCGCGAGAAGGTCGCCGCGATGCGCGGCCGCGTGATGCCGATGCTCGAGCGCGTCATCGAGCGCGCCAAGGCCGACGGCTCGCTCCGCGAGGACGCCGTCCTCACCGACTTCACCGTCCTCTCGATCATGATCGGCGCCGCCGTGGACTTCGCCGGCTGCGTCGACGAAACCGTCTGGGAACGCTATGCGGCGCTGCTGTTCGACGGCCTGCGGGCGGGCACCAACAGCCCGCTGCCGCGCGAGAGCCTGGCGCCGGAGCAGCTCGAGGAGGCCATGCAGTGCTGGCGTCCCGCACGCCGTTAGTGACGTCGCGTCGAGTGAACAGCCTCGTTCAGTACTGTCCCGGGCATCACTGACCAGGGAATCATCACCGCACTCGGCCACCCTCTGCGCGCCAAGATCCTCGCGCTGCTCGACACGGGTGAGGCCAGCCCCAAGGAGATCGCCGGCCAACTGGGCGAGAAGCTCGGCAACGTCAGCTACCACGTGCGCATCCTGGCCCGGCTCGGACTGATCGAACTGGTGCGCGAGACTCCGCGTCGCGGCGCCGTGGAGCACCACTACCGCGCCGTCCCGCGCCCGGAGGAGGTCGTCAACGTCGACCTCAGCCTCACCTCCGCCGGCTGGCAGGCCGCTGCCGCGGCGCTCGCCGACTTCACCCAGCAACTGCACGAGATCGTCGACCGTCACCAGGGAGGACAGGAGGGCCGCGTCGTCGCGGCCTTGCTCGGCAACACCGACTAGTGTGGTTGCGCATGCAACCAGAGGCTCGCAAACGCTACACGCTGTTCCTCTGTTGCCTCGCGCAGTTCATGGTCATCCTCGACGTGTCGATCGTCAACGTCGCGCTGCCGTCGATCCAGACGGACCTGGGCTTCTCGGACGTCGACCTGCAGTGGATCGTCAGCGCCTACACGCTGACCTTCGCCGGCTTCCTGCTGCTGGGCGGCCGCGCGGCCGACCTGCTCGGCGCCCGCAACGTCTTCATCGCCGGGCTCGCGCTCTTCGGCCTCGCGTCGCTGGCCGGCGGGCTCTCGCAGGGCCAGGTCGAGCTGATCATCGCCCGCGGCGTCCAGGGCCTGGGCGGCGCGATCGTCGCGCCGGTGACCCTGTCCATCCTCACCATGACCTTCACCGAGGGCGCCGAGCGCAACCGCGCCCTGGCCGCCTGGGGCGCGATGGGCGCCGCCGGCGGCGCGGCGGGCGCGCTGGTCGGCGGTGTCCTCACGGAGCTGATCGGCTGGCAGGCGATCCTGTTCGTCAACGTGCCGATCGCCATCGGCGCGGCCCTCGCCGCGTACCGCGTGATCCCCGCCGAGGCCGACCGCGTCCTGGCCGAGAACCGCCACTACGACGCCATGGGCGCCTTCACGGTGACCGCCGGGCTCGTGCTGGTGACCTTCGGCATCGTCCGCACCGACGTCAACGGGTGGGGGTCGGCGGTGACGCTCGGCACGCTGGCCGGCGGCCTCGCGCTGCTCGGGCTGTTCGTGATGATCGAGGCGCGCTTCAGCCGCTGGCCGCTCGTCCCGCTGAGCATCTTCTCCATCCGCAGCCTGACCGCGTCCAACGTCGTCGTCTTCTTCATGGGCTCCGCCGTGTTCGCCATGTGGTACTTCGTCTCGCGCTACCTGCAGCAGGTGCTCGGCTACTCGGCCATCGAGGCCGGCCTGGCCTTCCTGCCGATGACCGGCGGCATCGCGATCGCCTCCACCATGGCGGGCCGCCTCTCCGGCCGCATCGGTCCCGGCCGCGTCCTGGCCGGCGGCATGGCGCTGATCGCCCTCGGGTTGCTCGGCTTCTCGTTCGTGAGCGCCGACGGCTCGTTCCTCGGCGACGTCCTCGTCCCGGGCGTGATCACCGCCTTCGGGCTCGGGTTCTCCTTCGTGCCGGTGACGATCGCCGCCACCGCCGGGGTCGAGCGCTCCAACGCCGGCCTGGCCTCCGGGCTGGTCAACACGAGCCGCCAGTTCGGCGGCTCCGTCGGCCTTGCCGTGCTGGCCACGATCGCCTCCACGGCCGCCACCGGCAGCGACGGCGCCGGCCTCACGGAGGGCTTCCGCGTCGCCTTCCTCGTCGGCGCCGCCTTCGCGGCGATCGGGGCGGTCACCGCCGCCGGCGCGCTGTCGGGCATCCGCCGCCCGGCCGCCGAACCCGCCTAGCCTCGGCGGCCGATGGCTCGCCGCCGCCGCCGGACCACCTACCGCAGCTCGTCGGCGCCCGCGCGCCGTGCGGGCAGCGTCCTCATGGGCTCGCCCGCGCGCCGCCGTCGCTCATCGCGGGGACCGGCGCGCTGGGTCGCCGGGCTCCTGGTGCTCGTGGTCGCCGGACTCGTGATCGGCGCCGTGGTGCTCGTCCAGCGCAAGCACGCCGCGAACGAGCGCCGCCGCGACGCCGCGGTCGCGTTCCTCGCCGCGTGGGAGCAGCGCGACATCAAGGCGATGCACGCCGTCACCGACGGCACCTACGACCTCCCGTCCTTCAAGCGCGCCTACGCGAGCAGCGACGCCGCGGCCGGCACCCGGACGGTCCGGATCGGCGCGCCCGGCAAGTTGAGCGACGGGCGCGTGCGTGCCACGGTCGCCGTCCGGACCGAGTCGTTCGGGACGCTGCGCGGCCGGATCTCGATCCCGACCGTCGACAAGGACGGCAAGGGCCGCGTGGCGTGGTCGCCCGTCCTGCGGCTCCCGGGCCTGCGCAAGGGCGAGAAGCCCGTGCAGAAGGCCGGGCCCGAGCCGCGCCGCGGCGAGGTACTGGCCGCGAACGGATCGGTGCTCGCCAACGACGGGCTCGGTGCCGGGATCGCCGGGGTCGCCGCCACCGGCAAGGAGCCGGCCACCGGCCTCGAGCGCATCTACGCCGACCGCCTGACCGGGCACCCGAGCGCGACGCTGCGCTTCGGCGACCGCGTCATCGAGCGCGTCAAGGACGAGCCGGGCCGCGACGTCCACTCCACCGTCAGCCTGAGCCTGTCCCACGTCGCCGAGGACGCGCTGGACGGCCGCGTCGGCGGCGTGGCGGTCGTCAGGCCCCGCAACGGCAACGTGCTGGCGCTCGGCGGGCTGGCCGTCTCCGCGCCCCAGCCGCCCGGCTCGACGTTCAAGATCATCACGCTGTCCGGCGCGCTGCAGCACAAGCTGACCTCGCCCGCGGAGTCGTTCCCCGTGCGCCAGTACGCGACGCTCTCCGGGGTCAAGCTCTACAACGCGTCGTCGGAGTCCTGCGGCGGCTCGCTCGCGACGTCGTTCGCGCACTCCTGCAACTCGGTCTTCGCGCCCCTGGGGGCCAAGCTCGGCGCCAAGCGGCTGGTCGCCACCGCCGAGCGCTTCGGCTTCAACGCAGACCCGGTCCTGCCCGCCGAGAAGCCGTCGCAGATCGTCCGCAAGGACCTCAAGGACGATCTCGCCACCGGCGCCGCCGCCATCGGCCAGAGCACCGACCTGGCGACCCCGCTGACCATGGCCTCCGTGGGCGCCACGATCGCCAACGGCGGCGTCCGCGCCCGCCCGCGGGTCGTGCGCGAGGAGAAGGTCGTCCGCCGTCGCGCCGTCCGCCGCAAGGTCGCCGCGACCGTGCGCGACATGATGATCGGCGTCGTCCGCGGCGGGACCGGCACCGCCGCCGCGCTGCCAGGCGTCACCGTCGCGGGCAAGACGGGGACCGCCGAGCTCGTCCCCACCCAGGGCGGCGCGTCGGACCCGAAGAACACGGACGCCTGGTTCGTCGCCTTCGCCCCCGCCGAGGCGCCGAAGGTCGCCGTCGCGGTCATGCTCGTCGGCGCCGGCCAGGGTGGCGCGTCGGCCGCGCCCGTGGCTAGACAGGTGCTGGCGGCTGCGCTCTAGAGACGCTGCCGTCGTGGTCGAGCACGAGGTAGCGGTCGAGGCGTTGCAGGAAGGCGCGGTCGTGGGAGACGGCGACGACGGTGCCCTCGAAGCCGTCCAACGCCCGCTCCAGCGCCTCGGAGGAGTCGATGTCGAGGTTGTCGGTCGGCTCGTCCAGCAACAGGAGGTTGTGCCCTTCCGCTTCCAGGCACAGGATCTCCAGCCGCGCCCTCTGGCCGCCTGACAGCGTCTCGTAGGTGCGGTTGCGGGCGTCGACGAGGCCGTAGCGGGCCAGCGCCTGCATGGCGCGCTCCGTCGACTTCAGACGGTCGACGACGAGGTCGAGCAGGACGCGGCCGGCGAAGTCGGGGCGCGCGTTGAGCTGGGTGAACAGGCCGGGCGACACGCGCGGGCCCAGCACGACGGTGCCCGAGTGGGTGACGGGCTCGCCGGCCAGCAGGCGGATCAGGTGGGTCTTGCCCGATCCGTTGGGCCCGATGACGCCGACGCGCTCCCCGAAGTGGATCTCCTCGTCGAACGGCGCGACGAGCCCGTCGATGCCCACCGTGCGCAGGTCGACGACCCGGCGTGCGCTGTCGCCGCCGCGCAGGCGGACCTTGATGTGCTGGTCGGCGACGGGTGCGGGCGGCGGCCCGTCGGCGATGAAGCGGTTCAGCCGCGACTCCATCGCCTTGGCCCGCTTCGCCCAGTCCGGGCGAGTACTTGGCGCGCTCCTTGAACAGGCGCACGAGGTCGCGCAGGCGCTTCTCCTCCTCGCGGTAGCGCTGGAGGCGATCCCCCATCAGCTCCTGGCGGCGCTCGCGCGCCGCCGGGTAGCTGGCGTAGGAGGCGCCGTGGAGCCAGGCTCCGTCGCCCTCCAGCGTGACGATCGTGTCGCAGGCGGCGGTCAGCAGCGCGCGGTCGTGGGAGATCAGCAGGACGGTCTTCTTGGTCGCAGCGATCTCGCGCTCGAGCTCGCGTTTGGCGGGGACGTCGAGGAAGTTGTCGGGCTCGTCGAGCAGCAGGACCTGCGCGTCCGAGCGCAGCAGCAGGTCGAGCACGAGCCGCTTGCGCTCGCCGCCCGACACGGCGTCCGAGCGCCGGTCGCCGACCTCCTCGAGTCCCGCGCGCACGATCCGCCGGCAGGCGGCGTCCCACTGCCCCTCGAGCTCGTAGCCGCCGAGGTCCGACCACGCGCCGATCGCCTCGCCCAGCGCCATCCCGTCACCGCTCGCCTCCGCTCGCAGCAGCGCGCGGCCGGCGTCGCGGACGCGGGCGGGTGCCACGGACAGCAGCAGCTCGCGGATCGTGCCGCTCCCGTCGGCGCCGACGTTCTGGGCCATGTACAGGGCGCGGCCGCCGTACGCCACATCGCCGTCCAGCGCCTCCAGCTCGCCCGCGAGCACGCGCATCAGCGTCGTCTTGCCGACGCCGTTGGTCCCGATCAGCCCCGCGTGCCTGCCGGCCGCCAGGCGGAAGGACACCCCGGAGAACAGGAGGTCGCCGCCCGGGTGGGCGTAGGCGAGGTTGGAGATGGCGATGTGCGACACGGGCGGCGAACGCTACCTTCGCGCCCGTGGTCAAGGTCAGCGTCGTGGTGCCGGTCTACAACCCGGGTTCGAACATGGACGACCTCGTCCGGTCGGTCCTCGACCAGTCGCTGCCCGCCGACGAGTACGAGGCGATCTTCGTCGACGACGGCTCCACGGACGGGACCGGGGAGCGCCTCGACGCGCTGGCCCGCGAGCACGACCGCATCCGCGTCGACCACATCCCCAACTCCGGCTGGCCGGGCCGCCCGCGCAACGTCGGGACCGACATGGCCCGCGGCGAGTTCGTCCTCTACGTCGACAACGACGACTACCTGGCGCCGGAGGCGCTGGAGCGGCTCTACGCGAAGGCGACCGCGGACGGCGCGGACATCGTCGTCGGCAAGGTGGTCGGCCACGACAAGTTCGTGGCCCGCGAGCTGTTCACGGAGGACCGTGCCGGCGTCACCGTCGAGTGGCCGCCGCTGATCCGCCTCCTGAGCCCGCACAAGCTGTTCCGCACCGCGTTCCTGCACGAGCACGGCATCCGCTTTCCCGAGGGCCGCCGCCGGCTCGAGGACCACGTCTTCGTGATGAAGGCGTTCTTCGCCGCCGAGGACCGCATCTCGATCCTGGCCGGCTACCCGTGCTACCACTGGATGCTGCGCCCCGCCAAGGACAACGCGTCCTTCGGCAAGATGGACCCCGAGGCGTACTTCGGCAACCTGCGCGAGGTCGTCGACATCATCGAGGCCAACGTCGAGCCCGGCAGCCGCGAGTGGCGCCGCCTGCTCGCCCACTGGTACCGATCGAAGGTGCTGTGGCGGCTGACCGGCGCGGTCTTCCTGCGCCGCGACCCCGAGTTCAACCGCCAGATCTACGACGAGTGCCGGGCGATCACGCTCGAGCGCTTCCCGGCCGCGATCGACCCGTGGCTGCCGTTCGCCCTGCGCGTCCGCTCGCACCTGCTGCGCGCCGGCGACCTCGACGGGATCTACGCGTTCGCGCGCTTCGAGGCGTCCCTGCGCGCGCGCGTCCGGCTCGTCGGGCGCACCGCGACCAGCATCGACATCCAGGCCCAGCTGCGGGGCCTGAGCTTCCGGCGCGACGGCGAGCGCCTGCTGTGGCATCCGCCCGACGACCTGCGCGACCGTCTTGACGGGCTCGACCTCGATTTCACCGCCTCCGTCGGCCGCGCGCACATCACCCCGCTCGTGCGGGCCGTCGCCGACAAGACCGAGATCGTGCTCGAGCACACCCAGGAGGTGCGCCACCGCGATCGCGAGGACGGGCTCGTCACGCCGGTCATCGCGGCGACCGTGCAGCTACCGACGCTCCCGCCCGGCGAATGGCAGCTGGTCGTCCCCGTGCGGGTCAGCGGTCTCAACCACACGGCGATGACGATCCGCCAGGGCGGCCGCACCGCGCCGCTGAACCTCGTCATCGGCCCCGACGGGCGCCAGCGGCGCCCGCCGTGGATCCGGCGGCAGCTGTCGGGTCGCCTACCACGCCTGCGCAAGCTCATCCGGGGGCGGAAGTAGGCTGAACGCGTGCCCACGCGCCAGCAGCGAGCGGCCGCGCGAAGTCCGCGCGCGCCCCATGTCCAGGTGCATCGGATCGCCTTCGACGGGCCCGAGATGCTGCTCGTCCTCGCCCGCAAGGGACGCGTCAACGCCCGCCGGCGCGAGGACGGCGCCAAGGTCCGCGGCGGCCACGGGCGCCTGGACCTGCGCGCGCTGGACGACGGGACCTGGGACCTCCGCTCGCGCGGGCGGCGCATCGCCCGCCGCGGGGACGGCGTCCGCCGCAAGCACAAGGCGGTCGCCCTCCCCCACATCGGCCGCGCCCAGCCCTTCTTCACCAGGCGCAACGCCCTGTCGGTCCTGGTCGGCGAGCCGGCCCCGCCCCCCAAGACGGGCCCGCGCGACGGGCCCGGAGTCGCCGAATCGCGGCGCCGGCGGCGCTTCGGCGCGCTCGCGGTGGCCATGCACCGCCTCGCGATGGCCGCCCTCGTGCCCCTGCTGCGCCGCCGGCGGCACCCCGAGTCCGATCCGCGCGTGCGCGTCCTGCTCCTGCACGCCTACGGCATGGGCGGCACCATCCGCACGACCATCAACCTCGCCGAGGGCCTCGCCCTCCACCACCGGGTCGAGCTCGTCTCCGTGGTGCGGCGCCGCCAGCGGCCCTTCTTCGAGATGCCGTCCCACGTCGAGGTGCGCGACATGGTCGACCAGCGCCGAGGCCGGCGGCGCGGCCTGCTGGCCCGCGTCCCGAGCCTGCTGATCCACCCCGACGACTACGCGTACCCGTGGTGCAACCTGCGGACCGACCTCGAGCTGGTCCGCGCGCTGCGCAACTGGCAGGGCACGCTGATCACCACCCGGCCCGCCTTCAACCTGCTCGCGGCGCGCGTGGCCGGCCCCCGGCTGCGCGTGATCGGCCAGGAGCACCTGAACTTCACGGCGCACCGCGACGGCCTCAAGCACGACGTGTGCCGCCACTACCCGCGGCTCGACGCGCTGACGGTGCTCACGGAGTCCGACCGCGACGACTACGCCGGCATCGTCCCGCTCGTCGAGCGCATCCCCAACGCCGCGCCCGTCCCGCGGGGCTCGGGCGCGACCCTGAGCAACAAGGTCGTCGTCGCCGCAGGGCGCCTGAACAGCCAGAAGGGCTTCGATCGCCTGATCCCGGCGTTCGCGGCCGTCGCGCGCGCCCACCCGGACTGGCAGCTGCGCATCTACGGCTCCGGCCCCGAGCGGCCCGAGCTGCGGCGGCTGATCGTCGAGCACGGCCTGTGGGACAACGTCTTCCTGATGGGCCGCGCGCGCGACCTCGGCAAGCAGCTCGAGCGCGCGTCGGTGTTCGCCCTGTCCTCGCGCTTCGAGGGCTTCGGCATGGTGCTCGTGGAGGCCATGAGCCATGGCGTGCCGGTCGTCTCGTTCGATTGCCCGCGGGGGCCGGGCGAGATCGTGTCGCACGGCGTCGACGGCCTGCTGGTGCCCGATGGCGACGTCGTCGGCCTGGGCCAGGCCCTGCTCGAGCTGGTCTCCGACGACGAGCGCCGGCGCCGATACGGGGCGGCGGCAGCCGAGAACGCCCGGCGCTTCGGCGTCGGCGCGGTGGCGGAGCGCTGGGAAGCGCTCCTGGACCGGCTCTAGCGCGCTTGTAGATTCCTCGCGGCTTGGCGACCCCTGCGACCGCACCCCGAGCCGCCTCCGCGGCGGCCACCTCCGCGCCCACGGCGGTCCTGTTCGCGACGGCGGTCACCGACGACGGCACGCCGGCCGCGTTCATGCGCTGGGACGACGGCACGACGCTGGTCGAGCGGCTGGCGGATCAGCTGCGCTCGCTGGGGATCGAGGACGTCCGCGTCATCACGCGGCGCGAGAGCCCCGACGCCGCCTCCGACCTGCGCTACCTGGCGTCGCTGGAGGGCAGCGGGCCGCTGATCCTGGCGGGCGGCGAGATCGTCACCCAGCGCGAGGCGCTGGCGGGGCTGCTGTCGGACCCGCGCGTCCAGACCGGGATCCTGACCACCTCGGGCAAGATCGCCCGCCCCTACGGCTACCGGACCCGGACCAAGCGCGGCCGGCTGATCAGCGCGTCGTCGCCGTTCCACACGACGGCGGACCCCAACCAGACCTTCCTCGGGGTGCTCAAGGTCGCCGCGGCTGACCGGGAGCGGTTGCGGGGGCTCGCCGCGCGGCTGGCCGATCTGCGCGCCGCGCCGCCGGAGTCGTGGGCCCGCGAGCTGGACTTCTGCAAGGCCGGGACGTGGAAGCTCGCCGCCGACCGCATCACGCGCCAGGTCGCCGAGCGCGAGGCGCGGCTGGCCGCCGAGGCCCGGGGCGAGACGATCGACCCGGAGGCCGAGTCCGACCCCGAGGCGAGCGACGAGCCCACCGAGGTCGAGCGCCAACACCCCGACTCGGTGACACTCGGGTCCGACGACGCCACCGAGCTGCAGCGCCGCCTCACCGCCGCCCGTGAGGAGGTCGTCGCTCTGCTGCTGACCGCCCTGGTGCGCGACGGCGTCCAGGTCGGCAACTCCTTCCTGCGCTCGCTGTTCTGGGCCAGGCCGCTGTCGCCCTTCGCGGTCGAGCAGGCGCGCGAGCGGATCGTCGACTACGACGAGGAGGCCGAGCTGCTGCGCTCGGCGGTCAAGGCCTCCGACGGCTTCTTCACCACGTTCTTCGTCTCCCCGTTCTCCAAGTACGTCGCCCGCGCCTGCGCCCGCGCCGGGCTCGGCCCCAACCAGGTCACGGTCTTCTCGATGGTCCTCGGCGTCATCGCCGCGGCGCTGTTCGCGACCGGCGAGCGGCCCGGGCTGATCGCCGGCGGCATCGTCGCCTACTTCGCGTTCTTCTTCGACTGCGTCGACGGGCAGCTGGCCCGGTACGCGCGCAAGTTCTCCAAGCTCGGCGCCTGGCTGGACTCGATCTTCGACCGGTCCAAGGAGTACGTGATCTTCGCCGGCCTCGCGCTCGGGGCGCACCACATGGGGTACGAGCCCGCCTGGGTGCTCGCCTGCGCGGCGATCGCGCTGCAGACGACGCGACACGCGATCGACTTCGCCTACCCGACCACCCAGCACGCCGTGATCGCGACGCTGCAGCACGCCCCGCTCGACGTGCCGGGCGACGGCTTCGGCGTGAACACGCCGCTGTGGCTGCGCCCGCCGCCGCTGCCCAAGGAGGAGCGCCCCCCGCCCCCGCCGCTGAACCCGTTCCAGCGGCTCTGGCGCGCCTGGCGGCGCCTCGGCCGCTGGCGGGTCGTCCACTGGGTCAAGAAGACCATCACCTTCCCGATCGGCGAGCGCTTCGCCGTGATCGCGGTCGTCACCGCGGTCGCGACGCCCAAGACGACGCTGATCGTCCTGATCGCGTGGGGCTCGTTCGCTGCCGCCTACATCGTCGGCGGCCGGCTCATCCGCGTCGTCCGCAACGAGGCCGCGGTCGCCCCGCCCGGGACG
Organism: uncultured Solirubrobacteraceae bacterium; assembly: GCA_963740765.1. Classification (GTDB taxonomy): domain Bacteria; phylum Actinomycetota; class Thermoleophilia; order Solirubrobacterales; family Solirubrobacteraceae; genus DATLGB01. The sequence continues at coordinate 357,877 of CAVUFN010000008.1, read as the reverse complement.
CTCCGCGGGCGGCTCGAGAGCTACCGCGACGACGGACTGCTGGTCATCACGACCCACCCCATGCTGCCGCTGGCACCGACGTTGCTCGCCGTCGGCGTCGTCATCGCGGCGATCGTGGGCGGCGTCGACGGCGATCTCGCGGTCGCCGCCGTGGTGCTCGCGGCCGTCGCCCTCGCGGCGCTGCCGTCGGGCCAGGTCCACACGGACCGCTACCGCTGGCTCGTCCCGCCCGCCCTGCGCGTCCTCGAGTTCGCCGCCATCGCCTGGATGGCCCGCCTGGCCGGCCACGCCGAGGCGGGCTACGCGCTGCTCGCCGCGATCTGCTTCCGCCACTACGACCTCGTCTACCGGCTGCGCCACCGCGGCATCGAGTCCGAGCGGCTCGTGTCGAACCTCGGCCTGGGCTGGGGCGGGCGGATGCTGCTGGTGCTCGTGCTGTACCTGGTGGACGCGATCCCCATCGGCCTGTACGTGGCCGCCGGGCTGTTCGGCACCCTGTGGGTGGCGGACGCGGTCCGGGCCTGGACGGCCCGGTCGGCGCGGGCGACCGCGCAGTTGACCCAAGACGAAGAAGAGGAGGCGGCGGGATGATCGGCATGGTCCTCGCAGCGGGTGCCGGACGGCGCCTGCAGCCGTACACGGACACCCTGCCCAAGACGCTCGTCCCGGTCGACGGCGATCGCACGATCCTCGACGTCTCCCTGGGCAACTTCGCCAAGGTCGGGCTGACGGACGTCGTGCTCGTCACGGGCTACAAGGCCCAGGCGCTCGAGGACCGCAAGGCCGCGCTCGAGGCCGACCACGGCGTCACGCTCGAGCTGGCCTTCAACGACAAGGCCGAGGAGTGGAACAACGCCTACTCGCTGTGGTGCGCCCGCGAGTACTTCAGCCGTGGCGTCGTCCTGGTCAACGGCGACACGATCGCGCCCGTCTCGGTGTTCGAGACCCTCAAGCACGGCGCGGGCGGGGACCACGACCTGCTGCTCGCGCTCGACGACGTCCAGGAGCTCGGCGAGGAGCAGATGAAGGTCCAGCTCTCCGGCGAGGGGCTGCTCACCCACATCACCAAGCTGATGGACCCGAAGACCGCCGTCGGCGAGTACATCGGGCTCACGCTGATCGAGCCGCAGGCCGCCGAACCGCTCGCCACCGCGCTGCAGACGACCTTCGAGCGCGACCCGCAGCTGTACTACGAGGACGGCTTCGAGGAGTACGCGACCACGGGCGGCGGCCGCATCAAGACCGCGCCGATCGGCGACGTCGAGTGGGTGGAGGTCGACGACCACGCGGACCTGGCCCACGCCCGCGAGGTCGCGTGCCGCTGCTGAGCCGCATGATCGGGGCGCCGCTGGCGGTCGACATCGGCCCCGGCGCCGTCGCCGAGCTGGCGCCGCTGCTCGCGGACCGCCGCATCTCCGCCGGCGGGCACGTCGCCGTCGCGGTCGGCCCGGGCCTGGGCGAGGAGATCGCCGCCGCGATCGCGCCGTCGCTCGAGAACGCCGAGGTGTGGACGGTCGAGGGCGGCTCGATCCAGGCCGCGCAGGACCTCGCCGCGCGCCTGCGCAGCGGGTTCTTCGACGCTCTGGTCGGCATCGGCGGCGGGCGCACGCTGGACACCGCCAAGCACGCTGCCACGCTGACCGGGCTGCCGATGGTGGCCGTGGCCACGTCGCTGGCCCACGACGGCCTCGCCTCCCCTGTTGCCTCGCTGCTGCACGACGGGCGCAAGGGCTCCTACGGCGTGCAGATGCCGATCGCGGTGATGGTCGACCTCGACTACGTCATGCGCTCCGATCCGGCCATGCGCCGCTCCGGCATCGGCGACGCGATCTCGAACTTCGTCGCCGTCGCGGACTGGAAGCTCGCCCGCCGCGAGCGTGGCGAGCCGGTCGACGGCCTCGCGGTCACCTTCGCCCGTGCGTCCTCGATGAGCGTGCTCTACCGCGAGGACTCGATCGACGACGTCCCGTTCCTCACCGCGCTCGCGGAGGCGCTCGTCCTCGGCGGGCTGGCCATGGCCACGGCGGGATCGAGCCGGCCGTGCTCGGGCGGCGACCACGAGATCCTCCACGCCATCGACCACCTCTTCCCCGGCACCGCCCACCACGGCGAGCTGGCCGGCGCGGCCTCGCTGTTCACCGCGTTCCTGCACGAGGACCAGGTGCTCTTCGGCGCGATGGACGCGTGCCTGCGCCGCCACGGCCTCCCCCGCTCCCCGGCCGACCTCGGGCTCACCGAGTCGCAGTGGGTCCAGGCCGTGCTCGAAGCGCCCGCGACCCGCCCGGACCGCTACACGATCCTCGAGCACCTGGACCTGCGTGAGGAGGAGGTGCGTCGCCGTGTCGACGCGTGGGTCGACGCCCTCGATTGAGGAACTGCGGGCGGTCGCGCAGCCGGCGTCGATCTTCGCCCGCAACAGCGGCGAGCACTGGGCCGGCCGGCTCTACGTCCGTCGCTTCTCCCCCTATCTGACGCGCGCGGTCATCCCGACGCGGGTCACGCCGAACGCGATGACGTGGGCGATGATCGCCGTCGGCGTCGCCGCTGCCGTCTGCATGGCGATCGACTCGGTCTGGGCGGCGCTCGGCGCGGTGGCGCTGATCCAGGGGCAGATCCTGCTGGACTGCTCCGACGGCGAGCTGGCCCGCTGGCGCAAGCAGTTCTCGCCCGTCGGCATCTACCTCGACCGGCTCGGCCACTACGTGACGGAGACGCTGTTCCCGATCGCGCTCGGGATCCGCTGCGACGAGGTCGAGCTCGGGCTGATCGCGGCCGTGCTGGCGCTGGCGGTCCGGACGGAGAGCGCGCTGGTCGCCGTGGCGCGGCTGGAGTCCGGCCGCGCGAAGGCGGAGGACACCGCGGCGGAGGCCGCGCCGCAGGTCACCCTGCTGGCCCGGCTGCGCAGTGCGGTCGGCTTCTTCCCGTTCTTCCGCGCGTTCATCGCGATCGAGGCGACGCTGCTGTCGCTGCTGGCCCAGATCACCGGCGAGACGCGCACGCTCGTCATCGTGCTGGTCCCGATCGCGGCGATCACCGCCGTCGGGCACCTGCTCGCCATCGTCACCTCGCAGCGCCTCCGATGATCGGCTGCGTGCTCCTCACCACCGGCAACAAGCCGGACGACCTGGCGCTGGCGCTGGCGTCGCTGCAGCGCCAGACGGGCGTCGAGACCGACATCGTCGTGGTCGGCAACGGCTGGGACCCGACCGGCCTTCCCGACGGCGTCCGCGGCGTGCACGTCGAGGTCGACGAGGGCATCCCGGCCGGGCGCAACGCCGGCGTCCCCCACGTCGCGGGCGGCCTGCTCTTCTTCCTCGACGACGACGCCGCGCTGGCCGGCGACGACGCCCTCGCGCGCGTGACCGCGATCTTCGAGGACCCGCGCGTCGGGATGGTCCAACTCCGGGTGGATCCGAGAAACGACGGCCCGCCTCCCCTACGCGACTGGGTCCCGCGGCTGCGCGTCGGCGACCGCACGCGGTCGAGCGACATCACCGTCGTCTGGGAGGGCGCGGTCGCCATCCGGCGCAGCGTCTTCGAGGCGGTCGGCGGCTGGCCGGCGGCGTTCCGCTTCGTGCACGAGGGCGTCGACCTCGGCTGGCGGGTCATGGACGCCGGCTACGCGATCCGCTACGCGGGCGACATCGCCGCCCTGCACCCCGTCACCGGCGCGCCGCCGCACCACTACTCCTTCTACTACGGCGCCCGCAACCGCGTGTGGCTGGCGCGCCGCCACCTGCCCGCGCCGCTCGGCGCGCTCTACGTGCTCGGCTTCGTGGCGCGCTCCGTCCCCCGCTTCCGGCAGAATCCGGGGGCGTTCGGGCAGGCCCTGCGCGGCTACCGTGACGGACTGCGCGAGCCCGCCGGGCCGCGGCGCCCGCTCAAGGCCTCGACCCTGTGGCGCATGACGCGCGCCGGCCGCCCCCCCATCCTGTGACGACGACCACCCCTCCTCCCCCGCACCACACCACCAACGAGTGGGCACGCGAACGGCACGTCTACGAGCCGCACACCGTCGGCCTCCCGCCCGTCGGGCAGTACCTGCGCGAGGTGTGGCGCCGCCGTGAGTTCGCCGTCGAGCTTTCGCGCACGAAGCTGCGCGCCCAGCAGTCCCAGACGCTGTTCGGCGTCATCTGGATGGTGCTCAACCCGCTGCTGCTGGCGGGCGTCTACTTCATCCTCATCGACATCGTCCGCGGCGGCCGCCGCCCGCCGGACTTCTTCGCGCACCTGACCGCGTGCATCTTCGCCTACTACCTGATCTCGGGGTCGATCCGGGACGGCGTCAAGTCGGTCGTGCGCGGCGGCAAGCTGATCCTCAATAGCGCCTTCCCGCGCATGCTGCTGCCCCTCAGCTCGGTCATCCTGGCCGTCAAGCGCTTCATCCCGACCGTCGTCGTCTACGTGCCGATCCACATCGCGTCGGGGCTGCCGTTCAACGTCCACACGCTGTGGGTGATCCCCCTGCTGGTCGAGATGCTGATGCTCGCGTTCGGCCTCACGCTGCTGGTGGCCGCGGTCCAGGTGTACTTCCGCGACCTGTCGAGCTTCCTGCCCTACCTGCTGCGGGTGATGCTGTACTCGGCGCCCGTCCTGTACTTCGCCTCGCGCGTCCCCGATCGCTACCAGATCCTCGTCGACATCAACCCGATCGGGCGGATGCTCTCGGCCTGGGACGAGGTCCTGCACTTCGGCCAGTCGCCCGGCCTGCACAACATGCTCGTCGCATCCGCGTGGTCGGTCGGCGCGCTGATCGTCGGCGCCCTCTTCTTCATGTCGCGGGAGCGTGAGTTCGCTGTCCGCATCTGACGCTGTGGCCGCGCGGACGAGCATCGACGTCCAGGACCTCTCGATCACGTACCGCGAGTCCGTCGAGTCGCGGCCGACGCTGAAGTCCACCGTCTCGCGCATCCTGGGCCGCAGGCGCCTCGTCGAGGAGATCGAGGCCGTCAAGGACGTCTCCTTCTCCGTGCCGCACGGGACCGTGCTCGGCGTCATCGGGGCCAACGGCGCCGGCAAGTCGACGCTGATGCGGGCGATCGGCGGCATCCTCCCGCCCACCGCGGGACGCATCGAGGTCGAGGGCCGCGTATCGACGCTGCTCGCGCTCGGCGTCGGCTTCAACCGCAAGTTGTCCGGTCGCGAGAACGTCATCCTCGGCGGGCTCGCCGCGGGCTTCACCCGCGAGCAGATGGAGGGCAAGTACGAGGACATCGTGGCCTTCGCCGAGCTCGAGAAGATCATGGACCGCCCGATGCGCACCTACTCGTCCGGGCAGTACGGGCGCCTCGGCTTCTCCGTCGCGGTCAACATGGACCCCGACATCCTCCTCATCGACGAGGCCCTGTCGGTGGGCGACGCGCGCTTCCGCCGCCGCTCGGCGCGCAAGATGCGCCAGCTGTGCCGGCAGGACCGGACGGTGCTGCTCGTCTCCCACGCCCTGGGGACGGTCAAGCAGCTGTGCGACAAGGCGATCTGGCTCGATCAGGGTGAGCTGCAGATGTGGGACGACGCCGACAAGGTCGTCGACGCCTACACGGAGTTCCTGGAGGAGACCCAGGACGCCATGACCATGGAGGACGTCTAGGCGCAGCCGTTGGCGTACAGCCGCCAGGAGCGGTTGTCGTAGACGCTGTCGGCAGTCGCGCCGGGTCGGAGCTTCGGGAAGTTCTCCCGGAAGAAGAGCTCGTTGCGCGTGTTCGGCTTGGGGACGAGCAACAGGGGCACGCGCTTGTCCCGGCGGCCCTCGACGGTGTCGACGCTGCCCGGATCGGTGTCGAGCCACCAGCGCAGGTGCGCCATGGGGCGGTGGTCGGCGGCGAAGATCGGGCCGCAGCGCTCGACGAGGCGGCGCACCGCGGGCGCCTCACCGGTCTTCTGCAGGTCCGCGTAGATCTTGCTGTTGCGGTGGAAGACCTCGCGCTGGTAGCCGATCTGGTTGACGTTCTGCGGGATGAAGATGCAGAACACGACCGCGGTGAGGACGGCGAGACCCTGCCAGATGCGCTTCTCACGACCGTCCTCCAGCAGCGCCCATCCGGCCAGGGCGACGCCGAAGAAGACCGCGATCAGGATCGAGGGCGTGCGCACGTAGCGGCCGATCAGGGGCAGGCCGAAGATCGGGTTCACCGCGAAGACCACGACCATCGACCCGGCGATCGAGAGCAGCAGGGAGGCGGCGCGGCCGAAGCGGTCGCGGTGGATGATCGCGAAGGCGAGGCCGATCGGCATCCCGACCCCGAGCGGCTGGCGCAGCGTGTAGGCGAAGTACTGGACGGTCCAGTACGGCGCGTCGGCGACGTCGCGGCGGCGGCCGACCTGCTCGGCGAGGTCGGAGGTCCCGTGCAGCGAGTGCAGCGCGTCGCCGGTCACGATCAGGTCCATCACGGCCCAGACGAGCGGGGCGGCGACGACCAGCGGCGCGAGCCGGAGGCGCTCCCGCCACGGGGCGTTCCAGGCGAGGTAGAGCCAGTACAGGCCGCCGAGCACCCACGCCTCGGGGCGCAGCAGGCCGGCGATGGCCAGCAGGACGAGCACCGGGACCCCGCGGCGCGGCCTCTGCGCCTCCAGCAGCGCCGCGCCGACGATCAGGCACGCGAAGGGGACGTCCTGGTAACCGAGCAGCGCATCGCGCAGGAACGCGGGCCGCGTCAGGACGACGAGCGCGGTGACAGCGCCGACGGCCGGTGAGAAGAGCTCGGCCCCGAGCCGGTACGCCAGGTACACGACCAGGCCGAACGCCAGCAGCGTCCCCCAGACGATCACCCAGTCGCCGAAGGCGACCCCGAGGACGCTCCAGGCCGTCGAGAGCGGGTGGGGCGTCGGGGCGAACGGAGCCTCGTAGTCCGGGGTGAGCCCGCGGGTGACGTCGCGCGCCCACAGCAGGGCGTAGCGGGCGTCGTAATTGAGATACGAGGCGTCGAAGGCGACCCGCAACGCCACGGCGACGCTCAGCATGGTCGCCGCGGGAGCGAGGAGGCGTTTCACGGCGCGGCGGACGGTAGCGCCGGGCGCCGCCATAGATTGTTGCGCGATGGTCCTCTCGGCCCTGCTGGCGCTCGCCTCCACCGTGGCGGCGGCGCTCGTGCTCGTCATCTCCGACGCCCGGCGGCGCGCGCCCCTGATGGTCGCGGCGATCGTCCTCGCCGGCTTGGCGCTGGTCTCCGTGCTCGGCGACGAGCTCTCCGACGCCCTCGACGGCCGCCTGGCGCTCGCGGGGGCGGCCGTGGTCGCCGGTGCCGCCGGCCTCGCCGCCGGCGCCTGGCTGTTCCGGCGCCGGCCCTCGCTCGTGCTCGTGTTCGCCTTCGCGACGCTGCCGATCCGGATCCCGATCGACCTCGGCGGTGACACCGCCAACCTGCTGCTGCCGCTGTATGCGGTGATCGCCTGCGGGGTTGCGGCGCGCTGCGCGCGGGTGCGGCCCGTGGAGCCCGAGCCACGCTCGGCGCGGATGCGGACGCTGGAGCGAATGCTGGCGGGCGTGATCGTCCTCTACGCGGCTCAGTCGATCTACTCGACCGACGTCGAGGCCGCGGTCAAGGACATCTGCTTCTTCTACGTCCCGTTCGCGCTGCTCTTCCGGCTGCTGCTCGACCTCGCCTGGACCCCGCGGCTGGTGCGGATCGCGACGGGCCTGACCGTCGGGCTCGCGCTGATCTGCGTGGCGGTCGGGATCGCGGAGTTCGCGACGCGGCACCTGCTCCTCGCCAACGAGAAGGTCCTCACCGCCAACGAGCTCAAGCCGTACTTCCGCGTCAACAGCCTGTTCTTCGACCCGAACATCTACGGGCGCTTCCTGGCGCTGACCATGGTGCTGGTGGCGGCGCTGATGCTGTGGACCCCGCACCGGAGGATCCTGCTCGCGTCCGCCGGCGTGCTGACGCTGCTGTGGCTGGGCCTCGTCCCCTCGCTGAGCGAGTCGAGCTTCGCCGCGCTGGCCGTCGGCCTCGCCGTCCTGGCCGCGCTGCGCTGGCGCGCCCGCCCCGTGGTGCTGACGGTCAGCGCGCTGGCGGTCGCGGTGCTCGCCGTCGGGCTCGCGTCGCCGGGCGCGCTCGGGCTCGAGGACCGGTCCTTCGACGCCATCGACAAGGCGACCAGCGGTCGCGCCGAACTCGTGAAGGGCGGGGCGCGGATGTTCGCCGACCGGCCGGTCTACGGGTTCGGGTCGGGGTCCTTCGCCGAGCGCTACCGCGACCGCGAGAACCTGCTGTCCGAGCGCTCCCCCGCCGAGTCGCACACCATCCCGATCACCGTGGCCGCCGAGCAGGGCGTGATCGGCCTGCTCGCCTACCTGCTGCTCGTCGTGACCGCGCTGAGCCTGGTGGTGCGCGGCGCGGCCCGGTCCCTCCCCCGCGCCGCCGTGGCCGCCGCCTTCTGTGCGCTGTTCCTGCACACGCTCGTCTACGCCGCCTTCCTCGAGGACCCGCTGACGTGGGCGCTGCTGGCCGCGGCCGGCGGGTTGCGCCGCGACGCACCCGTCTCCGAGGAGGAGGCGGTCCTCGCTTGAGACGTCGGGCGATCATCGCCGGCGTGGTCAGCGTCGTCGGCGTCGTGGTCTGGTTCGCCTTCGTCCGGGACCCGTTCGACGGCAACACCCAGGTCGTGCACCGCGGCAAGCCGGTCTTCAACGTCCTCTACAAGGACCCGATCATCCGCTCGGTCGAGCCACGGCCGGGCGAGCTGCTGCGCCTGCGCGCCAAGCGCGGGCCGCTGCTCACCACGACGACCGTGCGCCGCATGCACCTCCCCGCCTACCGCGGAGACGTCGCCGGCCTGCTCCCGGTGTTCGCCGACGCCCGCGCGCGGGCGCTGGCGCAGCGCTACCGCGGCTTCGAGCAGATCGTCGACACCCGCGCGCGGGTGCACACCGCGCCGGGCTACGAGGTCGGCTTCACGTTCAAGACGCCGGCGGGGATCGGCGAGGGCACCGACCTGCTCGTGGTCCCCTTCGACTCCGAGCAGCCGCGCGAGGGCGTGATCCTCTCCTACCGGCTGACCAAGCTTCCGGGCCGTCAGCCTCGCCGCCTGCGCAAGGCGGCGAAGGCGATGCGCTCAGCCTTCCGCTCCTTCGAGTTCGGCCCCGACCGGTTCTAGGTATCCCCACTTGGTCGCGATGGGGCGCAGTGCCTCGGGCACCTCGTCGGCGGTGGGCAACGGCTTGGGGGGTTGGACCTCGCCCGTGCGGATCTGGTCCTTCCAGTCGCCCAGGCCGGCCTTGAAGCGCCCGGCGGAGAACTTGCCGTACTCGAGCATCGTCGGCTCGAACTCGACGCCGAGGAAGCCGCAGAGCTCGGTCAGCTCGCCCCGCGGGTCGGCGGTGAGGTCCTCGTAGCGGATCGTGTGGCCCGGGTACTGCCCGCGGGCGGCCTCCACCGCCTCGGCGTACTTGAGCACCCGGCCGACGTTGACGTCGTCGGCGTCCTGCGGGCGCAGCTTCGCGCGTGAGCGGGCGACCGCGAGCGGGTGGCGCAGCAGGAAGATGAAGCGCGCGTCGGGCCAGCAGGCCTGGATCTGGTCGGCGATGAAGACGTCGTTGGGCGTCTTGTTGACGAGCAGGCGCTTGCCCGTGGTGGCCAGCTCGCGGTGCAGGTACCAGTCCCACAGCACGTGGTTGAGCTCGTCGCGGTCGAGCTTGACCTCGGCCAGCGCCTTGTCGCCGTACTTGCCCTTGACGTTGACGTCGATCGAGCGGAGGTGCATCTCGTGGGGCGAGTGGATCTGGGAGTGCGAGTCGAGCAGCATCCGCAGCAGCGTCGAGCCGCTGCGGACCGTGGAGAGCACGAAGGCAGGCTCCTTGAGCAGCCGCGGGGTCGTCTTGCGATAGGGCTTCGGCTTGGGCGGTGCCTTCGGCGTCGCGGCCACGGGGACGCGCTGGAGCATGTAGCCGCGCCGCTTGAGCAGGGCGTTGATCCGCTCCTTTGCGTTCACGCGGGCGACGATACCGGCCGCGCCAGCTGCGTCGGCGTGGTGCGGCCGCGCAGGACCTCGGCCTCGCCCAGCTCCCAGTGGGCGCGCTCCTCGGGACGCGCCCGGGCCACGATCGCCTCCGAGGCCAGCAGGCGCCCGTCCTCGCGCTTGGCGAGCTCGCTCAGCCGCGAGGCGACGTTGACCGGGTCGCCGATGACCGTGTACTCGAAGCGCTGCGCGGCGCCGATCCAGCCTGCGACCGCCGGCCCCGCCGACACGCCGATGGCGGCGCGCACCTCAGGGGCGTCGCGGCGCAGCCGCCAGCGCAGCTCGCGGGCGGCGGCGAGCGCGCAGCCGGCGGCATCCTCGCTCTCCGCCGGCGCGCCGAAGACGCACAGGGCCGCGTCCCCCTCGAACTTGTTGACCCAGCCGCCGTGGGCCGCGGTCACCTCGACGACGACGGCGAAGAAGCGGTTCAGCCGCGCGACCACGCGCTCGGGCGGCGCCTCCACGGCCATGGTGGTCGAGCCGATGACGTCGACGAACATCGCCGCGACCTCGCGCTCGGTCCCGCCCAGGCGCGGCTCGTCGGCCAGCGCCGCGCGGGCGACGTCCTCTCCGACCTGGCGCGAGTACAGGTCCTGCATGCGCTCGCGCTCGCGCAGGCCCGCGACCATGGCGTTGAAGCCACTCTGCACGAAGCCGATCTCGCTGCCGTCGCTGACGCGGACGTACGTGGCGAGGTCGCCCGCCTGGACGCGGCCGAGCGCCTTGCGCACCGCGGTCAGCGGGGCGGAGATCTGGCGGGCGATGGCCATCGTCACACCCGCGCTGGTCACGAGCGTGACGAGGGCGAGCACGAGCGTGCCGCGCGCGAGCCGCTCCGCGTCCGGGGCGTTGACCATGGCGTCGACCCCGAGCGTGATGAGGCCGAGGACCGGCGCCCCGGTCGCGAGCAGCCACGCCAGCACCAGGCGCCCCTCGATGCGCGGCCAGGCCGGGCGGGCGGGCGAGCCGCCCGCCAGCGCCAGCTCCGTCACCGGGCGCCAGTCGCGCTCCAGCAGCAGGTAGGCGATGCCGCAGGTGGTCATGCCGCCGAGGAAGATCGTCCAGCCGACGTGGGCGGCCAGCGTCCATGACTGCGTGGCGTTGATGGCCGCGAACAAGACGACGGCGGCAAGCCACGTCGCGGCGTCGGCCTTGAAGCACCAGTTGGGCGCGTGCAGGGCGCGCGCCTGCTCCTCCGGGGTCGGGTCGCGCCCCTCCATCGCCCACGCCGCGCGGGTCGGACCGACCCGCCGCGACATCCAGTAGCCGATCGCGGCGCCGACGATCAGCGAGACGATGCCGCCGACGACGTTGCGCAGCCAGCTCTCGCTGAGGTCCTGACAGCACTCGGGCGGCGGCAGCACGAAGAAGAGGAGCACGAACACGTCCAGCGCGCCGATCGAGTGCGCCAGGAACTGGGAGACCAACGCGCGCCGCTCGACGCGCCGCAGCAGCTGCTGCCGGTCCGTCAGCGTGCGCGTGGCGAGGCGGGGCAGGGCCGTGGCACCCATGTCCACATGATGCTGCATGATCCGGAGCCATGTGTGACGTGGAGCAGGAGAAGCGCGTCGCGGCCGAGGCGGCCGCCGAGCTCGTCGAGCACGGCCAGTGCGTCGGCCTCGGCACCGGCTCCACCGTCGCCTACCTCCTGCCCGCCCTCGCCGCCCGCGGCCTGCGCGATCTGCGCTGCGTGGCGACCTCCGTCGCCACGGAGGACCAGGCTCGCGCCCTCGGGCTGTCCGTCGAGCCCTTCGACGGCCTCGACCGCCTCGACATCGCCATCGACGGCACCGACCAGGTCAGCCCCGAACGCTGGCTGGTCAAGGGCGGCGGCGCGGCCCACACGCGCGAGAAGATCGTCGCCGCGGCCGCCGACCGCTTCGTCGTCATCGGTGGCTCCGACAAGCCCGTCGACGCCCTGCGCCCGCCGGTCCCCGTGGAGCTGCTCGCCTTCGGGCTGGCGGCGACGCTGAGTGAGCTCGGGGACGTCTCGCTACGCGACGTCCCCCGTTCCCCGGACGGCGGCGTCATCGCCGACTACACGGGCGCAGTCGGCGACCCGGGCGACCTCGCGGCGTGGCTCGACTCGCTGCCGGGCGTGGTCGCCCACGGGCTGTTCCCGCCGGCGCTGGTGAGCGACGTGCTCATCGCGCGCGGGGACCAGCTCGAGCGAATGTGACCCGCGGTTCGCTGGCGGCGGCGGCGGGGTTCAGGCCGAAAGCCAGCGGGTGTGTCACGTTTCTTGCCTCTACGGCAAGAAACGTGACGCACCCGGTTGACGAGCTAACGCGGCGACAACGCCCGCAACGCCGCCGCCGCGCCGAGGCCGTAGACCAGGTGGAACCCCGCATCCGTGGCCAGCGCCTGAGGCGACTGCTTCCACGGCGCCGGCGCCAGCCCCAGCGCCGGAAGCTGAGCCAACCCCGCGCCCCACACGGCCGCGCCGAACGCCAGCCCGCTCGCCTCGGGCTGGCGCGCGAAGAGGCCGAGCGGGACGCCCCAGGCGGTGCCGTAGGCCCAGTGCATCCCGGTGTTGGCGAGCCCGCGGTGGCGCTTGGGTACCCGGCCCTGCCCGGCGGCCTGCAGCGCCTTGTCGGCGACCTGGCGCGGCGCGGAGCTCGGTGACGCGCCGGTGAGCTGGTAGTAGGCGCCCTGGGCGACCGTCATGGCGGCGGTCCCGGCAAGACCCGCAGCGAGGCCGCGGGTGATCGCGCGGCCGCGCCCCTCGGCCGGCGGCACCTCCCCGTCCGCCGCATCGTCGCGGGTGGCGAGCGCAGCCAGGGAGATCGCGACGACGTCCTCCCCCACGGCCACGACCGGGTCCGGGAGGCCCGTCGCCCGGACCACCAGCTTCCGTGCCCGGTAGGTGGCGAAGCAGCCCGCGACCGCGGAGGCGCCGCCGGCGATCGCGCCCGCCGGACCGGCCAGCGCGTGCCCCGTCGCCGCTCCGGAGACGAGCCGGGCGCTCCTCGACGGGAGGTCGACGCGCTGGCGCGCGATGGGCGCCTTGTCGACCGCCAGCTCCCCCAGTGCCGCGACGTAGAGCGGCGCTCGCGCGCGCCGGTCGACCCGGCCGCGAAGGGCCAGCAGCGCGGGCGCGGAGAACGTACGCATGGAGGCGGCGAAGCCGGCCACGGCGGCATCGGGCCAGCGACGGGAGTTCGGCATGGCCCGGGGTACTACCCGGAGGCTTCCGGGAAATGCCGGTGACCGGCTCCGGTTCGACCAGACCGACGGCGTCCGACCCCGCACGGGCACGGGGTTGACCTGCACCTTCGTGGGCGCGAGGATGGCGTGATGACGCGCCTCCTATCGCTGGTCGTCGCCCTGTTCGCCGTGGTCGTCGCCGCGGCCCCCGCCGCCCAGGCCAAGCCCTCGCTCAAGCGCTTCAAGAGCTGCGACCGGCTCCTCGGCTACGCGAACCACCACCGCCCGCACTACGTGGCCGGCGGGCCGCCACAGCAGTTCACCCCGTCCGTCGCGCGCCCGGTCCCCGCCAACGCGACCGCCGGCGAGCCCATGTCCGCCGCCGCTCCTGAGGCGGCCGGCGACGCCGGCGGCGGCTTCTCGCTGACGAACAACCAGGAGGCCGGCGTCTTCGAGCCGGACATCGTCAAGACCGACGGCAGGACCGTCTACGCCGTCACCGCGACGGGCGTTCTCAACGTGGTGGACGTCACCGGCGCGCCGAAGGTGATCGGGTCGCTCGCCCTCCCGGAGGGCTTCGGGCACCAGCTGCTGCTCTACAAGGGCAAGCTGCTCGTCGCGTCCGGCACCTACGACGGCCATTCCACGCTGTCCCTGGTCGACGTCGCCGACGGGACGAAGCCCACGCTCGAGAAGTCGATGACCGTCAACGGCAGCGTGCTCGCCGAGCGGCGCACGAAGGCGACCGTCCGCGTCGTGCTCACGATCACCCCGCGCGCCATCGCCTACGACCTGCCCGCCGAGCCGACGGCGGCTCGCGCGTGGCTCCCGCGCGCCCGCATCGGCGCCAGGCGCCGCACGCTGGTCGGCTGCAAGCAGGTCCGCCGCCCGCGCTCGTTCACCGGCCTCGAGGAGCTGACCGTCCTGACGATCGACTTCGACAAGGGCCTCGACCCCGTGGACGCCGACGCGGTGATGACCGGCGGCGGGACGGTGTACGCGTCGGCGGAGAACCTCTACGTCGCGACGCAGCGCTACTCCCCCGTGCTCGAGGATCAGTTCGAGGGCCCGGAGCCGGAAGGCGAGACCACGCAGATCCACCGCTTCTCGCTCGACGACGCCGACAACACGACCTACCGCGGCAGCGGCAGCGTCCCCGGCTTCGTCCTCAACCAGTTCTCCATGTCCGAGCAGGACGGCGTCCTGCGCGTCGCCACCACGGAGACCCCGCCATGGTTCCGCAACGCCAGCGGCGAGAGCCACAGCCTCGTCACGACCCTCGGCCAGACCGACACCGGGCTGGCCAAGCTCGGCCAGATCAGCGGCCTGGGCAAGGGCGAGCGGATCTTCGCGGTGCGCATGTTCGGCGACCGCGGCTACGTCGTCACCTACCGCCAGGTCGACCCGCTGTTCACGCTCGACCTCGCCGACCCCGCCCGTCCGACGCTCAAGGGCGAGCTGGAGCTGCCTGGCTTCTCCTCCTACCTGCACCCGATCTCGGGCGACCGGCTGATCGGGGTCGGGACGAGCGCCAACGGCGGCGTGCAGCTGTCGGAGTTCGACGTCTCCGACCTCACTGCGCCCAAGCTCCAGCAGCAGGCGGAGGTCGCGAACGGCAGCACCGAGGTGAGCTACGACCACCACGCGTTCCTGTGGTGGGAGCCGCGCTCGCTCGCCGTTCTCCCGATCAGCGTCTACGACTACTCGGACCAGCCCACCTGCGCGCCCGACCAGCCGTGCCCGTCCCTCGCCTACCGGGCCCCGGTCGCGAGCGCCTTCGCGTTCACGGTCAAGCCCGAGGCGATCACGGAGACGGGCCGCGTGACCCATCCCGACAACGCCACCGTCCGCCGCTCGATCCTGATGGGCGACCGGCTGGTGACGGTCTCGGATGCCGGGGTGCAGGCCAGCGGGCTCGACACCTTCGACGACCGCGGCTTCGCCCGCTTCAGCGCCACCGCAGGGCCCAGCACGTCTCCAGAGCGGTGACGACGGCTCCAAGCGGTGGCAGCCCGCGCGGCGGGTGCTAGGACTGGCGCAGCTTTGAGTGCAGCCGGCCGTAGAAGAAGTAGATGAGCAGGCCCACGGCCATCCAGACGGCGAACCGCAGCCAGGTCTGCGCCTCGAGCTTGGTCATCAGGTAGACGCACAGCGCCGCGCCGATCAGGGGCACGACCGGCACGAACGGGACCCTGAACCTGCGCTCCATGTCGGGCTTCGTGCGGCGCAGGATGATGATCCCGATGTTGACGACGAAGAACGCGAACAGCGTCCCGATGTTGACGAGCTTGGACAGCTCGGAGAGGGACACGAACGCGGCGAGCGTGGCGACGAGGACGCCGAAGATGGCGGTGGCGAGGACCGGGGTGCCGCGGGTCGGGGACACCCTGCCGAAGACGGACGGCAGAAGCCCGTCGCGGCCCATCGTGACCGTGATGCGCGTCTGCCCGTAGAGGATCGTCAGCACGACGCTGGTGATCGCGACGAGCGCGCCGAAGGAGATGAGGTCGGCCGCCCAGCCGATGCCGGCGCCGTCGCGCAGCGCGGCGGAGAGCGGGGCATCGGCCTTGCCGAGCGCGCCGGCGTCGAGCGCGCCCACCGCGACGATGGCCACGACGATGTAGAGGATCGTGGCGATGATCAGCGAGCCGATGATCGCGATCGGCAGGTCCCGGCCCGGGTCCTTGGACTCGCCGCTCGCCGTCGACACGGCGTCGAAGCCGATGTAGGCGAAGAAGATGACGGCGGCCGCGTCGGAGATGCCCGAGAAGCCGTTCGGGGCGAAGTCGGAGAAGTGGTCGCCGTTGAACGCGGTGATCCCGACCACGATGAACATCCCCAGGATCAGGAGCTTGACGCCGACCATGATCGTGTTGGTCCGCGCCGACTCCCGGACGCCCGCCATCAGCACCGCGGCGACGGCGAGGATGATGAACACGGCCGGGACGTTGACCGTGCCTCCGCTCCCCGGCGGGAGGGCGATGGCGTCGGGCAGCGAGAGCGAGAACAGCGAGTCGAGCAGCGCGTTGAAGTACTCGCCCCAGCCGACGGCGATGGCGGCCACCGACAGGCCGTACTCGAGCACGAGGTCCCAGCCGATGATCCAGGCGACCAGCTCGCCCATGGTGGCGTAGCTGTACGTGTACGCCGACCCGGACACCGGGATCGCCGACGCCATCTCGCTGTAGGACAGCGCGCTGAAGATGCAGGTCAGGCCGGCGAGGACGAAGGACAGGACGATCGCCGGGCCCGAGTCCCCGATCGCCTCCCCGATGATCACGAAGATGCCGGTGCCGATGATCGCTCCGAGCCCGAGCGCCGTGAGGTCCAGGGCGCCGACCGCGCGCCTGAGCCCGCTCTCGTCGTTCTCCTCGACGACGGTGTCGACGTCCTTGGTCGCGAACAGAGCTGAGGGCATCTGCGCGTGCTACCCGCTAAGCGCCGCCTAAACCGCGTTCGTCGACGACGCGGGCGGGTAGGCGATGAGGATGACCGACGAAGAGAAGGATCTCGACAAAGACGCCCCCGGCCCGACCGGCGCCGGCATCGAGCAGGCGCCCCGCGGCAATCCGGATACGGATGACGACGCCGTGGAGAAGGGCGAGGAGAACCTGGAGCGCGTCAAGCCCTACTGACGGAGAGCGTGACCTCGCCGCCGGCGCGCGCCACGCGCGCGCCCGGCAGGTCCTCCGCCGTCTCGCGGAGCGCCGTCTCGAGCTCGTCCGTGTCCTGGCGCGTGTCCATCCGCCAGCGCATGAGCAGCCTGCGCTCCGCCCCCCGCTCGTAGAGCGCGTACTCGTCCCCGCCCCAGCCGGCCGCGGCGGCGCGGTCCTTGAGCAGCTGGTCGGTCTGCCACTCGCCGAAGACCCCGGCCGTGAGCCGCGTCCAGCCGCGCCCGGGCGCCGCCGGCACCGCGACCTTCGCGACGGGCTCGGCGTCGACCCACTTCTCCGGGTGCAGGATCTGCTCGGTCGTGGTGGGCGGGCGCGTGCGCTCGGCGAGGTCGACGAGCGTCCAGCGGTCCCCCGCACGGTGGTAGAGGTCCTCGACGAACGCTCGGCCGCCCAGGTACGGGAAGGTCAGGCCGGCCACGATGAAGTCCGGCAACCCCTCCGTGCCCGTTCCGGCGAACGAGCCGCCCAGCAGCCCGCCGAGGGAGACCCCCGGGTCGAAGTGCGTGTCGACGTACTCGAGCATGACGGCGGTCGCGGTCCCCTCCACCAGCGCCTTGTAGGCGTAGCCGGGGTCGTCCGAGCTCAGCGAGTCGAGGTCGAGGCCGATGGCCTGGTCCTCCAGCGCATGGTCGAGCTCATGGGCGACGACCATCTCGTCCAGGACGCGGTTGGCCGTCCCCGCCCCCTCGACGATCTTCAGCCGCTTGGAGCGCGGGTCGTAGTAGCCGGCCACGCCCGTGCCGAACAGCGAGCCGTTGATCTCGCGCAGATCGGCGTCCTCGGGCAGCAGTCCGAGCATGGCGTAGAGCGTCTCGTCGGCCGTGCGGGCGGCGGCCGGGTAACCCGCGTCGAGATCGGCGAGGCCGTCTCTGCGTGCCTGGGCGCCGTCGACGCGCTCGGGCTTCGGGAGCGCGTCGAAGCGCAGCCCGCGCAATGCCTCGACGCGCTTGGCGATGGTGGTGACCGGCGTGGCGTCCTCGGGCGCCGGTGCGTCGGCGACGAGCGCGACGGTGAGGAGCAGCACCGCCACGAGCAGCAGCCCGCGCATCACTGCACCTTCACCCCGCAGGCCGCGGCGAAGGTCCCCGCGGCGTCGAGGACGTCGGGCCAGCGCATGGACACGCCCCGCAGGCCGGTCGCCCCCTGGAGACCGGCGAGCCGGCATCCGTGCATGCTCACGGATTCGAAGCGGGCGTCGCGCACGTCGGCGTCGGTCAGATCGCAGTCCTCGAAGGCCACGAGGTGCAGCCGCGCGCCCTGCCAGTCCGTGCCGCGCAGGTCACAGCCGCTGATGTGGATGCGCTCCAGGGTGGCGCCCGCGAACGCGGCGAGGTCGGCGCGGCAGGCGTCCAGCTCGACCTCGGCCAGGTCGGCCTCGCTCAGCAGCGCGCCCGTCAGCCGCGTGCCGGAGATCCGGACGCGGCGGCCACGGGCGCCGCGCAGGTCGGCGTTGGCGAGGTCGCACTCGCGCAGCTCGCTGTCGCGCAGGTCGAGGGCGGACAGGCGGGCCCCGGCGAGGACGGCGCGCTCGAGCACCGACGCGTCGACGCGGGCGGCGGCCGCGACCGTGCCGGGCAGCGTGACGTCGGAGAGCGACTGCTCGAAGAGCCCGTCGGGGCCGAGGCCCGCGGCCGGTGTGAGCCGCGCGGGTAGGTCCGGCGGCTCAGGACGCATCGGGCTCAGGATAGGTTTCCGGCCATGCCAGATCGCGCCGCCATCGTCACCGGGGCCTCACGGGGCATCGGCCTCGCCATCGCCGACGTCCTCGGCCAGGAGGGCTACGGCCTGACGCTCACGGCCCGCAAGCCCGAGGGCCTCGAGGAGGCCGCCGCCGAGCTGAGCGGCAAGGGCTACGAGGTCCAGGCCATCCCCGCGAACATGAACGACGAGGAGGGGATCATCGGCGTCGTCAACGCGCACAGGGAGAAGTTCGGCCGCTGCGACGCCCTCGTCAACAACGCCGGCGTCGGCATCGGCGCCGCCGCCCACGAGCACGTCACCAAGCGCGTCGACATGCAGCTCGACGTCAACATCCGCGCGATCATCCTCTTCTACCGCGAGTGCGCGGAGATGCTCAAGGCTGCAGGCGCAGAGCACCGCCAGGCGCTCGTCATCAACCTCGCCTCGATCGCGGGCAAGTCGGGCCAGGCGTGGCTGTCGGTCTACTCCGCGACCAAGTTCGCCGTCGTCGGCTATACGCAGGCGATGAACAGGGAGCTGGGGACGGCGGGCGTCAAGTCGGTCGCCTTCTGCCCCGGGTTCGTGGACACGGCGATGACGGAGTTCGTCAAGGAGCAGGTCAAGGCGGAGGACATGATCCAGCCCGCCGACATCGGCGAGGCGGCGCGCTTCCTGCTGCGGCTGTCCCCGGCCTGCGTCGTGCCGGAGATCATCTTCCAGCGGCCCGACGAGGTCCTCTAGGGGACGAGGTCGTCGACGGCCTGCGCGGCATCGTCGACGATCTGGCCGACGGGCGTCCCGACGACCGGGACCTGGTCGGTGAGCGGGGTGACCTGATCGGCGACCTGCTGGACGGGTCCGCGGGTCGGCTGCGGCGCCGGGTTCGCGGGCGCCGTCGCCCCGGTCCCCCCACCGCCCGGCAACTGCGCTCCACCGGTTCCGTTTTCCGGAACCGTCGGAGCGGGGTTGGTCGCGCCCGGAACCGCGGGAGCGCGGTTCGCACCGCCGAGGGGTCCGGCGGTTGTCGTCGGGGCGTCGTCGGTCGTGGCCGGCGGAGCGGCCGTGCGGGCGCGGGCGAGGAGCCGCCCGGCGTCCCGCGCGGGAGCCGCGAGCGGTGCGGCGGGCTCCGTCGGACCGGTGAACGCCTGGGCGAAGGCGCCGAGGCCGCCCAGCCCGCCGCCGCCGATCCCGACGGTCAGCGCGGCGGCGACCAGCACCGCCGGAACGACGAGGGCGATCGCGACCGCGCCTAAGGAGCGGCGGCGCCACTGACGAAACAGGTCCATTGGGATCCATTATCGGTCACGATCCGCCCTCACCTCAATGCGCCGCCCTTCCATAGCCCGGCTGCTCGTCCTCGCGCTCGTCGGCCTCACGCTCGCCCTGGGCGTCCTGGCCGCGCTCAGCATCGGCGCGCTCTACGGCGCCCGGCAGGACTACGAGGACGATCTCGCACGCGCCTACGCGGGCGAGGTCGCGGCGGCGAACCTGCTCGCCGCGGACGTCGCGGTGCGGGCCGCGCCGAGCCGGGCCTCGCGCCGGGCGCGGGAGCGCGCCGTCGCGGCGCTGCGCCGCACCGCGACCGGCGACGGCGCCTCGGAGCGCCTGGCGGGCCGCGCGGGCACCCGGACCGCCGTCCTGGCCTTCGCCGACCGCCAGGCCGGGCGCCGCTCCGCCGCCCGCGAGCGCGCCCGGGACCGCACGCGGCGTGCCGTCATCAGCGCCGGCATCGCCGGCCTGCTCGCCGTTGGCGCTGCCGTCGGGCTCGTCTTCCTGCTCGTCGGTTCGCTCCGCCGCCCCCTGGACAACCTCGTGGACGCCACGCACCGCCTTTCCGGCGGGGACACGGCCGCGCGGGTCGAGCCGGAAGGCCCAGCCGAGCTACAGGGCCTCGCTACCGCGTTCAACGCCATGGCGGGCGACCTCGAGGGCGCCTACGAGCGCATCGAGGCGGGCCGGCGACGCCTCGCCACCGTCATCGAGTCGCTCGGGGACGCGCTGGTCATCTGCGACGGCCGCGGCCGCGTCGTCGAGGTCAACCCGCGCGCCGCCGAGCTCGTCCCCAGCCTGGTGCCGGGCACGAGCGTGGCGAGCGATCCAGGTCCCCTGCCGCAGCTCGAGGACGCGCTCGGCCGCGAGGTGGAGGTCGCCGACGACGCGGGCCGCACCCTCGCCGTCACCGCCGCCCGCATGGGCGACGCCATGGCGGACGGTGTCGTCTTCACCATCCGCGACGTCACCGAGCGGGCGCGGCTGGACCGGGCCAAGACGGAGTTCGTCGCCACCGCCTCGCACGAGCTGCGCTCCCCGCTGACGTCCATCAAGGGATTCGTGGAGCTGCTCGCGCAAGCCGACCTCCCCGCCCGCCAGCGCGGCTTCGTCGACATCGTCCTGCTCTCCACCAACCGTCTTGTCGACCTCGTCAACGACCTGCTCGACGTCGCACGCATCGAGGCGGGGCAGCTCGAGATCCAGCCCCGCCCGATCTCCGTGGCCGAGGCGGCGCGCGAGGTCGCCGCGATGATGGCCCCGCAGCTCGAGCAGCGCGACCAGACGCTCGACCTGGAGATCGCGCCGGCGCTGCCCGACGCGCTCGCCGATCCCGCGCGCGTGCGCCAGATCATCACCAACCTGCTCACCAACGCGCACCTGTACTCGGGCGAGGGCGGCCGGGTCACGCTGCGCGTCGGCGCGACGGAGAGCGACGTCGTCCTCAGCGTGGTCGACCACGGCCAGGGCATGACCGCCGACCAGCTCGACCACGCCTTCGACCGCTTCTTCCGCGCCGACGGGTCGCGCGGGACGGGGACCGGGCTCGGGCTGGCGATCGTGCAGTCGCTGGTCGAGCTGCACGACGGGTCGATCGACATCTCGTCCGCGGCCGGCGAGGGGACCACGGTGACCGTGCGGCTGCCCCGCGCGCCCGTGACCGAGGAGCGCGAGGCCCTGAGCGCAGGCCGGTAGTGCCGTCGCGAGGACGGCAGCTGGTCGAACGGATCGGGACGCGGCCGGCTCAGGCCTGGGTGGCGGCCAGCACGTGCTGGTCGAGGCGCGCCAGCGCGCGCTCGGCGTCGCCGCGGCGCGGGCGCAGGCGGCGGATCGGCTTCCCCGTGAGGCTGGTCGCCTCGATCTCCTGCGGCTGGTTGCGCTCCTTGAGCGCCTGGTGATCGGCGATCGCCGCGCCGAGGTCCGCCGGCTCCGCGTCGTTCTCCAGTGAGGCGGTGAGCAGGCGCTCGAGGACCACGAGCTCACGGCGCGACGCCCGGCGGACCCGGCTCGCGTTGGCGAACCGGTCCCACGAGCGAGCGAAGGCCAGCAGCGTCGTGCGGCCGCCGTTGCGGTGCGCGGCGAGCATCGGACAGATGCCACCCTGGTTGTCCGTGTAGGCCCCGACGATGATCGGGTTGGCCCGGATCCCGTCCAGCATCGCGGTGCGCGTGTGCGCCGGCAGCCGGTCGATGGCCCGGCGGAGCTCGGTGATAGGGTCGCGCGCCCGCATCGAGAGCCAACGGTAAGCGCTCGATAGCGGATCTCCTCCTCGTGAAAGCGAACTTGCATTGCGCCTCGGCCTGAACGTCGGTTACTGGGGCCTCGGCGCCCCGCCAGAGGAGAACCTCGCGCTCGTGCGGGAGGCCGAGACGCTCGGCTTCGACTCCGTATGGGCCGCCGAGGCGTACGGGTCCGACGCGGCCACCGTGCTGGCCTGGCTGGCGTCCCAGACGTCGACGATCAAGCTCGGGTCCGGCATCTTCCAGATCCCGGCCCGCTCCGCCGCCATGACCGCGATGACGACGGCGACGCTGGACCACCTGTCCGGGGGACGGATGCTGCTCGGGCTGGGGACGAGCGGGCCGCAGGTGTCCGAGGGCTGGCATGGGGTCCGCTTCGGCCGGCAGCTGAAGCGCACGCGCGAGTACGTCGAGGTCGTCCGGGCGATGCTGCGCCGCGAGCGGATCGAGTACGACGGCGACACCATCCAACTGCCGCTGCCCGACGGCCCCGGCAAGGCGCTGAAGCTGATGATCGGGACGGTCCAGGATGAGGTCCCGATCTACATCGCCGCCATCGGCCCGAAGAACACCGCGCTGACCGCCGAGATCGCCGACGGCTGGCTGCCGATCATGGTCTCTCCCGAGCACATGTCCGAGTTCCGGCCGTCTCTGGAGGAGGGCTGGGCGAAGGCCGGTCGCTCCGCCGGCGACTTCGACATCGCTCCGGCCGTCCAGGTCCGCATCGACGATGACATCGAGGCCGCCCACGACGTCATGCGCCACTTCATCGCGCTGTACGTCGGGGGCATGGGCTCGCGCGAGAAGAACTTCTACAACGCGCTCGTGACCTCCTACGGCTTCGGCGACGCCGCCCGGCGCGTGCAGGACCTCTATCTGGACGGCAAGAAGGACGAGGCGGCCGCGGCCCTGCCCGCCGAGCTGATCGACGCCGTCACGCTGTGCGGCCCGGTCGACCGCGTCCGCGACCGGCTCGCGGTCTACCGCGACGCGGGCGTCGGCACCCTCATCGTCTCCCCGATGGCGTGGACGCTCGAGGAGCGCACGGACCAGCTCCGGCAGCTGGCCGAGCTGAACGCTTGAGGGTCCTCCTCGGCGCCTTCGGCGACCCGGGCCACGCCTTCCCGATGCTCGCGCTCGGCCGCGAGCTCGTCGGTCGCGGCCACGCCGTGTGCCTCCAGACGTGGGCGAAGTGGACGGAGGACGTCGAGGCCGCGGGGATGACCTTCGCCGCGGCGCCGGAGTACCAGGTGTTCCCGACGCTCGAGCGCCCGCTGCGCCCGTACGAGGCCGCCGTCCGCGCGGCGCGCGACACCGTCCCGGCGGTCGAGTCCTTCCGGCCGGACGTGTGCGTCGCCGACATCATCACGATCGCTCCGGCCCTCGCCGCCGAGCTGTGCCACGTCCCGGTCGCAACCCTCATCCCCCACGTCTGCCCGCTCCCGTCGCCCGGGTTCCCGCCGTTCTCGTTGGGCGCGCGCCTGCCGCGCACGCGGCTCGGCGCTTCGCTGTGGGACGCCGCCGCGCCGCTGGTCAACCGCGGCCTCGTGCAGGGCCGCGACGACTACAACGACGCCCGCGCGCAACTCGGCCTGGCTCCGTCGAGCGAGCTCCACACCGGGCTGTCGCGGTCGCTGACGCTGGTGGGCACCCTGCCCGCGCTGGAATATCCGCGGGAGTGGCCTGCGTGGCTGCGCGTCACCGGTCCCCTCCTGTGGGAGCCGCCGGGCGAGGAGATCCCGCCGCCGCGCGGGAAGGGCCCCGTCGTCCTCGTCGCCCCCTCCACCGCCCACGACGCCGAGCACCACCTGCTCCGCGCCGCCCTCGACGGCCTCGCGTCCGAGCGCGTCCGCGTCATCGCCACCTGGAACGGCCGCCGCCCGCCCTGGCTCGACGGCTATCGGGTTCCCGCCAACGCCGTTCTCGTCCCCTGGCTCTCCTACGCCAGGACCATGCCCCACTGCGACGTCGCGATCCTGCACGGCGGCCACGGCACCCTCGCCCGCGCGCTGAAGTCCGGCTGCATCCCGGTCGTCTCCCCCGTCGCCGGCGACATGTTCGAGAACGCCGCCCGCATCGCCTGGGCCGGCCTCGGCGTCCGCCTCCCCCCCGCCTGCTCTCGCCCGCCACGCTCCGCCTGGCCGTCCGCCGCGCGCTCAGCGACCCGTCGTACCGCACCCGCGTCGCCGCGCTCCCGCCTGCCGATGGAGCGGCCCGCGCCGCCGACGAGATCGAGGCCTGGCAGAGCGGAGATTGAACTGGGGAGGTGGGACTCGAACCCACAACCTTCCGATTAACAGTCGGACGCATCTGCCAGTTGAGCTACTCCCCATCGTGCGCTACCGGGGAAGGCAGTCCCGGAGCGGATGGAAGAGTAGCGACACCCGCCTCCACCTCGGCATGACAGTTCGCGCACAGCAACACGCACTTCTCTGCCTCCGCACGCGTCACCGCGAGCGAGAGCGTCGTGCCGTGGCCGATGCCGAAGCGTTTGGTCGACGGATCGAGGTGGTGGAACTGCAGTGCGGCGACGCTCCGGTCGTATCCGCAGATCGAGCACCCGCCACCGGCTTCTTCAATCAGCAGCGCCTTCACGCGCCGACGACGATCCGAGACGTGCTGGGACCGGCACTTCAGACAGCGCCAGCGTCCGTCCGCACGCCGTGCGAACTCGACCTCACCATGCGTCGGGCAGGTGCCGAGGGTGCTGGCGAAGTCGGGAGCCCGTCGCGAGGCGCGCCGAGTCTTGAGCCCGTGCCGCCGCAGCCAATGCCGGACCGTGCCTTGACTGCGATCGAGGGCCTCGGCGATCTCGCGGGTACTGGCGCCGGCCTCGATGTGCTGCTCGAGTGTCGCGCGGTCGATGCCGCCGCGCGGTGCGTGGCGCTCGGCGTGGGCGGAGCGCAGGCCATGCTTGCGGACCCAGTAGGAGACGGTGGATCCGTCCTTCCCGACCTCCCGAGCGATGGATTCGATCGAGCGGCCGAGGTCGATTTGTACGGCGAGCCAGTCCTTGTCCACAACGCGAACGTTAGTTCGTGTAACGGACGGAAAGACCTGCTCAGACGGTCAATCTCGACAGCTCGCGCCGGACGTGCTGGAGCTCGGTGGCGAGCTCGTTGACGGGGGTGCCCGAGGAGCGGGCGGCGGTGATCTGGCGTTGGAGGCGGGCGCGGTCGAGGAGCAGGCCGGCACGGTC
This sequence comes from uncultured Solirubrobacteraceae bacterium, assembly GCA_963740765.1. GTDB lineage: Bacteria > Actinomycetota > Thermoleophilia > Solirubrobacterales > Solirubrobacteraceae > DATLGB01. Next base: position 332,714 of record CAVUFN010000008.1, on the reverse strand, counting down.
GAGCTGCGCGGAGTCGGGGTCCTCGAGGGCGCGGGCGCGCATCACGAGCTCCGCGATCAGCGCGGAGAGGGGCTCGTCGTCGGACGGGAGGCCGGTGGCCGGCGCCGCGAAGTGATCGCGCAGGTGGGCGGCGGCGCGACGGGCGAGCGGGGAGGTGAAGGCGACGTCGAGATCGAGGTCGGCGAGGCGCAGCGGGCCGGAGGACGGCAGCGCGAGGCAGATGGCGAGGAAGCCGCGCTCAGCTTCGTCGACGTGGCCGACCGCGCGGCGGGTGTCGCCCAGCGGCGGGCCGGGAGCCCCGCCGCCGGAGAAGCCCGACGGGGCGCGGCGGGCGCGGAGGCCGTCGGCGAGCCGGGCGGCGGCGACGCCCTCGGAGAGCTGCAGGCGGTCGGCGACGAGGCGGGTGAGCTCGCTGCGCAGGACCCCCTCCGGGAGGCGGGTGACGACGGGGGCGACGGCGTCGAGCACGCGGTCGCGGCCCTCGCTGCTCGAGAGATCACCGCGGTCCAGGGTCAGCTCGACGCGCCATCGCGCCAGCGGGGTCGCGCGCTCGAGGAGCGCGACGACCTCGGCGGCGCCGCCCTCGCGCGCGACGATGTCCGCCGGATCGGACCCGGCGGGGAGCGCGGCGACGCGGACGTCGGCCGGCGGCGAGAGCGAGCGCAGCACGCCCGAGGCCTTCAGCGTGGCGTCCTGGCCCGCCCGGTCGCCGTCCAGGCACAGCGTCACGGACGGCGCGAGCTTGGCCAGCTCGCCCGCCTGGCCCTCCGTCAGCGCGGTCCCCATCTGACCGACGGCGTTGCGCACGCCCGCCTGGTGCAGCGCGATGACGTCCGTGTAGCCCTCGACGAGCACGACGGAGCCCGCCTTGGCCGCGGCGGCGCGGGCCAGGTGGGTCCCGTAGACCTGGCGGCCCTTGGAGAAGACCTCGCCCTCGGAGGAGTTGAGGTACTTCGGGTTGTCGCCCTCCTTCAGCGCCCGCGCGCCGAAGCCGAGCACGCGCCCGCGGGAGTCGGCCCACGGGAACATGAGCCGGCCGCGGAAGCGATCGAGCAGACCGCCGCCGTCGCGCTTGCGCGACGCCAGGCCGGCCGCCAGCAGTTCCTCGGCGCTGTAGCCGGCGCGCTGGGACGCGCCCACGACCTTGTCCCACGCGTCGGGCGAGAAGCCGACCCGGAACTCGCGGCACACGGCCTCGCCGAGGCCCCGGGACTCCAGGTACGAGCGCGCCTCCGCGGCCTCCGGCGCCTCCCACAGCATCCGCACGTACCAGGCCGCCGTGCGCTCGAGCAGCGCGTGCAGCCGCTCGCGGCGCGCGCGGCGGTCGGCGGCGCCGGGGTCCTCCTCCGTGCGCTCGAGCGGCACGTGGTAGCGGTCGGCCAGTAGCTCGAGCGCCTCCCCGAACCCGACCGACTCCGTCTCCATGACGAACGTGAAGAGGTCACCGCCCGCCCCGCAGCCGAAGCAGTGGTAGAGCTTCTCGACCGGGTCGATGCCGAACGAGGGCGAGCGCTCGTCGTGGAACGGGCACAGCCCGACGAGCCGGTTGACGCCCGCCCGCTTGAGCTCGGTGCGCTGCCCGACGAGGTCGGCGAAGTCGACCGCCTCGCGCACCTTGTCGCGCGAGTCGTCCGTGTACCTAGGCAACGAATCCCTGCGGGATCGCGCGCTCGGCCCACGCGCGGGTGGCGAAGCGATCGGTCATCCCGGCGATGTAGTCGACCACGCGCTCACCGACGGACGCCTCGACGACGACGGACGCCGGCAGCTCGTCCGGATGCTCGGAGAACCACTCGAACAGGCCGCGGATGACCCGTTCGATGCGGGCGTGCTCCTGGCGCGCCGCCTCGCCGAGATAGACGCGCTGGAACATGAACGCGCGCAGGGTCAGCATGGCGGAGCCGACCGCGTCCCCCTGGACGATGTCTCCTGCCGCGGTGCTGTGCTCGACGAGGTCGTGGACCAGCGTGTCGATCCGCCGCGACCCAGAATCGCCCAGCACGTCGATCTCCCGCGCCGGCAGGTCCGCCACGCCGATGACCCCGGCCCGCAGCGCGTCGTCGATGTCGTGGTTGATGTACGCGATGCGGTCGACCAGCTTGACGATCTTGCCCTCCAGGGTCGCCGGGTCGCCCGCGCCCGACGAGTGGCGCAGGATGCCGTCGCGGACCGGCTCGGTCAGGTTCAGCCGCTCCAGCTCGTCCACCACCCGCAGCGAATGCTCGTTGTGACGGAACCCGTTGCCGTAGCGCTCGCGCGAGCAGCGGTCCAGGACGTCCTCGCCGATGTGGCCGAACGGCGGGTGGCCGAGGTCGTGCCCGAGCCCGATCGCCTCCGTCAGGTCCTCGTCGAGCCCGAGCGCGCGGGCGACCGTGCGCGAGATCGCCGTCGCCTCCAGCGTGTGCGTCATCCGCGTCCGGTAGTGGTCCCCCTCCGGCGCCGGGAACACCTGGGTCTTGTGCATCAGCCGCCGGAACGCCTTCGAGTGCACGATCCGGTCCCGATCGCGCTGGTAGGGCGTGCGCAGCGTGCACTCCTCCTCCGGAACGGCGCGCGTCACGGACATGGGTGGGACGGTGGCCATCGCCCTCTCAGTGTCGCATCGGGACGGCTCAGTCTGACGAAGACTGCGCGCTTTTGTCGCGAATTGCGGCCTGAGCAGCGGCAACGCGGGCGATCGGCACGCGGAACGGCGAGCAGGACACGTAGTCCAGGCCCGCCACGTGGAAGAACTCGATCGACTTCGGGTCGCCGCCGTGCTCACCGCAGATGCCGAGCTTGAGGTCCGGCCGCGCCTCCCGGCCGACCCACGCCGCCAGCCGGACGAGCCAGCCGACGCCCGGCCCGTCGATCGTCTCGAACGGCGAGCGGTCGATGAAGCCGCGCTCCATGTAGACGGGGACGAACTTGGACTCGACGTCGTCGCGCGAGAAGCCCAGCGCCGTCTGGGTCAGGTCGTTGGTCCCGAAGGAGAAGAACTCGGCGTGCTCGGCGATCAGGTTGGCGACGAAACAGGCCCGCGGCAGCTCGATCATCGTCCCGATCGAGAAGCCGCGCGCGCCGTGCTCGGCCGCGATCTCGAGGATCTGCGCGCGGATCGTCTCCAGCTCCTGCTCGTAGTCGACGAGCGGGACCATGATCTCCAGGTGCACCTCGTGGTCGACGGCGGCGACCGCCTCGAACAGCGCGTGCACCTGCATCGCGTAGATCTCCGGGTAGAGGATGCCCAGGCGGCAGCCGCGCGTGCCGAGCATCGGGTTCTCCTCGGTGATCTCCTCCACCTGGCGGTAGAACGCGCGCTGGACGGCAAGCTCCTCCTCGACGTCCTCGAGGTCGTCGGTCTGCTCGATGTCGGCGACCTCCAACCGCTCCTCGAGGTGCCCGATGCCCGCCGCCAGCGTCGACAGCTCGGGCAGGAACTCGTGCAACGGCGGGTCGAGCAGTCGCACGGTGACCGGGCGATCGCCCATCGCCTCGAACAACTCGATGAAGACGTCGCGCTGCAGGGGTTGGATGACCTCGAGGCGCTGGCGGCGCTCGTCGTCGTCGCGCGCCATGATCATCGCCGCCACCTTGGGCTTGTGCTCGGCCGTGAGCAGCGTGTGCTCGGTGCGGCACAAGCCGATGCCCTCCGCCCCGAGCTCGACGGCCGCGCGCGCGTCCTCCCCCACGTCGGCGTTGGCCCGCACGCCGAGGCGGCGGCGGTCGTCGCACCACTGCAGGACGCGCTCGAACTCCTCGCCCAGCTCCGGCTCGACCAGCGGAACGTCGTCCAGGGTGACCACGCCCGTCGTGCCGTCGATGGCGACCTGATCGCCCGCCTTGACCGTCTGGCCGCCGAGCGTGAACTCCTGCCGATCGAGGTCGATGCGCATCTCGGAGACCCCGATCACGCACGGCCAGCCCTTGCCGCGCGCCACCAGGGCGGCGTGTGACCCGTGCCCGCCCTCGACGGTGAGGATGCCGGCCGCGGCGGCCATGCCCGCGTAGTCGTCGGGCCGCGTCTTGGGCCGGACGAGGATGCACGGCTCCTCGCTGGCGACCGCGTCCTCCTTGGTGAAGACGACCGCGCCCTTGGCGGCGCCCGGGGACGCGCCGACGCCCTTGCCGAGCGCCGTGAACTTCGCCTTCGGGTCGAACTGCTCGTGCAGCAGCGGTTCGAGGTCCCCGGCCTTGAAGGTCAGCAGCGCCTCCTCGACCGTCAACAGGCCCTCGAGCACCGCGTCGACCGCGAAGCGCACGGACGCCGCCGGCGGGCGCTTGGCGTCGCGCGTCTGGAGGAAGAAGAGCTGCCCCTCCTCGACGGTGAACTCGACGTCCTGCATGTTGCGGTAGTGGCGCTCGAGCGTCTTGACCGACTCGACCAGCTCCGCGTGCGCCTCCGGGAGCTTCTCGCCCATCTCGCCGATGTCGAGCGTCGAGCGGTTGCCGGAGACGACGTCCTCGCCCTGGGCGTCGATGAGGAAGTCGCCGCTCAGGCCGGGCGTTCCCGTCGCGAAGTCGCGGCTGAAGGCGACGCCGGACCCGCTCGTCTCCCCCTTGTTGCCGAACACCATCTGCTGGACGTTGACCGCGGTGCCCCACTCGTCGGGGATGCCCTCGGCCCGGCGGTAGGCGACGGCGCGCTCGCCCTGCCATGAGTCGAACACGGCGCGGATCGCCTCCTTGAGCTGCTCCTGCGGGTCCTGCGGGAAGTCGCCGACGATCTGCTTGTGCTTCGCGACCAGCTCGCGCGGATCGCCCTCGGTCTCGAACTCGTCCTCGTCGATCCCGCGCACGACGTTGCCGAACATGTGCAGCAGCCGCCGGTAGGAGTCCCAGGCGAAGCGCTCGTTGCCCGTGGCCTTGGCCAGCCCCTCGACCGACTCGTCGTTGAGGCCGAGGTTGAGGACGGTGTCGAGCATCCCGGGCATCGACTCGCGCGCGCCCGAGCGAACGGAGACCAGCAGCGGGTCGTCGGGATCGCCGAGCTTCTTGCCCGCCTGGTCCTGCAGGCGCTCGAGGGCCTCGGCGACCTGCTCCTCCATCCCCTCGGGCTCCTTGCCGTCGCGCATGTAGGCGACGCAGGCCTCCGTGGTGATGGTGAAGCCCGCCGGGACCTTGTCGGGGCCGAGCACGCGCGTCATCTCCGCGACGTTCGCGCCCTTGCCCCCCAGCAGGTCCCGCATGTCCTTCGATCCGTCCGCGAAGTCGACGACCCAGTCGCTCATACGGCGGACGCTACGCGATCGGACAGGCTCGCGAGCCGGACGGTGGCGTGGTGCTCGGCGGTCTCCCGGATCGCGCGATCGGCCTGGGCCAGCGCGCGCGGGTCGGCCGCCGGCGCGTCGGCGAGCGGGCGTCCCAGCGCGGCGACCATGAAGGTGTGCGCGGGCTCGCCGAGGCGGAAGGCGCCCGCCTCGCAGCTCGGGCAGACGACACCGCCGGCGGCGCCGCTGAACCCGACCACGTGCTCGGCCTCGCCGCAGCTCGCGCAGGCGCTCAGCTGCGGGGCGATGCCCGCGGCGAGCAGCAGCTTGAGCCGGAAGGCGAGCCCGTTGGACGCGTGCGCGCTGGCGCCCGCATCGAGCAGGCTGAGCTCGTTGGCGAGCAGGTGGAAGACGCCCGGGTGCGGATCGTCGGTGGCGAACAGGCGGGAGACGGCGTCGCAGGCGCGCGCGGCGGCGTCCAGCGCCGGCCCGCTGGCGCGCAGGTGCGCGTGGGCGGAAACGGTGGTCGCGCCGGTCACGGTGAGCATGTCCGAGCGCCCCTCGTGGAAGAGCCCGTCGAGGTGGAAGAACGGCTCCAGCCGGCCGCCGAAGCGCGACTTGGCCTTGCGCACGCCTTTGGCGATCGCGCTGACGCGGCCCAGGTGCGGGGTGTAGAGATGGAGGATGCGGTCGGCCTCGCCGTAGCGCATCGACCGCAGGACGATGGCCTCGCTCTTCAGCGAACGACCGGCCATCAGGTCGCTATCCTTTGTGAAGTAATGAGCCGTGTCGTCATGTATTCAACCGAGCCGTGTGGCTTCTGCCGCACCGCGAAGGCCCTCCTGGCCGCCCGCAAGATCCCGTACGAGGAAGTCAATCTGGCGAAGGACCCGGACGGACGCGCGGCGCTGGTCGCCGAGACCGGCCGGATGACCTTCCCGCAGATCCTGCTCGACGGCGACAACATCGGCGGCTTCCAGGAGCTCGTGGCGGCCGACCGGGCCGGGCGGCTCAAGGAGTTCATGGAGTCCGCCGCCGCCTAGGTGCGGGCTGGCAGGCCGGGCAGACGTACGTCCCCCGCCCCCCTGCCCGCAGCTTGGTGATCGTGGTCCCGCAGTCCGGGCACGGCAGGCCCTCGCGCAGGTGCACGAGGAACTGGTCCTGGAAGGAGCCCTGCACGCCGTAGGGGTCGCGGAAGTCGTCGATCGACGCGCCCTTCGCGTCGATCCCCGCCTGCAGGGAGGCGATGACCGCATCGGCCAGCGCCCCGAGCTGCCCGCGCGTGAGCTTGCCCGCCGGCCGCAGCGGGTGGATCTTCGCGCGGAACAGCGCCTCGTCGGCGTAGATGTTCCCGACGCCCGCGACTTTGGTCTGGTCGAGCAGGAACGCCTTGATCGGCGCCTTGCGCCCGCGGGCGAGCGCGCGCAGGTGGAGGCCGTCGAAGCCGGGCGCGAACGGCTCGAGCCCCAGGCGCGCGCCGAGGAACGCCTCATGAGCGTCGTGCCCGAGCTGCAGCTCGCCCGTGCCGAAGCGGCGCGGGTCGACGAAGGAGAGACGGCAGGGGGACCCACCTTCGCCCTGCGGAGGCGCAGGCGACGGGGCTCCGGCACCCCTGGGGTGGTCGCCGAGGTCGAAGCGGACCCGGGTGTGCGGCGTCTCGGGATCTGCATCGAGCAGCAGCGTTCCGGTCATCCGCAGGTGGACGGTGAGGAACACCTCGTCGGTCAGCTCGAAGATCAGGTACTTGCCGCGCCGGCCCAGCCGCTCGACCCGCCGTCCCTCGCACGCGTCGGCGATCTCCTGTGGCGCCCACGGGCGGCTCCAGCGCTCGTCGATGACGTCGAGCCGGCGGAGCGTCCGGCCCTCGACGTGCGCCGCCAGGCCGCGGCGGATGGTCTCGACCTCGGGCAGCTCCGGCATGGCTAATCGAGGCTACGTTGCAATGCGGTCAGGGTCGTTCCCAGGGTGGCGCGCAGGACGCGGTCGGTCAGCTCGGGGTCGCCGCGGCGCCCGCGGAACCGCGGCCGGGCGTAGGCCGCGATGAGCGTGGTCAGCGCGTCCGGCCCGTAGCGGTCGGCGATCGCGAACGCCGCGGCCGAGCTGGTCGTGTAGGCCGCCCGCTGCCCGCTGCCGGTCATGCGCGCGATCGCGTCGGGGGCGCTCAGGCCGGCCAGGGTCGGGACGACGGGCAGGGACGCGTAGGCGGCGCGGCGATCGTCGGCGGAGGCGTACAGCGCGACGCCCTCGACCAGCCACGCCGGGACGCGCCCCGACGTCGTCGGGGCCAGCGCGGCGTGGGTCAGCTCGTGGGCGATCACCTGGGTCTGGTCGGGCGCGGCCAGGAACTGCGGCGTGTTGATGATCAGCCGCTGCGAGTTGACGCCGGTGACGCGCAGCGCCCGCCCGCGGACGCGGATCTGCGTGTCGGTGATGGCGGTCAGCGACTCGATGCCCGTGATGTGCTGGGTCAGGCGGCGGGTGTGCTCGCCGTCGCGGGCGACGACGACCAGGTAGCGGCGCTTCATGTCCGCCTCGAGCGTCTGGCGCAGCTGTGCGTAGCCCGCCTCGAGGGCATCGACCGGCGCGGCGATCCCGTCCGGGCTGAAGACGACGAAGTGCTTGGATCGGGTCCGGGCGTAGTCGTCGACCTCCCACGGCTCGGCGTTGCGGGTGCCGAGGGCGCGGTCGAGCCGCCAGCGGCCGTCGCGCTTGCGGGCGAGCAGGACGCGGTCGGAGCCGAAGTCCCCGGTGACGCCCTTGACCCCGTAGGAGAGCCGGGCGTGGACGCGGGCTGTTCGCCCCCGGATCCGGACGCGCTCGATGCGGTAGTGAGGGTTCCGGAGCTTCAGGCCGCTGATGCGGCGCGCCGCTGCGCGTGCCGCTTCCCCTCGCCTGGGCATCGAGGTAGTGGCGAAGGCTCCGGTGCGGTCCGTACTCAGCGCTCTCGCGCGGCGCTCGAGCAGGCCGGTGATCAGCTCGCGGTCGGTCGGTGGCTTGGGCGTGGCGGTCGGCACCGGCTCGGGCGGCGCCTTCCTCCCACCCCCGCACCCGGCCACCAGGACCGCCATCAGGAGCCAGACGGCGCGCGCGTGTCGCGTAGCGGTGGGCATACCCACGGCTGAGCGACACGGGCGCGGCTCAGGCAAAGGAGGTGCCGGGGAGGGTGGCGGTGCGGCCATCGTGGAGCCAGGCGAGGCAGGTCGCGCCGACGTCCGCCATCGGCCCGTCGTGGCGGCCGCCGCGCAGGTTCGTCACGAGCGGGACGTACTCGCGCGTGTGGTCCCAGCCCGGGTGGTCGGGGTCGACGCCGTGGTCGGCGGTGACGACGAGCAGGTCGCGGGCGGGGTCGAGCACCTCGAGCCAGCCACTGACGGCCGCGTCCACGCGTGCGAGCGCCCCCGCGAATCCGCTCGCGTCCTTGCGGTGCCCGTAGAGCTGGTCGGTGTCGACGAGGTTGGCGAACACGAGGCCACGCTCGAGGCTCCCGACCAGCTCGGTCACCGACGCGATCGCGGTCGCGTTGTCCGCGCCGGGGTGCGCGTGGTCGATGCCGACGCCCGCGAAGACGTCGTGGACCTTCCCCACCGCGTGGACGGGCGCGTCGATCACCTCCAGATAGGAGCGGCTCGGCGGGCGCAGCGCGAAGTCGCGGCGCCGGGGCGTGCGGGCGTAGGCGCCCGGGCGGCCGGTGAACGGGCGGGCGATGACGCGGCCGACGTCGACCAGCTCGCGTGCGGCCGCGCAGTGCGCGTGGAGCTCGTGCGGCGCCACGACGTCCTCGTGGGCGGCCACCTGCAGGACGGAGTCGGCGGAGGTGTAGACGATCAGCGCGCCCGTGGCCTGGTGCTCGGGCCCGAGGTCGTCCAGCACCGTCATGCCGTCGGCGGGCCGGTTGCCGATGACGTCGCGGCCCCAGGCGGCCCGCAGGGCGTCGATGATCGCGGGTGGGAACCCGTCCGGGTAGGTCGGCAGCGGGTCGGGCGCGCACACGCCCATGAGCTCCCAGTGCCCGCGGATCGTGTCCTTGCCGGGGCCGAACGGGTGCAGCCGCCCGTGACGGCACGGGTCGGAGGCGGCGGCGACGCCGTCGAGCGGCGTGATCGAGCCGAGGCCGAGCCGCTGCAGCGCGGGCACGACCAGCCCGCCGGCACGGGCCGCGACGTGCGCGAGCGTGTGCGTCCCGGCGTCTCCGTACTCGTCCGCGTCGGGCAGGGCGCCGACCCCGCAGGCGTCGAGGACGATGACGAAGGCGCGCATTCAGCCGATCCGGACGGAGGCGAGCAGCGGCGTGAAGACGGTCCGGTCCACGCGCGCGAAGTCGGCGGGCGGCGCGTAGGCGTCCACGACCACCTCGGTGCCGTCCGCGAACAGGTGCAGCGAGCGGACGTCGACGGTGAAGCCCGCCACGGTCTGGCGGCCCGTCAGCTCGACGCCGCGTCCCTTGACCGCGCTGGTGCGGACGGCGAAGGTCGGGTTGCGCTGGCGGGCACGCTCGACGAGCGCGGTCTCGGCCGCTGCGAGCGCCTCGGCGCCGCGCGGCAGCGGCTCGGTGCGCGGGTAGCGCCACACCGCAACGGTGGCCGTCTTGGAGCGCACGCCGCCGGCCAGCGGCGGGACGGGCTCGAGGTCGCCCCAGTTGGCCGGGCGGCGGAAGCTGACGCCCGTGACCGTGCTCTCGCGGAACCCGCGCGGCGGGTCGGCGTGGGCGACCTGCGGCGCCGGCTTGCGCGCCTCCCCGCAGCCGGTGAGCACGAGCAGGCAGATCAGGGCGGCGGCGCGGCGCATCCGCCGCCGAGGCTACTTCTGTGCCCGTGGATGCGCTTCGAAGTACACGTCCCGCAGCCGCTCGGGCGACAGGTGCGTGTAGAGCTGCGTGGTGGCGATGTCGGCGTGGCCGAGCATCTCCTGGACGGCGCGCAGATCGCAGCCGCCGGCGAGCAGGTGGGTCGCGAAGGAGTGGCGCAGCGTGTGCGGGCTCATCTTCGAGCCGAGGCCGGCGCTGATCGCGTGGCGCTGCACGATCTTGTAGAGGCCCTGGCGGGTCAGGCCCTGCCCGCGGTGGTTGACGAACAGCCGCGGCTCGTGGCCGAGGCCGACCAGCGCGGGGCGCCCGCGCTGCAGGTAGGCGAGGACGGCGCGGACGGCGGCGCCCCCGATCGGGACGAGGCGCTCCTTGGAGCCCTTGCCGCGGGCGCGCAGGACCGCCTCCTCGAGGTCCAGGTCCCCCACGTCGAGATCGACCGCCTCGGAGGCGCGCAGCCCGCACGCGTACATCAGCTCGAGCATCGCGCGGTCGCGCAGAGAGGCCGGCGCGGACCCCTGGGGCTGGCTGAGCAGCAGCGCGACCTCGTCACGGGTGAGGACCTTGGGCAGCCGGCGGCTCTGGCGCGGCGCGCGGATGTGCGCCGTCGGGTCGTCGGTGATGAGGTCCTCGCGCCGCAGGTGGCGGTGGAAGGAGCGCAGGCACGCGACCTTGCGCTGGAGCGTGGCAGGCGCGACGGCGGGCTTGCCGCCCTCTCCCTCCGCGAGGTCGGACAAGAAGGCGGCGATGTCAGCGTGCTCGACCTCGAGCGGTGCCACGCCGCGGTCCCGCAGCCACGACCCGTACTGCAGCAGGTCCGACCGGTACGCCTCCAGCGTGTTGCGCGACAGTCCCCGCTCGAACTCGAGGTACGCGAGGAAGTCGAGCACGTGGGGCTCGATCGAGGTAGGAGCGCTGACGACCGCCATGCCCCGGGATTCAAGGTGCCGGGCGAAGCGCCTTCTCGGTGCAACGGCCCGTTCAGCAGCGGGCGCGCAGCTCGAGCAGGCCGATCAGCGTCTTGGAGTCCCGGCACTCGTCGATCGCGCGCTGGAGGTCGGTGAGCGGCCAGGCGACGATCTCGATGCGCTCGTCCTCACCGGAGTCGGGCTGCGGGACGTCGGACAGGCCGGTGGCCAGGTAGAGATGCACCGTCTCGTCCGAGATCCCCACGGACGGGTGGAAGACGTGCAGCAGCTCCCAGTGCTCCGCGGCCTTGGCGATCTCCTCGGCCAGCTCGCGGCGGCCGGACTGCTCCGGCGTCTCGCCCTCCTTGTCGAGCAGGCCGGCCGGGAGCTCGAGCAGGTCGGAGGCACCGACAGCCTCGCGCGGCTGGCGGACGAGGTACACGTGCTCGTCGTCGTGGGCGACGACCGCGACCGCACCCTTGTGGGCGACGATCTCCCGGTCCGCCTCCCCGCCGTCGTCGTACCGGAACCGGTCCTCGCGGACGGTGATGATGCGCCCCTCGAAGACGGTGCGGGTGTCGATGCGCTCGAAGCGTGCGCTCACGGCTGCTCCGCCACGGCGTCGAGGAGGGCGAAGGTGACGTCGAGCATCGCGTCGAGCGACGCCACGGCCACGCGCTCGTCGGGCTGGTGGTTGCGCTCGGTGCCGTTGGCGAGGTTGACGACGGGCAGCCCGCCGGCGACGAACGCATTGGCGTCCGAGCCGCCTCCGGTGGCGATGCGGCTCGGCTCGAAGCCGCAGGCGCGCAGCGCCTCCTCGGCGGCGAGGACCGCCGGCTCGGACGGCTTGAGCCGGTAACCGGTGAACAGCTTCTCGACGGTCACGTCGACGTCGCACTCGGCGTGGGAGGCGCCGTCGTGGAGGGCGTCGACCATGGCGGCGACAACCGTCTCCGCCCGCTCGGGATCGAGGCTGCGGGTCTCGGCGAGCAGGGTGCAGCGCTCGGGGACGACGTTGGTGGCGGACGGGACGCCGGCGTGGATGTGGGCGACGTTGGCGGTCGTCTCGGGGTCGATGCGGCCATGGGGCATGCGCTCGACGGCGTGGGTGGCGGCGAGGATCGCGCTGCGGCCGGCCTCCGGGCGGATGCCGGCGTGGGCGGCCGCGCCGAGGAACTCCGCGCCGATGCGGAAGTAGGTCGGCGACGCGATGATCACCTCGCCGATCGCCGTGGCGTGATCGAAGACGTAGCCGTACGCGCTGCGCAGCCGGGAGGCGTCGAAGGCCTTGGCGCCGGCGAGCGCGTTCTCCTCGGAGACGGTGAACAGCAGCTCGAGGCCGACGGGCGGGGGTGGATCGGCCGACACGGCGCGGCGGGCGACCTCGAGGAGGACGGCGACGGCGGCCTTGTTGTCGGCGCCGAGGATCCCGGCGTTGGCGTTCTCCCAGCCGCCGTCGACGACGACTGGGTCGATCTCGGCGACCGCTTCGACCGTGTCGAGGTGCGCGCACAGGAGGACGAAGCGGTCGGGATCACGGCCGGGGATGCGTGCGAGCAGGTTGCCGCACTCCGACCCCTCGGAACCCTCATCCTCGTGGACCTCGAGGCGCAGGCGCTCGAGTTCCATGACGACCAGGTTCGCGCACTCCCGCTCGTGGCCGAACGGGCTGCGAATGCGACACAGGGACGCGAACGTCTCCCCCAGCCGCGCGCGCTCGGCCTCCGAGGCGGGCCTCACCCGCTACTCGCGGGCGAAGCGTCCCGCGACCTCGACGCCGTCGTCGGTGAGGAGCTGGGGCTCCCGGCCGTTGCGGTACTCGAGGGCGGCGCGGACGAACTCGCGGAACAGCGGCGCGGGCCGCTGCGGGCGGGACTTGAACTCGGGGTGGTACTGCGAGGCGACGAAGTACGGGTGGTCGGGCAGCTCGACGATCTCCACCAGCCGCTCGTCCGGCGACGTGCCGGACACGACCAGGCCGGCGTTCTCCAGCCGCTTGCGCAGGAAGTTGTTGACCTCGTAGCGATGGCGGTGCCGCTCGTAGATGACGGCCTCCCCGTAGATCTCGCGGGCGCGGGTGCCCTCGTGCAGCTTGATCGGATCGGCGCCGAGGCGCATCGTCCCGCCCATGTCGTTGATCTCCTTCTGCTCGGGCAGCAGGTCGATCACCGGGTACGGGGTCTCGGGGTCGAACTCCGTGGAGTTGGCGCCCTCCATGCCGACGACGTGGCGAGCGAAGTCGGCCACCGCCATCTGCATGCCCAGGCACACGCCCAGGTACGGGATCTTGTAGTCGCGGGCGATCCGCGAGGCGGCGATCTTGCCCTCGATGCCGCGGACGCCGAAGCCGCCCGGGATGAGGATGCCGTCGGCCTCCTCGAGGCGGGCACGGACCTCCGCGTCGTCCAGCGTCTCCGAGTCCACCCAGTCGATCTGGATGCCGCAGCCGTGGTGGAAGCCGGAGTGGCGCAGCGACTCGACCACCGACAGGTAGGCGTCCTCGAGCTGCACGTACTTGCCGACCAGGGCGATCCGGACCGGCGGCTTCTGGGCCGCCTCGGTGGACGAGCGCACCAGCCGCTGCCACTCCTCGAGCTCCGCCGGCGGCGCCTCCATGCCGAAGTGGTCGAGGATCGTGTCGTCGACGCCCTCGGCGTGGAAGCCGAGCGGCACCTTGTAGATGTTGTCGACGTCGCGGGCGGAGATGACCGACTCCACGGGCAGGCTCGCGAACAGCGCGATCTTCTTGCGGATGTCCAGCGCGAGCCCGCCCTCCGAGCGGGCCATGAGCATGTCGGGCTGGATGCCGATGCGGCGCAGCTCGTTGACCGAGTGCTGCGTGGGCTTGGTCTTGAGCTCGCCCGCGTGGCCGATGTAGGGCACCAGCGTGAGGTGCACGAACATGCAGTTGCGCCGGCCGACGTCCACGGGGAACTGGCGGATCGCCTCCAGCATCGGCAGCGACTCGATGTCGCCCACCGTGCCGCCGACCTCGGTGATGACGATGTCGACGTCCGACGACTCGGCGACCACCTTGATGCGGTGCTTGATCTCGTCCGTGATGTGCGGGACGACCTGGACGGTGCCGCCGAGGTAGTCCCCGCGGCGCTCCTTGCGGATGACCGAGTTGTAGATCCCGCCGGCGGTGACGTTCGACGCGCGCGACGCGTTCGCGTCCGTGAAGCGCTCGTAGTGGCCGAGGTCCAGGTCCGTCTCCGCCCCGTCCTCGGTGACGAACACCTCGCCGTGCTGGAACGGCGACATCGTCCCCGGGTCCACGTTGATGTACGGATCGAACTTCTGGATCGCCACCTTCAGGCCGCGATTGACCAGCAGCCGCCCGATCGATGCCGCCGCGATCCCCTTCCCGAGGGACGAGACGACCCCGCCGGTGACGAAGATGAAGCGCGTACGGGGTCGGGGTTCGGACATGCGGCGAAGCTCCTGGTCGGTTCGTTTCACTGTAGACGCGGCGCCGGACGCAACCGGCGAGCAAACCCCGCTCGCTGCGGGAAACCAACGCCCGCGATCAGGCCGCCCTGAGGAGCTCCTTCGCGTGGCGCCGGGCCGCGACGTCGTTGTCGTCGGCCCCGAGCATGCGCACGAGCTCGCCGACGACCTCCTTGCGCTCCAGCGCGGTCACCGTCGTCTGCGCCGTGGCGCCGGTGCTGTCCTTCTCGATCCGGAAGTGGCGCTCGGCCAGCGAGGCGATCTGAGGCAGGTGGGTGATGGCGAGCACCTGGCGGCCGTCGGCGAGCTCGCGCAGCCGCTCCCCGACCGCCCGCGCGGTCTGGCCGCCGATCCCGGCGTCGATCTCGTCGAACACGAGCGTGGTCGGGCGGTCGCCCTCGGCCGCGACGCTCATCAGCGCGAGCATCACGCGCGACAGCTCGCCGCCCGACGCGATCTCGCGCAGCGGGCCGGCCGGGACGCCCGGGTTGGTGGCGATCACGAACTCGACCTCGTCGCCGCCGGTCGGGCCGTAGCCGTCCGCGCGCTCGGTCACGCGCGCCTCGAACGTCGCGCCCTCCATCGCGAGGTCGGCCAGGCGCTCGACCACCGCGTCCGCCAGCGCCGCGCCCGCCGCAAGTCGCGCGGACCGCAGCTCGGCAGCGCGCTCGGCCAGGCCCTCGCGCGCGGCGGCGAGCCGCGCGTCCCCGTCCGCCAGCGACTCGTCGGCGCCGGCCAGCGCGTCGCGCCGCTCCCGGCAGGTCTCCGCGTGCGCGAGGACCGCCGCGAGGGTGCCGCCGTGCTTGCGCTTGAGCCGGTCCAGGACCCCGAGACGCTCCTCGATGGCCTGCAGCCGGCCGGGCTCGGCCTCGACGCCTTCGAGGTAGCGCCGCAGGTCGCTGACGAGGTCGTCCGCCTCCAGGGCCAGCGTGGACAGGCGCGCCAGCAGCGGGTCCAGCGCGGGGTCGATGGTCGCGACGCCGTCCCCGGCCCGGGCGGCGGCCGCGATCGCGTCCGTCTCGAGGGCGGCGACCCCGGCCGCCGCCGCGCCCGCGAGCGCCTCGGCATGGCGCAGGCGCTCCCGCTCGGCCAGCAACGTGCCCTCCTCCTCGACGGAGGGCGCGGCGTCCTCGATCTCCCGCAACTCCCACTCGAGCAGGTCCAGCTCGCGCTCGCGGCCGCCGGCCTGCTCGCGCAGCTCGGCCAGGGACCGGGCCAGCGCGCGTTCGGCCGCGTGGGCCTCCGCGAACGAAGCGCGCCGGTCCGCCTGCGCCGGCCCGCAGAAGCCGTCCAGAATCGCCAGCTGGGCTGAGGCGAGGGTCAGCTTGCGGTGCTCGTGCTGGCCGTAGAAGGACAGCAGCGCGCCGCCGAGCTCGGCCAGGTCCGCGGCCGTCGCGGCGCGCCCGCCGACGTACGCGCGCGTGCGGCCCTCGGCCCAGACGCGCCGACCCAGCACGACGTCCTCCCCGTCCGGCCCCACGAAGACGCCCTCCACATAGGCCTCCGCCGCACCGGGCCGCACGATCCCCGACCGCGGCTTGCCGCCCAGCAGCAGGTCCAGCGCGTGCGCGAGCACGGTCTTCCCCGCCCCGGTCTCTCCGGTCAGGACGTTCAGGCCCGGGCCCAGCCGCAGCTCGGCCCGCTCGATCAGCAGGAGGTTCTCGACGCGCAGTTCTTCGAGCACACCCGACGGTGTACCAACGGCCGCGGACGGAACAGGTGTTCGTCCGCAGGATTGCGGCGACTCGTCAGCTGGCGGCGCCGGGCGAGTCCGAAGCGTGCGCCTGCACGTGAGAGGGCTCGCCGGGTGGCGTCAGGCGGTGATCAGCTGGCGAGTCGGCCGAAGCGCTCGCGGAGGCGGTGGTAGAACGAGGCGCCCGGGAGCTGGGCGAGCTGGGCGTAGGAGCGGGCGAAGTCCACGGACAGGTCGGCCCCGGCGGGGAGCACGCAGCCCGGGCGGCCGTCGACGTGGACCTCGACCGGGTCGTCGCGGGAGGCGTTGGTGATGGTCAGCGTGTCCGACGGCGCGGCGACGAGCGCGCGGGCCGTGAACGAGTGCGGCGCGATGAACGACACGACGTAGCCCTCCACGCCCCACGCCAGGACGGGGCCTCCGTTGGCGAGGTTGTAGCCCGTGGACCCGGCGGGGGTCGACACCACCAGGCCGTCGCAGCGCACGCGGCCGATCTCCTCGCCGCCGATCGCGTACGCGAGATCGGCGACGCGGTACCCGGGCTGGCGGTGGACCGAGATGTCGTTGAAGGCGACCCAGGAGCCGTCCGGGCGGCCGATCGTGATCGACGGCATCTCCATCGTGTCGAACTCGCCTCGGAACGCCAGCCGCAGCCCCTCGGCGATGCCCTCGGGGTCCATGGTGGCCAGGAACCCGACCTCGCCGTAGTTGACCGCGAAGACGGGGACGGAGGTGCCCGCGTAGGCGCGCAGGGCGCCGAGGATGGTGCCGTCGCCGCCGAGGACGATGCAGAGGTCGACGTCCTTGGCCACGTCGCAGACGTCGACGCCCTCGCGCCCGGCCACGCCGTGCTTCTCGGCCTCCTCGGCGCTCAGGCACAGCGTCGCGCCGGCACTGGTGGCCGCCTCGAGCAGCTCCCTGACCGGACCGTGCAGGTCGCGGTCGCCGCGGCGGGTCATCACCGTCGCCCTCATATCTCCAACCCCGTCAGCGTGCGTCCGGGATCTGGCAGTGAACCCGCGCGGTGCGGCTCGGCGAGCCAGACGAAGGTCTCCAGGTTGCCCTTCGGACCGGGCAGGCCGGACGGCGCGAACCCCATCACCGCGCATCCCGACTCGGACGCGACGCGCCACACGACCTCGCGGCGCAGCGCGGCATCGCGGACCACGCCGCCCTTGCCCAGCCGCTCCCGCCCCACCTCGAACTGCGGCTTGACCATGACCAGGAAGTCGAACTCGGGCGCGAGCCGCTCGACGACCGCCGGGATCACCTTCGACGCCGAGATGAACGAGACGTCGCACACCGCCAGGTCGCACGCGTACGGCAGCTGCGGCAGCGATCGCGCGTTGACCCGCTCCATCACCGTCACCCGTGCATCCTCGCGCAGCGACCAGTGCAGCTCCCCGTAGGCGACGTCCACGGCACAGACGCGCGCGGCGCCGTGCTGCAGCAGGCAATCCGTGAAGCCGCCGGTCGACGCGCCGACGTCCACCGCCGACCGTCCCGGGACCGGGACCCCCAGCGCCTCCAGCGCATTGGCGAGCTTGATCCCGCCCCGTGAGACGTACGGCGGCGGGGCCGCGACCTCGACCTCGACGTCGCTCGCCACCGCCTGCCCCGGCTTGGACGCCCGCCGGCGATCGGGCAGCAGCAGGACGTCGCCGGCCATCACCGCCGCGGCCGCGCGCGAGCGCGATTCGTACAGCCCGCGCTCGGCGAGCAGGGAGTCCAGGCGCACCCGTGCCACACAGCGCAACTTACCGTGCCGCCCCTCACACACCGAACGGCGGTCGCCGGGAACACTCGTTCGTACCATGCGTTCCCTCCCCCGCATCTCCCTCTCGGCCCACGGTCTGCTCCTGCAGGTCGCCGGGCTGGCCCTCGTCGTCGCCGCCCTCGCGGCCGACCTGGGCGCCGCCGGCACCGTCACCGCCTTCGCGGGCGGCGTGACGCTCGCCGGGCTCGGCCTCGGCGCCGCTGACCAGCTCCCCCTGGCCACGTTGCGCTCGCTCGACCTCCTCCTGGTGGTCGCCTTCGCCGCCGGTGCGGTGATCTGCGCGGTGTCCGGCTCGGCCGCCGCCGCCGTCGTGATGCTCGCGGTCGCCGGCGGTCTGATGGCGCTCGAGAGCACCACGCGCTGGAGCCGCTCCGCTCCCCGCTAGACGTCGAGCTGCTGCGGGATCGCGACGTGGGCACGCGTGCCCACGTCGCGGCGGCTCTCCGACCACAGCCGCCCGCCGTGGTTGCCGACGATCCGGCTGGACGCCGCGACGCCGTCAGACGAGCGTCGAGTCGCGGACGGCCGACTCGATGCGCTCGGCGATCGCCTCGGCCGTGAAGCCGACCTCCTCGTGGAGGCGCTTGGGCGCGCCGTGCGTCACGTAGCGGTCGGGCAGCCCGATCCGCAGCACCCGCGTGCCGATCCCGGCGTCGCTGAGCGCTTCCAGGACGGCCGAGCCGAAGCCGCCCATGAGGACGCCCTCCTCGACCGTGACCAGCAGTTCGTGCTCGCGGGCGAGCTGTTCGAGCAGCCCGGTGTCCAGCGGCTTGGCGAAGCGCGCGTCGACGACGGTGACGTCGTCGCCGAGGAGGTCCGCGGCGCCCAGGGCCTTCTCGACCCCGGAGCCGTAGCCGATCAGCGCCACGCCGGTGCCCTCGCGGAGGATCTCGCCCGTCCCGATCTCGAGTGGCGCCGGGTCGGTCGGGATCTCGACGCCGAGCGCGTTGCCGCGCGGGTAGCGGATCGCGGCCGGGCCGTCGAGCAGCAGCGCCGTGCGCAGCATCCGCCGCAGCAGTGCCTCGTCGCGCGGGGCCATCAGCACCAGGTTCGGCAGCGGTCGCAGGTAGGCGATGTCGAAGACGCCGTGGTGCGTCGGGCCGTCGTCGCCGACCAGGCCGGCGCGATCCATGCAGAACGTGACGGGCAGGTTCTGCAGGCAGACGTCGTGGATGATCTGGTCGTAGGCGCGCTGCAGGAACGTCGAGTAGATCGCGGCGACGGGACGGGAGCCGCTCAACGCGAGGCCGGCGGCGAACAGGATCGCCTGCTGCTCGGCGATGCCGACGTCGAAGTAGTGGTCGGGCTCGGCCTTCTGGAGCAGGTTCAGGCCGGTCCCGGAGTTCATCGCGGCGGTGATGCCGACGACGCGGCGGTCGCGGCGGACCTCCTCGATCATCGCGGCGCCGAACACCTCGGTCCACGTCGGGGCGGACGGGGCCGCGGCCTTCTGCACGGCCTTGACGGGAGCGCGGTTGGCGATCGACTTCGGCTTCGCCGCGTGCCAGCGCTCCATGCCCTCCAGACCGCCGTCCTCGGCCGGGGCGAAGCCCTTGCCCTTGACGGTCGCGGCGTGGATGACGACGGGGCGCTCGGCGGCCAGCGCCTCCTTGAGCGCGCGGCGCATGGCGCGGACGTCGTGGCCGTCGACGACGCCGATGTAGGCCCAGTCGAGCTCCTCCCACCACAGGCCGGGGGCCCAGTAGGCCTTCAGGGCCTCCTTGACCTGCGGCCCGAGCTTCTCGATCCGCGCGCCGATGCCGGCCGGCAGACGGGTGAGCTTCTGCTCGAGCCGCTCGCGCGCCTTCCACGCGTGCGGCTCCAGCCGGACCCGGTTGAAGTAGTTGCTCATCGCGCCGACGTTCGGCGAGATCGACATCCCGTTGTCGTTGAGGATGACCACGAGCGGGGTGCCGAGCCCGCCGGCCTGGGTCACGGCCTCGAAGGCGACGCCGCCCGTCATCGAGCCGTCGCCGATGACCGCGACGACCTTGCCGTCGGGGGCGTTCCCGGCGCGCATGCCCTCCTTGAGCCCGACGCCGTAGCCGATCGACGTCGAGGCGTGGCCGGCGCCCATGATGTCGTGCTCGGACTCGAACATCGCGCAGAAGGGCGCGAGACCGCCGTACTGGCGGATCGTGGCGAGCCGGTCGCGCCGGCCGGTGAGGATCTTGTGCGGGTACGCGTTGTGGCCGACGTCCCACAGGACCTTGTCCTTGGGCGAGTCGAGCAGCGAGTGGACGGCGACCGCGATCTCGCAGGTGCCGAGGTTGGCGCCGAAGTGGCCGCCGATCTCCCCGACCGTGTCGATCAGCAGCTCGCGGACCTCCTGGGCGACCTGCTGGAGCTCGCTCTCGCTGAGCGAATGCAGATCCTGCGGGCGGTCGATCTTGTCCAGGAGGGTCACGAGGTGCGGGTGAAGATGAAGTCGGTGATGTGCTCGAGCTCTGACGGTTGGGGGGGCATCGCTCGGTGGAGTGCGGCGCGCGCCTTCTGGTGCGACTCCGCCGCCAGGGCGCGGGCGCCGTCGAGGCCGAAGGAGCTGACGTAGGTCAGCTTCCCGTGACGTTCATCGGACCCGTGGGGCTTGCCGAGGGCTGCGTCCGTCCCCGTCACGTCGAGGATGTCGTCGACGATCTGGAACAGGACACCGAGCTCGCGCGCGAAGTCCCGGAGCGGTTCCATCCTAGTGCTGGCACTCAGCAGGACTACGCACTCGACACTGGCTCCGATCAGCCGTCCCGTCTTGAGTTCGTGCAGGCGCCGGAGGCTGACCTGGCCGTCGACGGCGAGGCCCTTGACGTCGATGAACTGGCCGCCGACCATGCCGTCGACGCCCGTCGACGCCGCCAGCTCGCAGACCGCGGCGAGCACCGCGCGCGGGTCACCCTCCTGGTGGTGGGTGAAGTGGCGGAACGCCTCGGCGTAGAGCCCGTCCCCGGCCAGGATGGCGACGTCCTCCCCGAACGCGCGGTGGCAGGTCGGCCGGCCGCGGCGCAGGTCGTCGTCGTCCATCGCGGGGAGGTCGTCGTGGATCAGGCTGTAGGTGTGGATGAGCTCGAGCGCGGCCGCGAGCGGCAGCACCGAATGCTCGGTCTCGATCGCACGGGCCGTCGCCAGCGCGAGCACGGGGCGGATGCGCTTGCCGCCCGCGAGCAGGCTGTAGCGCATGGCCTCCTGAAGGCCGGCGGTGGCCGGTTCCTCCGTCCCGAAGGCAAGCGTCTCCAGGTAGGACTCGACCTCCCGGCGGAGATGGTCCGGGTAGGTCGGAACGCTGGGAGCCGCGCTCACCCGTGCAGCGCGAGCTGCCCGGCCGGCCCGAGCGGCTGGTCGCCCAGGCGCACCCGGCGGTCGAGCTCACCCCCCGCCTCGGCGGCCAGCCGGGCGAGGTCGTCCACCAGGCCGGCGGCGTGGTCGGGCTGCATCTGGCCAGAGCGGAGCTCGGCGGCGGTGCGTTCCAGGCTGGTGACGAGCGTGTCGAGGTCAGGCATCGCCGCTTAAGCCTACCCCCGTTCGCGCAGCGCAGCCCCGAGGATGCCGTTGACGAAGGCGGGCGCCTCCGCTCCGCAATAGGCCTTCGCGGTCTCCACGGCTTCGTCGATGGCCCCCTCGGGCGGGATCGGCGTGTCCGCCTCGACCGCGTCGGGGTGCAGCATCTCCAGCAGCGCCACCCGCATGATCGCCTTCTCCAGCGGGGCCATCCGCTCGAGCGTCCATCCCTTCGCGTACTGCGAGATCACCGCGTCGAGCTCCTCGCGGTGGTCGTCCGTCGCGTGGGCGAGCGCCCGCGTGAACGTGAGCGCGTCGGGCTCGAAGCTGTCGTCGAGCTCGCGCCCGGCGGCCTCCGCCTGATAGAGCGCGAACACGGCAGCCCGGCGCTGCTCGGAGCGCCGCGAGATCACGCGCGCGACATGTAACTGCCGCTGCGCGTGTCCACCTTGATGCGGTCGCCGATGTTCACGAACAGCGGCACGGTGACCTCGGCGCCCGTCTCGAGGGTGGCCGGCTTCTGCCCGCCGCCGCTGGCGGTGTCCCCGCGCACGCCCGGCTCGGTGTGGGTGACCTCGAGCTCGACGGACGCGTCGAGCTGGATGTCGGCCGGCTCGTTGTCGATGAACAGCAGGTCGACGTCCTCGCTCGGGCGCACCCACTTCAGCGTCTCCCCCACCTTCGACTCCGGGATGGCGAGCTGCTCGAAGGTCTGGGAGTCCATGAAGTGCGCGTCGGCGCCGTCGGCGTAGAGGAACTGCATCTTGCGCGCCTCCGTGTGCACCGAGCGGAACTTCTCCCCGGCCCGGAACGTCCGGTCGATGACCGCGGCGTCGCTGGTCCGCCGCAGCTTGGTCCGCACGAACGCCCCGCCCTTGCCGGGCTTGACGTGCTGGAACTCGAGGATCTTGAAGATCGTCCCCTCGACTTCGATGTGGTTGCCGTTCTTGAACTGGTTGGTGGAGATCGAGGTGATCAGCCCCTCGGAGAGCGAAAGTTGATGGATCGGAAATGCGCCACGAAGGCGGTCTCGGAGCTTAGGCTCCGCCGATGCCGGGATCGCAACGATGCGTCTGATACGTGCGGTTGCGGGTCTTCTCGCGGTGGGCGTCTTGATCGGTCTCGTCGCCTTTCTCGCACTGCGACACCGCGTCACGGACAAGTCACTCGGATACTCGGTCTCGTCCGAGGCAGGTTCGGTGTTCCCCGAACGGTGCCGACCGTCAGGGCCGGCCTGGTCCTGCGGGGTGACCGATGGAAGCGGCGGAACCACCTACACGGTTCACGTGCGCGGGCATTGCTGGAACGGGAGGCGCTCCAGTCCGAACGGCGGCGAGAAGGCATTCCCGGAACGACTCTCGGGATGCATCGGGATCAGAGACCAGATCCGACTGCTCGACCGCCTGTGACCGGCTCGCCGAACCGCGTCGGTTCAGGACCGGTCACCCCAACCAGGTCAGATCGGTCCCGTAAAGCGGTACCGGACCGCCACGGTTCGTCAGGGCCGGTGAGGCGCTAGTCGCTCGCTTCCGAGCGCAGGCAGAGGATGCGGTCGCCCGCCTGCAGCCGCCCTGCCGCCTCGTCGTCGAAGGGCAGCACGCGCCCGTCACGCACGAGGGCGATGGACGGAGGCGGGGCGAGATCGGCAAGCGCGCGGCCCTCCTCCTCCGGCCGCACGTCGCGTTCGATGAGGTCGAGGCCGTGGCCGACGGCCAGGAGATCCTCGAGCACGTCGACGACGCGCGGACTGCCCACCGCCTGCCCGAGCAGCTGCCCTGCGGCGCTCGACGACAGGATCACCGACGTCGCGCCGCTCTGGCGCAGCAGATGCACGTTCTCGGACTCCCGAGCGGAGGCGACGATCCTGGCGTGCGGGTTGAGCTCGCGGGCGGTGAGCGTGGCCAGGACCGCGCTGTCGTCGCGGTCGACCGCGACGACGACCGCGCTGGCGCCCCGGACGTGCGCCTGCTCGAGGACGTCCACGCGGCCGGCCGAGCCGTGGATCGTCGCGAACCCGGCGCGCGTGGCCTCCTCGATCATGTCGCGGTCGGCGTCGACGACCACCACGCGCTCGCGACTGGTGCCGTGCGCCATGAGGGTGTTGATCGCCGCTCGGCCCTTGGTCCCGAACCCGCAGACGATGGTGTGGTCTCTCAAGTGCTGCCTCCAGTGTCGTTCGCGCACCGCGAGTCTCGTGCGCTCGGTAAGGACCTCGATCGTCGTGCCGACGAGGATGATGAGGAACACGATGCGCGCGGGCGTGACGAGCAGCGTCGTCGCCAGCCGGGCACCGCTGCTGACGGGCACGATGTCGCCGTATCCCGTGGTGGTGATCGAGACGGTCGCGTAGTACAGCGCGTCGAGGACGCTGATCTCGCCGTCCGACGTCAGGTCGCGGTAGCCGTCGCGCCCGAGATAGGCGATGAGCGTCACGAACAGCGCGAGGCCCAGCGCGAGCACGACCCGCCACACCAGACGCCGCAGCGGGCCCGTGTCGGGCGACGGGAGCACGACGGAGGGACGGCTGAGGGGCACAGCCGTCGAGCGTAGGTGGCTCCATCTCGGGCTCGCGAGCGCCCGCCATCGGGTCGGTTTCCAACCCCTGGTTCGTCCATCGCCCATCAGTGCGGTGCCGCCGCCGACATCGGGTAGCGAGGCTTCAAACAACCCTGGAGAGAGCATGAACAAGAGAATCGGCTGGTTGACGGTGGCCGCCGTTGCATTGGCACCGGCGACGGCGGCAGAGGCGAAGATCTTCGCCAGCACCGACACGAAGGCGATGGCCAACGTGTTCCTGCGCCACAGTGACCTCAAGTCGTCGGCGTTCGACTCGGACTTCGTCGTGCTGGCGCCGCGCGGCAACCCGACGGGGTACTCGAACGGGAAGATCGCCCACTTCCCCCGGCGCGGCACGCACTTCGCCATGCTCTCCACGGGCAACGTGCGCTTCGCCGACCACAAGAACGTGTCGACGTCGACCAGCTTCAACAACCAGGGGCCGCTGCTCAGGGGCACGCGCGACCTGGCGATGTGGCGCCTGCAGTTCGCGGTCCCCAAGGGTCGCAACTGCCTGTCCTTCTCGTTCAAGTTCCTCAGCGACGAGTTCCCGGAGTTCGTCGACTCGCAGTTCAACGACGCGTTCATCGCAGAGCTCGACCAGAGCACGTGGGATTCACCGCGTGAGGACCCGACGATCGACGCTGCCCCGGACAACTTCGCCAAGGACTCGGAGGGCAACCGCATCTCCGTCAACGCGGTCGGCGACGCTGCGGTCGCGGCCAAGTACGCGCGCGGCACCACCTACGACGCGGCGACGCGGACCCTGCGCGCGTCGACGCCCGTCACCTCCGGGCGCCACAGCCTCTACCTGTCGATCTTCGACCAGGGCGACCGGCAGTACGACTCCACGGTCTTCCTCGACCGGCTGCGCTTCAAGCGCGACGCCTCCTGCGAGACGGGCGTCGTCCTCGACACCTAGTCCCACGGCCCCGCGCCGCCCCAAGACCGGGTGGCGCGGGCCCAGGCCCGCGCAGGATGCGCTGATCCTCGTCGCTTCCGACGGTCCTAGCTCTGCTGCCGCTCCCGTCGCACGGTCACCTTCTGGCCCTTGAGCTTGGTCCGCCGCATGGCGGCGATGACCTCGTCCGCCGCGTCCGCCGGCACCTCCACGAGCGCGAAGCGGTCGGAGATCTCGATCGCCCCGATGTCCCGGCCCTGCAGCCGGGACTCGCCGCAGATCGCGCCGACGAGGTCCTGCGGCCGCACGCCCTTCGCGCGGCCCGCGCCGATGAAGACGTTGGTCGTGTCCCCCGCCCCGCGCTTCTTGGGCTTGCCCTTCCCGGACGGCCGATCGTCGCGGGGCGGCTTGCCCTGCGGGATGTCGTCCTCGTCGTCGTCGCTGCCCACGGTGGCCTCGTGGGCCAGGCGGACGGCGGCCATGGCGATCTGCATGACGTCGTGCTCCTCGGCCAGGCTCTCGACGATCACCGAGAAGGACCCGAGGTCGTCGGAGACGAGGCTCTCCTGGAGGGCGGCGCGGGTGAGCTCCATGCGCCGCGCGCGCAGGTCGGCGACGGTCGGGACCCGCTCGACCGCGATCGACTGCCCGGTCACCCGCTCGATCGTCTTGAGCATCCGGTGCTCGCGCGGCTGGGCGAGGGTGATCGCGACGCCCTCGCGGCCCGCCCGCCCGACGCGCCCGATCCGGTGGACGTACGCCTCGGGCGCCGCCGGAACGTCGTAGTTGACGACGTGCGTGAGGTTGTCGATGTCCAGGCCGCGGGCAGCGACGTCGGTGGCGACGATCAGCTCCGACGTGCCCGCCCGCAAGCGCCCGAGCACCCGCGTGCGCTGGTCCTGCGAGAGGCCGCCGTGCAGGGCCTCGGCCCGGTAGCCGCGGCCGTTGAGCGTCTCGGCGAGCTGGTCGACGTCCGCGCGGGTGCGGCAGAAGACCAGCGACGCCTCGGGCTGCTCGGCGTCGAGCACGCGACCGAGCGCGGCGGGCTTGTGCGCGCGGGCGACGATGTAGGCGACCTGGCGGACCTTCGGCGCCTCGCCGGGAGCCGTCGACTCCGCACCGACATCGATGTTGACCGGGTCGGTCAGATGCGCCTTGGCGATGCGCTTGATGCGGGACGGCATCGTGGCCGAGAAGAGCACGGTCTGCCGCGCCTTCGGAGCGTCCGCGAGGATCGCGTCGATGTCCTCCGTGAAGCCCATGTCGAGCATCTCGTCGGCCTCGTCGAGGACGACGATCTCCAGGGCGTCGACGCGCATCGTCCCGCGCCGGATGTGGTCGAGCGCGCGGCCGGGCGTCGCCACCACAACGTCGACACCGCTCTGAAGCGCGCGCAGCTGCCGCGTGAACGGCTGCCCGCCGTAGATCGGCAGCACCCGCGCGCCGAGGCCGCGCCCGTACTTGTGGATCGCTTCGGAGACCTGGGTGGCGAGCTCTCGCGTCGGTGCGAGGACGAGCGCCTTCGGCGGCCCCTTCCCGCCGATCGACGAGAGCCGCTGGAGCAGCGGCAGCGCGAACGCCGCCGTCTTCCCGGTGCCGGTCGCCGCCTGGCCCAGCAGATCACGCCCGGCGAGCAGCGGCGCGATCGCCTCGCGCTGGATCGGGGTGGGCTCCTCGTAGCCGAGCGCGGTCAGCGCCTCGAGCAACTCGGAGCGCAGACCGAGGTCGGAGAAGGTCGGGGCGGGGGCGTCGGGCACCCCCACACCGTCGCAGCCTCGCCTCCGGGCTATTGCGATGCGGCCTCGAAACCAACCGGAGCGCAGCAGTCGTCCTGCCCGCGCCAGAGCCCGACGCACTCCTTGATCGCGATCGCCGAGATCGCGCAGGCGGCGATCGGATCGATGATGGTGAGCCCGGCGCCCGCGCCGACGAGCGCGACCAGGGCGGCGGCGGCCTGGGCGGCGCAGAGCAGGTTCTGGATGCCCTCTCCTGCGGTCGCGTCGGAGCCGAGCTGCTGCGCGAGCCGGAGCTTCGCCCAGCCGAGGGCGGGCATGAGCACGATCGCCAGGACCGTCACAGCGATGCCGGCGGCGTTGGCGTGGACGTCGCTGCCGTTGAGCGCCCGTTCGAAGGCCTCGTAGAGGAAGTACGGGACGAGCAGGAGGAACGAGCCGGCAACCCAGCGCTGGGCGGTTCGCTCGCTCGTGTGCGAGTGCATGCGGGAGCCGGTGAAGCGCCAGATGATCGTGGCGGATGCGAGGCCCTCCACGAATGAGGACGCGGCCCACACCAGCAGGCTGAGCGAGTCGGCGTCGAAGCCGGCGGCAAGGCCGACGACGCCCTCGATCGTCATCCAGACCAGCGATGCCCACGAGAGCTGCCGCGCCCGGCGGGCGGCCAGCAGCCAGCGCTCGTCGCGCACCGGAGCGCCACGCGGCGTCCTCGGCTCGACCTGGATGACGGGAAGGCTCATCTACGCGGCGGCGTCTCCGAGATCGTCAGGCGGGCTTGGCGGCGCGGATGATCGCGGATGCGGCGTGCGCGTGGACGCGATGGGTCACGGCGATCTCGACGGCCTCCAGCCCGGCGTCGCGCAGGAACGCCTCGTACTCGGCGCCCGTCAGCGCCCCGGCGATGCATCCGGTCCAGGCGGCCATGTCGGCCTTGGTCGCGTCGTCCATGTCGTGATCGGCGATCACGTCGGAGACCGCGAAGCGGCCGCCGGGCTTGAGCACGCGGGCGACCTCGCGCAGGACCTGCTGCTTGTCGCCGGAGAGGTTGATCACGCAGTTGGAGATCACGACGTCGACCGCGTTCTCGGCGAGCGGGATGGCCTCGATGTGCCCCTTGACGAACTCGACGTTCGCGAGCCCGGCGGTGGCGGCGTTGCGCCGCGCGAGGTCGAGCATCTCGTCCGTCATGTCCAGGCCGATCGCGCGACCCGTCGGACCCACCCGCCGCGCGCTGATCAGGACATCCGCCCCGGCGCCGGACCCGAGGTCGAGGACGGTCTCGCCCTCGTGCAGGTCGGCGACCGCCGTCGGGACGCCGCACCCGAGCGACGCCTCGACGCCGATCTCGCCGGCCTCGTCGCCGTAGAGCGAGGCGCCCCACTTGGACTCCTCCCCCGGCTCGATGACGCCGGCGGAGCAGCATCCGCTCCCGGAACCGGCGGCGCGGGCCGCGGCGGCGTAGCGCTCCCGGACGCGATCGCGGATGTCGGTGGTCAGGTCAGCCATGCGGAAAGCTCCTTCAGCGCGTCGGGGAGGACGTAGTAGTAGGCCCACAGCCCGCGGCGCTCGCTGTCCACGATGCCGGCGTCGCGGAGCTTCTTGAGGTGATGCGAGAGCGTGGGTTGGGAGATGTCGAACAGGGGGACGAGCTCGCACACGCACACCTTCCCGGCGTGCTTGCGCAGGACGTCGACGAGTTGCAGCCGGACCGGGTCGCCGAGTGCCTTGGCGACCGCGGCCATCCGCAGCGCGTGGTCGCGGTCGACGTCCGGGTACACGACGGGCTCGCAGCACGGCCCCCCGGCGGCGCGCTTGATCTTCGGGGCGAGCGGTAGATCGACGGCCATCTATCTATGTCTATCGATTGGATCGAACATTGTCAATGGATAGGGTTGCGGTCGTGATCCGCCGCCTGCTCGCCGAGTACCTCGGGTCGCTGCTGCTCGCGGCCCTCGTGATCGGCTCCGGGATCGCCGCCCAGCGCCTGTCGGCCGACCCGGGCCTCCAGCTGCTCGAGAACGCCGCCGTCACCGGCGCGGGCCTGTTCGCGATCATCCTGATGTTCGGCCCGGTCTCCGGTGCGCACATCAACCCCGTCGTCTCACTTGTCGACGCCGCCCTCGGCGGGATGCCCTGGCGCGAAGCGCTCGCCTACCTGCCCGCCCAGGTGGCGGGCTGCGTCAGCGGCGCCGTGCTGGCCAACGCGATGTTCGCCGAGGCTGCGATCAGCATCTCCGCGACGCACCGCGCGAGCCCCGCGCACCTCCTGGCCGAGATCGTCGCCACCGCGGGCCTGCTGCTGCTCATCTTCTCGCTCGCCCGCACGGGCCGGGCGGGGTCGACGCCCGCCGCGGTCGGCGCGTACATCGCCGCCGCCTACTGGTTCACCAGCTCGACCAGCTTCGCCAACCCGGCGATCAGCGTCGGCCGCATCTTCTCGGACACGTTCGCCGGGATCGCGCCCGCCTCCGTCCCCGCGTTCGCCATCGCCCAGCTCACCGCCGCGGCGCTCGCGCTCGGGCTGATCCGCGTCCTCTACCCCTGACCATGGCCACCGCCCTCTTCGTCTGCCTCCACAACGCCGGTCGCTCCCAGATGAGCGCGGCCCTCTTCGAGCGGGCGAGCGGCGGGCGCCACCACGCGCTCTCCGCCGGCACGACGCCCGCCGACCGCGTCCATCCCGAGGTCGTCGCGGTGATGCGCGAGCTGGGCATCGACCTCGCCGACCGCACGCCGCAGCTCCTCACCCGCGCGCTCGCCGAGCGTGCCGACGTCGTCGTGACGATGGGGTGCGGGGACGCCTGCCCCTACCTCCCGGGCAAGCGCTACGTCGACTGGGACCTCCGGGACCCGAAGGGCCTCCCGGAGGACGCGGTCCGGGCGATCCGCGACGACATCGCCCGGCGCGTCGGCGAGCTCGCGGCCGAGCTCGACCGGGGATAGCCGGGCTCAGGCGAGCGCCGCGACGCGCCGGGCGACCGGGGCGACCCGCGTGGAGGCGAACCCCTTGGTGACGAGGTAGATGCCGAACGTCGCCTCCCAGATGATCTCCGGGACGGTCAGCAGCTTCTGCGGCGTGGACTGCCGGTCGTAGAGGCCGAGCAGGGCGCCCGACGCGGCGACGATCGCGACCGCGCCGGCGACGAGTCCGAAGATCGCGAGCCGGCGGGGCAGCAGGCCGGACTTGAGCATGATGAATCCGAGCAGCACGCCGTTGCCGATTCCGGCGCAGAAGCCCGGGCCGAGCAGGAAGGTCCAGTCGTGGAAGGCGACCAGTGCCTGTCCGGCGACGCCGACCGCAGCCGGGTCCGCGCCGCCGAGCTCCTGGCGCAGCGTGACGACCGCCATGACGCTGATCAGGCCCGCGACGATGATCGTCGACTCGACGACGCGCAGGGCGACGTAGCCGAGCGCGGCGCGCTCCGTGTAGCGCTTGGCGACCGGGTAGAGCGCGACTGCGGTGCCGATGTTGCAGATCGCCGTCAGGACTTCGAGGAAGGCGCCGAAGGCGATCTGGCCGTCGGCGCCGCCGCCGAGCACGTAGGTGTCGTGGTTGAGGAGCGGGCCGTACAGCAGGAAGCCCGGGATCGAGAAGACGAAGGTGCCGATGAAGAACCACCCGACGACTCGGGCGGTCCGCTGGTCTGGTGTGGTCATGGCGGCGAGGCTGCTCCCCGCGGCCGCCGGGGTCAACGATCGTTGCCGAAACCGGGAACGCGCTACGTCGCCTTGTGCATGCGCTGCCCGCGCGCACCGTGCACGCTCAGGATCTCGACGGGCTCCGGGCCCGCCGGGCCGAACCAGTGGGGCTGGCTCGTGTCGAACTCGGCGACCTCCCCCGGGCCGAGCGTGAGGTCGTGCTCGCCGAGGATCAGCTGCAGCCGCCCGGACAGGACGTAGAGCCACTCGTAGCCGGCGTGGACGCGGAGGTTGCGCTCGCGCTCGGGCGGGATGACGACCTTCCAGACCGCAAGTCCGCTGGATTGCTGCGTGAGCGGGAAGACGATGCGGCCGTTGCGCTTGCGCGGCTTGAAGCGCACGCGCGGGTCGCCGACCTCGGGGGCGCCCACGAGCTCGTCGAGCGGCACCTGGTAGGCCTCGACCAGCGGCAGCAGCAGCTCCAGGCTGGCCTTGCGCTGCCCGCTCTCCAGCCGCGACAGGGTGCTCTTGGAGATCCCGGTCCTGGCCGCGAGCGCCGTCAGCGTCACGCCGCGCCGCTCGCGCAGCCGGCGCAGCCGCGGGCCGACCTCGGCGAGTACGGCCGGGATGGGGTCCGAGCCCTCCACCCCGCCGACGCTAACGCGGCGTCCCGGAAACGGCAACGAAAGTTGCCCGCACGCCCTCTCCCCCGCACCATCGTCGGCATGACGACAACGACCTACGACGTGGCGGTGATCGGCGGTGGAGCCGCCGGCCTCAGCGCGGCGCTCGTGCTGGGCCGGGCGCGGCGTCGCGTCGCCGTGATCGATGCCGGCGCGCCCCGCAACGCCCCCGCCGCCCACATGCAGGGCTTCCTCTCCCGTGACGGGATGCCGCCCACCGACCTGCTCGCCCGCGGTCGCGAGGAGGTCCGCGGCTACGGCGTCGAGCTGATCGACGACCGCGTCGTCGCGGCGGATGACGCGCTCCGGCTCGACCTCGCCAGCGGCCGGTCCGTGCGGGCGCGGACGGTGTTGCTGGCCACCGGCGCCGTCGACCAGCTTCCGGACATCCCCGGCGCCCGCGAGCGCTGGGGCCGTGACTTCCTGCACTGCCCGTACTGCCACGGCTGGGAGGTCCGCGACCAGGCCATCGGCGTTCTCGGGTCCGTCGAGCACGCCCATCTCCTGCGCCAGTGGTCCGACGACGTCGCGCTCTTCGCAGCTTCCGTCGGCGACCATGAGCTCGCGGTGCTCGCCCAGCGTGGCATCGCGGTCTTCGATGCTCCGGTGACCCGGCTCGTCGTGGAGGACGATCGCCTGAGCGCCGTTGAACTCGACGACGGTCAGACGGTCCCGCGCGACGCCGTCTTCATGCGGCCCGCGCTCAGCCCGCTCGTGATCGCCGGGCTCGACCCCGACGCGCCCGGCGTGTGGACGGCCGGCAACGTCACGAACCCGCGCGCGCAGGTCATCACCGCCGCCGGCGAGGGCTCCGCCGCCGCAATTGCCATCAACCAGTACCTCGTCGACGACGACATCGAAAGGGCCCGCTCATGACCCCTCCCACCAAGCACCAGCTCGCGCTGATGATCTGGATCTGCGTCTTCCCGACGCTGACGGCGATCAACCTGGTCTTCGCCGGCTGGCTGCAGCCGTTGCCGACGGTGGTTCGCACGCTCGTGCTGGCGACCATCGCCGTCCCGATCGTGATCTACGGCCTCATGCCCCAGCTGCACCGGCTGCGCAGTCGGACAGCTCGCGGTAGCGCTGGGTCCTGATCAGCTCCGAGCGCGTGCTGACCGGGTGCACGGGCAGGCGCCGCAGGATCATGGGCGGCGGAGCGCGCCCTCGACGAGCAGGCTGAGCCGGCGGACCGTGGCGCTGTAGGCGCGCCCGGGCGCCGAGAGCGCGCGCGGCGAGGGCTCGCGGTGCCTCGACGTCGCCCGCGACTGGACCTTGCCGCGCGCGGTGTCGGCGACGACGGCGTCGTCGCGCGCCGAGGTCTTGCCGGCCTCGACCCAGGCGAAGCGGAAGGCCAGGCCCGCCAGCAGGTAGCTGACGCTGGCGGCGTCCTCGGCGCGCGGACCCAGCCGGCGGCCCGCCAGCTGCAGGGCGAAACCGGCGTTGACCAGCACCTTGGCGGTGGTGAGCAGCCGGCCCTCGAGCGCCCGGCCGGTGTCGCCGATGCGGCGCTCGTTGACCTGGGACAGCGTCAGCTCCGCGCCCATCGCGACCGCTTCGAGCCGGGACAGCGCGCGGCGGGTCGGGTGGCCCTGGGGGAGCCCGGCGCCGACCAGGGCCAGCCGGGTCGCCGCCGCGCCGGTGGCGGTGGCGGTGGCGACGAAGACGGGACCGAGGAAGTACCGGCTGCGCGCCCATACCGGGATGGCGGTGGCCGCCAGCAGGACCCCCGTGTAGGAGCCGAGGTAGCCACCCAACACCGCGGTGGCCCCGCCGAGCGCCCGCGCGGTCCGGTCGTGGCGGACGCGGTCCGCGCCGACCGCACCGGTGAGGGTCGCGCTGAACCCCATCAGACACCAGGCGCCGACGTTCATCGGCGAGCGCGGCTTGAAGACCCGCAACATGTTCAGGAAGCGGGCGGGGCGCCCGAGGTCGGAGATCAGCAGGACGGGCGCCGGCGCGATCGCGCCGAGGGCCACGAGCCGGGCGATCCGCGCGGAGCGGTGGTCGCCCGCGAGGTCGGCGGCGAAGGCGACGAACGCCGCTCCCGACGCGATGCCGCCGACCCAGAAGTAGGTCGGCACCTCCCACGTCCACAGCGGCGCGTGCAGGAACGGCCCGTTGACCGGCCCCGGCTCCGTCCCACCGCGCGCGCGCAGGCTCGCCTCGGCGATCTGGCCCGGTGCGGGCTCGACGGACGCGTAGTCGGTGTCGCGCTTGTAGAGGAAGGACCACACCGCGTCCCCCCACTCGGGGCGCGCCATGGCGACGTCGGCGTCGGCGTCGGCGCGCTCCCAGCCGGCCGGCCCGGCGGGCGTCCCGACCGCCGGGCGCATGTCCCGCTCGCCCCCGGCCCACTCGCGCTCGCGCTCGGCCGCCGTCTCCGGCGGCTCCTCGGCGGGGCCGAGCCCAGGCGGGTCCCCGGGCTGCTCGAGCCCGCTCACCAGCTTCGCCCCGAGCGGCGGCCGGTGGTGGCGAAGGCGATCGCCGCGGTGGCGGCGGCGATCAGGCCGGCGCCCATGGCGGCCACGGTCGCGCCGACCACGTTCTCCTGCACGGGGGACTCGGCCTGGGCCGGCAACCCGTAGCGCTCGGGCGCCTCCGTGAGCAGGAAGAACGCCCCGAGGCCGCCGGCCAGCTCGTGGTCGGCGTCGTCCCCGGCGCCGTAGAGGTAGGCGCGGTCCAGGCCGCGGTCGTGCAGCGTCGCGACGCGCCGCGAGGCGATGCTGACGAGGTCCTCGTACTCGCCGAACTGGATCGAGTCCGTCGGGCATGCCTTGGCGCACGCCGGCTCCAGCCCGTCCTCGAGCCGGTCGTAGCAGAGGGTGCACTTGCCCGCGCGGCCGTCGTCGTGGTCGCGGTCCACGACGCCGAACGGGCAGGCCGGGACGCAGTACCCGCAGCCGTTGCAGATGTCGGGCTGCAGGATCACCGTCTCGTGCTCCGTGCGGATCAGCGCGCCGGTCGGGCACGCGTCCAGGCAGCCGGCGTTCGTGCAGTGCTTGCACACGTCGGACATGAAGACCCAGTCGCCGCCGGTCCCCCCACCCCCGCCGAGGGCCGGGATGTCGGGGAGCGAGACCTCCGCCGGCTCGAGCAGCTCGACGAACCGCACGTGCCGCCACGTGTTGCCGTTGAGCTCGCCCGTGTGGTCGTAGGACAGGCCCTTCTTGTCGAACTCCGCGCCGTCCGCGGGCAGGTCGTTCCACTGCTTGCAGGCCACCTCGCAGGCCTTGCAGCCGATGCAGACCGTCGTGTCGGTGAAGAAGCCCATCCGCCGGGACGGGTGGCCGTCGACCTTGTGGATGGCCAGCTCCGTGGCGGCGGCCTCCGGTGCCACTCATCGCAGGTGCTCCTGCGGGTACTCGGCGTGGAGGTCGTCCTCGTCGACGGCCTGCGCGCTGCCCGGCGGGTCCTGGCCCGCCAGCCGCGCGGTCGACGACCCTTCCCGGCGCCCCGCGCGCACGTCGCAGGTGAACGCCTTGGACTCCTGGATGGAGACGTTGGGGTCGCCCGACAGCGCGCCGAGGTCGTTGGCCGAGTCACCCGGGTGCGGGGCCGCGTAGCCCCAGTGGAACGGCAGTGCGATCTGGTGGACGAGGTGGCCGTCGATGCGCAGCGGGCGCATGCGCTCCGTGACGCGCGCCCGCGCCTCGATCTCGCCCCGCGCGGTCGAGACGACCAGCCAGCCGCCGTCCTCGATCCCGCGCTCCGCCGCCAGCAGCGGGCTGAGCTCGGCGAACATCTCCGGCTGCAGCTCGGCCAGCCACGGCAGCCGGCGGCTCATCGCGCCGGCCGTGTGGTGCTCCGTGAGCCGGAACGTGGTGGCGACGACCGGGTAGTCCGGGTCGCCCGGGCCGTTGTACGGGTTGTCGGCGCGCTCCCAGCGCAGCGCGCTCGGGTTCGCGCCCAGCTCCGGGTAGAGCAGGTTGTCGACCGGGGACTCGAGCGGTTCGTAGTGGGTCGGCATGGGGCCGTCCAGCAGGCCGCTGGGCGAGTACAGCCAGGCGCGGCCGTCGGCCATCATCATGAACGGGTCGGCGCCGCCGATCGCGTCCATGGCCCGGTCGTCGTCGCTCGGGCGGTAGTCGGGATGCTTGGTCGGCGGGAAGTCGGGCACGTCGTACCCCGTCCACCTCTCCGCCTCGGCGTCCCACCACACGTAGCGCTTGCGCTCCGACCACGGCTTCCCCGCCGGGTCGGCGGACGCGCGGTTGTAGAGCAGGCGCCGGTTCGCCGGCCACGCCCACGCCCACTCGGGCGAGGTGAGCCCGCCCTCGGCCTGCGTGTCGCCGGGATCGCGGCGGCGCGCCTGGTTGACCCCGTCCTTGTAGATGCCGCTGTAGATCCAGCAGCCCGAGGCCGTCGTGCCGTCCGCCTCGAGCTCCGTGAAGCCGTCGACGGGACGGCCGCTCGCGACGTCGTAGCCGTTGATCTCCTTGATCACCGCCTCGACGTCGGGCTCCTGGACCTCCCCGTGCTCGGGGTAGTCCCAGTGCAGGTTGCGGATGCCCCAGTCGCGCGGGCGGTCGGAGTCGGCGTAGTGCGCGGCGACGCGCTTGTAGATGTGGTGCATGAACCACAGCTCCGAGCGGGCGTCGCCCGGCGGGTCGAGCGCCTTGTCGCGGTACTGGACCAGGCGCTGCGTGTTGGTGAAGGTGCCCTCCTTCTCCACGTGCGAGGCGGCCGGCATCAGGAAGACCTCCGTCTGGATGTCCTCGCTGCGGAGCTCGCCGGACTGCACCTCGGGCGAGTCGCGCCAGAAGGTCGCCGTCTCGATCTCGGCCAGATCGCGCACCACCAGCCACTTGAGCTTGGCCAGCGCGCGGCGCTGCAGGCCGCCGTGCTGGGACGCCACCGCCGGGTTCTGTCCCATCACCAGGAACCCGTCGACGCCGCCGTCGATCATCCGCATCATCGTGGCGAAGTGCGAGTGGTTGCCGCTGATGAGCGGCAGCGCGCCGAAGCCGAAGTCGTTGGCCTCCGTCGCGGCCGGGCCGTACCACGCCTTGAGCAGGCTGACGATGTAGGCGTCGAAGTACGACCACCAGCCGCGATCGGCGCCGCCGGTGGCGATGTAGTCGCCCAGCGTCAGCTCCTCCTCGCGGGCGCGCGGCATGTGCAGGTAGCCCGGAAGCAGGTCGTAGAGCGTCGGGATGTCCGTCGAGCCCTGGATCGACGCGTGGCCGCGCAGCGCCATGATGCCGCCGCCCGGGCGCCCCATGTTGCCCAGCAGCAGCTGCAGGATCGCCCCGGCCCGGATCATCTGCGCGCCGGAGGTGTGCTGGGTGAAGCCGACGGCGTAGCACCACATCGCCGTGCGGTCGCGGCCCGAGCTCGAGATCAGCGCGTCGGCCACCGCCAGGAAGTCCGCCTGCGGCACGCCGCAGATGCGCTCGACCATCTCCGGCGTGTACCGGCTGAAGTGGCGCTTGACGATCTGGAAGACGCAGCGCGGGTGCTGCAGGGTCTCGTCGCGCTCGAACGCGCCCGAGTGCATGCCCGCCCCGGTGTGCTCGTCGAAGCCCTGCGCGGCGTGCTCGCGCACGCCCGCCGCCGCCGGCATCTCGCCGCCCTCGTACATCCACGACGTCCGGTCGTACATCCCCGTCTCGGGGTCGAACCCGCTGAACAGGCCGCCGAGGTCCTCCGAGTCCTGGAAGTCCTCGTTGACCAGCGTCGACGCGTTCGTGTAGTTGACGACGTACTCCTCGAAGTAGGACTCCGTCTCGATGACGTGGCGGATCAGCCCGCCGAGGAACGCGATGTCGGTGCCCGCCCGGATCGGCAGGTGCAGGTCGGCGAGCTGGCTCGTGCGGCCGTACCGGGGATCGACGTGGATGATCTTCGCCCCGCGCTCCTTGGCCTTCATCACCCAGCGGAACCCGACCGGGTGCGCCTCGGCCATGTTGGAGCCCTCGATCAGGACGCAGTCAGCGTTGGAGATGTCCTGCAGGTATGACGTGGCGCCGCCACGGCCGAACGAGGTCCCCAGACCGGGGACCGTGGAGGAGTGTCATATGCGGGCCTGGTTCTCGATCTGGATGGCGCCCATCGCCGTGTAGAGCTTCTTGAGGAGGTAGTTCTCCTCGTTGTCGAGCGTGGCGCCGCCGAGGTGCGCGAAGCCCAGCGTGCGGTTGACGCGGTAGCCGTTGTGGTCGGTGTCCTGCCACCCGGCCTCGCGGGCGTCGATCATCCGCTGGGCGATCATGTCCATCGCCTGGTCGAGGTCGAGGTCCTCCCACTCCGTGCCGCCGGGCCGCCGGTAGCGGACCTTGGTGAGCCGCCCGGGCTGCTGCACGAGCTGGCGGCTGGCCGCGCCCTTGGGACACAGCGTCCCCTGGTTGATCGGCGACCGCGGGTTGCCCTCGATGTCGATCAGCTCGCCGCCGCGCGTGTACACGAGCTGCCCGCACCCGACCGCGCAGTAGGGGCACACGGACTCCGTGACCTTCAGGCCCGCGATGCGCGCGCCCGCTCCCTGCGTCCGCGGCGAGGCGGCCGCCTCCCCCATGCCCCAGTCCATCGCGCGGCCGATGCCGGGCAGCCGGCGCAGGCGCTCGAACGAGGAGGGGCGCGTGCCCGGGCGCGGCATGGGATCGGCGCTGCCCGGCATCGGCCGAGCATAAGCTTCCGCGCCATGCTGACGATTCGTAACCGCGTCCTCGCCGGCCTCGTCGCGGTGGCCGCGTTCGCGGCCGACGACGCGTGGGCCACCACGGGCCCGCAGGCGGAGCCGGGCGTGACCCGTCCGGCGATCCTGGTCGGCAACAACTGGGAGGGGACGACGGACATCGTCGACCCCGTCACGTTCCAGCGGCTCGACCGCATCAACGTGATCCCGGACAAGGAGGAGCGGCTCGCCGAGATCAACTTCAACCCGGCGACGCTGACGTTCTTCCTCGCGGTCCGCAACTTCATCGGGGAGGGCCACGACCAGTTCAACGACGACGTCTTCTCCTCCAACGACGGCCGGATGATCTTCGTCAGCCGCCCGAGCTTCGCCGACGTCGTGGCCATCGACCTGGCCACCAAGCAGATCGCCTGGCGCGCGCCCGTGGACGGCTATCGCTCGGACCACATGGCGATCTCCGCGGACGGCAAGAAGCTGCTCGTGTCGGCGTCGACCGGCAACGTGGTGCACCAGCTCGACACCGAGACGGGCGAGCGCACCGGCGTCTTCGAGTCCGGCGACTCGCCGCACGAGAACACCTACTCCGCGGACGGGAAGCGCATCTACCACGCCTCGATCGGCCGGGTCTACACCCCCATCGACATGACGGAGGCCAACGCGGCCAAGGGCGACGAGTTCTTCCAGATCGTCGACGCGGACACGCTGCAGATCCTCAAGCGGATCGACATGGGTGAGAAGCTCGCCGAGGCGGGCCACCCCGGCTTCTCCGCCGCGGTGCGGCCGATGACGCTGCCGACTGACGAGCGGTTCGTCTACTTCCAGGTCTCCTTCTTCCACGGCTTCGTCGAGTACGACCTCCAGCAGGACAAGGTCACGCGCATCGCCGAGCTGCCGATCGCCGACGAGACCAAGGACATCCCGAAGGAGGACTACCTGCTCGACTCGGCCCACCACGGCCTCGCGCTGGACGCGAAGGACGAGAAGTTCTGCGTCGCCGGGACCATGTCCGACTACGGCGCGATCGTGCACCGCGACGACTTCAGCTACCGCATCGTCGACGACAGGATCTCCAAGCCCTACTGGTCGACCAACAGCGGTGACGGCAGGTATTGCTACATCAGCGCGTCCGGGGACGACCAGGTCGTCGTCGTCAACTACGCGACGGAGCAGGTCGTGACGCGCTTCGACGTCGGCGACCACCCGCAGCGGGTGCGCAACGGCGTCGTCCGGCTCGAGCAGTACCCGCAGGCTGCGGCGAAGGCCCGCTTCCGGCTGCGGCTGTCGCGCCCGAGCACGAAGCGGGTCGGCTGCCGGTCGGTCGGCGGCGCCGAGCTGCTGCGTTGCCGGGTGACGGTGCGCGACCGCCGTGGCCGCCGTGTGGGCGGCGGGGAGCGGCTCCTGCGCGGCCGGACGGCGTTCCGCGTCCCGCTGCGGCTCGGCAAGCGCGGCAAGCGGCTGCTGCGGCGCGGCCGGGTCGTGCTGACCGCACGCGGTACCGCCGCGGACGGCCGGACCGCACGCGCGCGCCTACGCGTCAAGCACTGATCCACCGCCGGGGGTGGCTGCGTAGCCAAACGGCCGAACCCCCAAGGAGGATCACAAGAATGACTCGTATCAATCTGGAGCAGCTGGACGCCAGCGGCGACCTGCGCAGCATGGCCGAGCAGGCCGGCGCCATCGACCCGACCGGCAACACCCGTCGCGACCTCATGCGCAACGGCGTCGTCACCGCCGGCACGTTCGCCGCCGGGTCCGCGCTGCTGGGCTTCCTCGATCCCGTCGAGGCGATGGCGGCCGCGAAGAAGGGGCAGAAGGGCGCGTACTCCACAAGCCTCAAGAAGGTCCGTCGCACGGCGAAGAAGCCGACCCACAACGACGTCATCATCGCCAACTACGCGCTCACGCTCGAGTACCTGGAGGCTGCGTTCTACGCCGCCGCCGCCGACATGAACTACCCCGACCAGGACATCAGGGCTGCCGCGGCGGTCCTGGCCGAGCACGAGGCGGCTCACGTCAAGGCGCTCAAGCAGGTGCTGGGCAAGGCCGCCGTCAGGGCGCCCAAGCTCAACATGGACGCCGTCGGCGCGGCCCTCAAGGATCAGGAGACGTTCATCCTGACCGCCTCGCAGATCGAGCCGGTCGGCACCGCGGCCTACGCGGGTGCCGGTCCGTACCTGTCCAACGTGGACGTGACCGCCGCGGCGCTGGCCATC
Organism: uncultured Solirubrobacteraceae bacterium; assembly: GCA_963740765.1. Lineage (GTDB taxonomy): Bacteria > Actinomycetota > Thermoleophilia > Solirubrobacterales > Solirubrobacteraceae > DATLGB01. Next base: position 293,048 of record CAVUFN010000008.1, on the reverse strand, counting down.
CACTCCGTGGAGGCCAACCACGCGGCCTACACCGCGCAGCTGTGCGCGCAGAAGGGCATCTCCGGCGCGCCCAACCCCGCGCCGAACGCGTTCAACCCGGCCTTCACGTTCAAGAAGACGGTCAAGACGGTCACGGGCCTCGACTTCGTCGTCGGTCCCCTGCAGCCGTAGCAGTGCTTGCGGCCGTGGCATTGACGGGGCTCGCCGCCGTGGCGGCGGGCCCCGCCACGGTCCGGGTGGACGACATCGACTTCAAGCCGGGCGTCGTCCGCATCCAGCGCGGCGAGCGCGTGACCTGGCGCTTCCAGGAGCAGTACGTCACGCACAACGTCCACAGCGTGGGCAAGCGGCGCTTCAAGTCCTCGCGTGACCTGATGGCCGGCGAGACCTATGCGGTCACCTTCCACCGGAGAGGCCGCTACCGCTACGTCTGCACCCTGCATCCCGGCATGAAGGGCCGGGTCGTGGTCAGCCGGGCCGCGTAGCGGTCCCGATCACGAACGGGATCGGCGGCGAGAGCGCGCCGGCCCGGAACGGGAAGCGGTCGCGCTCGGAAACCTCGAAGCCGGCCGCGCGGATCGCCGCCTCCGTGTCCCGCGCCGGATGGCAACCGCCGGCGAGCGCCGGCCACAGGCCCGACCGATCGAGCGCCAGCGCGCCCACCCGGGCCGGCCCGCCGAGCGGGATGACGTGCTCGTAGAAGCGCAGCTCGCCGCCCGGTCGCAGGACGCGTCGCGCCTCGGCCAGCGCTGCGGCCTGGTCGGGCACCGTGCACAGGACCAGTGAGAACACGACCGCGTCCGCCTCGCCGGCGCCGAGCGGCAGCGCCTCCGCGACGCCCTCGCTCACCGTCGCGACGGTGCCGCGCGCCGCCTCGCGTGCCGCTTCGAGCAGTGTCGCGTCGGGCTCGACGGCGACCACCCGCGTGACCGCGGCCGGGTAGTGGGCGAAGTTCGAGCCCGTGCCCGCGCCGACCTCGCAGACCACGCCCGACAGTCCCGCCAGCAGCCGCGCGCGGTGCTCGGCAGCACCGCGGGCGTCCATCGCCGGCGCGGCCTTCAGCCAGATGCGCGCGAACCAACTCACACGCTCGGCTCGATGGCGAGCAGCCGGCCGCCCTCGTGCTCGACCTGCAACGTGGTGTGGTCGATGCCGAAGCGCTCGTGCAGCATCGCCTCCATCGTGGCCCGGGCACCGTGGCAGTCGACGTCGGCGCCCACCGTCACGTGCGCGGACAGCGACGGGAAGCCCGACGTCACCTCCCACACGTGCAGGTCGTGGACCTCGACGATGCCGGCCGTGCCGATCATCGCGCGCCCGATGGCGTCCGGGTCCAGCCCCTCCGGCGCCGCCTCCAGGAAGATGCGCCCCGACGCCCGCAGCAGCGAGACCGCGGCGCGCAGCATGATGGCGGCGACGATCAGCGAGGCGATGCCGTCCGCCCGGTGGAAGCCGGTGAGCAGGATGACGGCGCCCGCGATCGCCGTGGCGACGAAGGCGGCGAGGTCGGTGAGGATGTGCTGGTAGGCGCCTTCGATGTTCAGCGACTCGCGGTTGGCGCGCGACAGGACCACCGTCGCGGCGAGGTTGACCGCGACGCCGACCAGGGCGACGGCGAGCACGACGGCGCCCTCGGTGGCGGGCGGGTCGGCCAGGCGCCGGATGCCCTCGTACGTGATGACCAGCGCCAGCACGAAGAGCGTCGTGCCGTTGACGGCGGCCGCGAGGATCTCCGAGCGCTTGAAGCCGAAGGTCATGGCACCGCGCGCCGGGCGGGCGGCGAGCCGGATCGCGACGAGCGAGAGCGCGATGGCGCCCGCGTCCGTGAGCATGTGGGCCGCGTCGGAGAGCAGCGCGAGCGAGTGCGCCGCGATCCCCGCCACGACCTCGACGATCATGAAGCCGACGATCAGGGCGAGGGCGACGGCCAGCTTGCCGCGATCGGCGTCGGCGGCGACGCCGTGGGAGTGCCCGTGATGGTCGTGGTGGCCCACGACCACAGAGATTAGGAGCGGATCGTGACCGGCGTACCCAGCGGCAGGTGACGCGCGAAGCTCTCGATGACGTCGTTGGAGACCCGGATGCACCCGTGGCTGACCTGTGAACCCAGCGTCTTCGGGTCGTTGGTCCCGTGGATGCCGATCTGGCCGTCGCCGGCGCCGAACGAGGTGATGACGTTCGAGTGCGCCGAGAGCCCGTAGGCGTAGGCGCCGTACAGCCCGTCGGGGTTCGGTGGCTTGACGAGGTCGGTCAGGTAGTAGCGCCCGCGGGGCGTCGGGGTGACGGACCGGCCGACCCCGATGCGATGGACCGAGATCTTCCGGCGGCCGCGCCAGGTGGTCACGGAGTGGTCGGAGAGATCGACGCGCAGCCGCCAGTCCGTCTGGGACAGGCGCACCGACCGCGTCCGGATCCAGCCGCGCGAGAGGTTGGGCCGGGTCGGGAGCTGCACCTGGAGCCAGCCGTCGCGCCGCCGCTCCACCAGCAGCGCCAGGGGGAGCTTGCTGCCGTCGAGCGTGCGGCCCTTCAGCGTCGTGCGCTTGGCCTTCGGTGAGGGCTCGGCGAAGACCTGCACCCGGCGCCCGCGCACGTGCGCGACCAACGCCGTGTGGCGGTCGCGGCGCGCCCGCGCGTCCTGCGACACGAACCGGCCCGGCGCCTGGCGCGCCGGGGGCGCGCCTGCGATGCGTTCGCCGGGCGGGCGCTCGTCGTCGCCGCCGAACAGGGCCGCGCTGGCGACCCAGCCGACCGGCACGAATGCGAGCACCATCGCCACGCCCGCGATCTGACGGCGCCCGAACCGCGACGCGCCGGGCCGGGCCGCCTCGGCCGCGTACCAGCGCGCCACCTCCGCGCGGGCGACGTCCTCCGCCACGCCGAGGCGGGCCGCCGCCGCTCGCGGCGACAGCCCTTCCTCGGCGATCAGGCGGGCCAGCTCGCGCCGGCCCGGCCCATCGATGGACGATTCAGCCGGCGACGCTCGGGTTCCCGCTCGTGGGCGCCGCTGACGACGACCCGGACTCGGTGGTGATGAACCCGGTGCCCTGCACGGCGGCCAGGATCGTCGCCATGTCCGCCGACGGGTTGAACGCCTCCGGCGCGGGCGACGGGGAGCCGCTGCCCTTGGACAGGATGGACGCGATCCAGGCGGCGTGCCGCGCTTCGACCGGGTGGATCGAGATGGCGGCCTTGAGCACGGCCTTGGACTTGATGTTGGTCGCCTGGCCCTGGTAGGCCTTGACGCCGGTGTCCTCGAGCGTCATCGCGGTCGCCCCGAAGGTCGACTCGCTGCCCGTGGTGCCCTTGAAGTCGAAGCTCGGCTCCTTGACCGCCTTCGACCCCAGCGCCTTCTTGAGCGCGTCGACGTGCGCCTGCTCGTGCTCGGCGACGATCTTCGCGAAACGCGCGTACTGCCCGCTGAGCGCCCCGCCGTCGACCGCCTCCTTGTAGAAGGCCGCCTCGAGGTACTCGAGCGTCAGCGCGTAGTTGAGGATGTCGATGTCGCCCTTGCCCTGCGCGTTGGCGAACGCCACCGGCAGGCCGCCGACGATCAGGCCACCGCCGACGAAGGCGGTGCGGCGCAGGAACTGCGAGCGGGTCACGCCCGCCTTGGCGGCTGCCTCCTCGACCGCGCCGTCGCGGTCGAGCTCGGCGAACGAGGGAATGTCGAATGTGCTCATGGTCAGCCCTTCAGGAAGCCGGTGCCGCTGACGGCATCCAGGATCGCTTGCATGTCCTGCGGCACCTCGAAGGCGTCGGGAGCGGGGTTGACGCCCTCGCCGCCGCCGATGATGTCGCGTACCCAGGCGGCGTGGCGCGCCTCGACAGCGAGGATGGACCCCGCCGCGGCGAGGACGGCGGCCGTCTCGATCTCGGTCGCCTGGCCCTGGTAGGCGGCGACGCCGGTGTCTTCCAGCGTCTTCGCCGTCTGCAGGAACTTGGCCTTGCCCGTGGCGTCCTTGAAGTCGACGCCCGGAGCCTTCCCGGCCTTGGAGCCGAGGGTCTGCTTGAGCGCGTCGACATGCGCCTGCTCGTGCTCGGCGACGAGCTTGGCGAAGATCGCCGACTCGCCGGAGAGCTCGCCCTTCTGGACCGCCTCCGCGTAGAAGGCCGCCTCGAGGTACTCGAGCGTCAGCGCGTAGTTGAGGATCTTGATGTCGCCCTTGGGCAGGCCGCCCTGGGCGATCGCGAAGCCGGCCGGGATCGCGCCGAGTGCCAGCCCGGCCCCCGCCAGCGCGCCGCCGCGCTTGAAGAACGCTGACCGGGTCTGCCCGGTCCGTGCGGCGTCGAGTGCTTCGACGCCCTCCCGCAGAGTCCCGTCCGGGTCCACGCGATCGATGGCTTGATTCGTCACTTGACGATGACCTTCCCTTCCATTCCTGGGTGATAGGTGCAGACGTACGCGTAGGTGCCGGCCTCGGCAAAGGTGACCTTGCCGCTCTGGCCCTCGCGCAGGTTGTCGATGCCCTCGATGCGCTTGTCGTCGAAGGCGACGTTGTGGTTGGCGGAGTCCTCGTCGGTCCACGTGACGGTCCCGCCCGCGGGCACGGTCACGGACTTCGGGGTGAAGGTGAAGTCCTCGATCGAGGCCTTCGCCGCCTTCCCCGAGGGGGCCGGCGGCGCCTGCGTCTCAGCGGACGCCGGGGGCTCGGGCGAGCTCGCCGTCGAGGTCGAAGCCGTGTCGTCGGAGGACCCGCAGCCCCCCAGGACGACGACGCCGCAGGCCAGCAGCGCGACTCCCGCGTGCCGGCGCCGCATGGGGCCTAGGCCTCGGTCCGGGCGGCGGCCGGCAGCTCGGCGCGCTCGTCGTCGTCGCTGCCGGTGATCGCGTCCTTGAAGGAGCGGATGCCGTGGCCGAGGGAGCGGCCCGCGTCGGGGAGCTTCTTCGGGCCGAGCACCAGCAGGGCGATGACGAGAACGATCAGCATCTCGGGAATTCCGATGTTGGGCATGCAGGGGCTAGCGCGGCGACCCGCCGATCGGATCACTGCGCTCGTTGCCTACGAACCCTTGACGCGGGCGGTCGCGAGGACGTTCTCCAACCGCACGTCATCTATAGGCTTACCGGTCGTGCGCATCTCCGCGAAGGCCGACTACGCCCTCCGGGCCGCTGCGGAGCTCGCCGCGGCGGGCGGCGGACCGGTCAAGGGAGATCGCCTGGCCACCGCTCAGGGCATCCCGCCCAAGTTCCTCGAGAACATCCTCTCCGACCTCCGCCAGAGCGGGCTCGTGCGCAGCCAGCGCGGGAGCGAGGGCGGCTACTGGCTCGCGCGCCCGGCCGAGGAGATCAGCGTCGCCGACGTGATGCGGGCCGTCGACGGGCCGCTCGCCTCCGTTCGCGGGCAGCGGCCCGAGGACGTCGACTACACCGGCAACGCACAGGAGCTCCAGCGCGTCTGGATCGCCGTCCGCCACAACCTCCGCGCGGTCGTCGAGAACGTCACCGTCGCCGACCTCGGCAACGGCCGGCTCAGCAGCGAGATCGTCGCGCTCGCCGACGACCCCGAGGCCTGGGTCACGCGGCAGCGCTAGACGCCCGCACGGCGGGAAGCGGCATCGGCGAGCGCACCCAGACGATGTCGCCGTCGGCCAGCTCGAGCTGGTCGGCCTCCGAGCGCGTGACCTGCGCGGTGACGCGGTCGCCCCCGCTCAGGGTGAGCTCGACGCGGACCTCGAAGCCGAGGTGCAGCACGCGCGACACCATCGCCTCCTGGGCGTCGTCTACCGGTTCGCCGGAGAGGATCAGGTCGTGCGGGCGCACGAGGCCGCCCGCGACCCTGCTCACCGGCCCGAGGAAGCCCATCACGAAGTCGTTCGCCGGCGCCTCGTAGATCTCGCGGGGCGAGCCCTGCTGCTCGATCTGGCCCTCGCGCAGCACCACGAGCTGGTCGGCGACCTCCATGGCCTCCTCCTGATCGTGGGTGACCAGGACGGTGGTGACGTGGATCTCGTCGTGCAGGTGACGCAGCCAGGCGCGCAGGTCGGCGCGGACGTTGGCGTCCAGTGCGCCGAACGGCTCGTCGAGCAGCAGCACGCGCGGCTGGACCGCGAGCGCACGGGCGAGCGCCATGCGCTGGCGCTGGCCGCCCGACAGCTGCGCCGGGTAGCGGTCCTGGAAGCCGCTCAGGCCGACCAGGGCGAGCAGCTCGTCGACGCGCGCCTTGATCTCGGTCTTCCCGCGCTTGCGGATGGACAGGCCGAAGGCGACGTTGTCGCGCACCGTCATGTGCTTGAAGGCGGCGTAGTGCTGGAAGACGAAGCCGATCTCGCGCTTGCGCGCCGGGACGTCCGTCGTGTCCTGCCCGCCGATGACGACCTCGCCGGTGTCGGGGCGCTCGAGGCCCGCGATGATGCGCAGCAACGTCGACTTGCCCGAGCCCGACGGGCCCAGCAGCGCCGTCAGCGAGCCGTCGGGAACCTCGAGGTCCACGTCCGCGAGCGCCTGGAAGTCGCCGAACGCCTTGTTGATGGCCTTGACCGTGATCATCGGATCTCCCTCCGGGAGCTCAGGGCTGTCATCGACAGCAGGGTGACGAGGGCGATGAGCGCCAGCAGGGCGGATGCCGCGTAGGCGCCGGCGATGTCGAAGTTGTTGTAGCGCTGCTCGACCAGGAGGGTCAGGGTCTGGGTCTCCCCCGCCACCCGGCCGCTGATGACGCTGACGGCACCGAACTCGCCGATCGCGCGGGCGGTTGACAGGACGATGCCGTAGGCGAGGCCCCACCGGATGGCCGGCAGCGTGATCCGCCAGAACGTCTGCCACGGCGTCGCCCCGAGCGTCGTGGCCGCCTCCTCCTGCTCGGCGCCGATCTCGCGCAACACCGGCGTCACCTCGCGGGCGACGAACGGGAGCGACACGAAGATCGTGGCCAGGACGATGCCCGGCACGCTGAACAGGATGCGGATGCCGTCGTCGGCGAGGAAGCCGAGCCAGCCTTCGCGGCCGTAGAGCAGGACCAGCGAGATGCCGATCACGACGGGCGAGACGGCGAACGGCAGGTCGATGAGCGCGTCGAGCAGCCGCTTGCCGGGGAAGCGCCCGCGGGCGAGCGCGAGCGCGGTCGCGATGCCGAAGACCGCGTTGAGGGGGACCGCGATCGCCGCCACCTCGATCGTCAGCCAGAAGGCGCTGATGGCCGCCGGCGTCGTGACGCTGCCGATGACGTTGCCGACGCCCTTCTCGAAGGTCCGGTAGAAGACCAGGCCGACCGGGATCACCAGCAGCACGGCCAGGTACCCGAGCGCCACGATGCGCAGCCCGAGCTGCGTGCGGCGATCAGCCCTCATGGCCGCGGCCTCGCATCGCTCGTCACCGGTGGAGGCTCCGTCTTCGCTCCGCCCCACCGCTCGAGCCCGCGGATCCCGAGCAGCACGACGAGGCTGACCGCGAGCAGCGTGACGGACACGGCGGCGGCGCTGATCGGCGCGTCGGACTCGTTGAGCTTGAAGATCGTGATGGCCGAGACCTCGGTCTGCCGCGGGTTGGCGGACGAGATCAGCACGAGCGACCCGAACTCACCGACCGCGCGGGCGAAGGCCAGCGCGGCGCCCGACAGCAGCGCCGGCACGAGGTTCGGGAAGATGATGCGGCGGAAGGTCGTCCAGGGCGTGGCGCCGAGCGACTCGGCCGCCTGCTCCATGTCCCTGTCGAGCTCGATCAGCACGGGCTGGACGCTGCGCACGACGAACGGCAGCGTCACGAACAGCAGCGCCAGGGCGATACCGGCCTGCTTGCCGCGGATGTCGATGTGGAGCGGGTTGTCGCCGCCGTAGAGCGCGATCAGGGTGAGCCCGGCCACGATGGTCGGCAGCGCGAAGGGCAGGTCGATGAGCGCGTTGACGACCCTCTGGCCGGGGAACTCGTCGCGCACGAGCACCCACGCCAGCACGAGGCCGGCCACGGCATTGATGAGCGCGACGACGAGCGAGACCTCGACCGTGAAGCGCAGGGTGCGCAGGGCGGTGTCGCTCGTCGCGCCGTCCCAGAACTTCCCGGTGCCGCGCTCGAGGGAGCGCGACACCAGCGCGGCCAGCGGGATCAGGACGATCAGGCTGAGCCAGAGCGTCGAGATCCCCAGGGGCAGAAGCCCCGTCGGGCGCTCGCGCGCCCGGCGGACCTTCAACGGGTTGGCGACGGCGGTGGCCACTCAGTCCTCGGTGGGGATGCCCGTCGACTCCTCGAGCTTGGCGATCGCGCCGCCCGCCTCGAGGTCGAACAGCGGGTTCGCCTGCTCCCAGCCACCGATGTCGGCGATGGTGAACAGGCCGCTCGGCGTCGGGAACCTGGCCTTGTTGGCCGCGAGGACCGCCTCGTCGACCGGGCGGTAGCCCCAGTCGGCGAAGCGCTCCTGGGCGGGCCGGGACGTCACGTAGTCGTAGAAGTCCGTGGCCGCCGGGGAGGCGTCCTTGGTGGTCGCGTAGTCGATGTCGATCTGGATCGTGGCGTCCGGGACCACGTAGTCGACGTCCTCGCCCTTCTTCTGGGCGGTGGTCGCCTCGTACTCGTAGGACAGCAGGACGTCACCCGTGCCGCTGGTGAAGTTCTGCAGCGCGTCGCGACCGGACTTGTCCTGGGCGACGACGTTCTTGTCGAGCAGCGTCCTGAGGTAGGCGAGGCCCTTCTCCGGATCGTCGATGCCGCCGTTGGCGCCGTAGGCCGCGAGCAGGTTCCACTTCGCCGCGCCCGAGGTGAACGGGTTCGGGGTGAGGACCTCGACGCCCGGCTTGACCAGGTCGGCCCACGTCTTGATGTGCTTCGGGTTGCCCTTGCGCACGACGAAGGACACGAGCGAGGTGGTGACGCGGCCCTGGGTCGGGGTGTCCTTCCAGGTCGAGTCGACCAGGCCGGCGTCGACGAGGCGCGTCATGTCGGGCTCCGTGGAGAACGACACGTAGTCGGCGGGCTGGCCGGCCTCGACGGCGCGGCTCTGGTCGCCGGAGGCGCCGTAGGAGGACTTGAAGCCGATCCCCTCGCCCGGCCCGGTCCGGTTGAAGTCCGGGATGATCTCGTCGTAGACGACCTCCGGCGTGGAGTACGCGACGAGGCTGATCGAGCCCTTGGACGAGTCCGCGCCGACAGCACCGGCGCCGGACGCATCCGAGGAGCCGCCACAGCCGGCGACCGCCGCGAGGGCCACGACCGCGAGCAGGGCGATGAGTGTTGTCTTCATGGTGGTTCCGGGTCTCCTTCGTGCGTTTCCCACCAACACGGTGGGCAAGGAAGGATGGAACCTTAGCAACTACTTCGGTAGGAAAGACAAAGTCGGGTGGATTGGGGTGGATGCCCCACTCGCGTCCAGCGATCCAGGCGGCTGGCCTCCAGGTCGAGGTCACGGCGGACCTCGGCGGCCAGCAGCGCGATGAAGAGCTCGACGTCCGCCCCGGCGGATCTCTACCCGGTCAGGGCGCCGGAGCAGCCAGGAAACCGAGCCGCTGCCAGGCGGGGCGCGGGAAGAGGCCGTGGAACAGCCACACCAGCAGCGGGACCAGGGCCGCCATGTAGGCCAGGTACTGCGGGACCGCGTGCTCGACGAGCACGGAGAGGGTCTCGGCGGGCCGGGCGAAGGCGATGCCGAGCCCGATGGCGCCGAACACCGCCGCCCGCAGCTCCGCTGGTCCCCCGTAGGCCGCCAGGGCGGCGAGCGTCGCGAGCAGCGGCACGTGGTAGTAGTCGCAGTTGTTGGGATCGAGGAAGCAGCGCAGCGCAAAGGCGATCGCGAGCAGACGCAGCGCGTCGAGGCGTCCCACCGGGCCGCGCGCGCGCCGCCACGCGGCCCACGCCAGCGGCAGGCCGCAGACCAGGATCAGCGGATGCGTCAGCGTGGCCAGCAGCGGGCTCATGAACAGGTAGCGGCGGCCGTCGACCCACGCCTCGGTCCCGAGCGGCATCCACAGGCAGTTGGGCGACACCCGGCCCGCCGGGAAGTTGCCGTCGCGCAACCCCAGGACCGCGGACGGATCGGAGCTCCCGGCCGCGCGCAGCACGACGAGGAAGCGCTCCGGATCGCCGAGGAACATCGGGAGGGTGAACGCGAGGCCGACGCCGGCGGAGGTGAGCACGAAGGCGCGGTGGCGCGACGGCAGGACGACGAGCGCGGGCGCCGCTGCGATCAGCGCCCACTGCTTGGTGGCGAACGCCGCGCCGAGCATCAGGCCGGACAGGACGGGACGATCCGAGGCCGCGGCGAGGACGGCACCCACCGCGAGCGCCGTGCACAGGAACTCCTCGGGGTGGCCCCAGTGGACGGCGCGCACCGCGATCGGCGAGGCCACGCAGACGATCGCCACGGCGATCCGCTCGATCCGGCGGCGGTCCTCCATCTGCACCCACAGCACGCGGGCCAGCACCAGCAGCGCCGCGTAGCAGGGGATGACGCCGACGAGGTAGACCGTGCTCAGGCTCGCGTCGAAGACGGACCAGACGAACGGCGCCCGCAGTAGGAGCGAGAGCGGCCCCATGAGCGGCTGCTCGCCGAAGAAGTCGCCGAGGTCACCGCGGACGAGGGCGTCGATCGCGCCGCCGTCGAAGAAGTAGTCCCCGCCGGGCTGCATCGTCCCCAGCGCCAGCACGGTGCTGGCGCAGAGGACGATCAGCGCGGTGAGGTTCCAGTCGCGCCGGTGGCGGGTTACTGCAGCGACCACCAGTTCGGGTCGACCGAGGCGCCGATGACCGGGTGGCGGTCACAGGTGCGCGAGTTGTAGTTCGGATCGCAGGGATCGAACGGCTGCACCTTGCCGTAGTCGTCCGGGTGGCGCGGCGCATCCGGGTCCAGGCCCTCGAGCGGCACGCACTGGCGGCCGTCGGTGTCGTCGTGCCCGTCGGGTCGACCGGGGGCCTTCGACGCATCCATGCGGCTGAGCTCCATGAGGTTCGGGAGATCGTCGTGGTCCTGGTCGTCGGCACCGTCGAGGATGCCGTCGCCATCCGTGTCCGCGTCCGCCACGTCCGTCCCGGCGTACGGGATCTTGTAGGCGGCCTCGCTCGCGTAGCACGCCGACCAGTAGTCGGACGTCATGCGGCCGTGGGTCTCGTCGAAGTTCGTGAGGCCGTCGCCGTCCTCGTCGCGCTCGTCGTCGGAGAGGACGCCGTTGCAGTCGTAGTCGAAGTACTCCGCCTCCGACGGGGTGCTGGTCCCCCCCGCCGGGCAGCCGGTCGAGACCGAGCCGTCGCGGTTGGTGTCGCGGATGTCGACGGGGCTCGTCGACACCGTGCTCCAGCCGAGGCTCGGCGGCGTGACGGCGCTGTAGCCGTGCGTGGCGGCCCAGTTGAGGAAGTACGCCTGCTTGTCGTAGCCGGCCACGGCGAGCGACGGGATCCGGTGACCCGAGCCGTCGACCGTGTGGACGGAGTACTGCAGGCCGTCCGAGTAGGTGAGGCGCTTGGCGGCGAACGTCGCGAAGGTGTCGTCCGCGCGCGAGGCCGCCGAGGCGGGCCCAGAGCGAGAACTCCTCGGCGAGCGTCAGCGAATCGCCGTCGTAGTCGCGGTCGGAGTCGCTGTCGAGGGGGTTCGGGTACGGGCGCTTGCCGGGGTAGGGCAAGGCGGTCTGCGGCGACTGGTACTCGTCGTCGTTGAGGTCGACCGCGGACCGGTACTCGTAGGAGTCGATCACGCCGTCCTTGTCGCTGTCGGCGAGGCAGCTGCTGGTCCCGATCGTCTCCTCGAGCGCGTCGGAGAGCAGGTCGTTGTCGATGTCGCCCTGCTCGTCCTGGTTGAGGACCTTGTCGCCGTCGCAGTCGCCGTAGGGCCCGGCGGGGTCGAAGGCGGGCGCGGGGGTCCCCTCACCGGGCGCCGGCGTCGCGGTCCCGGTGGGGTCCGGCGTCGCGGTCGGGTCGGCCGCGTCGGGCTCGGGCGGCTTGGGAGCGATGGTCGGTGAGAGCCTCTTGGACGTGTAGGACCGGCCGAAGCGGGTCGTCAGCACGCGCAGCTTGAAGACGGCGGGCTGGCCGCCGTAGAGGACCTTCTCGAGCTTCGAGCTGAGCTTGACGTACATCGTCTTCTTCGTCGAGACGTCGGCCTTGATGAACACCACCGCCGCGCCCTTGCGCTTGAAGCCGACGGAGTTCTTGCCCTTGCCCTTGCGGAAGTTGCGGCCCTTGAGCTTGAGCTTGTCCCCGACGGTGGCCTCCAGGGGCGACACCGAGGTGATCACGGGTGCCCCGACCTTCTTCTTCTTGGCCTCGGCGGCGCCGGGGGTCAGGAGGAGGGCGGCCAGCGACGCCATCGTGGCGACGCGGCGCAGCGTTGAGGTGCGTCGAATGGCGTGCATGCTCCGGTCTACATCGGCCGGAGCCCGGCGCCGCTTGAACACCTCAGTCGAGCGTGATCAGCCCTTTGTCCACACCGCTGAGCACCTCGGGCGCGCCGTCCGTGACCGCCACGAGGTCCTCGATCCGCACCCCGCCCAGCCCGGGGACGTAGACGCCCGGCTCGACGGTGACGACGTTGCCCTCCACCAGGGTGTCCGTTGCCGAACGGGCCAGGCGAGGCCCTTCGTGGACCTCCAGGCCGACGCCGTGGCCGAGGCTGTGCCCGAAGTCCTCCCCGTGCCCGGCGGCGGTGATGATGTCGCGCGCGACCGCGTCGACGGCCGCGCCCTCCGCTCCGGCGACGGTCGCGGCCACCCCCGCCGCCTGCGCAGCCTCGACGAGCGCATAAAGGGTCGCCAGGGCGACCCCAACTGCGCCCACCGCGAAGGTCCTGGTGCAATCGGAGCAGTAGCCGTCCAAGCGCGCACCGAAGTCGATGGTCACGAGCTGACCCGCCTCGATCACCACATCGCGCGGCGTGGCGTGCGGGGAGGCCCCGTTCTCCCCCGCGGCGACGATGGTCGGGAACGCCGGCTCCCCTCCCCCGCGCCGCATCGCGTCCTCGATCGCCAGCGCAACCGCGCGCTCCGTCCTGCCCCGCAGGCCGGAACCCACACCCTCCTTCAGTGCCGCGTCAGCCAACTCCGCCGCGGCCCTGATCGAAGCAAGCTCACCCGCGTCCTTGACCGCCCGCTCCGTCTCGACGAGCCCGCCGGCCGCGACGAGCTCGCCCGCCACGATCCCCTTCAGCCGCTCGAACTGCCGCACCGGCACCTTGTGGTCCTCGAAGCCGATGCGCCCCGCGAGCCCCTTCAGGGCCGTCAGGAAGTCCTGGGGTCCCTGCTCCTTGTCCCAGCCGGGCACGTCGCGCGCGATGTAGCGCGAGTCGGTCACGAAGCGCCGCACCCCGGGGGCGATGACGGCGAGGCCGTTGGACCCCGAGAAGCCGGTCAGGTAGCGGAGGTTGACGAGATCCGTGACCAGCAGCGCGTCGACGTCGGCGAGGCGGGCCTCGACGCGATCCGCGCGCGTGCTCACGGCAGTGCGTCCTTGAGGGCGGCCAGGGCGTCGCGGTAGCCCTCGGGCCCCTTGCCCCACACCGAGCCGATGCAGACCTCGCGGATCACGGACACCTTGCGGAACTCCTCGCGCGCCATCACGTCGGAGATGTGGACCTCGTACGCGGGCAGGCCGGCGATCTCGAGAGCGTCGCGGATGGCCCACGCGTAGTGCGTCCAGGCCCCGGGATTGAGGATCAGGGCGTCGGCGTAGTCGGTCGAGCGGTGGATCTCCTCGACGTAGGCGCCCTCGTGGTTGGACTGGAAGAAGCGCACCTCGAGCCCGAGCTCGTGGGCGAAGGTCCCGATCAGGCGCTCGAGGCCGCTCAGTCCGGTGAGCTCGAAGTCGCCGTAGAGCTGCTTGGGACGGCGGTCGAGGACATCGAAGTTGACGCCGTGCATGATGGAGATGCGGTTGCGGGGCATGCGCTCAGCGCAACTCTTCCAGAGCCGCGCGCAGATCGCCGTCCGGCACGCCGACGCCGGTGGCCAGGGCGCCCGGCGCCTCGACGAGGACGAAGCCGACGACGCCGTCGCGGCGCTTCTTGTCGCGCGCGACCGCCGCCCGGACCGCGTCGAGGTCGACCGCCGGATCGAGGCGCGTGGGCAGGCCGCGGGCGGCCAGCAGGCCCTCGACGTCGGCGCGCAGCGCGGGCTGGTTGGACAGCGTGAGCGACGCCAGCAGCCCGAGCCCGACGGCCTCGCCGTGGCGGTAGCGCGCGTAGCCGGTCGCCGTCTCGATCGCGTGCCCCACCGTGTGGCCGAGGTTGAGGGTCTGGCGGCGGCCCGCGTCACGCTCGTCCTCGGCCACGACACCGAGCTTGGTGCGCGCGCAGGCGACCACGACATCGCGATCGACGACCGTCGACTCCTGCACCCGCTTCCACAGCGCGCCGCCCGCGATCAGGGCGGTCTTCACGACCTCGGCCCAGCCCGCCGCCATTTCGGCCGCAGGCAGCGTCTGCAGCGTCGCGGGGTCGGCGACCACCGCGAGCGGCTGGTGGTAGGCGCCCGCGTAGTTCTTGCCCTCGGGGAGGTCGACGCCGGTCTTGCCGCCGTAGGCGCTGTCGACCTGCGCGACGACCGTCGTCGGAACCTGGACGACCCCGATCCCGCGCTGGTAGACCGCGGCGCAGAAGCCGGTCACGTCGCCGACCACCCCACCCCCGACCGCCACGACGTGGTCGCCGTGGGCGATGCCCGCCTGCGCCATCGCGCGCAGGACGTCCTCAACGGTGCGCAGCGTCTTGTGCTCCTCGCCGGCCGGCAGGACGTGGTCCGCCGGCCCGTAGAGCTCGGCCACGTGCGTGTCGGAGATCGTGAAGCCCCGCCCGGAGATCGGTCGGAACCCATGCAGGCCCTCCCCGACGTAGACCGGATAGTGGCCGGAGTCGCTCTCCGCCCACAGCAGCTTGGCGCCCTCCGGCAGCTGTTGTATCGCCGACAGCGCGTGGCGCAGGCTGTCGCGCCGGGCGGCGGGGAGGATCGCGTCGGCGATGCGCTCGTAGAGCGGCCGGCGGGCGGCGTGCAGCTCGTCGAAGCGCTGCCGGTCGCGGGCCAGCGGCCTGCGGGTCGGGCGGGTTCCAGTCCGCTGCCAGGCGGTGTCGGCCTCGACGTCGAGCAGGACCACGGTGTGGCGCCTCAGGGCCGCCTGCACGCGCTCCGAGGTGACCGAGCCGCCCCCGAGCGAGATCACCGGAGCGTCCTCGCGCTCCAGCGCGCGGACCACGATCTCCTCCTCGCGCTCGCGGAACGCCCGCTCGCCGTGTCCTGCGAAGTACTCCTCGATCGTCGAGCCGAGCTCCTCCTCGATGAGCTGGTCCGTGTCCGCGGGGCGCCCGCCGAGCTCGGCCGCCGCCGCCCGGGCCGCCGACGTCTTGCCGGCGCCCATGAAGCCGATCAGGACCAGGCTCAAGACCGACGCCAGCCGATGCGCGCCTCGTAGGCGGCGAGGGCGGCGAGGACGTCGTCGATGTGATCGCCGCCGAACTTGGCGCGGTACTCACCGGCGAGGACGATCGCGAGCATCGCCTCGCCGACGACGCCGGCGGCCGGGACCACGGCCGAGTCGGTGCGCTCGCGCAGGGCCTGGGCGGGCTCGTGCGTGGAGATGTCGACGGTGCGCAGCGGCTTGGTCAGGGTCGGCAGCGGCTTGGCGGCGGCGCGCACGACGAGCGGCTCACCGGTGGTCATGCCGCCCTCGACGCCGCCGGAGCGGTTCGTCTCCCGGTACCAGCCCCGCTCCTCGGAGTGGAAGATCTCGTCGTGGGCCTCCGAGCCCGGGCGCCCGGCGAGGTCGAAGCCGTCGCCGATCCCGCAGCCCTTGACGGACTGGATGGAGAGCATCGCGGCGCCGATCTTGCCGTCCAGCCGCGTCTCCCACGAGACGTGCGAGCCCAGGCCGGGCACGACGCCGAAGGCGCGGACCTCGAAGACGCCGCCGAGCGACTCGTTGCGCTTGCGCAGCACGTTGATCTCCTGGACCATCGCCTTGGCCGCCTCGGCATCCAGGCAGCGCACGGGCGACTCGTCGACGGCCGCGAAGTCCGCCAGCGTCAGGTCGTCGCGCAGCGGCGCGCGCACCGTGTTGATCTGGATGACGTGGGAGACGATCTCCACGCCGACCGCGCGCAGGAACGCCTTCGCCAGGGCCCCGCCGGCCACGCGCGCCGCGGTCTCCCGCGCCGACGCCCGCTCGAGCACGTTGCGCACGTCGGAGAAGCCGTACTTCATGACCCCGGCGAGGTCGGCGTGCCCCGGGCGCGGGGTGTGCACCTCGGGGACGTCGGCCTCGACGGGCCACGGGTTCATCCGCTCTTCCCAGTTGGCGTAGTCGCGGTTGGCGACGGTCAGCGAGATCGGCCCGCCCAGCGTGCGGCCATGGCGGACGCCCGCCGTGACCTCGGCGGCGTCCTTCTCGATCTTCATGCGCCCGCCGCGGCCGTGGCCGAGCTGGCGTCGCGCCATGTCGAGGTTGACCGACTCCTGGTCGAGCTCGAGCCCGGCGGGCAGGCCTTCGACCACGCAGGTCAGGCCGGGGCCGTGGGACTCGCCGGCCGTGACAACGCGGATGGAGGACATGCGCGGGCCAGTCTATGAAGCGCGCCCGCGGCGCCCCTGGCTCAGCCCGTGGGAGCGGAGCGGCGGGACGCCTGGGCGATGCGCTTGGCCTGTGCCGTCCTGGAGAGACGGTCCAGCGTGCCGGCGTTCTCGTCGTAGCGGTAGGGGCCGATCCGCGGCAGCAGGCGGCGGAGGGTGTCGCGCCCGCCCGGTGCGATCGTCCGGCGCGCCACGCGGGCGGTCTCCGCGCTCGCCGTCTTCTTGGTGTGGATCTTGATCAGGTCCAGCTCCCACTGCTTGTCGCCGCGGGACAGGAACTCCGTCTCGCCCGCCTTGAGGGTGAGCGTCTGGCAGTCCTCGGGGGACGGGTCGCAGTCACCGTCGCCGAGCGCCTTGACGCCGGCGTCGATGATGAACACGGCCGCCTTCTTGTTGTCGAGCAGACCCAGGTACAGCGCCGCGGGCGACGGCCCACCGGGCAACCCGGTGAGGCGCTTGACGTTGCGGGTGACGAGCCTGCCGTCCGTGGGCCCGAAGCGCACGGTCAGCGAGAAGAGGTCGAAGGTCGGCTGCGGGGTCGATGTCGCGTCCGGTCCGGTCGTGTCGGGCACCGGCGTGGACCCGCCGGTGTCCCCGCCGCCGGCGGTGGCGCCGCCGGCGCCGCCGGCGCTGCCGGAGTCGGTCGTGCTCGCGCTGCCCGTGGGGACGCCCGTGCTCGTGGTCTCCTCCTTCGGGACGCGGTGGATCTGCGCCGGCCGGAACGGCTCCTTGCGGTCGCCCAGCACAGCGCGCAGCCGGTCCTGCTTGTCGGCGTCGGACAGCGTCACGATGGCGTCCGAGGCGGTCGTCGTCGTCGCGGCGGACGGCGGCAGCGGAGCGGCCGACTCGTCGCTCTTGAGCAGGATCGGCACGGCGATCAGCGCGAGGACGAGCCCCACTGCGATCGGCCACAGCTTGCGGTCGATGAGCTGCTGGAAGGGTCCGGCGAGGCCGTTCATCGGATGACTCCGGTCGAGGTCGCAGTGGTGGTGGTGACGGACGAGCCGCCCTCCGAGCCGGCCGTGGCCGGCGCCGCACCGGCGGGGCCGGCCGCGGTCGCGCCGCCCGTGGTGCCCTCGAGCGGTGAGACGAGGTAGGAGGTCGCGCTGATCGTCGCCTTGATGTTCGGGAAGCCCGACGCGTCCGGCTCGAGCTTGACGCCGTCGACGGTGAGCAGGCGGCCGGACACGGACACCTTCCCGTTCTCGGTGCGCACGAGCGTGTCGAGCTTGTGGAAGAACGTCGCCAGGCGGAAGAAGCCGCCCTTGAAGGTGAACGTGAAGGGCATGATCGGGAAGCCCGCGGGCCCGATCGTCGCGCCCGGGGGCAGCGAGGCGCCGGCACCCGTCGGCGCGGACGAGGTGGACGATGCCGCCGTGGCGCCGGCGGGATCACCGACGGAGATCGACTTGAAGTCGATGTTGGTCCGGTCGGCCGCGGAGTTGAGCTGCACGATCAGCGAGCGGACGTCGTCGTCGCCCGGCACGGCCTTGCCCAGCCGCACGACGTTCGTGTAGTCCTCCTTGTAGCTCTGGCGGGCCTGCTGGTTGGAGGCGAGCAGGGCGCGCGCGGCGTCGAGCCGGCTGTGGGCCTCGTCGACCTTCGCCTTGACGTCGGCGGCATCCTGGCGCTTGGGGCCGAGGATGAAGTGATTGAAGCCGAAGGCGACGATGACGACGGCCGCCAGGGCGATGACTAGGGGGTTCTTGGTATTCACCGTCGACTCCGTCAGGGCGTGGTGGTCGTGGACGTGGTCGAGGTCGCCCCGGTGGCGCCGGTCGGGCCGGTGGCCCCGGTCGGACCGGTCGCGCTGGCGACGCCCCCGTTGGGAGACGCGTTCGGGCTGACGGAGGCGCGCTCGAAGAAGACGACGAGGTCGAAGGCCGGCGGGGTCCCCTCCGGGCAGGGAGCCGTGGTGACGTCCGCCTCCTTGCCGTCGACCGTGGCCGGCGGCTCAGGCATCGAGGCGTCGTTCGTGTCGGGCGCCTCGGACCTGGACAGCGACACGCGCGTCACGCCTCGGACGCCGCGGAGCTGAGCCATGAGGCGGGCGACGCTGGCCTGGTTGCGGGTGCAGCCGGTGAGCTGGATCGACGGTGCCTGGATGGCGCCGCGGATGGAGGAGCCTCCGCTCTCGGAGGAGACCGTGCTCCCGTCGAACAGCGAGATGAACACGTCCTGGGGCAGGGCGCGCGAGACGTCGTTGAGGACCTGCGGCCACGGGAAGCGCGCCCTGGCGAGCGCGGAGACCGTGTCCGTGCGGGCCGTGGAGAGCTGCTTGAAGTCGGCGAAGGACTGGAGCGAGGAGGCCTGGGCCTCGACGACCGCTGCCTCCTGGTCCGCTCGCGCGAGCTCGGCCTTGTTCTTGGAGATGTCGTTGTTGGTCAGCACCAGGAGTGCCATGGCGATCACGGCGAACGCAAGTGCGCCGAGGATGGCGTAGGCACCCAGGGGGCTCTCGTCGGAGCCGGGGCCACCGACACCCGCGGCCGACGTCTTCACGACGGGACGCTGGTCGCTGGGAATCAGATTGACAGCCTTCACAAGACCGTCTATCGGCACCCCCACTGAGCGGCTTGAGAAAGCCGCCGGACCGTTCAGGTCCGGGCGAAGGTGTCCAGGTACCAGTCGACGATGTCGCCGCCGGCGTACAACCCGACGAGCCCGCCGATGGCGAGGAACGGGCCGAACGGGATCGCCGTCTTGCGGCCCTCCCGCACGCCTTTCGCGGCCATGACGCCGATGCCCACGAGGGTCCCGAGCAGGAACGCGACCAGCATCGCGGGCGCCACCGAGCGCCCCAGGAACAGCCCGAGGACACCCACGAGCTTGACGTCCCCCACCCCCATCCCGGATGGGTAGATCCATGCAGCGGCGAACAGGACGCCGAAGGCGGCCGCCCCTGCGATCAGGTGCTCGACGAGATGGTCGGTGTCGAACGCTGCCGTGAGTACGATCGCGAGCGGTACCGCCGGGTACGTGATCTTGTTCGGCAGGATCCGGTGGTCGAGGTCGATGAAGGTCAGCGGGATCAGGATCAGGACCAGCGCGTAGCCGATCCACTGCTCCTCGCCGGTGCCGAGGCAGATCGGGACGAGTGCCATCAGCGCGGCCGTGAGCGCCTCCACGAGCGGATAGCGCGCGGAGATGGGCTCCCCGCAGCGCCGGCAGCGCCCGCGCAGCAGCAGCCACGAGAGGACGGGGATGTTGTCGTAGGGCGCGATGCGCGCCCCGCAGCCTGGGCAGGCCGACGGAGGCGTGACCACGGACTCGCCGCGGGGCAGCCGCCAGATGACGACGTTGAGGAAGGAGCCGATCAGCGCGCCGATGACGCCCGCGCAGACGGCGGTGGTGGCGGTGGTCACATCCGCGGGATCAGATGGACGTGACGGCGAGCCCGGCGGCGACGGCCAGGCGGTCCGGGTGCTCGATCTCGCCCTGCTGGGCGACCGTGCGCGCCTCCACCGGCATGCCGAGGGACAGCCCGAGCCGTTCGGCGAACCCGGGGATCGCCGTCGCCGGGCCGGCCAGGATCGCGCGGTCGACCGCCACCGCGTTCTGCTGCATGCGGTAGAAGTTCAGCGAGTTGCGGACCGTGTCGGCGAGCGTGTGGACGCCGTCTTCGAGAACCGCGCGCGCGGCACCCACGATGTCCGGGTCGCCCTCGACCTCCTCGAGCGGCGTCTCGATCCCGACGTGCGCCAGCCACTGCGTCGCGTGCTCGGCGGTGAGCCCGCGGCGATCGGCGAGGGTCTGGACCATCGCGTCCAGGCCGCCGGTGGCCGCGCGGGTGAAGAGGCAGTGCTCGCCGCTCGTCACGGCGACGTTGATGAGGCCGGCCGCGTTGATGTAGAGCGTGCCGCTCTCGTCGTCGTCGAGGCGATCGTGCATGGAGCGGACGAGGGCGAACGCGGCGAGGTCGATGCCCTCGACCCGGAGCCCGGCGTTGCGGACGGCGTCCAGGTAGCGCTCGACCATCTCGCGGCGGACCGCGACGACGACGACGCGCATGCGCTGGCCGGCGGGGGTGTCCACCAGGCCGAGCGGCTGGAAGTCGAGGACGGCCTCGTCCATCGGCATCGGGATGTGGTCGGGCGCCTCGAGCCGGACCGCGGCGTCGAGGGCCTTCGGGTCGTCGAGCACGGGCATGTCGAGCGTGCGGACCACGATGCGCTGGTTGGCGAGCCCGAGCCGGACGGAGGTCGGCAGGTCGTCGGCGCCGGCCCAGAGGGCCTTGAGCGCCTCGGTCAGGGCGGGACCGTCGTTGACCTCGCCCTCGCGCAGGATGCCGCTCGCGAGCGGAGCGACGGCGCTGCGGGTGACGGTCACCCGGCCGTTGGCGATCACCTCGGCCGCCGCGATGTGGGCGGGATCCAGGTCGAGGCCGACGACCGACTTGGCCGCCTTGGCGGAGGAGCGCTTCAGGGACAGGGCCATGTCCTGGGAATCGGCGCGCCGGCCCCGTCCCTTTAGCTCCGCATCGCGTCAGACGGGAGGGACGAGCTCGTTCTGCCGCGCGGTGCTCCACGCGGCGTTGATCGGGTCGAGGAAGTTCGGCGGCGCCGTGTAGCGCAGGCGGTCGTCGTACCAGTAGTCCTTCAGGTACCCCGTGCGAACCGTGCCGCCCGACGAGGTGCCGACCGTCCCGCGGAAGCTCTGGGCGATCGCGCCGTGTACGGTGAGCGCGCCGACCGGCGACCCCTGGTTCCAGTTGTCGACGATGAACGAGTGGTCGATCGACAGCATGGCCGCGTCGATGCGCACGTCGCGCACGCCCGTCGCGTTGCTGCCGGAGCTGACCCGGTGGTAGACGCGGACGAAGCCGTTGGCGATCAGCCCGATGTTCACGTTGCCCGAGATCTGCTGCGTGGTCGCGTTCAGCGTGCCGGCGACCTTGAGGTCGGCGTCCGTCCACGTGGACCCGATGGTGGCGGGATCGAACTGGCTCGACGAGCTGTTCGTCGTCGGCGCGATGATGATGTCCTTGGCGCTGCCGATCGTCACCGACTTCGAGGCCGTCCCGGAGACGTAGACGTTCGCGCAGCCGGGACCCTCGGTGTAGCCCATCGAACCGACCTTGTCGCCGTCCGGGTTCGTGCACCCGCTGTCGTCGACGTAGATGACGCCGTTGGACGGCTGGTTCACCGTCACGGGGTTGCCGGTCGGGGTGTCGATGGTCATCGTGCCGTTTCCGTTGAAGCGGATGTACTGCGTGCCGGAGAGGCGGTAGCCCGCACCGCTCGTCCCCGGCGTCGTCAGGCCCCGGAGCTGGGCGTTGGACGGTGGCATCTGCAGGGTCCGGGTTGCCGCGCTGAACTTGCCCACCACGTTCGAGTTGTCCGTGCAGCCGCCGTACCCCTTCTTGCCCGGCGCAGGCCCGGATGCTTCGATGCTGTCCGACGCGGTGCGCCCGAACGTCGGGCTGCCGCAGATCGCGAAGTCGTCGTTGGTGTGCATCGGGCCGTTGAGCTCGTCACCCGAGATGAAGTTGATGACATCGCAGGAGGACGGGCGCGAGGCGCGGTAGTTGGCGCACGTGGCCGGGTCGCCCGTGACGGTGTAGTCGAGCGTCTCGAAGTCCGTGAACCACAGGTAGTCCAGGAAGCGCTGCCGCCGGACACTGGCCACGATGGAGCGCAACTCGCCGTGGTAGCGGCCGGTGGACCGGATCTTGAACGAGCCGTCGACCGTGCTCAGCATGGTGCCGCTCGGGTTCGTCGTCGAGCAGGTCGCGCCGGTGGCGGGCAGGACGGCGATGGAGTAGTCGAGCGTCGACTTGCCCGTGCCCGAGACGACCTTCCACTTCCGCGAGCCGGCCGCGACGGACGGCTGGTTGACCGGGTCGGGGACGCCGTTGGTGACCCCCGTGTCGCACTTCTGCCAGTAGGTCGGATCGGAGACCATCTTCGCCTCGTACCAGGCGATGCCGGACTCGGCGGCCGCGTAGGCGAGCTTGCGGTCGCTGTTCTCGCCCGAGGGCACGAGGTCGCCGTTGGCGGCCTGGAAGGCGGCCAGGCAGACGATGCTGGAGATGAGCATGATGCCCATCGCCATGGCGAGGGTGAAGCCGTGCTCGTCGCCTGCGCGCCGGAAGGGGTTCCGTGAGGGGGTCATGTGCATGAGGGGTCGAAGGCCGTCGGTTGGTTGGGGTCGGCGATCCGGACGAAGACGCGGTCCGACAGCTCGGCCTGGATGGTGTTGGTCTCCCTGGTCGTGCCCGAGGCCAGGAAGCTGATGTCGATCCGCGAGATCCGGCCGAGGTTGGTCGCCGACAGCGTCCCGCCGGCGGGCGGGACCAGTTCGACGCTGGGCGTCAGCGGGACGCCGGCGGTCGCCGCGGTGGGATAGGCGTAGTAGTGGAAGATCGCGCCGGTGCTGTCCGTATCGATGTCGTTGACCGAGAAGTTCGTGGTCCGCGTCGACGAGAAGCTCAGCGGGGTGGTGGCGAGGCCGGCCGCGCGCTGGTCGGAGAGGACCCTCGTGGCGGGGGTGTACTCCATGGTGTGCTGCGACGGGAGGGTCGTCCCGTCGGAGAGGTCGGTGGCGAAGACGATCCGGTTCGCCCCCGCGTAGGAGACGGGATAGTCGCTGTAGCTGGTGCAGACCTGCGAGCGGATCAGCTGCACGGCGCGCTCCATGGCCAGGCGTCCGCGCTGCGTCGCGTCGGTGCGCTCGGCGACCTCGACGTTGTGGCGCGCGGCGCCGATCGTGATCAGCGTCGCCGAGCCGAGGATCAGCACGCCCAGCACGCCGGTCACAAGCAGCTCGACGAGCGTGAAGCCGCGCTCGTCGGACAGCCGCGGCCGGGTGCGCCAGAGCCGCCTCATCACGGCATCACGGCCGAGCACGAGTTCTTCCCGGTCGATGTCGTGCCGCTGGTCGCGGTGGACGTCTTCGTGGTGTCGATCGTGAACGTGTGCGAGCCGGTTGCCGGCGTGCCGGCGAAGCTGGTGTTGGCGATGGACTTCTTCATGCCGTAGTAGACGCCCTTCTGCGAGCTCGACCCCGTCGTGCGGGTGTACTCCGAGCAGACCGCGTAGGTGCCGTACGGGTAGCCGAAGATGGTCAGCGACCCGTCGGCCTTGGTCGTGGTGGCGGGATACGTGTAGGCGCAGCCGCTGTCGGTCTGCTTGACGTAGGTGGTGAGCCCGCTCACCTTGCTGGTCGACGTGTCCGTCTTGACCTGGATCGTCATGTTGATGTCCGGCTCGCGCAGGCGCACGCCCGCGTAGGTCGTGCCCGGAGCGACCGTCGTCCGCCCAAAGGTCGGGTGCGAGGTCGTGAAGTAGTTCGCGTCGTACTTCGACGGATCGTTGGCCGTGCACGTCCCGCTGTACGCGGTGTACGGGCCGGTGAACGGGAACAGGTTCGTCGCGGAGGCGGTGCCCGTGAAGACCTTGGTGCCGGGCGCCGGCAGGCCGGAGTTCGCCACGGTCACGCCCTGTGAGTGAAACGGCTGCAGGACGCCGTCCGTGTCGATGTCGTAGTTGATGCGGCCGGCCTGGTCGTAGAGCAGCGGCGAGGTCTGATTGAGGTTGCCGGCGCTGACCGTGCCCGACATGCTCACGGCCTGTGTCAGGTTCGTGTCCACGAAGCCGGCGGCGTTGACGTTGGCGTTGTACGAGCCGGTGGTGAGGAACTGGAAGACCGCACAGCCCTTGGCGTTGGTGGTCAGGGTCCGGCTCTCGGGACCGGTGATGCTGACGGGGATGCCGCCTTGCCCGGTGATGCCGTCCGCCTTGTAGATCTGGACGAGCAGGGTGCCCGAGTTCGGCGAGAAGCTCTGGATCGGCAGCGCGTAGAGGCTCTCGAGGTGGAGCGGGTCCATCCGCGTCTGCGTCGTCAGCGGCGTCACGTCGGTGTTGAGGCGCAGGAACTGCGACTGCGATCCGGTGCTCGAGCAGCTGACGGCCGGACCGCTCGCGTCCTGGACGAACTCCGCCGACGAGTCGATGCGGTAGGAGATGTTCTGGCGCCGGATCGTCTCCGTGACGGAGTAGTCGTTCGCGAGGTCGCTGGCGCGCATCGCCCGCATGCGCTCCTGGTCCTGCTCGGCGAGGCTGGCGATGACCCCCCGGCCGAGGGTGCGGGCGGAGGTGTCCTGCGACGTGCCGATCGACGAAACGGTCGCCGTGGCGATGAGGACGACCACCACTCCGGTGACCAGTACCTCGATGAGCCCGAAGCCCGTTTCGGCGGACCAATCGACCCGCTTTGAGAAGCGCCTTCTCACACGGGTTTCATCGGCTTCTCCAGGCTCGCGCTTGAACAAACCAGGGAGCACTGGACGCCCGCCGGTCGCCGAGGATCTCGACCAGGTGACGCTGTGCCCGCGGTGGGGAGGATCAGCGCGCATGGGTTGGCGGGAGGCCGCGGCCTACCAGCTGGTGCCGTTGCAGCCGCCCTTGGCGTTGGTGCTGGTGCAGGTACGGGTCGGAGCGCCACCGGCGGTCTTCGTGATCAGGAAGGTGTTCCCTGAGACCGAGTTCGCCGTGACGGTGTAGCCGTCCGCAGCGGTCGAGGCGACGGTGACCGCGGTCGTGCCCGTCGCCGGGAGGCCGGCGCTGGCGATCGCGTCCTTCGCCCCGCCGGTCTTGCAGAGCTGGTAGTCCTGCGTGGTCGTGAAGCACGACTCCATCTCGGAGACGGCGCTACGGGCGTTGGACTTCGCGGACGAGTCCTGACCCTTGGACCGCTGGCCGAGGAAGGCCGGCAGGGCGATTGCGGCAAGGATGCCGATGATCAGGATGACGACCAGAAGCTCGATCAGGGTGAAACCCCGCTGGTCACGCGTGCGTTCGACGAGCATGTTGAGAACGTGCATGATTCCCTCCTGAAGAAAGGTCGGACGTGCGCTGGAACGTGAAGGGGCGGGCCGCTGGCCCGCCCCTTCGTCACTGCTTGGTCAGAGCGCTGCGGCTACCAGCTGGTGCCGTTGCAGCCGCCCTTGGCGTTGGTGCTGGTGCAGGTACGGGTCGGGGCGCCACCGGCGGCCTTCGTGATGACGAAGTTGTTGCCGGAGTCAGAGACCGCCGTGATGACGTACCCGTCAGCGGCGCTCGAGGCAGCGGTCACGGTGCTCGGCAGACCGGCGCCGACGATCGCGTCCTTGGAGCCGCCCGACTTGCACAGCTGGTAGTCCTGCGTGGTCGTGTAGCACGACTCCATCTCGGAGACGGCGTTACGGGCGTTGGACTTCGCGGACGAGTCCTGACCCTTCGCGCGCTGGCCGAGGAAGGCCGGCAGGGCGATCGCGGCGAGGATGCCGATGATCAGGATGACGACCAGAAGCTCGATCAGGGTGAAACCCTTCTCGTCGCGGCTGCGCTCAGCAAGCTTGTTGAGCATGTGGATAATTCCCTCCTGAGGGATAGTTGGGCCTGAGGTACTGCGACTATTGACCAGACCCCGGGGATCCCTCGGTGAGTAACCCGGCGGGCTTCGGAACTTCGAGCTCCGTGGCTTTGCGTCTCGCCCTCGCGGACGATTTGCCCTTGGTCACCTCGGTCCTGGCTTGCCTGGGGTATCGACCCCATTTGTGCCGGACTTGAGGTTTGCGAGGAAGAAATGTCGAGACGTCGTACGGACGTCCAGCCGCGGTTCACTCAGGCGCAGGCTCGGGCGCCGGGCGCTGCCCGGTCCCTTCGCACCACGGGCACGTGACCGGGTGCGGCGATCCGCCCTGGGACGAGATGACGGAGCCGGTGCCCCGACAGGGCGAGCACTCCATCAGCCGAGCCCCGGTGGGGCGACGGACGTCTTCGCGCGGTCCTGGCTGACGGCGCCGAGACTGGGATTGGCCGGCTTGTCGTCGGGCAGGTGGCGACGCTGCGTCGGCGGCACCTCGCGGTCGGTGAGCAGGGTGCGGAAGCCGTAGCGCTCGAAGCCGCGGGCGAGCTGGTCGTGGTCCTCGGCGCGCAGCAGCAGCCCGAACAGCGCCGGCTGGCCTAGCGGCGAGCGCTTGGCGACCTCGGCGAGCTTGTCGTCGGGGAGCACGCCCTCGAGGCGCTCGGCGGCCAGGGGTGGCGAGAACACGAACCCGACGTTAGGAGCCTCCTCGCCGAGCACCAGGAACACGGAGCCCTCGAGGTTGGTCCACAGCCAGCCCTCGATGCCCTCCTCGCGCGGCACGACGCGGTTGACCGCGATCTGGTGCAGCACCGGGAAGCGGCCGCGGGGGGTGTCCTTGCCCAGCTGGGCCGGGCCGTGGTCGATCGTGGCGACCGCGACACTGCCGGGCGCGAAGCGCAGCGGCGCCAGCAGCGAACTGTGCCGCACGATGACCTCGCCGGGGGTCAGGGTCAGGGCGTGGTCGCCCTTGGGCGCTCCGCCGAGGAGCCGCTTGACCCCCCCGCCGCCCGTCGACAGGCGCACGGCGATGGTCGTGTTCGGGGGCGGAGGTGCACTCACTGCGTCCACTATGACACCGGACCCGATCGCTACTTGATGTTGTCGTAGACCTTGAACATCGGCATGTACATGGCGATGACCACGAAGCCGACGATCGCGCCCACGAAGACGATCATGATGGGCTCGAGGATGGAGGTCATCGCCTTGACGGCGGCGGCCACCTCGTCCTCGTAGAAGTCCGCGACCTTGTTGAGCATGGTGTCCAGGCCGCCCGTCTCCTCCCCGACCGTGATCATCTGGGAGACCATCGGCGGGAAGACCTCGGACTCGCGCAGCGGCGTGGCGATCTGCCCGCCGGCCTTGACCGACTCGACGACGTCGACCATGGCGCGCTCGATCACGGCGTTGCCGGACGTCTTGCCGGTCACCTCGATCGCGACCATGATCGGCACGCCGGCGCCGTAGAGCGCGGAGAACGTGCGCGACCAGCGCGCGAGGGCGACCTTCTGGACCGTCTCGCCGATCTTCATCGGGATCTTCATGCGCAGCGCGTCCCACTGGGGCTTGCCCCACGACGACGCCTTCCAGCGCCGGAAGCCGTACACGATCCCGAACGCGATGCCGAAGATCAGGTACCACCGGTGCGTGAAGGCGTTGGAGAGCGCGACCGTGAACTTGGTGATGGCGGGCAGCTCGCCGCCGAAGTCCTTGAAGACCTTGACGAAGACGGGGACGATGAAGGTGATCAGCGCGACGAGGACGATCAGCGCGAAGCTGAGCACGACGGCCGGGTACATCATCGCCGACTTGACCTGGCGCCGCAGCGAGTCGTCGGCCTCGAGCTGGGTCGCGATGCGGTTGAGGGTGTCCTCCAGGATGCCGCCCGTCTCGCCCGCGCGCACCATGGCGACGTAGAGCGAGTTGAAGATCTTGGGGTGACGCTCGAGGGCGTCGGAGAGCGTCAGGCCGGCCTCGATGTCCTCGCGGACGGCGCCGAGGATCTCCTTGAGCTTCGGGTTCTCGACCTGGTCCTCGAGCACGTAGAACGCCCGCAGCAGCGTCATGCCCGACGACACCATCACCGACAGCTGCCGGGTCATGATCGTCAGGTCGGAGGCCTTGATCTTCTTGCCCCCGAGGTTGATCTCCATCTGGAGACCGGTGGCCTTCTGCTCGAGCTTCTGGACCGTGAGGCCACGGCCGCGCAGCTCGTCGGTGACCGCCTGCTTGTTGGCGCCGACGATCTCGCCCTTGAAGGGCATGCCCGTCGTGTCGACGGCGCTGTAGTTGAAGGTGGCGGTGGCCATCGACTCAGACGCCCGCCAGGTTGGCCTCGAACTCGGCCGGCGTCACCGTCCCGCCGCTCTCGACGAGGCGACGGAGCTCCTCGGGCTGCGAGGACCGCTCGAGCGCGGTGTGCATCGTGATGGTCCCAGCGCGCACGAGGCCGGCGAGGCTGGCGTCCATGGTCTGCATGCCGTGGGCGCCGCCCGTCTGGATCAGGGAGTAGATCTGGTGGATCTTGCCCTCGCGGATCAGGTTGCGGACACCCGGCGTCGGCACCAGGACCTCGGCTGCGACGGTGCGGCCCTGGCCGTCCGAGGTCGGGACGAGGGTCTGGGTGACGATGCCCTGCAGGCCGACCGCGAGCTGCATGCGGACCTGGCCCTGCTGGTCGGAGGGGAAGACGTCGATGATGCGGTCGATGGTCTGCGGAGCGTCCTGCGTGTGCAGGGTCGCGTAGACCAGGTGGCCGGTTTCCGCGGCGGTCAGCGCCGTGCCGATCGTCTCCATGTCGCGCATCTCGCCGACGAGGATGACGTCGGGGTCCTGGCGCAAAGCGGCCTTCAGGGCGAGCGCGAAGGAGTGGGCGTCCTGGCCGAGCTCGCGCTGGTTGACGATGCAGCGCTTGTGCGTGTGCACGAACTCGATCGGGTCCTCGACCGTGAGGATGTGGTCCGAGCGCGTCTCGTTGATCTCGTTGATCATCGAGGCGAGCGTGGTCGACTTGCCCGAGCCCGTGGGGCCCGTGACCAGGATCAAGCCACGCGGCTTCTTGGCGAACTCGCGGATGACCGGCGGGAGGCCGAGCTGCTCGATCGGCACCGTCTTGGACGGGATCAGGCGGAAGGCGGCCGCGACGGCGCCGCGCTGGAAGTAGGCGTTGACGCGGAACCGGCCCTTGCCGGGCACCGCGTAGGAGAAGTCGATCTGGTTCTCGGTCTCGAGGCGCTGCCGCTGCGAGTTGTTGAGGATCGAGTAGACGATCTCGCGGGTGTCGGTCGGCGTCAGGCGCGGAATGCCGTCCATGGGCGAGAGCGAGCCCCGCTGGCGCAGCATCGGCGGCACGCCGGGAGTGATGTGGAGGTCGGACGCGTCGCGCTCGACCACCGCGGAGAGGATGTCAGCGAAGTCGTATTGCATACCCGCTGCTCGTATCGGCACCCGGCCGGTGATCCTGTAGGAACGCCGCTCAGCCGCGGGTGAAGCGCGCGAGGCGCTCGCCGCGCTCGCAGCCTGCCACGAGCTCCGCGAAACGCTTCTCCCGTGTCTCCGGCCGCTTGGCGTCCGTGACCCAGAAGGCGCACGTCTTGCGGTACGACGGCGGGCAATCGTCCCAGAACGCCTTCGCCGCGGCGCTGAGGCGGTCCTCGAAGGCGGGCGGGAGCCGGTCGGGACGGTCGGACGTCGAGTACGGGACGAGTGTCGTGTCGCGGTTCGCGAACGCGCGCCGGCCCGCGTCGCGCAGCAGGCCCTCCGCCTCCAGCTCCGCGATGAGCCGGACGTTGACCGCGCTCCAGCGCCGGCTCTTGCGGGGCGTGAAGCGCTGCTTGTGCGACTCGCCGTCGATGCGCTTGGACTGGCCGTCGATCCAGCCGAAGCACAGCGCCTCGCGCACCGCTTCCGCCCAGCGGATCGAGGGCAGGCCGGTCGCCGCCTTGTACATCCCGACCCAGACCTCGGTCTGCGTGTCGTGGTGCTCCTCCAGCCACGCCCGGAACGCGGCGCCGTCGGTGAAGAAGAGCGGATCGCTCACGGGCGCTTGGCGCGGGCCGAGGCCGTCCGGGGCGTGACGGTCACCGGATCCGGGCCGCTGTGGTCGACGGTGTCGAACGTGTCCGCTGTCCCGCTCCCACCCGGAGGGTGTCGAGCACCGCGGTGGTGGCCGCGGCGGCGGCGGGTGCGGTTGCGGGGCCGGCGACGGCGGGGAGGACGGCGACGCGGAGCCTCGCGCGGGCGGTCACCCCGAGAACGTATCTACTTCGAGCCGGCGACGCGAGCGATCTCGGCGATCGACGTCACCCCGCGGCGGACCTTCTCGAGGCCGTCCTCGCGCAGGCGCATCATGCCCTCGCGCACGGCTTCGTGGGCGATCGCGTCCGCGGTCTCCCGGGCGACCGCCATGTTGCGGATCGTCTCCGAGATCGTCATGACCTCGTACAGGCCGATGCGGCCCTTGTAGCCGGTGCCGCCGCAGCGGGCGCAGCCGACGGGTTCGTAGCACTCGAGGTCGAGACCGACGTTGAAGCCGTTCTGGCGCAGGACCTCGGCCGGCAGCATGACACGGCGCTTGCACTCGTCACACAGGCGGCGAGCGAGGCGCTGGGCCACGACGGCGTCGATCGCCGAGCCGACCAGGAACGGCTCGATGCCCATCTCGGTGAGGCGGGTGATCGCGGTCGGCGCGTCGTTGGTGTGCAGCGTGGAGAGGACGAGGTGGCCGGTCAGGGACGCCTCGACGGCGATCTGCGCCGTCTCCTTGTCCCGGATCTCGCCGACCATGATGATGTCGGGGTCGGCGCGCATCATGGCGCGTAGCCCGGTGGCGAAGGTCAGGCCCGACTTGTTGTTGACCTGCACCTGCTTGATGCCCTCGACCTGGAACTCGACCGGGTCCTCGATGGTGATGATGTTCTTCTCGGGCGTGTTGACCTGGTTGAGCGCGGCGTAGAGCGAGGTCGACTTGCCGGAGCCGGTCGGGCCGGTGACGAGGACGGCGCCGTGGGCCTGGGTGAAGGAGTGCGTGAAGCGGTCGCGCGCCTGCGGCAGCATGCCGAGCTGGTCGAGCTCGATCTGCGCGCTCGAGGAGTCCAGGATGCGCATGACGCAGGACTCGCCCCAGGAGGTCGGCAGGGTCACGACACGGAGGTCGATGCGCTTGGTCTCGAGCTCCATCGTCACGCGGCCGTCCTGCGGGATGCGCCGCTCGGCGATGTCGAGCTCGGACAGGATCTTGATGCGCGAGATGATCGTCGGGACGATCTTGGCCGGGATCTCCGCGGCCTCGATGAGCACGCCGTCGACCCGGTACCGGATCTTCATCTCGTACTCGAAGGGCTCCCAGTGGATGTCGGAGGCGCCGCGGTCGACGGCCTCGGAGATGACGCGGTGCACGAGGCCGATGACCGACGCGTCCTCGCCGCTGGCTCCGCCGCCGGTCTGCAGCTCGGAGAGGTCGTAGAGCGGGCCGGCGTGCCCGTACTGGGCCTGCGGGGTCAGCTCGGGCTCCGGCTCCGCGACCGGCTGCTCCTCCTCGACGTACGCGCCGCCCTCCCCGATCTCGGCGAGCCGGTCGAGGGCGTTGTCGATGTCCGTGGAGGCGGCGACGGCGGGACGGACCTCGTAGCCCGTCATCACGGCGATGTCGTCGACCGCGAGCACGTTGCCCGGGTCGGCCATCGCCACCAGCAGCGTGCGGTCGTTCACGAACGAGACCGGCAGCGCCTTGTAGCGCTTGACGGCCGCCGGGGTCACCAGCTTGGCCGCGTTGGGATCGAAGCGGTACATCCCGAGGTCGATGTGGTCCAGGCCGAAGCGCTCGGCCACGGCACGGGAGACCTGGTCCTCACTGAGCTTGCCCTGCTGCACGAGCACGCGGTCGGGGCTTGAACCGTTGCGAGCGGCCTCGACGACGGCGCCCTCCATCTCGCCGGAGTCGACGAAGCCCAGCTCGACGATCACCTCGTCCAGCGAACGGCCGGACCCGCCGCGGCGCGACGGGGCCGTCACGCCGGGCCGGCGGATCTGGCTGGGACGTTCCGTGGGTGCTTGCGTGGGCGAGTTCATGGGGTGGGACGGCTGTGCTGCGCGGCCCTCCGCATGACGTCACGGGGTGCGGGCCGGCCGGTCCACCGCTCGAGGCTCCTTGCCCCTTGGCCGACCAAGACCTCGAGTCCGTCCACCACGTCCGCCCCTCGGCGGCGCGCTGCCGCCAGGAAGGCCGTGCCTTCGTCTCGATAGACCAGATCGACTACGCAGGTTCCGACTCCGAACGTATCGGCGTCGAGGGGGAGCCGCTTGAACGGATTGCTGTAGTCGGACAGCCCGACGGAGGTGCATTGGACGATGACGTCCGCGGGTTCGGGCGCGGTGATCGCCCGCCCCCCGAGCTCGGCGGTGAGGCGCTCCGCCCGTTCTGGCGTCCGGTTCCAGACCTGGACGTCCGCTGCCCCGGCGGTGAGCAGGGCGTACACGGCAGCGCGCGCCGAGCCGCCCGCACCGAGCACGAGCGCCCGTGCACCGCTGAGGTCGCGGTCGATCGCGTCCAGCAGCCCGCCCACGTCGGTGTTGTCGGCGTCGATCGCCCCGTCCGCGCCGAAGGTCAGCGTGTTGGCGGCGCCCACGGCCCGCGCGGTCTCCGTGGCGGTGTCGGCCAGCGCGAGCGCGGCCTCCTTGTGCGGGATCGTGACGTTGACGCCTTCGAACCCTTGCCCCGGCAGTGCACGAATCGTTTCGGCGAACGCCTCGGGCGGGACCGGCAGCGCCTGGTAGCGCCAGTCGTCCAAGCCGAGCGCGGCGAGCGCGGCGGTGTGCATCGCGGGCGAGCGCGAGTGGCCGACCGGCCAGCCGCACACGCCGAGCCTCACGGGGCGTTGCCCCCGTTGGCCTCCCTCGCGGAGTTGTACCGGTCCACATCGCGTTGGAACTCCGCGTCCGTCGACGAGAACGCGTGCCCACGGGTCCCCGGTTTGACGACGTAGAAGAGGTACTTCGACGTCGCCGGCCGCGCGGCAGCGCGCAGGCTGGCCAGGCCCGGGTTGCCGATCGGGGTCGGCGGCAGCCCGCGGCGCAAACGCGTGTTGTAGGGCTCGTCACGGTCGAGTTCGGACTGCTTGAGCGGCTGCGACCAGTTGTTCTCGTAGTACCGGATGGTGGCGTCGATGCCCAGCGGCATCCCGCCCTTCAGCCGGTTGTAGATCACGGAGGCCACGAGCGGGCGCTCGCGGTCGAGTTGGACCTCGCGCTCGATCATCGAGGCGATGATGAGGACGTCGTAGCGCGTCAGGTTGGCGCGCCTGGCGCGCTTGTAGTCGACCCCCCGTGTGTTGGCCGCGAACGCGTCCAGCTGCTGGGCCACGAGGTCCTTGGCCTCCGCGCCCTCCGTGAGGTCGTAGGTCGCCGGGAACAGGAAGCCCTCGGTGGTCTTCCCCGCCTTGGGCAGCCCCAGCGCCTTCGCGCGGCGCAGCGCGGCGGCGGACCGCGACGCCGCGACGTAGTCCCCGCCCACGTCGTCCTTGATCCTCGGCGCGACCTCCCTGACCGACAGACCCTCGGCGACCGTGAGCTTGAACGTCTTGATGACCTTCGACTTCGGCCCCTCGGTCAGCGCGTTCAGGACCGTGCCGTAGCGCATGTCACGCCGCAGCGTGTACGTGCCCGGGCGCAGGCCGTCGCGACTGCCGGTGATGGTCGCGTTGACGGAGAACCACCGGCTCGACGCGATCACCCCCCGCTCCTCGAGCAGATCCCCGATGTCGGACACGCTCGCGCCCGAGGGCACCTTCACGCGCACGAGCCCGGACCCGGCCTCGTGCAGCGGCTGGAAGGTCTTGACGACCACGAACACAAGCGCCCCGACGACCAGCACCGCCAGCAACGCCAGCACCCGCCGCCCCCACCGCGAGGTCTGCGGCGCAGGTGGGGTGATGGGATCGCGATCGCGCCGCCGTTGCCGGGGCAGCGGCGGCGCCTTGCGCGGCGGCGCCGGGGTCGCCCGCCGTGGCGGCGCGGGCCGCGGCACGGTCCGCCGCGGGGGCGGCTTCGGCCGCGGCTCGGGCTCGGGCTCGGGCTCGGGCTCGGGCTCCGGCTCGAACGTGTCGGGCTCGGGCAGGGGCATGTCGTGTGAAGGGGTCGAGGCGGGCGAGTTCCTCTCAACAGAGATCCCGCTTGCGGCTGGCGAGGGGAACTCGCCAGGCTCGACCCCTTCGCTCCCAGGGTCATCGGGCTCGGGCACCTCACGCGTCGGAGGCGGCACGGACCCCGAGCGCTGCGCACGCCGGCGGGCCCGCTCGACCGCGGCTGCTTCACGCTCCTCGGGTGTCCGTCCTCCCTCCGACACAGCGGCGGAGGGTAACGTCGTCCGGAGGCCGTCAGGCCGGCCGGACGAAATGGATCACCCGGTCGGTCCGCCGGGCTCCGCGATCAGCAGCAGGTGGTCCGGCTCGCCCGCGTCGTCGCGCACGAGCTGGACCTCGCCCTTGATCAGGACCATCAGGCCCTGGCCGTGCATGTACGTCGAGTCGACCACGGCCGTCTCCTGGCCGCCCTCCGCAAGCGCGTCCAGCTCGGCCTTGTGCTCCGCGTACACCTCGCGATCCAGCACGGACGGCCAGGCCGCCTTCTTGAACTCGTGCTCCTGGTAGCCGACGAGCTTGGCGAAGCCCGGGTTGAGCTCCATGAAGCGGCCGGTCAGGTCGAGGATCGCCAGCGGGCGCGGGTCGTCGTCGAAGCCGGGCCGGGTCGGGCGCGGCGGCGGTGCGGGCCGGGGCTTGGACGTCGCGGTACGGGGCGGCGCGCCGATCCCACTGTCGGGGCGCCGCACGCCGGACCCGCCGCGCGTCGACGTGAGCAGCTTCTGCCACACCTGGGTGAACTTCTCCCCGGTGGCCTCGTTGACGGCGCCGGCCTGCTCGGCGGCGGCGCGGGCCTGCTCGGCCTCGCGGCGCGCTGCGACGGCGGCCGCGCGGGCATCCTCGAAGCTGCTCTGGTACTCGGCGATCTTGACGAGCACGGTGGCGACCTCGGTACGCAACTCGGCGACGGAACGGTCATCGGCCGACTCGGCCCGGCGGGCGACGGCCTGGCGGGCGGCCTCCGCCTCAGCCTTGGCGGCGGCGGCGTACTCGCGGAGGGAGGCCACTTCCTCCTGGAGGCCCGCGAGCCCGCGGCGCGCCTGCTCGGCGTCGGTGCGTGCGGCCATCAGCTCCGCCGCCGTGTCGGCGAGGCGCTGCTCGACGGCCTGGCGCCCGGCCCCGGTCTCCGAGCGCGCGGCCGCCACTTCGACGGACACGGACTCGAGTCGCCCCAGCGCACTGGACAGGCCCTCGCGCAAGGTCTCGACGCGAGCGGCGATGCCGCGCGGGAGCCCGGTCTCGATCGCGTCCAGGCGAGCCGTGAGCGTCTGGACGGCCGCGCCGTCGCCGCCCTCGGCGTTCTCCATGGCCGCACGCAGCGCATGGACCTCGGCGCGCAGGGACTCGATCTCCTCGCCGGCGGAGGGATCCCCGGCCGGACGCTGCTCGAGCGCGCCGACCGCGGCGCGGACGGCCTCGATCTGTTCGGCCAGGCGCGCGGCGACGGGCGCGACGGCTTCACGGGCAGCCTCCCCCACGTTGCCGATGACACCGCGCACGCCCGAGGCGGTTTCCCCCGCTGCGGCGGCCTGTTCGCGAGCGACCGCGGCTTCGGCGACGGCGGTGGCGGCCTGCTCGCGAGCGGCGTTGACGGTCTGCTCGAGACGGGTGACGGCGGTGACGGCCTCGCCGGCGTCGGCGCGGCTCTCGCCGGCGTCGACCTGGGCGGCGCGGGCGAGCACGCCGATCTCCTCGATGATGGCGGCCTGGGTGGAGACCTGGGCGAGCGCGGACTGACCGGAGCGATCGACCATGTCGACGCGATCACCGGCATCCCGGGCCAGGCGCCGAGCTTCCTCGGCGCTCTCGCTGACCAGGCCCATCTCGGAGCGCAGGCCGTGCACGCCGGTGCGAGCCTCCTCCGCCGCGGTCTCGGCCGCCTCGATCTGCTCGGCCAGGTCGTCCAGGCGGGCGCGTGCGGCGGTCAGCTCGTCGGCGGTCGCGGGAGCGGCGTGGGTCCCGCTGGGGCTCGTGGGCCGTTCGGCGAGGGTGCGCGCCTCCTCGGCGGTGCGCGCGGCGTCGCGCAGCTGCGCCTTGATCTCCTCGCGCTCCGCCCGCAGCTCGTCGAGATGTGTGCGCAGCTCGTCGGTGTCGCGGCGCAGCGCCTCGCTGACCTGCCAGGCGTGGTGGTCGGTGTCGGCGAGATCGTTGAGGCGCTGCTCGAGGCGGCCGCCCTCCGCGCGCAGCTCGCTGGACTGCTGGCGCAGCTCCTCGGCCAGGAAGCGCAGCGCCTCCAGCCCCGT
Source organism: uncultured Solirubrobacteraceae bacterium (assembly GCA_963740765.1). Lineage (GTDB taxonomy): Bacteria > Actinomycetota > Thermoleophilia > Solirubrobacterales > Solirubrobacteraceae > DATLGB01. The sequence goes on along the minus strand of CAVUFN010000008.1, from coordinate 256,858 downwards.
GCGGGTCTCGGCGACGCCCGTGGTGGCCAGCTCGAGCTTGTGGCGGTCCTCGCCCGAGAGGCGGGACTCGGCGGGCGCCGAGTCCAGGGCGGCGCGGATGCGCGCGGTCTCCTCGGCGAGCTGCTCGATCCGCTGCAACGCGGCGGCCAGCTCGCTGCGGGCGGCCTGGGCGTCGAACACGGCAGCGGACTCGCGCTCCTCGCCGCGGCGCATGATCGCCGAGGCGGCGTCGGCGCGCTCGCGCAGCGTGAGGATCTCCTCGCGCAGGCGGGCCGTCTCGGCCATCTGCTCCTGGAGGGTCTCGAGATCCGAGCGGACGCCGCTGCCGGCGCGCAGGCTCTCGATCTCCGCCCGCAGCGCCTCGGCCTCCGCGGCGCGGGAGCGCTCGAGCGCCTCGAGGCGGGCGACGAGCTCGACGCCGGCCGTGGCGTCGTGCGCACCGGCGCTTTCCAGCGCCTCCAAGCGAGCGGTCAGCTCGGCCCGGGCGTCGGCCACGGCGGCCTCGGCGACGCTGCTCGACCCGGCGGCGGCCTCGACCTGCTCCAGGCGGGCCAGCAGCTCGGCGCGCTGGGCCTCCAGGTCGTGGCTGCGGGAGCGCTCGGCCTCCAAAGCGGCGCGGCCGGCGGCGGCGGCCTCGGCGGCGTCCGTCGCGGCTCGCTCGACGCGCTCGACGCGCGCGATCAGCGCCAGCCGGTCGGCCTCGCCCGCGGCGTCCACGGGGCGGGTGGCGAGGACGCCGGTCATCTCGGCCTTGACGTCCAGCGCGGCACGCTCGGCGGCTTCGGCGCGGACGCGGGCGTCGGCGGCGTCGCGAACCGCGGCGTCCGTGACGCGCGAACGCTCCTCGAGCTCCTCGATGCGCTCGGTGGCCCAGCGCAGGCGGTCGATGACGGCGCGGGCGTCGTCGAGGTCGTAGACGTCGGTGCCCGCGACGTCGGGCGCCTGGATCGCCTCGATGCGCTCCTGCATCTCGGCCTCGGCCTCGGCGCGCTCGGCCTCGCGGCGGGCGATGGCCGAGTCCATCCACGGCGCGGGCTCGAGCGGGCGGAAGGCGACCAGCGTCCCGGCCGTGCGGACGCCGTCCCACGGTTGCGGGGCACCCTCGAGCGCGCCGCGCAGTGCCCGGACCACGACCGGGTGCTGCTGGCGCATGCGCAGCAGCATCATGTCGATGGGCAGTTCGAAGCCCAGGTCCTCCAGGAACAGCGAGAAGTCGAAGCCCTCGTCGAGCTTGACCGGGATGAAGACGGTCTCGAGCGCGAAGGTCCCCCCGCCCGGGCGGTGGGCCTCGACGCGCACGGTGCCCGAGGACCCGGGCCGCTCGCCCGTCTCGAGGAACAGGCGCCACGCCTCGGCCGGCGGGCAGAGGCCCGCGGTGGAGACGAGCTTGCCGAAGAACGGCTCCATCAGCGCCTGGTCGGGTTCCAGGCCGAAGAGCAGCTCGGCGGGGTCACTCCACTTGGACAGGTGTCCCTGCCCGTCCGTCAGGACGAAGAACCCCTCGATGATCGAGCGCAGGAGCGCGTCGAGAGCAGCATCGGGATCGCCGGGCGCCGTCGGTGGCGGCGCGGGTGGGGACGTGGTGCTGTCCACTACAGGACAGCGTCGTCAGGTTGAAGCGGAGCCTTTAGTACGCACGTCCCCGATCCAGCCCTCCAGGAGCACCGCGGCGGCCCGGCTGTCCTCGTCCGCGCGCCCGCCCGAGCGGGCCGCGATCGTCGTCGTGAAGCGCTCGTCGTAGAGCTCGACGGGGACCTGCGTCGTGGCCTGGAGCCGTTCCGCGAAGGCCCGGGCCGCGCGCGTCTGGTCGGAGTCGGCCCCCGACAGCGACAGCGGCAGGCCGACCACGACGCGGGTCACCTCGCGCTCCTCGATGACGGCGCGCACGCGCGCGAGGCCCTTGCGCGTGTCGGGCCGCTCGATCACCGGCAGCGGCGTCGCCAGCGTCCCGGTCGGGTCGGACACCGCGACACCACAGCGCGCCGCGCCGTGGTCGAGCGCCAGCACCCGCCCGTGTCGCTCAGCGGTGGGCATATCCACTCCCAGGCGACACAGCCGCTAGGCAACGGCGGCGTCGATCGCCGCGCGTGCGGCGGCGAGCGCCTCCGGGAGCTTGCCGGGGTCACGGCCGCCGGCCTGCGCCATCGTGTCGCGGCCCCCGCCCCCGCCCCCGACGACCGCCGCAGCGGTCTTGACCAGCGCGCCCGCCTTCACACCGCGCTCGATGGCCTTCGGCGTCGCGGCCGCGACAAGGGCGACCTTGCCGTCGCCGGGCGCGCCGACGACCACGACCGCCGTCTCGCCGAGCGTCCCGAGCGCGCGATCGGCGAGCCCGGGCAGCGCCTTGGCGTCCTCCGTCTCGATCGAGGTGATGAGCGCGATGACGCCGCCGATGTCCTCCGCCGCCGACGTGTCGAGCTCGGCGGTCGGGGCCTTCTGCTTGCGGGCCGCCTTGCGCTCGGCGACGAGGTGCGCGGCGGCCTCCGCCGCGTTCTCCGGAGCCGTCTTGAGCGCGCGGGCGGTCTCGGTGAGCGCTCGGTCGTGGTCGCGCAGCAGCTGGACGCCGGCCGGCCCGGTGACCGCCTCGATGCGCCGCACGTTGGCGGCGCTCGAGGTCTCCGTGGTGATCTTGCAGACGCCGATCTCGGCGGTCGTGCGGACATGCGTCCCGCCGCACAGCTCGCGCGACCAGTCGCCGTCGCCGACGGACACCATGCGCACGACGTCGCCGTACTTCTCGCCGAACAGCGCCATCGCGCCGAGCGCCTTGGCCTCGTCGAGCGTCGTCGTGATCGCGCGCACCGGGCGGTTCGCCAGGATCTCGGCGTTGACGCGGTCCTCGACGGTGCGCAGCTCCTCGGGCGTCAGCGGCGCGCCGTGGGTGAAGTCGAAGCGCAGCTTGTCCGGGCCGACGTAGGAGCCGGCCTGGCGGACATGCGAGCCGAGCGTCTCCCGCAGCGCGGCGTGCAGCAAATGCGTGGCGGTGTGGTTGCACTCGGTCGCCCGGCGGTCCGGGCCGACGACCGCAGTGACGCGCTCGCCGGGGTCCAACTCGCCATCGACGACCAGGACCTGGTCGTCGCCGAGTCGAAGCACGTGGGTCACCGCAAGGCCGTTGACCGTGCCCGTGTCGGAGACCTGGCCGCCTCCCTCGGCGTAGAAGGGCGACTCCGCCAGCTTCACGAAGCCATCCTCCGCCATCACCACTTCGGTGAGTTGTTCGAGGTTCGTGTAGCCGGTGAAGTCCGTCGGTGCCGAAGCGATGTTGAAGGCGTTGGCCCGCTCTCGCAGGTCGTCGCGCCCGCCGCGGCCGGCACCGGCGCGCGCCCGGGCGCGCTGCTCGCCCATGAGCTCCTCGAAGCCCTGCGCGTCCGTGCCCAGCCCCTGTTCGGCGGCGATCTCAGAGGTCAGCTCGAACGGGAAGCCGTAGGTGTCGTGCAGCAGGAACGCGTTGTCGGCGCCGATGCCCTCCTGCCCGGCCGAGCGCGCGCGCTCGATCATGTCCACGAGCAGCCTCTCGCCCTGCTCGATCGTGCGCCCGAACGCCTCCTCCTCGCGGGCGAACCACATGTCGACGGAGCTGCGTTCCTCGACCAGCTCCGGGTAGGCGGCGCGCATCGTCTCGCGCACCACGTCCGCGTAGCGGGTCAGGAACGGGCCCTCGATGCCGATGCGGCGGCCCTGGAAGATCGCGCGGCGCATGATCTTGCGCAGCACGTAGCCGCGCTCCTCGTTGGAGGGGACGACGCCGTCGGCGATCAGGAAGCTCGCGCCGCGCGAGTGGTCGGCGAGGATGCGCAGCGCGCGCTCGTCCGGCTGGGCCGACAGCTCCCGGCCGAGTTGCATCAGCGGGACGAAGGTGTCCGTGTCGAAGACGGAGTCGACGCCCTGCTGGATGAGCGCCTGGCGCTCGAGGCCGAGGCCCGTGTCGATGTTCTGCTTCGGTAGCGGTGTGAGCACGCCGGCCTCATCGCGGTCGTACTGCATGAAGACCAGGTTCCAGAACTCCAGGAAGCGCTCGTTGTCGCCCCCGGGGAGGTCGTCCTCCGTGCCCCACTGCAGGCCGCGGTCGAGGTAGAGCTCCGAACAGGGGCCGCACGGCCCGACGGGGCCGGCCGCCCAGAAGTTCTCCGAGCTCGGCAGCAGCACGATGCGCTCGCGCGGGACGCCGATCGCCTCCCAGGCCGCGATCGCCTCCTCGTCCGGGCCGAGGCCGAGCGCGTCGTCGCCCTCGTGGACGGTCACCCAGATGGAGGACGGGTCGAACTTCAGTCCGTTGAGGCTGAGGTCCCAGGCGAACTCCACCGCGCCCGCCTTGAAGTAGTCGCCGAAGCTGAAGTTGCCCAGCATCTCGAAGCAGGTGAGATGGCGGGTGGTGGTGCCGACGACCTCGATGTCGACGGTCCGGAAGCACTTCTGGCAGCTCGTCAGCCGGTTGCGCGGCGGAGCGTCCTGGCCCGCGAAGTAGGGCTTGAACGGCTGCATGCCCGCTGTGGTGAGCAGGACGGAGGTGTCGCCGGCGGGCGGGACGAGCGATCCGGAGCGCTGGCGCAGGTGGCCATGGCCCTCGAAGAAGCCCAGGAAGGTCTCGCGGATCTCGTCCGAACGCATCGTGGCCTGAGCGTAGTATCGGATCGTGCCGCTCTTCGCCCTGATCAAGCTCGCGTCGGACCTGGGCTACGCGGCGACGTTCGGCCTGATCGCGGTGGAGACGATGGGCGTCCCGGTCCCCGGGGAGACGGCGCTGATCGTCTCGGCGATCGCCGCCCACGAGGGTCACCTCGACATCACGCTGCTGATCGTGCTGGCGGCGTCCGCGGCGATCATCGGCGACAACGTCGGCTTCGCGATCGGGCGCCGGTACGGCCGGACGGTCTTCACCAAGCCGGGGCCGCTGTACACCCAGCGCCTGGCGCTGCTCGACATGGGCGAGCCGTTCTTCGCCAAGCACGGCCCGAAGGCCGTGTTCCTCGGCCGCTGGGTCAGCGGCCTGCGCATCGCCTCCGCGTGGCTGGCGGGGATGAACAAGATGGCCTGGCCGACGTTCCTGTTCTGGAACGCGCTCGGTGGGATCTGCTGGGCGACGGGCGTCGGCCTCGGCGCCTACTTCGCCGGCCACGCCTTCGAGGACGTCATCTCCAAGATCGGCGTCTACGGCGCCGGCGCGATCGTCCTCGTCATCATCGGCTTCTTCTACTGGCGCCACCGCAAGCACAAGCGCGAGCTCGAGGAACGCGGCGAGGAGCTGCGCGCCGAGATGAGCACCGAACAGTCCTGACCTGGGTGAAGCGGAGCCGCCGGCTCCAGCCGCCATCCGGGCGGTAGGGCGCGTCAGGCGCAGATGGTGCCGTGCCCGACCACGGAATCGCCGGCGTAGAGCACGGCGACCTGGCCGGGGGCGACGCCGTCGACCGGCTCGTCGAGCAGGATCCGCTCGCCGTCGAAGCGGCACCCGACCGACCGCGAGCGGTAGCGCAAGCGAACGGCATCGGGTGAGGAATGAAGGACGACGTCGCGCACCCGCACCTCCATCACCGCCAGTGCGGCCCGGGTCCCGACCTCGACCCTCGTCCCCTCCTTGCGCAGCACGTACAGAGGCTCCTCGGCGGCCACGCGCAGCCCCTTGCGCTGCCCGACGGTGAACTGGCGCGCGCCCGAATGCGTGCCCACGACCTCGCCGTCGCGGACGAGGTCCCCGGGCGCGTCCGGATCGCCGAACCGCTCCAGGAACGCCTCCTTGCCGACGCCCGCCAGGAAGCACAGGTCCTGCGACTCCGCCTTGCTCGCCACCGGCAGCCCGGCCTCCGCGGCGAGCCGGCGCACCTCGGTCTTCGTGAGCTCGCCGAGCGGGAAGCGCAGCCGCGCCAGGGTGTCGGGTGCGGTCGCCGCCAGCATGTACGCCTGGTCCTTGGCCGGGTCGGCGCCGGCCCGCAGCCGCCCCTCGGCGTCGATGCGCGCGTAGTGACCCGTGGCGAGTCGGGTCGCGCCGACCCGTCCGGCGAAGGCCAGCATCGCGTCCAGGCGGACGTGCCCGTTGCAGCGCACGCACGGGTTCGGCGTCAGCCCGGCGGCATGGTCGGCCAGCCACGGGTCGACGACCCCGGCGCGGAACTCGTCGCGCAGGTCGAGCGTGAAGTGCGCCATTCCGAGCCCGTGCGCGACGGACCGCGCGGCGCGCACCGCCGACGCCGAGCAGCACGACGCCTCCGCGTCCCCCTCCGGATCCCGCCACAGCTCCACCGTCACCGCCACCGCGTCCCCGCAGAGCAGGGCGGCGACCGCGGAGTCGACCCCGCCGCTCATCGCCACGAGGGTCCGCCCCTCCGTCGTCGCCGCCGCGGCGGTCGCGGCCACGGCGGCGCCGAGCGCCGAGTGCAGCGCATCGCAGACCAGCTCGGCCGCGTGGACCTTGCCGGGCGACAGCCCGCCCAGCTCCGCCGAGATCGCCGCGACCGACACCCGCGCGGCGTCGAAGATCGAGCCACCGGAGACGAGCGACGCGGCCGCGCTGGCGGAGGCGTGGGTCGCCCCGCACCCGCTCGCCTCCCACCCCACCTCGGCCACGCGGTCACCCTCCACCCGCACGGTCATCGTCACGAGGTCCCCGCACAGCGCACCACCGGCCGAGCCGCGCGCGCCGGCGGTCAGGCCCTGCCCGACGGGGAACTCGAGATGCTCGCGGAACACCCCTGGAAGGCTAAGAGAACGCAAGAGGCCCGCTGTCGCCAGCGGGCCCCGTGCGGATTCGAGAGGAGGTGAGTGGTTGGAGGAAGGCTTAGGTGCAGGCGCTGATGCCGACGGCAGCGAGCTCGAGGCCGGCGCGGTACTGCAGCTTGTCGTTGCTGCCCGCGATGCGTCGCTGCGCGATGCGGTCGTTCACGTTCGTGGCGAAGGAGCGGTAGATGCCGACCTCGGAGCTGAGGTAGGCGATGACCGTCTTCTTGAGCGGTTTGTACGGCCCCGCAGCGGCGGCGTTGCGCACGGTCCCGAGCGCAGAGGCGCCGACGGCGATGATGTGGTTGAGGTCCTGCTTGGAGCCGCCGAACGTGTTGTTGGACGTCGAGTCGATGACCTTCGCCCGGGCGAAGCTGCGGCACTCGGAGCGGACCGTCCGCAGGAAGGGGACCTGGCTGACCTTGGGCGCCGTGGCCAGAAGACCGTCGACGATCGCCTGGTTGACCGCCTTGCGGCTCGAGTACCCGACCAGCGACTGCGCGCTGCGCTTGCGGTCGATGACCATCAGCGTCGGAGACTGCTGGACGTCGACGCCCTGGGCGACCGGCCGGTATCGCGCGATGTTCCCGATCGGGACGGCCCGCGTGACGACCTTGCCGTGCGCGGTGAAGGCGTGCTTGAGTGCGTCGCGGGTGCGGCGGTCGTCGGCGGCCCGGTTGTTGGTGAAGAGGATGGCGACGACCTTCTTGTCGATGCTCTCCTGCAGCCACTCGGGCAGCGCGGCGAGCGACTTGTCGACGGGCTTGGCCGAGCGCGTGGTGGTCGAAGGCTTGGTGGTGGTGGACGAGCTCGTGCCGGGCTTGGTGGTCTCCGCCTCGCCCGAGGCGGCGTTCTGCTGCTTCTCGGTCGCGTCGGCGGCGCCGCGCGCCTTCTCGACGGCCTTGCCCAGTTCGGTCTGCGCCGGGTTCGCATCCGTCGCGCTCTCGGTGGCCGGGGTCACGGGCGCAACGGCGGGCTGGGTGGTCTCGCCCGACGGCTTGAGCACGAGCATGTAGGCCGCGAGGAACACCACCGCAACGGCAAGGACGATGCGCATCGGAGGCGAGATCTGATCCATCACCCTCTCCACATCGGCAGGCGTCCCCGCGTTCTGTAGTAACTGGCCGTCAGCCCGATGAAGGCGGGGCGACCATGCGCAGGAACAGCTCGTCGAGCTGCTGGCGATCCACGGGCGCGGGCGCGCCCGTGAGGGGGTCGGAGCCCGAGGCGGTCTTGGGGAAGGCGATCACGTCGCGGATCGAGGGCTCGCCGGCGATCAGGGCGACGATCCGGTCGATGCCCATCGCGATGCCGCCGTGCGGAGGCGCGCCGTAGCGCAGGCCATCGAGCAGGAAGCCGAAGCGGGCCTGGGCCTCGTCCTCGTCGATGCGCAGGACCTCGAAGACCTTCTGCTGGGTCTCGGCGTCGTGGATGCGGATCGAGCCGCCGCCGATCTCGGTGCCGTTGAGGGCGAGGTCGTAGCCGCGCGAGAGCATCGTCGCCGGGTCCGCCCAGTCGCCCGACGGCGCGGTGAACGGGTGGTGGGTCGAGGTCAGGTGGCCGTCGCCGCCGACCTCGAACATCGGGAAGTCGGTGACCCAGGTGATCGCGTTGGGCCTGCCGTCGAGGAGCCCGTAGCGGCGGGCGACCTCCAGGCGCAGCTCGCCGAGTGCCTCCGTCGCGTCCGCGACGAGCAGCAGCAGGTCGCCGGGGGCGCCGGACAGCGCGCTGGTGATCTGCGTGCGGTGCTCGTCCTCGAGCGGGCCGGCGGACGTGCGCGCCCACTTCCCGTCCTCGCCCACGACCGCCCAGATCAGGCCCTTGGCGCCGTGGCGCTGGGCGTGCTCGGTGAGCGAGTCGAGGTCCTTGCGGGCCACCTCGCGCGCGCCCGCGTTGAACCCACGCAGGTCCTTCGCGTTCCCCAGCACGCGGAAGCCGGTGCCGGCCACGCACTCGTTCAATCCGTGGAACTCGAGGCCGAAGCGCAGGTCGGGCTTGTCGGACCCGTACCGCGCGATCGCGTCCGCGAAGGTGATGCGCGGCCACGGCGGCGCGTCGATCGCGAACGCCCGTCGCCTCGAACACCGCCGCCATGACGCCCTCCATCAGCGTCATCACGTCGTCCTCGTCGACGAAGCTCATCTCGACGTCGAGCTGGGTGAACTCGGGCTGGCGATCGGCGCGCAGGTCCTCGTCGCGGAAGCAGCGCGCGACCTGGTAGTAGCGCTCGAACCCGCTCACCATCAGCAGCTGCTTGAACAGCTGCGGGGACTGGGGCAATGCGTAGAAGGACCCCGGCGTGCGGCGGGCGGGCACGAGGAAGTCGCGCGCGCCCTCGGGCGTCGAGCGGGTGAGGATCGGGGTCTCGATCTCGAGGAAGTCGTGGGCGTCCAGGTAGGCGCGCATGGACTGGTTGACGCGCGACCGGATCGCCAGGTTGCGGGCCATCTGCGCGCGGCGCAGGTCGGCGACCCGGTGGGTCAGGCGCTGGTCCTCGCCGATCGTGGCGGTCTCGTCGTCGATCGGGAACGGCGGCGTGACGGCCGTCGCCAGGCGGTCGACCTCCCCCACCGACAGCTCGATCTCGCCGGTGGCGAGGTTCGGGTTCACCGCGCCCGCTTCCCGCGCGACCACCTCGCCGGAGGCGCTGATGACGTGCTCGGCGCGCAGCGATTCGGCCAGCTCGAACCCCGGGCCGGGATGGAAGACGAGCTGCAGCAAGCCGGACCGGTCGCGCAGGTCGATGAAGATCAGCCCGCCGTGGTCGCGGCGGCGATGGACCCAGCCGGCGACGCGCACGGTCGACCCGGCGTCGGCGGAGCGCAGCTCGCCGGCCCAGCGGTCGCGGTAGGCGTTGGGGCGCGGGGGCCTCATAGTTGGTTGCCGCGGATGTGGTGCATGACGGACTCGTACGGAACCTCGGTCTGCTCAGCTGCCTCCATGTCGCGTAGCTGAACCCCCTCTGGCTCGACGAGGGCAACGTACCGGGCGCCAAGCCGACTGGCCTGTTTGAAGACACCCTTCACCGACCGGCCGGCGAGCTCCAGCCGCACCGCGTGGCCGGCGCGGCGCGCATCGGCGGCGAGCTTGAAGGCGCGGCGCCGGTCGTGTCCCGCGACGTAGAGCTCCACCGGAGCCGGCGCCACCGCCGCCTGCTGGGAGCTCATGAGCATGCGCTCGATCCCGGCGGCCCAGCCGCAGCCGGGCGTGGGCGGTCCGCCGAGCTGTTCGATCAGCCCGTCGTAGCGCCCGCCGCCACCGACGCCCGACTGGGCGCCGAGTGCGTCGCTGGTGAACTCGAAGACGGTGCGCGTGTAGTAGTCGAGCCCGCGCACGAGCGTCGTGTCGACCTCGTAGGCGACGCCGACGTCGTCGAGCATCGCCCGGACCATCTCGAAGTGCTCGCGATCATCGTCGTCGAGGCGGTCGATCAGGCGCGGCGCGTCGGCCATCAGGTGCGGCATCGAGTCGAACAGCCGCAGCGGGTTCTCGTTCGCCCGCTGCAGCGCGTCCGCATCGAGGCTCAGCGTGCCGACGTAGGTCAGGAGCTCCTCGCGGTAGGCGGCGCGCGAGGCCGGCGTCCCGAGCGAGCCGATGCGCAGCCGGATGCCCTGGGCGCCCAGCGCCTCCAGCAGCTCGTCGAGCAGGACGATCACCTCGGCGTCGACGGCCGGGTCGTCGGAGCCGATCGCCTCCGCCCCCAGCTGCCAGAACTGCCGGTAGCGGCCCTTCTGCGGCTGCTCGGCGCGGAAGAAGCTCGACAGGTACCAGAGCTTCACGGGCTGCGGGCGCTTGTGCATCCCGTGCTCCATGTAGGCGCGGCACACGGGCGCGGTCCCCTCCGGGCGCAGCGTCAGCGAACGGCCGCCGGCGTCCGCGAAGGAGTACATCTCCTTGCGCACGATGTCGGTGCTGGCGCCGACCCCGCGGGCGAACAGCTCGGTGGGCTCGAACGCGGGCGTCTCGATGCGCTCGTAGCCGGCGCGGTCGAGGATGCGGCGCGCGGTGGCCTCCAGCGCGTCGCGGGCGAGCGCGTCGTCGCCGAGCACGTCGTACGTGCCCTTCGGGGCTTGCAGCCTGTCGCTCAAACGAGCTCTTGCAGGAACGGGTTGGTGGCGCGCTCGGCGTCGAGCGTGGTCGGGCCCATGTGCCCGGGCAGGACCTGCGTGTCGCCCGGCAGGGCCGCGAGCAGCTCGGCGATCGACTGCAGCAGGCGGGCATGGTCGCCGCCGGGCAGGTCGGTGCGGCCGATGCTCGACTGGAACAGCACGTCGCCGCTGAACAGCGCCCCCTGGTCGGGGAGCGAGTAGGACACGTGGCCCGGCGAGTGCCCGGGGGTGAAGATGACGTCGATCGCGCAGCCGGCGAAGGCGAGCGTCTCGCCGCCCTTGACCAGGTGGTCGGCGTCGTAGGACTCGAACGGACCGAAGCCCGGCCACGGCACGTAGTCCATGACGTTGGCGAGCACCTGCTGCTCGAGCTCGGGGCAGTAGACGGGCGCGCCGGTCGCCTTGGCCACGGGCGCGACGGCGCCGACGTGGTCGAAGTGCGTGTGGGTGAGCAGGATCGCCTCGACGGTCGCGTCGCCGACCGCCTCGAGGATGCGCTCGGCCTCGTCCCCCGGGTCGACCACGAACGCGCGGCCCTCGTTGACCGCCACGAAGCAGTTCTCCTGCACCGGGCCGACCGTGAGCATGGTGATGTTCACTTCTTGGGTGGGTGGGGTTGTTTTCTCAATTTGCGGTTGTAGATGAAGCGGTCGGTCCAGTACATGATCGGCGTGTACATGACGAAGGCGACGGCGCAGAAGGCGAGCGCCTCGCCGGTCGTGTTGCGGTCCGACAGGAAGCGGAAGAAGACGAACAGGATCGCGACACCGAAGAGCGCCTTGAGCGCGGCGCCCTGGAGGCTCGGCGGCCTGAGCGGCACGACGCGCTTGCCGCTCGACCGCGCGGTGCCGTTCTTCGCCGGTGCCCCGGCGATGGGCTTGCCCGTCCGGCCCCGGACCTCCACCATCCCGGCCGCGTTGCCGCGGTGCTTCGTCCGGCGCTTGCGCTTCGTCTGGGCCATGGCCTTCAGTCTATGAAGCGCGCGTCCAGGCCGACCAGCTCGGTCTCGGTCACCGGGGCGTGCTCGGCGACCGCCGCGGTGAACTGCTCAGGAGTCGTCTCCCCCTCCAGATTCGCGGTGACCTGGATGCGGTCGCCGACCGGCACGCCGAGCGCCACCACCCCGGGCAGCTGCCGCACGACCGCCGCGATCTCCTTGGCGTGCGCGAGGGTCGTGTCGACGTAGGCGTTGAAGGCGGTGAGCGGCGGGCGGGCGGTGACGAGGGTGCGCCCGGCGGTCGGGTGCGCCTCCTGCGGGCCGAAGTCGGCGGGGCCGGGCTCGCGGCGCACGTCGGCCCGCTTGCGGCCGAGCAGCCCGTAGAGGTGCACGGGCACCCCGAGCCGGCCGATCTCGTCGGCCAGCACCAGCGCCCTGGCGATCGCGGCGCCCCGCTCCTCCGGCCGGCTGAAGACGATGGGTGCGACGTCGACCGCTCCGACGCGCGGGTGGACGCCGACGTGCTCGCGCAGGTCGATCGCGGCGATGGCCGCGCGGATCCCGCCCAGCAGCGCGTCGAGGTCCGCGGGCATGGTGACCACGGTCCGGTTGTGGTGGACGTCGGCGTGGACGTCGATCACGTCCGGACCGAAGGCGGGCGCGAGCGCGCCCGTTCCTTCAGACAGGTTGGGGACCGCCAGCAGCACTCGAGCTGACGGTATCCCGCCGTCGCAGATGCAACCAGCCGGCCAGCGCGACGACGCCGAGCGAGATCAGGCTGACCCACAGCTGGGACCGGACCTCCTCCACGGTTGCCATCGCCCCGATCACGACCACGATCGCGACGATGGTGGCGATGGTCAGGTACGGGAACAGCCACATCTTCAAGGTCAGCTCCTCATCCTTCGCGCGCCGGCGCAGGATCAGCTGCGAGATCGCGATGCCGAGGTAGCAGAACAGGGCGACCGCGCCGCTCGAGTTGACGAGGAACTTGAACACGGCGTCCGGCGAGACCGCGTTGGCGATGACGCTCAGGAAGCCGATCGAGACCGTCAGCAGGATCCCTTTGACCGGCACGCCGCGGCCGTTGGTCCTCACGAGCGCTTTGGGCGCGTAGCCACGGTCGGCGAGCGAGAACAGCATCCGCGAGCCGGTGTAGATGCCCGAGTTCAGGCAGCTGAGCACGGCGGTGACGACGATCGCGTTCATGATGTCCGCCGCGCCCGCGATCCCGATCTTGTCCAGCGCCGCGATGAAGGGCGAGTTGCCCACCTCGCTGTCGTTCCAGGGCAGGATCGCGATCACCAGGAAGACGGACAGCACGTAGAAGATCAGCACGCGCCAGACGATCGCGCTCGTCGCCTTCGCGACCGCCTTCTCCGGTTCCTCGGACTCCGCGGCGGCGATGGTGACGATCTCCGCGCCGATGAAGGCGAAGATCACCACGACGATGCCGCTCAGCACCGCCACGCCTCCCTCGGCGAAGAAGCCGCCGTCCGTCGAGAGGTTCGACAGCCCGGGCGAGTCCCCGCCGATCCCGAGCAGATAGCCGAACGCGATCAGGATGAAGACGATGATGGCCGCGACCTTGATGGACGCGAACCAGAACTCGAACTCGCCGTAGTTCTTGACCGACGTGAGGTTCGTGGCCGTCAGGACGCTCATGAAGACGAGGGCCATGATCCACTGCGGGATGTCGACCCAGTTGCCCATGATCTCGGCGCCCGCCGTCGCCTCGATCGCCAGCACGATCGCCCAGAAGTACCAGTACAGCCAGCCGATCATGAAGCCGCCCTGGTCGCCCATCGCCTTGCGGGCGTACTCGACGAACGACCCCGTGGTCGGGTCCGCGACGGCCATCTCCCCCAGCATCCGCATCACCAGCACGACCAGCAGGCCGGCGGCGAGGTAGGACAGGATCGACGCCGGTCCCGTCGAGTTCATCACGGCGCCCGAGCCCACGAACAGCCCGGCGCCGATGACGCCGCCCAGCGAGATCATGGTCATGTGGCGCGGCTTGAGGCCCTTCTCCAGTGTGCCCTCGCTCATGGCGCCTGGGGTTCCCCGTGCGCGCCGCGCGAAACCTGCGGGGGCCGTCCTCCTAGCCGAGCTTCTGCATCTTCACCACGACCTTGAGGTCCGTGGTGCCGGCGCCGCGGTAGACGCCCTTGATCGGCGGCACGTCGGCGTACGAGCGGCCGTGCCCGATCTTGACGTGGCGCTCGCCGGTGAGGCAGCGGTTGGTCGGGTCGAGCCCGATCCAGCGCGGCTCCGGGTGGGTGGGCTCCATCAGCAGAGCCTCGACCCAGGCGTGGGTGTCGACCTCGGCCGAGTCGGCCGTCTCGTCGGTGTCGGACGGCGCGAAGAGGTAGCCGGACACGTAGCGGGCGGCGATGCCGTTGCGGCGCAGGGCGAGCAGCGCGAGGTGGGCGAAGTCCTGGCAGACGCCGGCGCCGGCGTCGAGCAGGTCGTCGACCGTCGAGCCGACGTAGGTGACGCCCGTGCGGTACGCGAAGCGGTCCGGGATCAGCTCCACGAGCCGTTCCAGCGTGGCGAGCGGGGTCGCCGCCCGCGTGTCCCCCACGATCTCGTCGATGCGGATGTCCTGGCTGTCCGTGCTCCACGGCAGCAGGTACTCGATGCCGGCCTGGCGGTAGGCGGCCTGCTCGAGCACCGACCACTCGGGGTCGGGCGGGTCGGCGGGCGGCGTCGTCGACACGCGCGCACGCACGTCGACGGACAGCGACTCGTGCGGGCGGGTGATGCCGAACTCGATGACGTTGGTCCCGAAGTAGTCCGTGTGGTTGGACAGCCGCGCGTCGGGCTCGATGCGCACGCCGAAGTCCTCGACCTCCTGGGTGGAGGTCGCGGCCGGCTGCGCGCGCAGCGCGTTGAGGTTGTCGATCACCGGGATGTCGTACCGGTACTCGGTCAGGTAGCGGATCGCGAAGTTCATGCCCGGATCAGCTGGTGGGCGCCTTGCGCGCCCCCGAAGTAGCGCTGGGTGATGTCGGCGTCGACCTGCAGGAGCTCGCGCTGCACCTGCGAGAGCGTGGCAGGCAGGTCGGCGTCCTCCAGGGAGGCGCGGGAGCGGAACTCGAGGTCGGCCAGCAGCCGTCCGACGCGCAGGACGGGTGGGCTGTTGCGGGCCTGGTGGTCGGCACTGGTCAGGGCCGCGTGGAGGACGTCGACCGAGGACGCGACCGCGTCCGGGTAGGCGCGCTCGTAGAGCAGGAAGCGCGCCACGGGGCCGGCCAGCGGCGGCGCGGGGATGGCGCGGCGGTAGGCCTGGACGCCGCCGACGGCCTGCAGGACGGCGAGCGCCTGCCCGTCGCGCAGGTGCGACTCGGACTCCAGCGCGCCCTCCCGCGGGGGCAGGGCGACGCGCAGCATGCGCAGGACCATGTCGGCCGCCTCGATCGACGCGCCCGCCTCGAGGAACGCGTTGGCCTCGTCGCGCAGCATCGTCCTGCGCGTGACCCCCCAGAACAGGCCGCAGCGCTCGCGCACGAGCGCGTAGACGGAGTACGGGCCGGCCCGCAGCGCCGCGGACACGTCCTGGCGCAGCAGGCTGAGGTGGAAGGTGTTCATCGCCTCCCACATCTCGGCGGAGAAGACGTCGCGGACCGTGCGGGCGCCCTCGCGCGCGCGGGTGACGCAGTGGAGGATCGCGGCGGGATCCTCGTGGTCGAGCGTGAGCCTGGTGAGGACCTCCTCGCGGGTCGCCGGCCGGTCCGTCGTGTGCTCGGCGCCCATGATCGCCAGCAGGCTGTCCCAGCTCAGGCGCCACTGGGCAGGGTTGTCCGGGCGGGCCTGCAGGTCGGCGTGGAAGACGCCGTCGAGCATGCGGGCGGTGTGCTCGGCGCGGCTGAGGCGGCGGCCGATCCAGTACAGCTCGTGGGCGATCCGGCTCAGCATCGGCCTTGTTGCTGCTGCTGTTGCTGGGACATCCAGTCGCCACCGCTGTGCAGCCCGGGCATGCGAACGGGGGTGAACTCGGAGGTCGGCTGGTCGGCGGGCGTCATCTGGTTGGACTCGAGCACCCAGGTGTCCTTGGAGCCGCCGCCCTGGGAGGAGTTCACGATCATGGAGCCTTCCCGCAGCGCCACGCGCGTGAGGCCGCCGGGGATGATGCTGATCTTCTCCCCCATGACCGCGAACGGGCGCAGGTCGACGTGGCGGGGCGCGAGCGAGCCGTCGGGCATCGCGGTCGGCACCGTCGAGAGCCGGACGAGCTCCTGGGCGATCCAGCGCTCGGGCTCGCGGCGGACCTCCGCGGCCTGGGCGGCGAGCTCGGCCTCCGTGGCGGTCGGCCCGATGAAGACGCCCTTGCCACCGGACTCCGAGGTCGGCTTGACGACGATCTCGTCAAGGCGATCGAGGCACGCGTTGCGCTGCTCGCGGTTGGCCATCAGGTACGTCTTGACGTTGTCGAGCAGCGGCGCCTCGCCGAGGTAGTACCGGATCATCTCGGGCACGTAGTGGTAGATCGCCTTGTCGTCCGCGACGCCCGTCCCGACCGCGTTGACGATCGCCACCGTCCCGGCGCGGTAGGCGCGCATCAGGCCGGGGACGCCGAGGACGCTGTCGGGCCGGAACTCGAGCGGGTCCATGAAGTCGTCGTCGATCCGCCGGTAGATGACGTGGACGCGCTGCAGGCCGGACGTCGTGCGCATGAAGCAGGTCGCGTCGTGGACGACGAGGTCGGTGGCCTCGACCAGCTCGACGCCCATCTGGCGCGCCAGGAAGGCGTGCTCGAAGTAGGCCGAGTTGAACGGGCCCGGCGTCCAGACCACGGCGGTCGGGTCCTCCTCGGTGCCGACGGGCGCGACCTCGTTGAGCGCCCGGCGGAGGAGGGTCGGGTAGTGATCGACCGGCCGGACGCGGTAATCGGCGAACAGGCGCGGCAGCAGGCGCGTCATCGCGTTGCGGTTCTCGAGCACGTAGCTGATGCCCGAGGGCGTGCGGACGTTGTCCTCGAGCACCTTCCAGGAGCCGTCCGCGTCCCGGACCAGGTCACACCCGGACACGTGGCAGTAGACGCCGCCCGGGGGCCGGATGTTGTGCGCGGCGCGGGCGAAGGCCGGCCGGGACACGATCAGGTCCCACGGGACGATGCCCTCGTGGACGATCTCGCGCCCGTGGTAGACGTCGTCCACGAACGCGTTGAGCGCCTTGATCCGCTGCGCCAGGCCCAGCTCGATCGCGTCCCACTCGTCGGCCGGGATGATCCGGGGCACGAGGTCGAGCGGGAACGGCCGGTCCTTGACCGCGCCCTCGGCGTCCGGTCCGGCGGCGTCGAAGGTGATGCCCTGCTGCATGAAGATCGCGTCGCGGCGCGTGCCGGCCTCCGCGAGCTGGGCGGGACCGAGGTCGCTGAGGGCGTGCGCGAGCTGGGCCGCGTGCGGCCGGGCCAGCCCGCCCTGGGCGAACACCTCGTCGTAGGACCCGTTGTTCATGCGCGGGGGCATGATCGCGCGTCGACGGTGCCGCGCGCTTGGACGCCCGGATAGAACGGCCGTCGTCGTGTTCGCCCCAGGGTCACGCTCCTGTGCCTACCCAGATACGGTTCTCGCATGGCGAAGGTCCTTCCCGGCCGCTACGCCGGCTCTGCGCCCGACGGCGTCGTCGTCTTCCTGATCGGGATGCGGATCAACAAGCCGCTGCGCGTGCGCAAGTGGTTCCCGGTCTTCGTCGCCATGCCGCGGATGCTGTTCCACCTCGACCGGCGTCCCGACGCCGGCCTGCTGTCCTGGCACCTGGTCTTCCTCCACGGCGGCCCGGCGGTCATCCAGTACTGGAGGTCCTTCGAGCACCTCGACCGCTTCGCCCGTTCGCCGGCCGCGCCGCACCTGAAGGCGTGGAAGCAGTTCAACAGGATCGTCAGGGCTTCGGGCGACGTCGGGATCTGGCACGAGACCTACGACGTCCCGGCGGGCCGGTCGGAGGCGATCTACGGGAACATGCCGCGCGTCGGCCTCGGCGCCGTGGGCGAACACCGCCCGATCGGCTCCACCTCGCAGACCGCCCCGGTCCGGATGGGCACCGTGTCGTCCGAGGCGGACCAGCCGCCCGTCGCGCCCTACTGAACCCGCTTCTGCAGGTCCTTCAGCGCGCGGTTGAGGACCACGTCCTGGACGACCTTGCGCACCGGCCCGGGCACGTAGCGCCCGGGGTCGAGCACGATGTCGAGCGTCACCGCGGTGCCGTCGTCGCCGTCGGGCACGAACCGCCACTCGGCCGCGAGGTTCTCGAAGTCCCCGTCCAGGTACTCGCTCACGATCCGCGACGGCTCGTCGTAGGTGAGCCGCAGCCGGTACCTGACCGTGCGGACCTTGGCGTCCAGCGCGTACACGACCACCGTCCCGCGACCCTGCGCGTCACGCTCCTCCACCGTCACCTCCTTCAGCGAACCCTGCCATTCGGGCATGGAGTCGAGGTCCGCGAGCGCGTCGAAGCACGCCTGCGGGCTCGCCTCGATCGCCACCGTCTTCGTCGCTGAGTACCCGGCCACGCCACTATCCTGCCCGCTCCCTCGCCGGAGTAGCTCAGTCGGTTAGAGCAGCGGAATCATAATCCGCGTGTCGGGGGTTCGAGTCCCTCCTCCGGCATCACGATTTGGCTGCAAACGGGCGCTTTCGGCGATCAGCCGGATCGACCATCCGTCGAATTGTGTCCCAAATGTGTCCCGAGAACCTGTACTTTCGGGACACGATGACGCTCTCAGGACACGTGTTCCGCGTCGATGGCAAGCGCCAGTCGGTGTGGCGCGCGAAGTACCGGCTACCGAACGGGCGGCAGGTCCAGAAGACGATCGGGCCGGTGTGGGCGGGTCGCGGACGTCCACCCGCCGGCCACTTCACGAAGCGCACGGCGGAGGACTGGCTGCGGAGACTGCTCGAGGACGCGCGCCGCGGCGAGCTCCCCGGCCTGGTCCAGACCGGAGTGACCTTCAAGACAGCGAGCGAGGATTACCTCGCCTGGCTTGAGCGGGATCGGGACCGCAAGCCGACGACGCTGCGCGACTACGGCTCGATCATCCGCAGCCACCTCCTCCCCGCCTTCGGGCACCGGCCGATCGAGGACATCAGCCGAGAGGACATCGAGGCGTTCTCGGCGAGCCTCGCCGGCACGCAACCGGACGCGCCTGAAGATCCTCACCGTCCTACACGGCATCTTCAAGCGGGCCCGCCGCGTCCACGGGCTGCAATACGACCCGATGCAGCTCGTCGAGAAGCCGATCCAACGCCGCAAGGAGGCCGGCCTTCAGGTCTTCTCCCCAGAGGAGATCCACGCGCTCGTCCGTGAGGCCGCTTCCGAGCAAGACGCTGCGCTCTTCCTCACCGCAGCCTTCACCGGCCTGCGCCGCGGCGAGCTCATCGCGCTGCGCTGGCGCAACGTCGACTTCGCCCGCTCGCACATCCGCGTGACGGAGTCCTTCAGCGAGGGCCAGCGCTCGACGCCGAAGTCCGGCCACGCCCGCTCCGTGCCGATGTCGCCCGAGGTCGCCGAGACACTCGCGCGGCTGGGCGCGCGCGAGGCCTTCACCAGCCGAGGGTGACCTCGTCTTCCCCGGCATCGCGGGCGATTACCTCGACGGCTCCGCCGTCTACCGGCGATACAAGGCGGCGCTGGAGCGAGCCGGCCTCCGACCGCTGCGCTTCCACGATCTCCGCCACACCTTCGGCACCCAGGTCATCGGGATTGCCTCCATCCTGCAGGTGAAGGAGTGGATGGGCCACGCCGACGTCGACACGACGATGCAGTACCTGCACTACGCGCCCCGCGAAGCGGACGCTGCGCTCATCGCTGAGGCCTTCCGCCCCGCCGTGCCCGCTCCGTCGCCGGCACCACTCCCGCCGCTGGCGACCTGAGTCTCGCTTGCAATACATACGTGTTGCAAGCGGGAAAGTGAGCGTCTTGCAGTCGCTGCTAACCCGCTACGCGAACAAGTCGAACCCGAGGCCATCGAACTGTCAGAGCCTGAGCTGATAGTCGTGTCGCTGCGCAGCTGGCATAAGTGGGGCGACAGACCCGCCGGCTACGAGCTACGCGGGGTCGAATGATGCGCTCAGCGGACGTCGGCGTGTCCAGTGCGGTCGCTAACTGGCGCGACCCGCTTCAGCGCCGAGCCGAGCGATGCTGAAGCGACCGACCGTCGGCGCCGCATCCTGACCGACGTCCGGCAGCTAGTCAGCGGCGCGGGCGGGCGAGCTTCGGGCGGCGGGCGTTAGATCCGACAGGGTGAACCGGACTATTACCCACCCGGAGTCAGCGGTTGCTGCCGATACGTACAAGGACTCCCCGTCGAGCGCGGTGTCGATCGGACCGAACTCCGAAACCATGTGGTGGATGAGACGCGCCCCGTCGGCGAATACATCGAGAAACTGCCCGACCTCGGCGATGCCGACCACCGAGGCCAGGCGCCCGCGGTCTGCGCTCGATCCCAAGAGAAACACCGTTCGCTTGGCGCCGCTACAAGCGGTTTCGACCACGCGGCGCCGGGTCGGCGTCCGAAGGTCCACCTGTCGCAGATCGGTGGTGGTCACGAG
This sequence comes from uncultured Solirubrobacteraceae bacterium, assembly GCA_963740765.1. GTDB lineage: Bacteria > Actinomycetota > Thermoleophilia > Solirubrobacterales > Solirubrobacteraceae > DATLGB01. The sequence continues at coordinate 236,546 of CAVUFN010000008.1, read as the reverse complement.
TCCATCCGCCGCGTCGTCGTCCGGGGCATCCGGGCAGTAGTTCGTGGTTCGGTTCCATTCGTAGGTCAGGCGCCGACCGTCGAGCTCGAGGCTGCTGACCCCTTCGACGTCCTCCTGCGGTCCGGTCGGCGGAGCAGGGTTCTTCCCGCCGCGATAGCGCTCGCTCAGCCCGTAGAGGCTTCGCCGCACACGGTCGATCTCGACCAGCTTCCTTCCTCGCTTGACGAACAGGTGCTGCGCCACGCCGGCGAGACCAGGGCGGCGCTCAAAGACCCGGACGAAGGCGACGGTCCGGCCGGAGATGCTCGGATGCGTCTCGCTCGCGCCCGCTGTACTCACCCCGCGCACCTTCGACTCTCGCTTGGCCTTGACGTCGTAGCTGAAGACATCGCATCCCAAGCCGGCGGAGATGTGCTGGTTGGTGATCTCGCGACGGCAGCGGCTGTAGACGACCACGGTCCGGCCATCGGCGTCCCTGCCGACGTCGGGGTCGAAGTCCACCGTCCGGGACGCCACCGGCGCCGGCTCCGTTCGGCCGTTTAGCCTGACCATCAGCCGGTATCGGCGCTGCGAGGCGCTCCAGGCGCTCCAGGCAACGACGCCTTCGTACGCGGCCACGTGCGTGGAACGCGCGACCCTCGCCACCTCTGCCGGCTGCGCGGACGCGGTCTCGCTCCCCGCGACGATGAGGAGCAGGCTGGCGGCTAGTTGGGTCTTGAGTTTGCGCATGAGCCGTATGTGGGAGGCGAGGTCGGAGGCGTCGACGGCTCCACGTAGGTAGAACACGCGAGGCGTCTGAAAGTCGCGAGAGCGGGCTGTCGGGGCACATGCCGACCCAGGGGCAGCCGGTCGAGTTGATCCGCGCGACCCGTGACGACACGCCCACCGTGTCCAGCAGCTCATTGCCGAACTCGAAGGGCGAGGCTATGCCGAGTTGAGTCGCGGTCGCGCAGCGGCGCGGCGGAACGCCGTGTCGGGGCGCGAACCGCGACCAAAAACGCGGTGCCCGAATCGCAGTTCCTCTCGCCGGGACGAAGTCCCCAGCGAGACCGAGCCCTCTGGGCGAGGTGTCCGCCAAGGACACCTCGCCCGATTCGCCGCCTTTGCAGCCAGATACCGCGGGTGTCGTTCGGGACGCCGCCCCGCCACTGCCCGCACTGTCTCCCGCACCTCCTCCCGGGCCTGCTCCCGCCTCGTTCCCGGCGCATTCGCCAGAGCCGGCGGCTGCCCGGCGGCGGGCACCGACGACGGGCAGGCGCCGGGTCCGAAACGGGATCGGCGCAACAATCGCGGGGGGACGGCCGCAGAAGTATGTATGGACATCACCTCTCCCCCCGATCCGGATCGCGATCGGATCCGTGCACTCGACGCGGCCTTCAGTACCGCTCCCCGGCGTCGCCGGCGTCGCATGCACCTCACCGATCCGCGACGTCAAGGTCCTCGAGCTGCTCGTCGCCCGGCGCGTCGAGACGCTCGACGCACTGCACGAGCACGTCTTTCCTTCGGTGTCGCGCAAGCGGGCGCTCAACCGCCTCGGCGAGCTCGTCGTCCGGCGGCTATCTCGACCGGCGCAGTGTCGAGCTTCCGGGCGCAGACCGGCATGCGCTCGGTGTACTTCCTCACGCCCCGCGGCCGGGCGGCGCTGCAGCTGCGCGGGGGATCGGGCGCGGAGTGGTTCGCCACTCGTCAGTGGAAGCTCGATCTCACCGAGCCGTCCATCCCGCATCAGATCGTCACCAACCGCGTGTGCGACTGGCTCGGCGCGCACGCGATGCCCGAGCACCTCCTGCCGCCCTCCACGCGCAACGTCGCCGGCCGGCCCGCCTCCCGACCGGACGCGATCTACCAAGCGCGCCGAGCCCGATGACCTCGGTCGCCAGCTCGTCTGGCTCGAAGTCGACCTCGGCCACTACAACCGCAAGCGGATCCTTGAGAAGGTCATGGCAGGCATCGACGACTCGGAGTCGCGCTTCCAGCTGATCGCCTGCCCGACGGCCGAGCGCAGGAACTGGGTGCAGGTGACCATCCGCGACGCGCTCGGTCCGGACGTCTGGGACCGCGTCGACGTGATGACCTTCGAGGAGATCCGCGAGGGAAGTCTCCGTTCTTCGCCAGCTCCGACGTTCTGCCTACGGGCGAGATCCCGACCATGCTCTACGAGCTATGAGCGCCCCGCCGGTCAGCCTCAGCGAGCCGCTGATGACCGCGGCGCAGGTCGCGGTCCTGCTCGGCGTGCCGCGTTCGTCCGTCTACGAGTACGCCCGCCGCCACCACGACCCGCTGCCTACCATCGGCATCGGTCGGCACCGCCGGTTTCTTCGCTCCGATCATCGAGCGCTGGCTCGCCGGCCAGCGCAAGTAGACCGACCACGAGAAGCATCGAGACCTGTCGTGTCCGTCGCGTAGTTTCAACGTGCGGATCGGCTTCAGAGAGAGACGAGAAGGGTAGAAATCTGGGGAGCAGAGGAGGTCGAGAGGGCTGGGAGAGTATCGCGGAAAATGCAGTCAGATGCAGCTCGAGTGGCGAGCGGGGTTTGGTCATCGAGCTGTCGGGTCCTTGGGGTTCAGAGAAGACCAGTGTCCTCGCAATGGTTGCTGAGCATTTCGAAGCGGACGGCGGTCAGATTCCAGGAGTTGTTCCCGTTTGGTTCAACCCTTGGTACTTCACCGGAGCGAGCAGCTCGTTGCTCTGTTTATGTCGGCCCTGGCCTCGGAACTCGAGAAGCGACTTGGAAAGTGGCGCGCCCGTACCGCGGCGCGACGACTTCGGTCGTACAGCCGTGCACTTGGCACGCTGCGGCAATACCAGCTGTTGGCGGGTTCTTTGGCGCCGGCAGCGACTTCCTGAGCGAATCGTCCGAACGACTCTCACCATCGAGGATCGACATCGCAGACCAGCGCGAGCGGGTGACAGCCGCACTCGAAGAGGTTGGCGTCCGCATGCTGGTCCTCATCGACGATGTGGATCGCCTGCCGACGGAGCCGAGATCCGCGACGTGATGAGGCTCGTCAAGCTTGTCGGAGATCTTCCGAACGTGACCTACCTGCTCGCTAACAACCGGCGCCCGGTTACTGAGGCGCTCGAAAGTCCGAGAATCAAGAGCAGCGAATACGTCGAGAAGATCGTCCAGATCGAGCATCGAATGCCCGAGGTTGCCCCGGAGCGGTTGTCCCGACTACTGACAGAGGTCATCGACTCCGCGATCAAAGATCTCCCAGAGGAGAGACTGGACCAGGAGCGCTACTCAGAGATCCACAGACGAATAGTCGAGCCGCTCGTCCAAACGCCGCGACATCTAGCTCAGCTCTCCAAGCTTTGTCGTTCAACCTTGAAGTGATCGGACTCAACGTCACCTCGCGACGTTCTCGCCCTAACCACATTGTCGACGACCATGTCGGACTTCCACGCGCAGCTCCCCTCCCTCGCGAAGACCTTCTCGGCGGTCACAGCTTTCTCTTAGATAGAGAGGCAGAGAAAACAGCTCGCCGGGACAGATTGATGCTGGCCGCGCAGGAGTCGCAGAATGAGGCCGTGGCGCTGTCGGTGTTCGACTTGCTCTTCCCGGACACCAACAGCGTGATGCGGAACTTCGGGTCAGCTAGCGACGGTGAAGCGAAGCGGCGTCGGCGAGTCGCTGACCCCGAAGCGTTTCGCACCTACTTCACAGCCGTCCTACCCGAGAACGCAATCTCCGCATTGGATTTCCAGAACATAATGGCCGCTCTCGAAAGCAATGAGAGCGCGCAGATCCGCCTTGCAGCTCTATCGGATGAGCAGCTGCGCGATGTGCTCGTTCGACTTCGGCTGCATAGTTCCGAGATCTCTCCCGGTCGCACGGCGAGACTTCTGCGCGTGTTCGAAGGCCGAGCGACCACCATCGACGATGACACCGCTGACCCCTAGCGCTCTATCTCTGATCAAGCGCGATGGTTGTCTTTTGATCTTCTAGCGAACGTGCAGGCAGGCGCAGACCGCGATGACATTGTGAACCTGTGGTCATCTGAACAGGAGACTCTTGCTGGTCATTTGTGGGTGGTCAACGCTGCGCTCGGAAAGAACCAGCTCAGGCAGCCGCTCATCGGCGTCGAGACGCGCTCTCGCGTCGCCTCCCGGTTAGCGGAGCAGGTGCTCCGTACCGAGCCTGAGGTTCTTCTAGCTGAAGTCAACGCTGGCCGCTGCTCTACCTGACAGGAGAGAGCTTTTCCCCCGACCGCCGCAAGACCTTCACAGTTTGCTAGAGACGATCGTGTTCTTGCTCGCTACTTGCTCGTGTTCAGCGAACCAAGCTTCGGTGATGGTCCGAGGCCGCTGAACTACAAGGCAGTCACAGAGACACTTGATGAGGATTGGCTTGTCTCGCGACTTAAATACGTGGCCGGTTTGGAGTTGGAGCCCGCATCCCTAGAGATCATCGAGACGGCTCGGCAGTTGGCGCCGCGCAGAGCACTCCGACGACGGCAGCGACGCGCAGCTCTAGCTAAAGGGATTCGCGTCTCGCGAGGGCGGCCTAGTGCAACGAGCGATAAGCGCGGACCGAGACAGAGTGCCCTGGGACACAAATGTCCGGGCCCGCGCTGCTTTCAGTCTTCGTCGTTCTTGCCCTCGCTGATCTCGTAAGACGGATCACGTGGCGGCCGCGGATCTGGTCGTACGGAATCCAGCGCCTTCCCTTCGACGTTGCTTGGATCTCGCGGAGGCCGGGGCGAAGGCTTTGGTTTCTCGTCGCTCATTTCACCCCCTTATGCGAGCTCAAGGGCCCAAAATACGACTTCGCATGCAAGCATGACCACGGCAAGATTGAACAGATCGAACATGGACTCGATCTGATCTTGGTTCCCGCGGTAGTTGTCGTCGAGCGTCTCGGCAATGAATCGCATCATCTTCGGCGAGTCGTCGGCTCTCTCTGGTTCATCGACCCAGTCTTCGAGGAGGACGCGGGCGCCGAGCGTGAACTTCCAGGACCTGCGTCGTACCGACAGGATTCGAAGCGTCAGTAGAGCTACAAACACGAAGGCAACAAGCGCGAGTACGCCGAAGCCGCCAACACCGTCCTGCTTCAGTACGTGCGCACCCAGAAAGGATGTCACGAGAGACGCGCCGGCCAGAAGGACACCGGTGCGAGAGCGGATCTCGTCCAAAGCGCGTGCTTGCATGTCGACGGAGCGCATCGCCTGGTCGTATGCCAACTCGATGTTGGTTGCAGCCACACAGAGAGTGTCGTTCCGACGTCGGACGCAACACTGAAGGCAGGTCCCACGCTGCGCCGACAGTCTTGGCTCAGCAAATGCAGACCGAACTCGTTCAGCCTGCCGTCACGTGACCGCGGCATGTGCAGGATCACTCCCTGGTGAACGCCTGATGGAAGCTGTCCCGAGAGTTGTCCCACACCCTGCAAAAGTGACCCCTCTCAGGGACACGAAAGAGTCCCGTAATTGGCTCAACCATACGTAACTAACCTACCAGGTGCGCCAATCATAATCCGCGTGTCGGGGGTTCGAGTCCCTCCTCCGGCATCCGAGTGTCCTGGCGATCAGCAGCCGTGGGAATGTCGATGGACCCTCCGTGGAGGGGTCCCCACAGTCCCCGCCCAAGAGACGGTCTACGGTTGCCTACGGCCGGGGGCCGGGGCGCACCGTTCCAGGCCAGGACCTGGACTGCGACATCGCCCGTTGGGCACGGACGGCTTCGGTCTCGGCCACGGAGGCGGAGGCCGCGAAGAGAATGGGACTCCCAAAGGGCAGACGTCCGCTGCGGCAAATAGCTTCCCAATATTCCTGACGAGAAGCTCAAGCCAGGCCAACCACCTCAGAATCAACCCGGCTTCCGGGCCGGCATATCCCCGGTGACGAAGGGCAAGATCATGCGCGCCGAAGCCCTTACTGAGGTGAAATGCATCGTCTTATCCGGTCGTTCAACCCGGCAGACGGCTCATCTTCCACACCATGCTCGTGATGTACGAAGTCGATCAGGCGTTGGGTCGCTAGGCCCCCCAAGAAGATTTCTTGTTCGCCATCGACGGTGGACGCCGACCATGGCTCGCAAGTTACGGGCGCGCCTCGTTCTCCCACAACCTCGATAGGTCCCGCGCGCCGTGGATGAGGCCGAGGACATAGACCGCAGCTGGGCCCACCTCGTAGATCAGCCGGTAGTTGCCGATCACGAGCTCCCGCACTCGCGGGTCGCCCAGCTCGGGGACGACTCGCCCACGCTCTGCGTACTCATCCAGCGCACGAGCGCGATCCTGTACCCGACCCACGAACGCCGCGGCGTAGCCGGGCGAGTCCTCCGCTATGTGGTCGGCGATGCCCTCGAGGTCTCGCCAGGCCGTCTCGGTCCAAGCTACGTGGCGAGCCACCGCGTCATCCGCTGCTCGATCTCATCCTGAGCAACGATGCGTCCGGCGGCCACGTCGTCGCGCCCGCGCGTGATCCGCTGGAGGACGTAGAGGTGGTACTGGATGTCCTCCAGGGAGGCGTCCTCCGGAAGCTCGTCGAGCACCCTGAGCACGTCCTGCTTCGGCGTGGTGGCCATCAGGGCTCAAGGGTACCGGAGGCACGCGGGGCAAACGTGTCCCGAGATCTGTCCCCGACCCCGCAAAAGTGACCCCGCCGACGGACACGAAAGGTTCCCGTATTTGGCTCAACCATACGAACTAACCCCCAGGTACGCCAATCATAATCCGCGTGTCGGGGGTTCGAGTCCCTCCTCCGGCATACGAGACCCCCGCTACGAGCGACCTCCCACGAGAGACGAGCAGCAGGACCTCGGCGGCCTCCTCATCACCGAGGCCGTTGATCGCGCGCTCTAGCTGCTCCTTCACCGTCGTCGTCGGGTGGGATCGATGATCCGCGGCGCTCCGCGTCACGTGATCGTCGAGGCGGTCGCGCCCGGCCGCGCCACCGCAACGAAGCGCAGCTCACTCGCGTAGCGATGGTCCTCGGGGTCGGCCAGCCAGCATTGCTCGGGCAGCGGCAGCATCTCGGTGAGGCGCATCCGTGCGGCCGGGTCCGCGGCGGCGGCCTGGCGCGCCTGGCGGATGAGGATCCGCGTGAGGGTCGGGCTCTCGAGGTCGACGAAGAGCGGCTTGCGCTCGAGCGGCGACTTCGCGAAGACGCGCCGCGGAATCCCGTGGCCGGCGGCCCACTCGGCGATCGCGTCGGGCGCCGCGGGAACGTCGTTGGCCGGCGGATGCCAGCTCTCGCGCCGCAGCACGACGCGTCCGATCGTCAGGCGCGGCTCGTGGTCGGCGCCCGCGAAGAGCGCGAAGGTCCGCACGGCGGTGACGAAGATCGGCAGCCCGAGGACATCGAGCACCGGGAGCCGGATCTCGCCCTCACGGTCGGTGGCTTCGTCGCCGTCGAGGACGAGCTCGCCCAGCGGCCAGGAGCGGGGGCCGGGCGGGGCAGCCGCTCCGGGGTGCATGGTCACGACGATGTCGTCGTCGGCGAGCATGCCCACGCCGCGCGCATCCACGCCCATCCCCGGCGCCCACGGCGGCATCAGCAGGACGAACGGCCGGCCGCCCGTGGCCTCGCGGGTCAGCCGGAAGTAGCGCTCGCGGTCCGGGAAGCGCTCTCCGAACAGCGACTGGCCGAGCGGGTTGTCACCGGGGTGGACGTCCCCGATCACCGCCAGGTAATCGCCGGCGTCGATCGCGGCGGTGTCGTGCGCGGCCAGCTGGACGTCGACCGACTCGAAGCCCGACAGGATCCAGGCCGGCTGATGGTCGGCGAAGGCCGCCGCCGCCCGCTCGCCCAGCGTCCCGGGGTCCGGGTCGGTGACGAGGGCGGCGACGCGCCGCTGCAGTTCGGCCACCTCAGCGTCGAGCGACTCGGGAAGCGCCATCAAGGTGGCGAGCGCGCGACCGATCACCGGGCCCAGCGGTCCCGCCCCGCCCTGTTCCGCCGCGATGGCGCCGACGATGTCGCGTGCGACCGCCTGGACGCGCCCGCAGTACCACCGTCCGGCCTCGAAGATCAGGCGCAGCACCGGCTCGAGCTCCGCGATCAGCTCGGGGCCGACGTCGAGGTCGAGATCGCGCAGGCAATCGACGTAGGCAAGCGTCCGTGCGCCGTACGCGCGTCCGTGATTGCGCGTGGGCGCCATGCCGGTCAACTCGACGAAGCAGGCGTCGAGGGCTCGCAGGCCCTCGAAGACCTCGTCCGGGCCCGCGGCGGCAAGCGCGTCACGCGCTGCCTCCAGCCGGTCGAGCGCCTCGAGTCCGCGAGCACGCAGGCCGGCGTCGGCGTGAGCCTCGAGCAAGACCCGGAGGTCGTCCTCCGCACGCAGGCCGCTGGCGACGGACAGGCCCGGATCGAGCGTGGCGGCGAGGGCCTGGACGCCCCACGCCTCGAGGTGGACGTCGCGCCGCCGCTCCTGGGCCGGTCCCGGGCGCGCCGCGAGTGCCGGGCCGGCCTCCCCGATGCGTCCCCACGCCAGCGGGCCGAAGAAGCCGATCGTGTCGTTCTTGGCGCAGTAGCGCTGCCAGTAGCTCGCGACCACCTGCTCGCGCCGGCGCTGATCGGACGTCCGCTTGCCGCCGCCAAGCTTGTCGAGGGCGTTGGCCACCGCCGCTGGGTTCTGCCAGGTGACGGCCTCGCGAAAGCGGAGATCGCCGGCGAGTTCAGCGAGCTGGCGCGCCTCGTCCTCGCCGCCGAAGCGCTCGAGACCGTCGACGGGGAAGCCCGCGCTGCGCACGGCGAAATCGCGCCACAGCCACCACCCTCCCGTCAGCTCCTCGTAGTCCCTATTCACTAGAGTGAAACTCTACTCAATGACCGGACGCCCCGTCAAACGCAGCTATGACTCGCCGGCGCGACGCGCGCAGGCGACCGCCACCCGCGACCGCATCCTCCAGGCCGCCGAGACGCTGTTCGTGCGTGACGGCTTCGCCCGGACGAGCATCCGCGCGATCGCCGCCGACGCCGGCGTGTCGGAGGCGACGGTCTACGTCACCTTCGCCAGCAAGGCCGCGCTGCTCAACCAGGCGATCATCCGGGCGGTGGCCGAGAGCGGGTCCGAGAGCGCCGCCGAGATCGTCACGGCGGACGCAGAGCACGTGCTGCGGCGCCTCGCCCGGTCCCACACGGCCACCCTGCGTCGCGCCGGGCGGGTGATCGCGATCGGCGAGAGCGCCGCGACCATGGACGCGGATCTGCGTCCGCTGCGCGATCGCGCGCACGAGGACATCCAAGCCGGGCTCCGCCGCATCGCGGACCGTCTCCACGACGCCGGTCTCCTGCGGACGGGCCTCGGCGCCGAAGCCGCGGCCAACATCCTGTACGGGCTGTCGAACGAGACCACCTACCTGCGGCTGACCGAGGGGGCAGGGTTCTCCCCGGAGCGCTACGAGGAATGGCTCGCGCAGACGCTCTCGGCCCTCCTGCTCAGAGCCTCAGGGTAAGGAGGACTCGCTGCTCGCGGCCGGGACGCCTCACAGCCCCCGCGGATGCCGGATCACGTATCCGCGCGGGCTGCGGCGCTCGGGGCGCCACCGCGGCCCTGACTCGCCTCGTCCCGAGGTGTCGAACCGCAGCCCGGCCACGATCATGTACGCGTGGCCGCCGTGGGCGAACACGGTGATCCAGGCGCCGCGCCCCACGGCGCCGTAGCTCTCGAATCCCGAGGAGGCGCGCGGGCGGCGCAGGAGGCCGGCGCCATGCAGCACGTAGGACACCGCGCCCGAGCAGTCGTAGCCCGAGTCCTTGAACGAGCCGTGCCCGCCCCCGTAGCGGTACGGCTTGCGGACGAGCCGGTTCGCCGCCTCGATGGCAGCCGCGACGGCTGGCGGGGCGTCCGCGGGAACCAGCGCAGTGCGGCCGTCGGGCCCGATCACCGCCGTTCCTTCGGGAGCGTTCCGATCCGGCGCGGAAGTGACATCACCGGCGCTCCCGGCGCGACTTTCGATGCCTCGCCACTGGCGGTGTGTCACGCGCCCGTCCACGACGATCCGCCGTGCTCGCTCGTACGCCCGGACCGAGCGGCGGGTGCGCCGGCCGAAGGCGCCGTCGGCGGTTGTCGCATAGCCGAGGCGGGTGAGGTTCTCCTGCAGGGCGCGGACCGGGTCCCCCTGGCTGTGGACACGCAGCGGCCACGGGCCCCGGCGGGCGGAGGCCGCGTCGGGGATGGTGAGGCATGCGGCACAGGCCAGCAGGACGCAGACCATCGGTTTGGATGTTCGGTTCAGCACGATGCTCGCTTTCCACGGTGCTTCCGGGGTGAGCTGACGGGCTCACGCGTGGAGAGTGCGTGCCGCCGGGGTCACCGACGGTTCGCCCCGCGCGCCGCTGTGCGGCGCAGTTGGGTCCCCCGGCTGCCGCGGCACGGAGCCGCAGCAGTTCAGCCTTGATACGTACGAGAGCAATCAACCGCCTGGGATGGCCAGAGTCGCGGTGCGCTCGCTGGAGAGCATCACGAGTGCCGCGTCCAGATCGAGGGTGTTCCGTCGCTGACACGCATCGGACTCGGCGCGACCGGGCAGTCAAGCGATAGCGTCCGGAACGATCCGGGATCCACGAGCGAAAGGGCACCGCATGACCGAAGAAGACGACATCACCACGGGCACCGGCGACGGCGGAGCGGACGGTCCGGCCGAGCCCGGTCCCGAGGGTCCCGCCGACGGCGGCGCGGACACGGGCGACGGCGGCGCGGACGGACCCGCCGAGGACGGCCCCGAGGGCCCGGCCGACGGCGGGGCGTAGACGCGCTTGGCGCTTGACGTGACGGCCGACGCAGCGCTCGCGCGCTGCGTCGCCTGTTCCACGCAGGTCTTCGCCGACGAGCACTGGGGTCGCTCCCCCCTCTTGTCACGCGCGGCCGAGCTCGGCTCGGACTTCGGCGACCTCTTCGACGAGACGGCGGTTGACGAGCTGGTGTCGGCGCGCGGGCTGCGCACGCCCTTCCTGCGCATGGCGAAGGACGGTTCCGTGCGCCCGGCCGGCTCGTACACGCGCGGCGGTGGCGCGGGCGCCGGCATCAGCGACCAGGCCGCCGACGACAAGGTGCTCGCCGCGCTGGCGGACGGCTCGACGCTGGTGCTGCAGGGGCTGCACCGCACGTGGCCGCCGCTCGTCGACCTCGGCTCCCGGCTCGCCGAGGAGCTCGGGCACCCCGTCCAGATCAACGCGTACGTCACGCCGCCGCAGAGCCAGGGCTTCGCGCCGCACCACGACGTCCACGACGTCTTCGTCCTGCAGGTCTCCGGCCGCAAGCACTGGACCGTGCACCGGCCGGTCGTCGAGGACCCGCTCGGCCACCAGGCGTTCGACGGCTTCAAGACCGAGATCGCTGCCCGGGTCGCCGAGGACGCGGCGATCGACACCGTCCTGGAGCCGGGCGACGCCCTCTATCTGCCGCGCGGCACCGTGCACTCGGCGCAGGCGCTGGGCGAGACCTCGATCCACCTGACGATCGGCGTCCACCCCCTCACCCGCTACGACCTCGTCCGGCAGTTGCTCGAGGCGGCGCAGAGCGATCCGCGGCTGCGCGCATCGCTGCCCATCGGCGTCGACCTCGGCGATCCCGATGTCCTGGCGCCGCACCTGGAGGCCACCGTCGCCGCGCTGCGCAGCACGCTCGACGACATCCCCGCGGACCGCGTCGCCCGGGGCATCGCCGCGAACCTCATGCAGCGCACGCGCCCGCAGCCGGTCGGTCCGCTCGGGCAGCTCGCCGCGGCGGACGCGCTCACGGCCGCCACCCCGCTGCGCCGGCGCGGCGGAATGCGGATCCGCGTCGTGCCGGGTGACCCGCTGGAGCTCGCGGTGCTCGACCGCACGATCGAGTTCCCGGCGGCCACGGCGGACGCCCTCGAGCTCGTCCTCGACGGCGGGGTCTTCACACCGGCGGAGCTGCCCGGACTCGACGCGGACGAGCAGCTGACGCTGGCGCGACGCCTGGTCCGCGAGAGCCTCGTCGTCCCGGCGTGACCCGTCCGCAGGTCCGTCCTCCCGGGGAGCGCTGCGCGGTCCGCGCGGACGCGCGCGGCGACGAGATGCTCGGCACCGCCTTCCCCGCGGCCCGGCTGCTGCTCGTCGAGCAGCCGTTCCCCTGGGGCCCGGAGGGCCTGCGTACCTCGCACTTCGACTCCGCGACCGCGCTGGCGCTCGAGGCCCAGGCCCGGAAGGAGACCGTCCGGGTGCAGGCGATCCGGCAGCTGGGCCGCCAGCCCGACCACCCGCGGCGCTGGATGCTCGTCGACACGCGCGAGGGCGTCGGGACCGTCCACCGGGGCGAGTTCCGCGAGGATGCCGACCTGCTGGACCTTCCGCTCGACGGATCCGGGGGCGAGCCCGATCCCGAGCCGCTCTACCTCGTCTGCACGCACGGCCGCCACGACGCCTGCTGCGCCCAGCGCGGCCGGCCCCTGATCACCGGCCTGGCCGCGCTGCGCCCCGACCGGGTCTGGCAGTCGAGCCATCTCGGCGGCTGCCGGTTCGCACCGACCGTGCTCGTGCTGCCGCTCGGGCTCATGTACGGACGCGTGCCCCCCACCGCCGCCGACCGCCTCGTCGCCGCGACGGAGGCGGGCGAGGTGCTGGGCGACCTGTTCCGCGGGCGGATCGGCGTGCCCCCGGCGGCGCAGGCCGCCATCGGGGCCGCGCACGACCGGCTCTCCCTGGCGCGGGCGGCCGACGTCTCCTTCGTGTCCATGACGACGATCGACCCGGCGACGGTGCGCGTCCGCGTCCGGGCGCCCCAGGGATTGCATGACGTCACCGTGACCCGAGCCCGCGTGGACGCAACCGGCCTCACCTGCGGCGCGCCCGGCCCGAGCTGGTTCGTCGCCCATCGGCCGTCGGCGATCGAGCCCGCCGCCTCGCTGTCGTCGGACACCCCCTCGGCCGCGGGCGAGCGCTGAACGCCGCTACCCGAGCGTCAGGCGGAACTCGTCGACGTCCCAGTCGCCCTGGAACCCGAGCCGCTGGTAGAGCTGGAGCGCGTGCGGGTTGCTGGAGCGCACGAAGAGGCGGATCTGGGTGGCGCCCTGGCCGACGAGTACGCGTGAGGCGGCGCCGATCAGGGCCCCGCCGAGCCCGTGACCGCGGTGAGAGGGCGCGATGCCGACCGCGCTCAGGTAACCGACGATGAAGCCGGCCGCGCGCAACTCGGCGCGGATCGCACCGACCACTTCGCCGCCGGATGCTTCGACCACGAACCAGGCCGACGTGTCGGCGGCCCGGCCGTGGAGCGACTCCAGCGACTCGAGCCGGCCGGGCGAGCTGCCGAACGCGTCGCGCATCACGGCGTGCGCGGCGTCCGCGTCGGCGTCGGTGTAGGGACGGACGGCGCCGGAGTCGGGCAGCGCTTCGACGGCCGTATCCGGGATCCGGAGGTCGGCGTAGGAGTGCGCGTAGGCCCAGCCGCGCCCCTCCAGCAGCGCCCGGCCGGCTGCGTCGCTGTGCGGCATCTGCTGGTCGAGGTGCGGCAGGCCTTTCGCGCGGGCGCGCGCCTCCAGGGCGCCGACCAGCGCGGTGCCGAGACCCGCCCCGCGGCGCTCGGGATGCACCCAGCCGCGCGCATCGTTGTCGACCACGTGGCCGTAGACGCCGTCGTCGAGGAACGCATCGCGCTCGAGGTCGACGTCCGTCCACTCGGCCAGCAGCGCGTCGACGTCGAAGTCGGGCGCGCCGAAGTCAGCGATGTCGCAGGCGATCAGCATCGCCGTGACGGCGTCGGCGTCAGCGCGGGTCGGAGGACGGAACGGCACCCGTGGCATCCTGCCACGCCGTTGACCTGGCGGGCGCGAACGGTGAGACTCGGCGCATGGGCTGCTTCCTCGCGCTCCTGGCGCTGATCTCGCCACGCCTCGTCCTCGTCGTCCTATGGCTCTTCGGCGATGTGCTGACGCGGGCGTTCGACAGTTGGCTCGTCCCGGTCCTGGGCTTCTTCCTGTTGCCGTGGACGACCGTCGCCTACGTCGCGTTCTGGGATTGGGGACCCGGACGCCACGTGACCGGCATCGAGTGGTTCTTCGTGGTCCTGGCCTTCCTGACCGACCTCGGCGCCTTCGAGGGCGGGCGCCGCTCGCGGTCCGGCCGTTCCTGACGCTCCACCGGGTCGACGTCCAGACGCCCGGCACCACCCGGTTCGGACCTCGTCTGCGACCGCGGGATCCGCTGGCTCAGCCGCCCTGGGGGCGGTGCCCGACCCCTCCGTGCTTGGGTGCGCGGGTCTGGCCGTCGCCGCCCGTGCCCTTGCTGCCCTTGGTCTTGGGCGTGGTGGCGCTCGAACGCTTGGAGGCCAGGGCCTTGATCCGTTCCAGTGCCGCGGCGCGCTTGTCCTTCGGCGTGTCGGTCATGGGTTGACCCTAACGCCGCGAGCCGCGCGTCATCGCCGGACCCGGAGTGTGGTGTGCGACGTCGCCTTGACGCGCTTGCCGTTCACGTCGTAGGTGACCGCGACGAGCGTGGCCTTCAGGCGCTTCGAGCGGGCCAGGAGCCGCTTGCCGCGGCGGTTGAGGCTCACGACGAGCCGCGCCTTCCCGCCCGGTTCGATGTCGAAGCGATAGCGGCCGATGCGCCGTGCCCTGGCGCGCTTCGGCGCGCCGGCCCGCTTGGCGTAGACGAGCATGCTGCCGACGCAGTGCACCGTGACGGTCGCCGGACACTTGACCATCACGGTCGTGGCGAGCGTGTCGGCCTTGAGCGTCGCGGTGACGACGGGCGGGAGCGCGATGTTGATCGGCGGCTTCGGCTCCGGGGGCGCGGTGCCGCCGATGGTCAGCGCCTGCTGCGCCCTGCCGACGTTGCCGGCGGGATCGGTCACGGCGGCGACGACCGGCCAGGTGCCCGTCCCGACGCGGGTCGGCGTGACGTTCCAGCTCCCGGCGCCCTGCACCAGCGTGGTCAGCGTCTGCCCGGCGACCGTCACGACGACGGTCGTCCCCGGCGCGGCGTCTGACGTGCCCGTGAGCGTCGGGTCGAGGTCGGCCGTCGCGGCCGTCGCGCCGCCGTCGATCGTGACCGCCGGTGCCACGGTGTCGACGGTGAGGGTCTGCACGGCGCGGGCGCGATTGCCGGCCGCGTCCGCGACGGTCATGACGATGCGATGGGGGCCGTCGGCGAGCGCGGCGGCCGTCGCCGACCAGCTGCCGTCGGCCGCCACCGGGACGGTGAGCGTCTCGTCGGCGAGGTCGATCGCGACGATCGTGCCGGACGCGACGTCGGCGGTCCCGGACACGGCCGGGGTGGGGTCGTTCGTCAGCGCGAACGCGCCCCCGTCGATCACCACCGCCGGCGCGGACGTGTCGACGACCAGGCGCTGGCGTGCGGTGCCGGGGTTACCGGCTGGGTCGGTGACGGCGGCGGTGACGTCATGGGTCCCGTCCGCCAGCGCGGCGGGGCTCACGTTCCAGCTCCCGTCGAACTGCACGAGCGCGGTCCGCGTCTGGTCGTCGACGGTGACATGGACGACCGCTCCAGGGGTGACGTCGCTGGTGCCGCCGAGGGCCGGGGTGGGATCGTTGGTCGTGATGGACGAGCCGCCGTCGAGGGTCACCACGGGCGGGACGGTGTCGACGATCAGCTGCTGGGCGGCCGAACTGGTGTTGCCCGCGCCGTCGGTGACCGTGGCGGTCACCGGATACGTGCCGTTGGCGAGGATCGCCGAGGTCACCGACCAGGCGCCGCCCGTCGGCGCCGCGGTCAACGTCTGTCCTGCGACGGTGACCGTGACGAGCGCGGGCGCCTCGATGTCGGTCGTGCCGGCGATGGCCGGAGTGGTATCGGCCGTGTTCGCCGTGCTGCCGCCGGAGATGGTGACCACGGGCGGGCTGCTGTAGACCTCGTTGTCGTCGAGCGTGAGGGCGCCGTTGCGAGCGAACAGCCGCCCGTTGATGACGCTTCCGTTGCCCATCGCGACGGCGTCGAGCGCCATCAGCGTCCCGGCGAAGGTGGCGCCGGCGCCGACCGCCCCCGCGCCGTTGACCTGCCAGAAGACGCGGGACGCGAGGGCGCCGTTGGTCAGCGCCACGTGGCTGCCGGCGGCCATCGCCATGGCGCCGTTGACCTGGAACACGAAGACCGCGTTCGGATCGCCCCCGCCGTCGAGGGTGACGGTGGTGGTGTTCGACACCGCGCCGGCGATCGTGTGCAGCCCTGGGCCGACGGTGACACCTGCGAGGGCGCCCGCGAGCGGGGCACCGCCGGTGCGCGCCGCGACCTCGGTGTAGGCGGAGACGAGGTCGGCATGGGCGGCGTCGGCGGCCGGATTGCCGACATTGACGGCCCCAGTGACGACGCCGGGCGGGAACCCGGTCGGCTGCGTGTTCGCCTTGACGCCGAGATCGCCGCGCAGGGTGGTGTGCGGGGCGCCGGGCGCGCTGACGGTGTTGCCCACCGAGGCGCCGCTCAGCGCGGCGAAGCTCGAGGCGTCACCCAGATCGACCATCGCCGTCGGCGCGCCGAGCGCGGCCGGCGAATAGCAGCAGGAGAAGAGCACGCCGGCGGCCAGGGCCAAGCGCACGAACGGCAACCGCGGACGGGACATGGACGACCAGCCTCCAGTGGGGGCTGGCCGAGCCCGGCGGCGATGGTTTGGTCCTACGTGCATCGGCTCGCTGAGCCGCAACTTGACCGCCAGGCGAAGCGCGCGCTGGACGACCGTATGACCGAGCGGCGGTCTTGCCGCCCGAATCGGGGATTTTCGCAAGCGCTGTCGATACGGATCCAATGGGAGGCACATCGATACAGGACCCTGCGCGGCTTACGGCGTTGAGAGCGACGGGCCTACTGGACGGCGAGGCGCACGCTGACCTCGGGTGCATCACCGAGCTGGCCACCCAGCTGCTCGGCGTCCCCGTGTCCCACGTCTCCCTGGTCGAGCACGACCGCCAGTTCCTCGCCGCATGCACCGGCATGCCCGAGCCGTGGGCCCGCGCGCGCGAGACGCCGCTGTCGCATTCGCTGTGCCGGCACGTGGTCGAGCGCGACGCGCCGCTGGTGATCGCCGACGCCCGCGAGCACCCGCTCGTGGCGGACAACCTGGCGGTGCGCGACCTCGGGGTGGTGGCGTACGCGGGCGTGCCGCTGCACGTCGAATCCGGCACGCCGATCGGCGCCCTGTGCGCGATCGACCGCGTCCCGCGCGAGTGGTCGGAGGCCGACCTCCACGCCCTGTCGGGCATGGCGCGCATCACCTCCAAGCTGATCGAGCTGCACGGCATCCGCACGGCCGGCGCGTTCCACGACCCGGTCACGGGGCTCCCGGGCCGGACCCTCTTCGACGCACTCGTCGGACAGGGGCTCAAGCGGGCCGCGTCCGAGGGCGGGCAGGCGGCCCTGGTCGCCCTCGACCTCGACGGCTTCCGCCTCATCAACCAGGCCCTCGGCCACGGGACGGGCGACGCGCTGCTCGATCAGGTCGGCGAGCGCCTGCGCGCGGCCCTGCGCGGCAGCGACATCGTCTGCCGCCTGGCCGGTGACGAGTTCGCCGTCTTCTGCCCGTCGGTCACCGACGAGGCCGACGCCCTCCGGATCGCCGACCGGCTGGTCAACCGGATCTCGCGCGAGTCGTTCTATGTCGACGGCCGGCCGCAGTCGATCACCGCGAGCGCGGGGATCGTCGTGGCCGAGGGGCCGGGCGATCCTCGCGACCTCGAGCTGGCGGCGTTCGCCCGGCTGCGCGCGTCCAAGCCCACCGGCGGCGCCACCGCCGCCGCCGCCCGCGACCAGGCCGAGGCCCGGCTGCGGCTGCGCAACGAGGTCGGGCGCGCGCACCGCCGCGGTGAGATGGTGCTGGCCTATCAGCCCATCGTCGCGCTGAGCGAGAACCGCATCTGGGGCTATGAGGCGCTGCTGCGCTGGAACCACCCCGAGCTGGGCCCGATCGCGCCCGACGTCTTCATCCCCGCCGCCGAGGAGTCCGGCGCGATCGTCGACATCGGCGAGTGGGTGCTCGAGCAGGCGTGCGAGGACGCCGCCCGCTGGCGACGGCTGCCCGGCGCGGAGGACCTTCAGATCACGGTCAACGTCGCGCCTGCCCAGATCGGGATCCCGATCTTCGCTCAGTCCGTGGTCGCCACGATCCTCGACGCGACCGGCGTCCCGGCGTCCGCGCTGACCCTCGAGATCACCGAGCGGACACTGCTGGTCGACCGGCCGGTGCACCGCGCGACGCTCCAGCAGCTGCAGGAGCTCGGCGTCCACATCGCCCTCGACGACTTCGGGACCGGGTACTCGGCGCTCAGCTACCTGACGCGGTTCCCCCTCGACGAGCTCAAGATCGACCGCTCCTTCGTGGACCTGCTCCGCCACGACGGAGCGTCCGCCTCGATCGTGGAGGGCATCGTCGCCATGGCGCAGACGCTCGGCCTGCACACCGTCGCCGAGGGCATCGAGGAGGAGAGCCAGCGCGAGTGGCTGGCCCGGCTCGGCTGCGACCTCGGGCAGGGCTACCTCTTCTCGCGCCCGGTCCGCGCCGAGCTGGTCGACGCGCACCTGGAGGCGAAGGGCACGCGCCTCTGAGCCTCTACGCGTAGGGCTTGTAGCGGTGGTGGAGCATGAGGTCGTTGCCGTCCGGGTCGGTGAAGAACGCCATGTGGCAGACGCCGGTGTCCAACGTGTCCCCGCCGAAGGTCACGCCCTTGCGCTCGAGCTCCGTGCGCGTGGCGGCGACGTCGTCGCAACCGAGCGCCCAGTGGTTGCCCTTCTGGGCCACGAAGGGCATCCCGATCTTCTCCGGCTCCCAGATGCTGAAGCACGTCTCCCCCGCCCACTGCTCGTAGTTGCCGTGCTCGTCGGGACGCAGGCCGAGGGTGTCGCGGTAGAAGGCGCGGGCGCGTTCGACGTCCCGTGAGGGCACGCCGATGAAGTCGAGTCGCGTGATCATGCCCGGAGGTCTACACCGCGACGAGGTCAGCAACGGTCCTCGTGCTCACGGCTCGGGTCATGTGGCGGGGACGGCGGCCGGAGCGGGCGCGCGGCGGACGTGCGGGCCGAGGCCGGCGAGCAGCGCGCTCGTGGCCAGGCCACCGACCAGCGTCACCGTCCAGGCGCCGTGGAAGTCGGAGGCGCTCACGGCGGTGCTGCCCAGGACCGCGACGAGGATTGCGACGCCGAGCGCCGAGCCGACCTGGCGGCCCATGGTGATGACGGCGATGCCCGTGGCGAAGCGCGCAGATGGCAGCGACGCCGCGCCCGCGCCCGTCAGCGTGGGCAACATGAAGCCGACGCCGATGCCCGTGAGCACCATGCCGGGCAGGTACTCGCTCGCGTAGGCCGGGGTGTCGCCCACGTTGAGCATCCAGAACACCGGGCCGGCGGCGAAGATGAGGCCGCCGATCACCCCGGTGACGCGGAAGCCGACGCGCGCCGCGAACCGGGCCGACGGAATGCTGAAGCTCGCCGCCAGCGCCGGCCCGGGCGCGAGCATGAGCCCGGCGACGAGGATGCTCTCGTGCCACACGCCGGTGGTGAAGAGGACGCCGGCGAGCAGCATCCCCGCGAAGCCCGTGAAGAAGACGACGGAGGCCGCGACGGCGATCGAGAAGGACCGCTCGCGCAGCATCATCGGATCGACGAGCGGGCTGCGGTGGCGGGCCGAGCGCCACAGGATCGCGGGCAGGAGGACGGCGGTTGCGGCGAAGGCACCCAGCACGCGCACCGAGGTCCATCCCCACTCCTGCCCCTGGACGATGGCGACGGTCAGCGCGCCGATCGCGACCACGAAGGCGGCGGCGCCGAGCAGGTCGGGCCGCCGGGCGCCGGGCTCGGCGTGCTCGACCAGGTACCGCATCCCCGCGACGAGCCCGACCGCGGCGACGGGGAGGTTGACGAGGAAGACGAGCCGCCAGTCGGCCTGGACGAGCAGGCCGCCCAGCGGCGGGCCGGCGGCTGCGGCGGCGCCACCCGTGGCCGCCCACACGCCGATCGCGGACCCGCGCTCATGGGCCTCGAACTCGGGCAGCATGAGCCCGAGCGACGTGGGCAGCATCAGCGCGCCGCCCGCGGCCTGGAGCACGCGGGCGGCGACGAGCACGCCGACGGACGGGGCGATCGCACACGCCGCGCTCGCGGCGGCGAACACCGTCAGGCCCGTCAGGAACACCCGCTTGCGGCCGAACGCGTCGGCCCAGCGCCCGGCCGGGACGAGCAGCGCCGCGAACACGATCGCGTACGCGTTGAGGATCCACGACAACGACTCGAGCGAGCTCCCGCCGAAGTCGCGGGCGATGTCCGGGAAGGCGATGTTGACGATGAAGAGATCGAGGCTCCCCATGAAGACCCCGGCGCAGACGATGAGCGTGACGAGCCACTTGCGTTGCATGGTGAAACCGACCCTACCACCTAGGTTGTACGATGCAACTCGATGCCGCTCGGGAACGCCTACGCCACCCAGACCTGCTCCATCGCCGGCGCGCTGGAGGTGGTCGGCGAGCGATGGACGCTGCTGATCGTCCGCGAGGTCATGCTCGGCGTCCGGCGCTTCGACGAGATCCAGTCCGACCTGGGCATCGCGCGCAACGTCCTGCAGTCCCGGCTCGAGCGCCTCGTCGAGCACGGGGTGCTCGAGAAGCAGCCCTACTCCGAGCGCCCGCCGCGCTACGAGTACCGCCTCACCGAGCGCGGCCTGGACCTGTGGCCGACGATCGTCGCGCTGATGCAGTGGGGAGACGCCCACTCCCCCACGGCCGCCGGTCCGCCGGTCCTGCTCGAGCACCGGGGCTGCGGCGGCTCGATCGACGGGCACCGCACCTGCGAGCGCTGTGGCGCGCGCGTCGGCCCGCGTGACGTGTGGGCCGTTGCCGGACCGGGTGCCACGGAGTCGCACCCGTTGCGGCGCCGCGCCCGTGTTACAACTGCCGGGTGACCCGCCTCGCGCTTGCCCTGACCATCGTCGCCGCGGTGATCGCCGCGCCCGCCGCGGCCGCCACGGTGCGCTTCGAGCGCATCGGCGGCTACGCCTCGCCGGGCACGCCGGCGCAGTACAACAAGGTCGGCATCCTCAAGATCGGCAAGCCGAAGGCGAAGAACGTCCTCGTCCTCAACCCGGGCACGTCGGCGAGCGCGGCGTACTTCGCGCCGCTGATGAGGAGCGTCGTCGCCCGCAGCCCGAAGTGGCAGGTCTGGGCGGTCGAGCGGCGCGAGAACCTGCTCGAGGACCAGTCCCTGCTCAACCAGGGCAAGGCCGGCACCGCAACGATCAAGCAGGTCTTCGACTACTACCTCGGCTGGCTCAAGGACTCGTCGATCACCAGCCATGTCCGGATGATCCCCGACGACGAGGTCGCCTTCGCCAAGGGCTGGGGCATGAACACGGAGATCCAGGACCTGCGGCGCGTCGTGCACCGGGCGGAGAAGATCGGCGGCAAGGTCGTGGTCGGCGGGCACTCGCTCGGCGGGACGATCACCAGCGCGTACGCCACCTGGGACTTCGGCGGCAAGCCGGGCGCGAAGGGCCTCGACGGCCTCGTGTTCATCGACGGCGGCTCGAGCCCGACGCCGGTCAGCGCCGACGAGGCCCGCGGCCGGCTCGACGAGCTCGCGGCCGGCTCGCCCTGGCTGAGCTTCGGCGGCATCCCCGCCCCGTACACCGGGCTGTTCAACTCGACGGGCAGCCTCTCCGTCAAGCTCGCGCCCGGCGCACCGTCGGACGGCCAGGCGTCCGGCCTGCTGCCGTCCAACATCGTCCCGCCCTACCCCGTCACCAACGCCGGCCTGTACGGCTACGCGCTCGACACGGAGACCTCGCCGGCCGCGCTGGCCGCCGCCCAGGCGCACCTGGGCACCCAGGCGACCACGGGCGACCCGCGCGGCTGGGACGACGCCGGTGAGCTGACGCCGCTGACCCGCATGGCCGACGCCTTCAGCGGCACCGGCCTCAAGTCACTCGACGGGACGGCCTGGTACCACCCGCTGAAGCTGACCATCGACGCCGGCGCGGTCGCGGCGGGCAACGCCAACGACGCGCAGGACGTCCTCGACGTGCACGCGACCCACGGCGACGACCTGCCGCGCAAGCTGCGCATCTACGCCTTCGGCGCGTCGCTGGGCGGGACCCGCGTGCTCGACGCCGCGAAGGCGCTGGCCAAGCAGTCGGGCATCAAGCGCAGCCGCCTGACGCTGGTCGACCGCCACACCAGCTACGCCCACAACGACCCGAACACCGCGGCGCCCAAGCGCAACGAGTTCCTCAAGCGCCTGACGCCGTTCCTGCGCGCGGTCGCCCGCCGGCGATGACCGTCGAGGACCTCGCCGCGGGCGGCGACGAGGAGCGCCAGGGTCACCTCGTCGAGGTGCTCAACGAGGCGTTCGCGCCGCTCATCGACCGTGACGAGCGCGCGTTCCGCCACAAGTTCCGCAAGATGGCGGCGGACCCGTTCGCGTTCTACCGCGGGACGGCGCCGCTCTTCTACGACGATGTCGTCCGCCTCGAGGACCCGTGGGTCGACGACAAGACCGAGCTGGTCTGGATCCAGGGCGACCTGCACGCGGAGAACTACGGCACCTACATGGACGCGGCCGGGATCCTCGTCTTCGACGTCAACGACTTCGACGAGGCATACCTCGGCCACTACACATGGGACCTCCAGCGCATGGCCGGCTCGCTCGCGCTGCTGGGCTACTCCAAGGCGCTCTCCGACGATGCCGTCGGGCGGCTCGTCGAGACCTACGCGCGCGCCTACGTCGAGCAGGTCGAGGCGTTCGCGACGACGGAGGGCGACTCGGACTTCCGGCTGACGCTCGAGAGCACCGAGGGGCCGGTCAAGGCGGTCCTGGAGGCGGCGCGGCTCGAGACGCGCGCCCGGTCGCTGGACGCGATGACCAAACTGCGGGGCACGGACCGCCGGTTCGCGGAGGCGCCCGGCGTCCGGATGCTCTCCGACGACGAGCGCGACGCGGTCCTGGCCGCCTACGCCGACTACCTGGAGACGATCCCGGAGCGCAAGCGCCAGCAGTCGATCAGCTACGAGGTCAAGGACGTCGTCGGCCGGGCCGGCTTCGGTATCGGCAGCGCCGGGCTCCCGGCCTACAACCTGCTCGTGGAGGGCCGCAGCCAGGCGCTCGAGAACGACATCGTGCTGTCGATGAAGGAGGGCCAGGTGCCGGCCGCGTCGCGCGTCGTGCATGACTCCCGCGTCGAGGACTACTTCGAGCACCAGGGCCACCGCACCGCCGTCTCCCAGCAGGCGCTCCAGGCTCATGCCGACCCGTGGGTGGGCTGGTGCGCGCTCGACGGCACCGGCCAGGTGATCAAGGAGCTGTCCCCGTTCGAGGCCGACCTCGACTGGAGCGATGTCACCGAGCCGCGCGAGATGCTGCCGCTGGTCCGCCAGCTCGGTCAGGCGACGGCCAAGATCCACTGCGTCTCCGACGCCGGCAGCGGCGACCACCCGCTCGTCAAGGGCGAGGCGGAGGTCGCCATCACGAACGTGATCGACGGCCGGGTGGACGCGTTCGCCGAAGACCTCGCCGCGTTCGCCTCCGCCTACGGGGCGCTCACCCGCGACGACCACCGCCGCTTCGTCGACGCCTTCCGCAACGGCGAGATCCCCGGCCTTCCGGCCGACGAGCCCGACTGACGGGCGTCAGCCGCGCTTGCGCTTCTTCGCGCGCTTGAGCTTCGCCGGCTTCGGCCGGCCCGGCTCGCCGACGGCGTTGATGCCCGCGACCCTGAAGCTGCCGGTGGTCCGCTTCGCGACGCCCTTGAGGATGAGCCGGCGGCGGCGCGTCTCGCGCAGGATCACGCGGCCGTCGGAGAGCCGGGCCCGTACGCGGTAGCTGGTCGCCCCGCTGGACGGCAGCCAGCGCAGCGTCACCTTCGTGCCTCGCCGGCGGACGCGGGTGCGCGCGATCCGGCCGGCGCGCTGGGTGGCGGGGGCGCGGAAGCGCGCGACCTCCAACTCCTCGCGCGGGAGCCCGTCCTGCTCCACGACCGCGACGATCGTGCGTCTCTCGGCGTTGCCGGCCGCGGTGTCGAAGTGCAGCTTGCCCCTGCGCCCCCTCGCCCGGCCGAGGAGCTGCTTGCCAGTGGGCCCGTCCTCGCGGAACGTGACGACCTGGCCCTTGCGGGGGCTGATGCTGTAGCGCAGTACGCGCCGGTGCCCGTTGCCGCTGACCCGCGCGTGGATCTTCGGCTTGTCGATGCCGTCCGCTCCCACGACCTCGACGATCGGCACAGACCCGGCGTCAGGGGTCAGCGTCCACTTGCCGGGCGTCGGCGTGCCGATCAGGACGTGGGTGATGCCGAGCTTCTCGTCGTTGCCGACGATCAGGTTCCGGCCCTTCGTCGGTGTGTTGGAGTCGGACGGCCCATCGGCGCTGATCCGCTCCCCCTTGGGACCCGTCAGCGTGAACTTCGCGAGCTGGTTGTTCTGACCGCGGACGGCGATGTAGGTCCCAGGCAGCCCCGGCTTGACGGTGATCGTCTGCTCGTGCTTGAAGTTCTGGGCGATCCGTGCGGGCGCCGGGACCCCCGGACCGGTCCACGCGGCGCGCCCGTCCGGCTGCGCGTAGGTGATGATCGTCGAGCTCTCGCCCGCGTTGAAGTGCACGCGGACGTCGCCGAGGTCACAGCCCGAGAAGTACGGGGTGAGACCCTCGCGGTAGTTGTAGGTCGCGCCGGGCTCCCAGTCCGCACCGAAGAAGCTGAGGAGCAGGCAGGCTCCGATCCCGCGCGAGGAGATGAGCGCGCGAATCCCCGCGCAGGTGTCGATCGGGACGACGCAGCCCGTGACCGAGGCCTCCGCGTTGAAGCGCGCCGTAGGCGCGTCGACCTGCAGGAGCACCCTTCCCTCGAGGCTCACGAAGTCGAAGAACGTCGCGTTGAGCCGGGTGCGCATGTCCACGTAACCGCTCGAGTAGATCGACAGCTCGGCCTCGCCGCGGGCGACTTCGAGGATGTCGGCGCGTCCGAGGATGCGGAACGCGTCCGGACGCCCGTCGTCGTACTCGGCGACGCCGAGGCTGATGTTCCCGCTCGCCAGCTCGACGGGGTCGAAGCCGGCGTAGAAGCCGGCCCCGCCACACAGCGCCGAGCTCGGCGTGCCGTAGTCGACGACGATGTCCGGGAACGTCTGGTTGACCTTGTCCGCAGGAAACCCCTCAGCGATGAAGATCTGGCGCACCTCCGCGAGGGAGACGGTCTTCACGCCGACGCCGTTCACGCAGCCGAGGTCGACCAGCGAGCTCTCGTCGAGCACAAGCTGGAAGTCGACGCTGCGTAGGAAGATGGGGCCGACGAGGGAGACGCCGGGTCCTCCGAAGGTCGCCTCGGCGGAGATGCCGGTGAGCTCGCCGTCGTTGATTCCGCCGGCCGCATCGAGCGTGGGCAGCCCGTCGAAGGCGGGCAGCCCGAACGACGCCAGGTCGAGCTTGACGTTGAAGTCGAAGGCGTCGGGGTCATCGGTGCGGCGGCACACGCGCACGCCCTGGCCACCCGGGAGGAAGTCCAGCCCCGGCAGGTTCGCGCCGTTGGCGGTGAAGCAGTTGCCGCCCGGGAACTGACGCTGCTGCGGCGCGTTGGTCGTCCACTCGACAGGCTGGTCGGCGCTGACCCCACCGAAGACGGGCGGCAGCTGCGGGTAGAAGGAGATCTTGGCCTGCCCGGCCGCGGGCAGCGGGATCGAACCGTCGCCGGCCAGTGCGCCGACCTTCAGCCCCCCGTAGACCGCACCCCGTGTGGCGACGTTCTTGAGCCGGTTGTCCTCGAGCTTCCAGCTGCCGGTCGACAGCCCGTCGATGAGCCGGAAGCGCGTGCCGTCCGGCGCCGGCACCTCGACCTGCGCGGAGGCCCACACGACCCGCGGCGCCGCGCCCTTCTTCTGCACGACCTGCAGCGGTTCCGGGGTGATGAAGTAGATCCCGTTCACCGACGGGCGGTCGGCGAGCGAGGGCAGATCGAACTGGTCCGCCGCGACGAGCTGCGAGGTCAACGACAGGAACTGCGGTGGGGCCGGCACGCATGCCGTCCACGTCACCGTCTCGTCGGGCTGGCCCTCCTTGGTGACGACACGCTGCCAGCCCGCGGCGTTCGCGCGCAGGCGGCCGACCGCGACCTGCTTGACCCCGCTGCAGGGCGGCTCCGTGATGGTCAGCTCGATGCGCTCGTCCGTCACCGTGCCCTCGTCGTCGGTCGCGCGCACGTTGACGATCGCCGCGCCGGGCGTCGGGAAGGTTCGGGTCGCGGTCGCCCCGTCGACCTCGAAACCGAGCTGGCCGTCGAGGTCGAACTGGATGCGTTTGACGTTGCCGTCGGGGTCGGTCGCGATGGCCTTGAAGACGACGGGACGGTCGGCGCTGAAGGTCGACGGGGAGCCCGACGGGTCGGCGTCGTAGCCGCGCCGGACCACGACGGAGGGCCGTTCGTTGAGCACCACGTCGACGGTCGCCGAGGCGGTGGCGGTCAGGCCGTCGGCGTCGCGCACCCGCACCCCGGCCTGGTAGGTCCCGGCCGTGGGGTAGGACGCGCCGAAGGAGGCGCTCGCGGCCTCGTCGGTGAAGACGCCGTCGCCGTCGGGATCCCATGCGTACGACGCGACGGGTCCGTCCGGGTCCGACGCCGTGGCGGCGAAGTCGACGGTCTGGCCGGGGCGGGCGTAGCCGCGCACGGTCGGCGGGTCGCCGATCGCCCGGTAGCTGCGGCTCAGCGACACCTCGGGCGGAAGGCCCTCGACGCCGTAGCGCGCCACGAAGCCCCGGTCCTCTCCCCCGTCGTCCCCGGGGAGCCCGGTGCGGCCGCCGACCAGGAGCTTGTCGCCCGCGGCGGCGAGCAGGCCCGCCTGCGGGTGAGCGTCGCGCGAGGCGCCGTCGAGGTCGTCGACGGCGAAGTGCCCGCCGCCGCCCGCCTTGAAGGTCGCGTCGGGCGTGCCGTCGGCGTTGAAGCGCACAAGACCCAGCCGCCGTTGCGCGCCCGCCTCCACCTCCGCCGACACCACGACCTTCCCGCCGGGGAGCGCCACCAGGTCGCTCGGCCGCGAGGTCGTGTGGCCCGGCAGCGGCGCGGTCGGGGTCCCGAAGCCCGTGTCGACGGCGCCGGCGTCGTTCAGCCGCGCGAGCCGGACCTCGGATCCGGTCGCCCCGGCGACGAGGATGTCGGTGCCGGCCAACGCGACCTGCATGCCCAGCGTCTCCACCGCGTCGGGGACCTCGAACACGGTGCCCGGCGTCGCGGTCCCGATGCGCAGGACGTCGAAGCCCCGCCCGCCGACGGAGCGTGCGATGACGATCCGGCCGGCGGTGTCGACCAGCATGTCGTGGGCGACCACGAACGGCCCGAGCTCGATGCGGCCTGCGGTGCCGAACGTCGAGTCCAGGACGCCGTCGGTGTTCCACCGCAGCAGCGTCGTCCGGAACTCGCCGCCCTCCGCGTGGTTGGCGACCACCACCGGGCGATCGTCGGGCGTCACGCCGAGTCCGATCACGTCCGCTGCATCAGCGTCGACGGTGCCGTTCGCTGACACCCCCTCTCGCCCGTAGGTTGTGTCGACGACGGGCGTCTGCCCGACGAGGCGGGTGATGGTGACGCGCCCGTGCCCGTCGTCGAGCGCCACGAGGAGGCGCCCCTGCGAGTCGATCGCCACCCCCGCGGCGGACGCGTCCGCGCCGCTGTCGAGGCGCAGGACCGGTCCGCGCGGGTTCCCGTTCCCGTCGTAGCGCAGGGCGACGGCCGGCGGTCGCGGGAACCCGCCCAGGAACACCGACCGGCCGACCGCCGCCACGTCGCCGCCGGGCAGGAGGGCGATGTCGCGGAAGCGGTTGTGCGAGCCGTCGTCGAAGTCGGCGATGCCGTCGCCGGAGAACGCCGGGTCGCGGTCGGCGGGGCGAGCCCAGGCCACCGCGACCGGAATCAGCACCGCGAGC
Organism: uncultured Solirubrobacteraceae bacterium; assembly: GCA_963740765.1. Classification (GTDB taxonomy): domain Bacteria; phylum Actinomycetota; class Thermoleophilia; order Solirubrobacterales; family Solirubrobacteraceae; genus DATLGB01. Next base: position 208,745 of record CAVUFN010000008.1, on the reverse strand, counting down.
GCGAGGAGGACGGCGAGCCGGCGCATGGGGCGAGCCTGACATGCCGGAAGCCGCTCCGCCTCAGGGTCGCACCCTTAAGTTGACTCGCAGTAGGTTTCGCGAGACGTGCTCGAGCGCGACGCGGAGCTGGCTGTGCTGCGGGATTGCCTGGCGCGATCCGTGGAAGGCAACGGCCGGCTGCTGCTGCTCGAGGGCGCCGCGGGCATCGGGAAGAGCACGTTCGTGGGAGCCGCCTGCGAAGCGGCAGGAAAAGCGGGGATGCGCGTGCTCGCCGCGCGCGGCGGCGAGTTCGAGCGCGACTTCAGCTTCGGCGTGGTCCGCCAGCTCCTTGAGCCGGTGCTGGCCGGCGAGGATCGCGAAGCGCGGCTCGCCGGACCCACCGCAGCGGCGGCATGGATCGTGGACCCGCCGGCTGCCGATGTCGACAAGACCTTCGCCGTCCTCGACGGCCTCCACCGGCTCGTAGCCGGGCTGGCCGAGGAGGCGCCCCTTCTCGTCGTCGTCGACGACGCGCACTGGGCCGACGCGCCGTCCGTGCGCTTCCTCGACTTCCTGGCCCGCCGGATCGCTCGGCTGCCGCTGACGCTGCTCGTCACACGTCGCCGTGCGGAACCCGGCGCGCCGGCCGCGCTGTTGGAGGCGCTGTCCGACCAGCCCGGCGCCACGATCCTCGCGCTCGCGCCCCTGAGCCCGGCGGCCGTCGCGACGCTCGTGCGCACGGAGCGTCCCGGTGCAGACGACGCGCTCGTCTCCGCCCTGCATCGCGCGAGCGGCGGGAACCCCCTGTACGTACGCGAGCTGCTGCGGGCCGGGGCCGGCACGGAGGACGAGGTCGAGCGGGCGTCGGCGCCAGGGCTCGCGGAGCGGCTGGCGCGTCGCATCGGCCGAGTGGACCCCGCCGCGCCGGAGCTGACCGCCGCCATGGCAATCCTGGCCGACGGCGCGTCGCTGCAGCTGGCCGCGGCGCTGGCGGACCTCGAACTCGCGGCCGCCGCGCCGATCGCGCAGCGGCTGCGCCAGATCGAGGTGCTGGCGTCCGACGATCCCTTCGCCTTCGCCCATCCGGTCCTCCGGCGTGCCGTGCATGACGCGATCGTGCCGGCGCGGCGCGCCGCGTTGCACGCCCGGGCTGCGCGGCTGCTCGCGGCCGACGGCGCGCCGTCCGAGCAGATCGCCGAGCACCTCTCCGCGCTGCCCGCGTCCGGTTCCGCGGCGGTCGCCGGCCGGCTGCTCGACATCGCGCGCGAAGCGGCCGCGCGGGGCGCGCCTGACATCGCCGTCGCCCGGTTGCGGCGGGCGCTCGCCGAGGGGGCAGCCGAGCCCCCGCGTGCGCTCCTGCTGCTCGAGCTCGGCCGTGCGCAGGCGACGCTCGGCGACGTGGAGGCGGTCGAGACCCTTCGCGCCGCACGGGAACTCGCCGGCGCCGCGTCCCTCGAACTCGCCGCCACGTCGGCGCTGGTCGACGTGCTCGCGATGCACGGGCGCTGGACCGCCGCTGTCGACGTTATCCGGCAGACGAAGGCCGAACACGACGGCGATCCGCTCGCGCTGGCCGACCTCGAGGCGCTCCTGGCCGGGATCATGGCCAACGATCCGGAGCTGGTCGGTGAGTTCAACTCCACCTACGACCAGTTCGCCGCGATCGCGCGCGGATCCAGCTGGGGTGCCCGCGCGCTCGCGGCGCTGCTCGGAGCGGTGGCCGCCTACCAGGACGCGGGGCGGGCGCGCAGCCTCGGCTGGGCCGAGCACGCGCTCGCCGACGGCGTGCTGGTGGCGGAACGCGGTGGCGGCGGGTGGGCGGCCGCACTGGTGCTCGACTCGCTGACCGTCCTGGACGAGCACGAGCGCGCGCTGACCGCCGCCGCCGAGGTCGAGGCGGCCGCGCGCGCATCCGGCTCCACGGTCGGGCTGATCACCGGCGCGGGCTATCGCGTCGCCGTCGCCATCCGTCGTGGAGACGTGGCCGCGGCGGGAGTCGACCTGCGTGAGTTGGTGGACCTGTGCGAGCAGAGCGGGATGCAGATCTGGCTTACGACCGCGGTGCTGATGTTCCTCGACGCCTTGATCGAGCGCACCGGTTTCGAGGACCTCGTCGCGCTCACCGAGGGCATCGAGATCGATCCGGGCTTCGCCGCCACCGCGTCCGGCGCGGAGCTGGCGGAGGCGCAGGGACGCCTCGCCCTTGCGCGCGGTGACCGCGCCACCGCCGCCGCCCGTCTGCGGCAGGCGGAGGCCGTCTACCGCCCGCTCGGCTATGCGTCCTCGCGCACGCCTTGGATGTCGGCGCTCGCGCTCGCCATCGCGCCCGAGCGACCCGGGGAGGCACGCTCCCTCGCCGATGAGGAGTTGACCACCGCGCGCAGCTCTGGGCTGGCCCGCCCGGTGGGCATCGCGCTGCGCACCGCGGGCCAGGTCGACTGGATCGAGGCGGGCAGCGGCCGCGTCCCGGCCGACGTCGCGCGCAGCCTGCGTGACCAGGGCACCGAGCGCCTGCGCGCGTCCGTCGACCGTCTCGAATCGTCGGACGCACGGCTCGAGCTGGGACGGTCGTTGGTGGAGCTCGGTGCTGCGCACCGCCGCCTGCACGAGCGGGCAACGGCCCGCCGGTACCTGTCCGCCGGCCTGGATCTGGCCCGGGCCTGTGGCGCGGACCGCCTGACGCGGCGCGCCGCCGAGGAGCTGCGCTCGGCAGGCGTAACGCCCCGGGATGCCAGTGCGCTCACCGTCGCCGAGGAGCGCATCGCCCGCCGTGCCGCCGCCGGCCGGACCAACGTCGAGATCGCCCGCGAGCTCTACCTCAGCCGCAAGACCGTGGAGACGCACCTGTCGCATGCCTACGTCAAACTGGGCTTGTCCGGCCGTGGGTCCCGGGCTCAGCTCCGCACTCGGCTCGAAGACCACGCCGCCTGACGGCTGAGGCAGGAGCAGCGGCGGGCCGTCGCCGGGGACGTGCACGCGGACGGTCCCGCGCGGCGTCTCGCCGTCCCGTGCAACGAATCCTGCGAGCTCCAGGGGCTTCTCGCCCGGGAGGACCGATACTTAGGGATGCCGATGGACTTCCGCTCCCTCTACGCGCACGGCTTCGCGCGCGTCGCCGCCTGCACCGGGCCGGTGGCGATCGCCGATCCGCCCGCCAACGCCGCCACCGTGCTGGCGCAGGCGCGGGCGTGCGCGGAGGACGGCGTCGCCGTCGCGGTCTTCCCCGAGCTGACCCTGTCGGGCTACGCGATCGACGACCTGCTGCTGCAGGACGCGGTCCTCGAATCGGTCCAGGGCGCACTCGCTGACCTCGTCGCGCAGACCGCCGACCTCCCCACCGTGCTCGTGGTCGGGGCGCCGCTCCGGCATCGACACCGGGTCTACAACACGGCGGTCGTCGTCCACCGCGGCCACGTCCTCGGCGTCGCGCCCAAGTCCTACCTGCCGACCTACCGGGAGTTCTACGAGGCACGCCAGCTCGCGCCGGGTGATCGCGAGCGCGGCGGCAGCATCCGGATCGGCCTCGACGAGGTCCCGTTCGGTCCCGACCTGCTGTTCGCGGCCACCGACGTCACCGGCCTCGTCTTCCACGTCGAGGTCTGCGAGGACATGTGGGTGCCGGTCCCGCCCAGCGCGGAGGCAGCACTGGCGGGCGCGACCGTCCTCTTCAACCTGTCGGCGAGTCCGATCACCGTCGGCCGCGCCGACGACCGCGAGCTGATGTGCAGGAGCGCCTCGTCGCGCTGCCTGGCCGCCTACGTGTACGTGGCGGCCGGCGCGGGCGAGTCGAGCACCGACCTGTCCTGGGACGGGCAGACGATGATCCACGAGAACGGGGTGCTGCTCGACGAGCAGGAGCGCTTCGTCGACGGCGCCCACCGCTCCGTCGCCGACGTCGACCTCGACCTGCTGCGCCAGGAGCGCATGCGGATGGGGACCTTCGACGACAACCGCCGCACCCACGCCGCGCGCGTGGACGCGTTCCGCACCGTGGCCTTCACCCTGGACCCGCCGGGGGGCGACCTCGGCCTGCGGCGTCCGTTGGAGCGCGCCCCGTTCGTTCCCGCCGATCCGGCCCGCCGCGAGCAGGACTGCTACGAGGCCTACAACATCCAGGTCAGCGGGCTGCTCCAGCGGCTGCGCGCGATCGGGGATCCAAAGGTCGTCATCGGCGTGTCGGGCGGCCTTGATTCCACCCACGCGCTGATCGTGGCCGCGAAGGCGATGGACCGCGCCGGCCGCCCGCGCTCGGACATCCTCGGCTTCACCCTGCCCGGCTTCGCCACCGGCGCGGACACCAAGCGCAACGCGCACGCGCTCATGGACGCGCTCGGGATCACCGCGGAGGAGATCGACATCCGCCCGACCGCGGAGACGATGCTCGCCGCGATCGACCATCCCTACGCGCGCGGCGAGGAGGTCTACGACGTGACCTTCGAGAACGTGCAGGCCGGCCTGCGCACCGACTATCTCTTCCGCCTGGCCAACCAGCGCGGCGGGATCGTCCTCGGGACGGGCGACCTGTCCGAGCTCGCGCTCGGGTGGGCGACCTACGGCGTCGGCGACCAGATGTCGCACTACAACGTCAACGCCGGCGTCCCGAAGACGCTCATCCAGCACCTGATCCGCTGGGTCGTCGACTCGCAGCAGTTCGAGAACCGCGTCGACGACGTCCTGACCGCGATCCTCGGAACCGAGATCAGCCCCGAGCTGGTGCCGGGCCTGGAGCTGCAATCCACGGAGGCGACGATCGGCCCCTACGCCCTGCACGACTTCACGCTGTTCTACGTGCTGCGCTTCGGCTTCCGGCCCACCAAGATCGCCTTCCTGGCCACGCACGCGTGGGACGGCGAGTACTCGCCGCAGGAGATCCGCAAGTGGCTCGAGGTGTTCCTCGAGCGCTTCTTCGCCTTCGCCCAGTTCAAGCGCTCCGCGCTGCCCAACGGCCCCAAGGTCTCCCACGGCGGCTCGCTGTCCCCCCGCGGCGACTGGCGCGCGCCCTCGGATTCATCCGCCGAGGCGTGGCTGCGCGACCTTGCGCGCTGGCAGCTCTGAGCTGACGCGCTCGGGGCGGGGCCTGGCCCCCGCGCGAGGAGCGCTCCGCGGCTACGTGCCCTGGCGGTAGAGCATCTGCGCAGCCTCGATGAGCGCGGCGCGATGCTCGCTCGGCCGCTCGGTGCCCAGGAAGAGCTGCTCGACGAACGCGCCGTCGCGGAAGACGATCGCGTCGGAGCGGAGCACGTCGGGGTGCAGGCTGCCCGACTGCCCGTGGATCCTCTGCGTCGTGGCCATTCCGGTCGCGCCCGGGACCCGCGGAACGGCGAAGCGCTCGGTCGCCGACTCGCATTCGTGATCGGGTGGACACGGCAGGTGCAGCAGCGAGTCGACCTCACGCGCGAACTCGGCCTCGGCCCCGTGCGCGTCGCGCATCTGGACGACGACCTGGCTGGCGACGTCCGGGCCGGTGTCGGACTTGAAGGTCCGGGCGACCCCGGCGACGAAGCCGTCGCCGCGCAGGTCGGCGACCGCCTGCTCAGGGTCGGTGTAGAGGCCGGGGAGGTCGGCGCTCAGTTCGCCGGGATCGGTTCGGACGGTCAGCCCGGACATGGCCGGGAACCCGAAGAAGCGGTCGCCGTGGACGACGCGAGCGTCGACGTCGGGCCGCGGCTTCGGCTGCGGTTGCGGCGAGTCGGACGCGGAGTCGGACCCGCATCCGGTGGCCGCGAGCAACGTGCACGCGGTGGCGACGAGCCGCACGAACACGCGCTGGAGATGATCAGGGCACATGGGAGCAACCAACCAAGCGGCGCGCCCCCTGTCATCACCGTGCGGGGTGAACAACCCGCCGGCCCTTCATCCCGTCCGGTGATCACTCGAGCGTCTCGGAGAGCTCGAGCCAGGCGGCCTCGAGCGCGTCGCGCTCGGTGGTGAGCCCGATGAGGTCGGCCTGGAGCTCGCGTAGCCGCTCGTGGTCGGTGGCGTTGGCGGCCATGGCCTCGTGCAGGGCCGCGTCGCGTTCCTCGAGCCGCTCGAGGGCGCGTTCGATGCGGGCGACCTCCTTGCGCGCCACCCGCGCCTCCTGGTTGCGTGAGGAGGCGGTCCGGGCAGGCGCAGCAGGCGGCGGGTCCGCGGCGCGCCGCCGCTCGACGTACTGGTCGATGCCGCCCGGGAGATGCTCGCGGCCGCCCGTCGCGGTGATCGCGTGGACGTCGTCGCAGACCCGCTCCACGAAGTAGCGGTCGTGGCTGGCGACGACCAGCGTTCCGGGCCAGCTGTCGAGCAGATCCTCGAGGGCGGTCAGCGTGTCGATGTCGAGGTCGTTGGTCGGCTCGTCGAGCAGCAGCACGTTCGGGCCGTCCATCAGGAGCCGCATCAGCTGGAGCCGGCGCCGCTCGCCGCCCGAGAGATCCCGGACCAGGGTGCGCGCCTTCTCGCCGCGGAAGCCGAAGCGGTCGCACAGCGATCCGGCGGTGATCTCGGTTCCGTCGCTGAGCGCCGCCCGGCCCCGCACCGCCTCCAACGACTCGAGCACCCGCAGGTGACCCGGCACCTCCTCCATGTTCTGCGAGAGATGGGCGAGCCGGACGGTGCTGCCGGTCTCGACGACGCCGTGGGTCGGTTCCACCTCCCCCGCCAGGACCTTGATCAGCGTGGTCTTGCCCGAGCCGTTGACGCCGACCAGCGCGACCCGCTCGCCCGGCCCGAGGCGCCAGGTGACGTCGCGCAGCAGCGGCGTCTCACCGAACGAGACGGACACCCCGATGGCGTCCAGGACCTTGTCGCCGAGGCGCGCCCCGGCGAAGCGCAGCAACTCGGCGGTGTCGCGCGGCTCGGGCTCGTCGGCGATCAGCGCGTTGGCCGCGTCGATGCGGAACTTGGGCTTGGAGGTCCGCGCCGGCGGGCCGCGGCGCAGCCAGGCGAGCTCCTTGCGCAGCAGGTTGCGGCGCCGCTCGTCACGCGCGGCGGCCTGCTTGTCGCGCTCGGCGCGCGCGAGGACGTACGCCGCGTAGCCGCCCTCGAACTGGTTGACGCCGCCGTCGACGACCTCCCAGGTCAGGGTCGCGACGGCATCGAGGAACCAGCGGTCGTGGGTGACGACGAGCATCGCGCCCTTGCGTGCCGCCAGATGCCGCGCCAGCCAGTCGATGCCCTCGACGTCGAGGTGGTTCGTCGGCTCGTCGAGCAGCAGCAGCTCGGGTGCGTCCAGCAGCAGCCGCGCGAGCGCGATGCGGCGCCGCTCGCCGCCCGAGAGCGGCCCGATGCGTGTCTCCATCCCGTCCGGGAAGCGCGCGATCGACATGCCGCCGAGAAGGCCCGCCAGTACGGAACGGAACGTCGCGTCCCGCGCCCACTCGTGATCGGCGCGATCGCCCACGAGCGCCTGCCGGATCGTGTGGTCGCCGTCGAGATCGTCGCCCTGGGAGAGCAGCACGGCCCCCACGCCGCCGGTCACCGTGACCGCCCCTGCATCCGCCTCCTCGGCGCCGCCGATCAGCCGAAGCAGGGTCGACTTGCCCTGCCCGTTGGCGCCGACGACCCCGATGCGGTCGCCGGCTGCGATCCCGAGCGTGACGTCGCGCAGCACCGTGCGGCTGCCGTAGCCCTTCGTGACGTCCTTGAGGTTGACGAGGTTGCGCATGGCTCCGCCGAAGAGCTAAGCGTGGCAAGGTGGCTGCGTGCGACGACTCGCGCTCGCCTGTCTCGTCCTCCTGGCCGGGTGCGGCGACGAGCCCCGGCGCACCGCCGTCTCCGCACCCACGGCCACGGCCACGCCGGGCCGGCCCCCGCACCGCATCCTGCGCTTCCGCGCCACCGACGGCCGGCGGCTGCGCGGCCGGCTGACGCCGGCCGAACGCCCGGGAGCGCCCGCGGTCGTCCTCGTCCACGGCCTCTACGGCGAGCCGAGCCAGTGGAACGGCTTCGTCGGCGATCTGCATCGAGCCGGATTCGCCTCGCTGGCCTACGCATCCCGCAGCGACCACGAGCCCGACGAGGGTGTGCTCGTGCGCGACCTCGCGGGCGCGGTGCGTGCGCTCCGACGGCGGCCGGAGGCCGACCCGGACCGGATTGCGCTGGCCGGCTCGAGCGTCGGCGGCGCCACGGTCGCCTACGCCCTCGGCACCCAACCCGGACTCCCCGCGCGCGGCGGGGTGGCCCTCTCGGCCATCGAGGGCCCGCGGGAGGTGGCGCTCGGCAAGCGCCGCGCCTTCCGGCCGCACGATCTCCTACTTATCTCCGACCAGCGCGAGGCCGCCAGCGCGCGCGCCCTGCGCGCCGACGCGCACGGAGAGGGCGTCACCATCTTCGCCGCCGAGACGACCGGCCACGGCGTCGCGCTCCTCGAGGACCCGACCGTCCGCGCCCGCGCGATCGGCTGGCTCGAGCGCGTGACCGGGTGAAGCCGGGCAACTCGGTGCTGCGACAGTTGCGCTGTGCCCGGCGAGCAGGCGGGTGCCGAACCCACCCAAAGTCGGACATAGCCCGAGTTCGGGTGGGTTCGCCGACGCTACGCGGTGAAGCGATCGGGCCAGAGCGCGGCGAGGCGCTCGGCCTGGAAGCGCCGGGTGACCTCGAGGACCTCCGGGCGGGAGGCGAGCATGGCGGCGTCGGCGGCGATGAGGTCGTCGACGCCCACCGGTCCGCGCGGTGTCGTCCAGCTGCCTCCAGGCGTGGCGTCGAGGCCGAGCGCTTCGATGACCGGCGGCTCGAGCGGGGCTCGGTAGCCGTCCAGCGGCTCCTCGTCGTCGTCCAGGGGCTCGACCGGCAGGCCGAGCTGCTCGAGCACGCCGGCCCGCAGCAGCTCAAGGGTCACCCGGCGCGGGTGGTTGGTCGTGAACATGGCCCGCTCCCGCACGCCCGGCGCGAACGCGCGAGCCGAGACGTGGACGTCGGCGGCGGCGTCGACCGCGGCGCTGCGCTCGAGCGAGGCGGCCGCGAGCGCGCGGATGCCGTCCGGCTCGGGCGGGGTGTCCACACCCGACGCGCGCGCCACCGCGCGCACGTCCCCGTAGTGCATCGCCCCGCGCACGGCGCTGACCGGGCCGTTGTAATACACCAGGAAGGGGAAGAGCGGCGAGTACAGCTTGGGGATGCGGATGACGCGCACGCCGGGCCCGCAGAGCGCCAGCATCTGCTCGCTGCCGAGCGGCAGCTCGTGATACCCGTCGCGGACCGCCTGGGTGACCACCACGTCCGCCGACGCGAAGGCGGCTCGGACCCTCTCGACCTGCTCGACGGTCACCTCGTGCACGCCGCGCACGGGGACGACCTCGTGGCGGCGCGCGAACGCGGGCGTGCGCTCGAGCAAGCCGCTCACCGCGCCGGCCTGGCAGTTGCCGTAGAAGACCGCGCGAGCGCGCCGTCGCCATCGCATGACGCGACAGGACGTTAGAAGAGGATCTTCTGGCAGACGCCGAGCAGGGCCTTGCCCTCGAGGCCGAACTTGGCCGGCTCGTGGAAGAGGTCCTTCATCTTGTTCGGGTCGCCCTTGATGCCCTCGCCGCTGTCGACGCAGACCCCGACGGCGCAGACCTTGCCGCTGATGTTGTCGTCGGTGCAGTCGCCCTTGTCGGCGTGCTCGTAGGTGACCTCGGCGCCGACGATCGGGCCGAGGCTGGCCGAGCCGGAGACCTTCGCGTAGGCCTTGTCGTCGTCGAGGCCTCCGAGCGGGTTGAACTCGACGTCGTTGCCCACGCCGACGCCGGCCTCGGTGCAGACCGACAGGCCCTCGTCGGTGATCGCGAGCTTGGTGCCGACGCAGAAGCCCTCGGCGCACAGGTTGGTCCCGAGCGACGCGAGGCCAAGCGGATCCCAGCGCCCGACGGGATCGTTGTCGGCGTACGCGTAGAGGTTGGCCGTGCCGCCGCCGACCGCGAGCGGGTCGCGCGCCATGAAGCGCCCGGACGCCGGATCGTAGGGCCGCATGCCGAGGTGCACGACCTTCGCAACCGGGTCGGCGATCCCCCCGGCGAAGCCGATCGGCAGTGCCAGCGAGCCGGTCTCCCCGCGGATCTCCCCGAACGCGGTGAAATCGGTCGTCCTGGCGATCGTGCCCGTCGACGCGTCGGCGACCACCCGCGGCGAGCCGACCGCGTCCGTGCCCACCGTGTAGCGCGTCGAGCCGCGCTTGGCCGAGACCAGGACGCCGGCTTCCGAGTAGTCGAGCGTCCAGAGCGTCCCGTCGGGCTCGATCGCGGCAGTGGCCTGCAGCTGCTGGTCGGGGTTGCCGTACAGGTACCGCCAGGTCGAGCCGCTCGCCGTGCGGGCGACGAGCCGGCGCAGGCCGTCGTAGGCATAGCCCTGCGTGACACCGCCCACGGTCGCCGAGAGCAGCTCGCCGCGGGCCGACCACGTGAACGTGTCCGCGCCGCGCTTGGTCACGAAGCCGTCCGTACCGACGTCGTAGTCCACGGCACCCAGACCCGTGATCAACCCGTTGGCGTCGTACGTCGCGGTCGCGGCACTGCCGGCCGCCTCACGCACCGTCCGGTTGCCGTCGACGTCGTACGCGTAATGCTCGACGACCGTCCCGTTGCGGCGCACGTCGGTGAGCCGACCGTCGGCGTCGCGGGAGTAGGTCAGGGTGAACGGCGCGTCGGCGCCCACGGTGACCACGTCCTCGGTCAGCGCGCCGGCGGCGTCGCGTTCGAGATCGATCTTGTGGACCGTGGTGCCGTTGGCCTTCGACGTCCGCGTCGCGAGCCGGGCCCGCGCGTCCCAGGTCTGCTCGATCGAGACCCCCGCGCCGCTCATCGACGAGATCGCACCGCGCGGGCCGGCGTGGCCGACGGTGAAGGGACCCTGCGTGTAGATCTGCCCGGCGCTGTCGCGCGTGATGTCCGTGGTCACGGTCGTCGCCCCGACGGTGAGCTTTGCCTGCGCGAGGCTCTGCTCGGCGTCGTAGCCGAAGTCGTACCTGCCGTCGGCGGACCCCGACCAGGTCACGGACTTCGTCAGGTCGCCGTCGTAAGTGAAGGCCAGCCCCTGCGCCGTCCCGCCGCCCGGCGTCCGCGTGATCGACGCCGGCCGGTTGTCCTTGGCGACGTAGTCGACCGCGACGGTCGCCCCGGGAGCCGTGATCGAGGTGACGCGGCCGCCCGCGTTGCGGCCCAGGGTCACCGCGGCGCCGGACGGCTGCTTGGTCGACTTCGCCAGGCCGTCCTGGTCGTAGTCGTAGTCGTAGCCCGGACCGCTGCCCGGCGGCTTGTAGGTGTCCAGCCGCCCGCCGGGCGTCCAGCCGATGCTCGTGATCGCGCCGAGTGGGGACGTCAGCTTGGTCATCCGGTCCAGGCCGTCGTGGGCGAACGCGTACTCGTGGTTGCCCGGGGTGGTGGTGGAGACCGTCCGGCCCGCGCCGTCGTAGTCGTAGGTGTACGTGTGGTCGAGCGCGTCGGTGCGCGTCGCAAGCCGGCCGCGGGCGTCGTAGGTGTAGTCCGTGTGCGAGTTGCCCTGCTCGGTGCGCTCGAGCCGGCCCGCGTCGTCGTAGGTCGACGTCTCGGCGTCCTCCTCCGTGTCCCGCCGGACCGACGTCTGATGCCCGTGCGCGTCGAAGACGGCCGTCGCGACCCGGTCGTCGCCGCCGAAGCGCTGCGTCAGGGTCCGGGTGCCGGCCTTGTAGGTGCGCGTGAAGCCGCTGCTGCTGTCGCTGAGGAAGTAGGTGTCCTTGAAGACGTCGACGCTGAACGGGTCCTTGGGGTCGGTCAGCGAGGTCTCGCGCTTCTGCGTCGTCTTCAGCACCGACCCGCCGGGGAGCGTCGTCTCCGTGCGCCCCGCGAACGGGAGCAGCGCGCCGAAGCGCGGGTCGAGGCCGGGAACGAGCTTCGCGGTGCGGCCGTCGTCGAGCGTGGTCGTGCGGCCTCCGGCGGCGTCGGTGATGTCGGTGACCGATGCGCCGTTGGAGTCGGTGACGGTCCGCTTGTAGCCGGTGACCTCGTCGCCGCCTTCCCGCACGGTCAGCGTCTTGCCGGACTCGGACGTCAGGGTCTTGACGCGGTCGTCGCCGTCGGCGACGGAGTCGAGCGTGGTCGTGACGCCGTCCGGGTCCGTGTCCGTCTCGATGAACCCGCCGCCGTCGTAGGTGAAGGTGTGCGTGCCGCCCGCCGCGTCGACCTCCGTGGTGAGCAGGCCATCGGTGTCGGTGGTCAGCTTCGTCTGCAGCCCGCCGGGCCGGGTGACCGTGGCCAGGTTGCCGTCGGCGTTCAGGGACAACGCGGTCCGCTCCCCGCCCGGCGCGACGATGGCGGTCGGGTCGCCGTCGCCGTCGCGCTCGATCGTCGTCACGTTGTCGTCGGCGTCGGTGATCGACGCCAGGCGGCCCTCGCCGTCGTAGTCGAAGCTGAGCCGCGGGTCGCCCGTGATGGCGTCGACCGTGCCCGTGTGCCGGCCGCGCGTGTCGAAGCGATACGCGCTGCGGCCGTCCTGCGAGGGCACGACGAACCCGTGGGTGGCGTAGCCGCCGATGCCCGGCTCGACGGTCCGCAACCCGTACCGCGTCGGGTACACGACCGTCCCGTCCCGCGAGGTGTCCATGGACACGTCGCCGCCCTGCTGGAAGTCCCCGCCCTCGGCCGGCCCGCCCGACGAGCTGTCCGGGTCGGAGCCCGTCCATCCGCCGGCGGTGCGGCGCAGCGTGCCGTTCGGGGTGAGCTCCCAGAGCCCGCCGCCGGTCGCGAAGATGAGACGGCCGTCGTCATCGACCTCGAGCGTCTCGGCGCCGCCGTAGAGGTACGCGTCCGTGGCGATCTGGCCGTTGAAGCAGCAGTAGTCGGGCCAGAAGCCGCCTCCGACCACCCGCACCACGTCGCCGGAGGGCAGCACGCGGTCGATGACCTCGCCGCCGTAGATCCCGTGCTCGAGGTAGAGGCTGCCGTCCGGGCCGACCGCGAACGCGCGGTAGAACCAGTAGTCGTCCGGGCGCGTGTAGACGGTTTCCAGGACGCCGTCGGCGCCGATGCGCTGCACGCGGCCCGGGCCGCTCGCGTTGTCGGTGTCGATGTAGAGCTGGCCGCCCGGACCCGTGTCGATCGTGGCCGGCTTGTCCAGGACCACGTCCTTGGCGAGCATCCCGTCACCGCCGTTGGGCGTCGGCGGATCGTCGTAGCCGCCCGCCGTCGTGTTGGTGACCGTCCCGTCGGGCGCGACGTGCTTGATGCCGAGCATCTTGGTGCCGTTGCCGTTGCGCAACAGGACCCAGGCACCGCCGTCGGGCGCCGCGGTGATCTGCATGCCGTTGTAGGCGTCGCCGGGGAGGTCGGCGACCTTGGTCTGGGTCCCGTTCGGCGCGATCCGCATCACCCGCGAGTCGTCCGTCCCCGCCGAGAGGTGGTGGATCCAGTCCGTGTACCAGACGCTCCCGTCGGGCTGCCAGGTCGCGCCCTTGATGTAGCGGTAGTCGGGGTACGTGACCTCGGCCGGGTCGGACTGCGCCGACAGCACGCGGGAGACGGAGGAGACCGTCGCCGGCTGGCTGTCCCCGTCGCCGAGCTGGAGCACGTTGCCGGCCGTGTCGAGGGCGTGGTTCGGGCTCAGCGTCCAGCCGCCCAGTGCGGCCGGCGGCGCGAGCGGCGCCCCCTGGACCTCGAAGCTCGCGTCGACGCTGATGCGAATCTCCTGGCGGGCCGGCACGGCGGTCAGCGCGTTGCCGAAGCGCCCGAAGGCCTCGTTGTTCTGCTCCGGGGTGCGGTAGACGGCCGGGTAGACGTAGGTGATCGTGGCCAGCGCCTGCTGCGTGCCGTGAGCGACGCGGCCGTACGCGTCCTTGCCGTCCCAGGTGTAGGTGTGGGTGAGGTTGGGCGCGGCCGGGACCTCGACGTGGGTCTTGCGGCCGAGCACCGAGACGTCGAGCTCCACCCGCGCCAGCGAGGCCGGGATGGTGGCCTCGGTCAGCGGGATCTCGGTCTCGCTCGTGTGCCGCAGGCCCGCGCGGTCGCTCGTGTAGTTGAGCGTGAAGGGCGTGCCGGCGACGGCCAGCGACTCGCGCAGCGCCTCCGACGTGCAGTCGATGAACGAGCCCGACTCCTTCTTGCAGGGCGGTTTGGGGTCCTTGAAGTCCTTGCCCTTGGGCTTCTTCGGCTTCTTGGGCTTCTTCGGCGGCTTGGCGTCCGGCGGCGGGCCGTAGGGCCAGTTGTGGTCCCACGGGGAGAAGTGGCTGAGCTTCGCCCGCCACACCTCCGCATCGACCGGGTAGAGCGTCGCGAGCTCCGTGCGCTCCGCATCGGTGATGCCGAGGCTCGCGGGATCGTCGGCGACGCCGTCCCCGTCGAGGTCGACGTCCGCCTTGCCGTCGGACACGCCGACGATCTTCAGGACCTTGCCGTTGGGCTCGGGCAGCCACGACGACGTCGTGGCGTCGTAGGAGCCCATCGGGACCGTCATCCCGACCGGCATCTCGATGAAGTTGTCCGTGTAGACGACCACCGGCTTGTCGAACTCGACGCCGGTCGCGCCCGCCTCGACCGCCTCGTCGACGCTGTAGTCGATCGCGTACGTGTAGCCCGACGACCCCGGCAACTCGCCCGGCATCGCGTCCGGGCCGCGGTCGCCGACCGTGTACTCCGTCGCGCGCACATGGAGATCGTGCAGCGGCTCCGTGTGGTCGTCGGCGAAGCGCATCGTCGCGTGCGTGTCGGGCAGGAAGATGAGGTTGGCCTTGCGGCTGCCGTCGGCGTCCGTCGTGGTGCTGGACGTCGCCACCTGCGCGGCGTTCGCGCCGGGGTCGACCTCGGTGACCTTGCCGTCGAACTGCCGCAGGACGACGTCCTCGACGACCTCGAAGTCACGCAGGTCGGGGTTGACGTCGCGCTGGGCGGTGAGGAAGGTCGGGCGCTCGAAGGTGAGCGTGAGCCCGCCGCCGGCGTTGACCGCGAAGTCGTAGCGGCCGTCGGCGCGGGTGATCGTCTGGCCCAGCTCCGGATGATCGAGCACGGTGACGGTGACGCTCGGCAGAGCGGCGCCGTTCGCGTCCAGCACGCGGCCGCGCAGCACGCCGACGCGCCGCGGCTCGATCGTGTCCGCATCCACGCCCGTCTGGATCTTGTCCGGGCCCGTGTAGAGGAACGCGACCTGGTCCGCGGTCGTCCCGGGCGTGTCGCCCGGGAGTGGCGGCGCCTGCGGAGGATCGGGCGGCGGCGGGACCGGCTCGTCCTCGCCCGGCAGGCCGGAGGGCGTCGGGCTGGGCGAAGGCGACGGTGACGGCGTCGGGCTCTCCGTGGCCGTGGCCGTCGGCGAGGCGGTCGCGGACGGCCCCGGGCTCGCGGTCGGGCTGGGACCGGCCGTTGGGCTCGCCGCCGGGCTCGGGGATGGCGTGGCGACGCCGGGGATCGGCGTCGGCGTGGCCGCGCCGCCCGGTGCCGCGATCATCACGCTCAGCGCGGCCGCCCGGCAGTTGTTGGCGGCCTTCGCGTCCTTCTTGACCGTCACGCAGGCGATCAGGCGGTAGCTGCCCGGGTTGACCGTGGCCGGGATCGCGAGGCTGCCCTTGACCGCGGCCTTCTTGCGGGGCTTGAGCGCCTTGACCCTGAGGCTGCCCACCAGCGCCGCGTCACCCTTCGCGCGCTTGGTGCCCCGCGCGAGGTACGCGCGCAGCACGGCCTTCCCCGCCTTCGCCCGGCCGCCGTTGCGGACGGTCGCGGAGAGCTGCGCCCAGGCGCCGGGCAGCAGGCTCGCAGCCGGAGGCTGCACCGTGGTCAGCGCCAGGTCCGGGCGCGGCTTGGCCTTCGCCTCGGCGCCCGGAGCGGGCGCCGCCACGATCACGAGGGCGAGCAGGCAGGCGGTCCGGAGGCGCATCACCCCCGATCCTGCGTCCTTTTGAGCCCCGGCGCTACCAGCCCTAGGGATGAATCGACCCATCCCCATACAACGGACGGTCGGTCAGCGAACTTGCGCGCGCTCCCGGCGCTGCGCCGATGCAGGCGCTGGGAGGCGTGATCACGGCACCACGGGACCGATGGCGGCGGTGACCTCCGTTCCCTTCTGCCCGACGAGATCGGTGACGGTCTCCTCGACGGCGATCGTGAACCCGGCGTCCGCCGGTCGGAGCTGGTAGGTCTTGCCCACGGCGTCCGGGACGGGTGCGCAATCGTTGCCCTCGAAGTCGCATCTCAGCCAGCGGTAGCGGAACGTGAGCTGACTGGGCGAGTTCCACTGACCCGGCGCCGAAGTGAGCCGCTCGCCCACCTTCGCCGTGCCGCCAATGGCCACCGGATAGCCGAGACGCGGGACAGGCGGGGGTACCGAGCCGATCGCATCCGAGGCGGCGCTGGCCTGCAGGGTCTCGCCGAGGGGCGTCCGGATGGTCGCGGTCTCGACCGCCCGCAGCCGGCCGTTGCCGACCTGGCTCGAGTCGATCTGGGCACCCGTGGCACCCGGGATGTCGACGCACCCCGTGCCGTCGATCGCGCAGCGCTGCCACTGGACCGCGAAGGTGCACTGAACGCCCGTGTCCCCGGAGCTGGTGGCCGGGCAGCGCACGAGCATCCGCAGCGGGCTGAGCTGCGTCGCCAGCCCCCATTCGCCCCGGAGGGCGGTCACGTAGCGGGACGACCCCGCGCTGGTGGTGCTCAGCCGCGGTGGGCTCTGATTGAGCACGACGAAGCCGTCGTCGATCTTGAACGGCCCGGACCTCGCCGTCCCGGTCTGCCCCAGCGCGTCCGTGGCCGTTACGACCACGCGGACGGGCACCCCCACGAGGGCGGTCGTGCGCGGCAGCCGGTTCGCGGTCGCGCCCGCGATGTCGACGCAGCCGTCGCCGGCGGCATCGCAGCGCTGCCACTGCGCCGAGAAGCGGAGCTTGCGGGCGTCGGGGACCCAGTCCCCTGGGCGGTACAGGTAGGCGTTGGACGTCCCGTCCTGGTAGACCTCAGGGTCCGACGCCGCGACCGGCGCCGGCTCGTAGACCAGGAACGGCTCCGATGACGCGGTCTCGCTCAGGGTCCCGCCGTTGCGCAGGTCGAAGGTCGCCGTCACGATCAGCGTGATCTGGTGTCCGTTGTCCTCGGGCCGCAGGGAGTACGACGAGCCGCCGCCCCGGTCCTCGCATGCCGTCCCGTCCGCTCGCGCAGCGCTGCCAGCGCGGGATGAGCTCGCAGCGCTGGTCGCCGCGAGTGAGGCACGGCGTCGTCCCGGCGGCGGTCCTCAGTTCCCACGTGCCAGCGTCTCCCTGAAGCGTGGACCGTGATCCTAACCCGGACAGGCGGATCGCCGGGCGAACGACGTTGACGAGCGACCCGGTTTCGCCGACGCCCGACGGCCCGGAGGTGGCGGAGGCGGTCCGGCCGAGCGCGTCCGTCGCCGTGACGACGACCCGGACCGGTGCGCCGACCAGGCCGGGGACGATGACCAGCTGCGGCTTGGTGGCGCCCGCCAGGTCCGCGCAGGTGTTGCCGTCGTTGGCGCAGATCCGCCACTGGTACGCGTAGGTGAGCGGCGCCAGGCCGTCCGTCCAGGTGCCTGGAGTCGCCGCGAGGCTGGCCTTCGCGCCCGACGTGGCGGGCCGGATCACCGGCAGGACGTCACCGCGGGGCGGCGGCGGCGCGACGAGCGGACCGACGGGCGCCGCGGCGGCGCTCGTCGCCTGCGCGCGCTGATCGGTGGCCGTGACCACCACGGTGAGCTGGTGTCCCACATCGTCCGCGACGGACTTGTAGGAGGCGCCGGTGGCGCCGGCGATGTCGGCGCAATCGTTGCCGAACTCGTCGCAGCGCTGCCACTGGCGAGCGAAGGTCAGGGGGTTGAGCCGGCTCGACCAGGTCCCGTTGGTGGTCTGGAGCCGCTGCCCCGCGACGTCGGTGCCGGTGATGGCCGGCGCCGTCTGCGCGGACGGCGGCGGCGGGCCGGTGATCTCGATCGGCACCGTCGCGCCGGCCGGGTCGGCCGTTGTGCGAACCGACGCCGTGTTCGGGCCCTCCGCGGAGGGATTCGTGACGCCCGGCACCGAGAGCCAGCTCTGGGTGACCGTCGGGAGGTCGCCGGTGTCGAGGGCGAAGGTCGCGACGTTGCCGGTGACATCCGTGCACGTCAAGGGGCGCGGCCCCGCGAAGGCCGTGTTGGAGACCGTCGCGGACGGGCAGCCGGCGGGGAACGACGCGCCGGCCGGCGCGGTGAAGGTGATGCGCTGACGGCCACCGTGGAGGCCCTCACCGCCGGCCATCGCGAGATCCCAGTTCTGGAAGTCGGCGGCGCGCAGCGCGTGGGTGACGGTGAAGACGGGCGTGTAGGTGACGTCGGTCGCCCCGGCCTCGAGGCTGGAGGCGTAGACCTGCGCTCCGGTGAGCGCGCCGGGGGCGAACGTCTGCGAGCCGGCCGTCACCGGGTCGGTCTCCTCCGAGGAGGACACCTCCCAGTCGCCCGTGGAGGCTTCGGACGGGTTCCTCACGCGGGTGAGGTCCACGAGGACCCGCGCGCCGGCGGCGATGCCCGGGGCTCCGCCCGTGGCCCAGGTCGACGGAACGGTGACCGTGGCCGTGTCGCGCCCGCCCGAGGAGGTGACAAGGGGCGTCAGGAACGCGGTCGAATTGGCGGTGGCATCGTGCAGGAACACCGTCGTGGACAGGCCGTCGAGCGCGACGCCGGCGGGTGCGGTCACCGTGATCGACGACGCGCCTCCGGTCAGGTCGCTCACCGCGGTGAAGCCGATCTCGTCGACGACCTCCGCCGCGGAGATCGAGTCCGTCGACGACTGGAACGACGGATCCGACACCGACGAGGCGAGGGCCGCCGGCGCCAGGCCGAAGAGCGCCGAGCCGGCGAGTGCGAGCGTCAGACGGGACCTGCCCGCACGGCGGAATGACGACAACATGGAGCCCGAACCTCTCTGGTCCGCCGTCAGTGGGCGGACACTCTCGATTGTGGCGCCAACGTAGGGAGGGCCTGGGCCGTTGTCAATGCCCGCCCTCATCCGCAGCCGCCACCGCCCGCTATTTCTCGCGGCGTACGCCCGCGAACTGCCGCGCCGTGAAGGCCCGCTGGGCGCGGGACCGGCCGAAGAAGGACACGATCCAGTGCACGAGCGCGCTGAAGCGGTTCTTGAAGCCGGTGAGGAAGGTGATGTGCACGACCAGCCAGCCGAGCCAGCCGATGAAGCCGCCGAAGCGGATCGGCCCGATCTCGGCGACCGCGGCGAAGCGCGTGATCGACGCCATCGTGCCGAGGTCGTGGTAGTGGAAGGCGTGGAAGTCGTGGTTGCCGTCGACGCGGTCGGCGATCACACCGGCGGCGTGGCGGCCGGACTGCATCGCGACCTCCGCGACGCCGGCCAGGTCGTGCAGGGCCATCATGTCCCCGACCACGAAGATCTCGGGGTGGCCGGGCAGCGAGCAGTCGTCGCGCACCTTGACCTGCCCATTGCGGGTGACCTCGAGGCCGGCCTGCTCGGCGATGCTTCGCCCGAGCGGGGACGGGGTGACGCCCGCGCCCCACACCTTGGTGCGCGCCTCGATGCGGTCCTCCTCCCCCGGTCCATCCAGGTCGATGCCGTGCTCGTCGACCCCGGTGACCTTCGTGTCGAGCAGCAGCTCGACACCGGCGTGCTCCAGGGTGCGCGCGGCCTTCTCGGGCAGCTTGCCGTGGAACTGGCCGAGCACCTTGTCGGCTGCGTCGACCAGCACGATGCGGCAATCGGCGGGGTCGATGGTGCGGAAGTTGCGCCTCAGCGCGCGCCGCGACAGCTCGGCGATCTGCCCGGCCATCTCGACGCCGGTGGCGCCCGCCCCGACGACCACGAAGGTCAGCCACTGGCGGCGGATCTCGGGGTCCTCCTCGACCTCGGCGATCTCGAACGCCCCGAAGATGCGCGCGCGCAGCTCGAGCGCGTCGTCGATCGACTTCAGCCCGGGTGCGTGCGGCGCGTACTCCTCCTCGTTGCCGAAGTACGACGTCGACGCGCCGGCGGCGACGATCAGGCTGTCGTAGGGCAGCTCGAGGCTGCGCTCGAGGCCGTCGACGGCAACCGTGCGGGCCTCGATGTCGACGCCGGTGACCTCGCCCATGACGACGCGGGCGTTGTCCTGGCGGCGGATGATGTCCCGGAACGGCGGCGCGATCTCACCCTCGCTGAGGATGCCGGTCGCGACCTGGTAGAGCAGCGGCTGGAACAGGTGGTGCGTCGTGCGGTCGACGACGGTCACATCGACGTCGGCCCCCTTGAGCCGCCGCGTGGCCCACAGCCCGCCGAAGCCCGTGCCGATGATGACAACCCGATGGCGTTCGCTCATGTACCGCTGGAGCCTACGGGCGGCGGGACTTCAGGGGCGACACCGCGGGACCCTCCAGGACGGTCCCGTCGACGTCGAAGCGCGAGCCGTGGCACGGGCAGTCCCAGCTGACCTCGGCCGCGTTGAAGCGGA
Source organism: uncultured Solirubrobacteraceae bacterium (assembly GCA_963740765.1). Classification (GTDB taxonomy): domain Bacteria; phylum Actinomycetota; class Thermoleophilia; order Solirubrobacterales; family Solirubrobacteraceae; genus DATLGB01. The sequence goes on along the minus strand of CAVUFN010000008.1, from coordinate 188,427 downwards.
CCAGGCAGCCGAGGTGGGTGCAGCGGGCGGAGACGACGTGCAGCTCGCCGCCGGGATCGCGGTAGGCGGCGGCCTTGCCGGCGCCGTCGCGGACGAGCCGTCCCTCCCCGGGCTCCAGCGACTCGGCCGACGCCAGGTCGGGCTTGACCCGGTCCGCGACCATCAGCGCGCTGAACTTGGAGCCCAGCTGGGCGATCTCGGGCGTCGAGCGCGGCGACACGCGGCTGGGCGAGAAGCGCGCCGACCACTGGTGCTCGCGCCCCTGCACGCGCTCGGCGAGGATCCGCGCGGCGAAGGTGGCGCTGGTCAGCCCCCACTTCTGCCAGCCCGTCGCCACCCACAGGCGACCGGAACGCGGGCGCAGCGGGCCGATCATCGGGAGATGGTCGTACGGGACGGGGTCCTGCGCGGACCAGCGCGCGACGGGCTCCGTCACGTCCCAGTGCGTGGCGGCGTAGCGCTCGAGCGCCTCGAAGCGCTCCGGCTGATGCTTCGTCGCGCCGGCCGGATGGCCCTCGCCGCCGACGACCACGACGTCGTCGTGCCATTGCACCGAACGGGAGTTGGACCCGGCGCTGATGGCCATGGCGCGCGGCACGGCCCCGCGCACCCGGACGCCGACGCAGTAGGACCGCTCGGCCTTCAGGCGGGCGAAGAAGAGGCCGCGATCGAGGATCGGATAGTGCGTGGCGACGACCACCTGGGGCGCGCGGACCTCGCCGTGCGGCGTGCGCAGCCGGCACGGGTCGCCCTCGCGCACCGCGAGCACCCGGGTGTCCTCGTGGATGACGCCGCCGGCTGCGACGAACGCCTCGGCGAGCCCGCGCACGTACCGGACGGGATGGACCTTGACCTGATCGTCGAGCCAGGCGGCGCCGTGGACAGGGAACGGGAGCCCGGCGTCACCGGTGTCCCAGCGGACGGGCAGCCCGGCCTCCGCGGCGGCATCGTGCTCGGCGCGCACGGAGGCGACCTCCGAGGGCTCGGCCGCGTAGGTGACGGCGGGCCGGCGCTCGAAGCCGCAGTCGATGCCGTGCTCGGCCACGAGCGCGGCGACGTCCTCGACCGCGGCGGCGCTGGCGGCGGCATACTCGGCGGCGCCGTCGGCCCCGTGGCGCGAGCGCACGGTCGAGAGGATGGTCGACTGCAGCGCGGTGACCTTCGCGGTGGTGTTGCCGGTGACGCCGGACGCCACCCGCACGGCCTCCAGCACCACGACGCGCGCGCCGGCCTGCTGGAGGCGCAGCGCAGCCGTGATGCCGGCGATCCCGCCACCGACGACGGCGACGTCGGCGTCCACGTCGCCCGCCGGCGCCGCGTAGGACGGCCCGTCCTCCAGCCACAGGGAGTGCTCGGCGGACGTGGTCATCGCGACAGCACGATCCGGCGCAGACGGCGCAGCGACTCCACGTTGCGCAAGCGGATGGCCAGGTGCACCGGCGGCAGGAACCGCAGCGGGGCGGCTTTCCCGGCCGGGTCCTCGATCAGCGTCAGCCGGGTGCCGGCGCGCTCCGGCTCGATCTCGATGGTGACGCGCGCCGGGCCGAGGTAGCTCGCCGCCGCGTCCAGCACGATCCGCGATCCGGGCACGATCGCCCTGACCTTCGTCGCGTCCACGTGCCCGAAGGCGATGTGGACGTGGAAGGCGCTGCCGGGCGCGGGCCACTCGCGGTCGACGTCGACCGTGCGGTCCGCCCCGACCACCCACTGCGGGTAGGCGGAGGCGTCCTCGAGCACGCGCCACACGTCGGCGGGCGACGCTTCGATGTGGGTGCTGTTGCGGGCCACGACCGGTGCCCCTGCCCGGTCGTGGCGGTGCTCACTCCCCTCGGTCTTCCGACCGCCATCGACGCTTGAGCGGCGGCGTGGGCGGGCAGGAAATCCGGATGCGCGCCCTGTTCCTGAACGCCACGCTGAAGAAGTCGCCCGAGACGTCCAACACGGAGGCGCTGGCCCGCTACGTGGGCGACCAGCTCGCCGGGTTCGGCGTCGAGATCGAACACATCCGCCTCGCCGACCACCGCATCGAGCCCGGCGTCGTCTCCGAGGCCGTCGAGGACGGGGACGAGTGGCCCGAGATCCACGCGAGGCTGCTGGCGGCGGACATCCTCGTCCTCGCCACGCCGACCTGGCTCGGCCAGCCGTCGTCGGTGGTCAAGCGCGCGCTGGAGCGGATGGACGCGATGCTGTCCGAGACCGACGACCAGGAGCGTCCCGTCGCCTGGAACCGCGTGTGCGGCTTCGTCGTCACCGGCAACGAGGATGGCGCCCACCACTGCATCGCCGAGATGGCCGGGTGCGTCAACGACATCGGCTACACGGTTCCCGGGCAGGGCTGGACCTACTGGAACAAGGGTCCAGGCCCCGGCGAGGAGGAGTACACGACCTCCGACGAGACCGACTGGACCCACGAGACCGGAGACACCATGGCCCACATCCTCTTCCACACCGCGACCGCGTTGCAGTCGGCGCCGATCCCCGCTCAGTGACGCCTCCGGCCTTCCTGCTCGACGTCGACGGCACGCTCGTCGACTCGAACTACCAGCACGCGATCGCCTGGCACCGCACCCTCAAAGAGCGGGGCCGGATCCATTCGATGGTCGAGCTGCACCGCCTCATCGGCATGGGCGGCGACCAGCTCGTGGAAGCCGTGGCCGGCGAGGCGTTCGACGCCGAGCACGGCGACGCGTGCCGCAACGCGGAGCCGCTGCGCTACGCCGAGCTCGCCGGCGACGTCGCCCTGCTCGATGGCGCCCAGGACCTGATCGCCGACCTCGAGGACCGCGGCTGCGACGTCATCCTCGCCACCTCGGGCGACCCGAACGCGACGCAGCGCGCCCTGGAACTGCTCGAGCGCACCGACCTCAAGCACACCACCGGCGACGACGTCGAGGAGACCAAGCCGGAGCCCGACATCGTCAAGGCCGCGCTCGAGAAGGTCGACGGCGACCGCGCCGCCGTGCTCGTGGGCGATTCCACGTGGGACTTCGAGGCCGCCACCCGGGCCGGCATCCACTCCGTGGGCGTGCTCACGGGTGGCTTCTCGGAGGAGGAGCTGCGCGAGGCGGGCGCGGAGCGGGTCTACCGGACGCTACGCGACCTGCTCGGCGACCTCGACGACCTCATCGGCTCGCTCGAGAACGGCTAGGCACGCCGGGCTATTCGCCGGACTCCATGCGGTCTGCGGCAGCCGATCGGCGGTTCGCTTCGGCGCACAGCGCCGTGAAGCCTGATTGCAGGAAGTCGTTGAGCGCTGCGGCGGCCAGGACGGACGCCACGATCTGGCCCTCGCGGGGCCGGGCGACGCGCAGGCCGACCAGGCCGAGCGAGCTCCAGGTCCCGATGCAGCGCGAGCAGGTCAGCAACTCACCGAGCGCGTAGCGCACCCCGCGGCCGCGGGGCTCGCGCTCGCCGTCGCGTGGTTCGTGGACCACGGGCTCGCGGACCCACGAGCCGATCTTCTCCTTGGTGAGCGCCTTCGAGAGCGAGAAGGCGGCGAGGCCCAGGACCGGCAGCTCGCTACGGGGCGGCGCCGGTCCGTTGGTACCTCGCAGAAGGCCCGCGACTGCTCCGCCCCACGCGACGTTCAGTGCTGCATAGTCCCGCGCGTGCGTGGGAGCCTTCGCGGACCCCTGCAAGTTGTTTGAGCTCAGGTGCGGCGTTCGAGGTCCGCGACCTCGTCCGCCTTGTTGTCCGCACGGTTCTCGGCCCGGGCCAGCTCGTCCTTCGCCTCGCCCTTGCGCTCTTCCTTCGCGCCTTCACGCTTGGTGTCGGCGTCGCCGGTGATATCGCCCATCGCCTTCTTGGCGCGGCCCGTGATCTTGTCGGTGAGTCCCATGGTGTTGGCCTGCCCGCGCTGTCCGTTGCGAAACCCCCACGTCAGGCAAAAGAACTGTGGGTCTGTCACCGTTAGGTTCGTTATGAGGTCCTTTCGGGTCACGTCGGCGCTTGCGCTGACCCTGCTTGCCTGTGCGGCGCCCGCGAGCGCACTCCCCGGCGCCTCCGTCTCTGCCACGAAGTTCGTGCGGACGGCCACCTACCCGGGCATGCAGAAGCTGCATTACCAGTTCGGGCCGGTCAAGATCCAACCCGGTCAGAACAACATCGATTTCGATGTCAACGACCTCAAGCCGCAGGTTCCGGGCTACATCACGCGCTTCGCGCCCGACCTCGTCTACACCAAGGACGGGACCGTCCCCCGCGTGGACGTCATCCACCTCCACCACGGCGTGTGGCTGATCGGCGGGCAGCCCGCCTTCGCCGCCGGCGAGGAGAAGACGCAGCACATCTTCCCGCAGGGCTACGGGTTCCATCACGATCCCTCCACGCCCTGGGTCATGAACCACATGATCCACAACCTGACGCCCAGCCCGACGTCGGTCTACATCACCTACGACATCGACTTCGTGCCGGACTCGGACCCGGCCGCCGCGTCGATCACGCCGGTCAAGCCCCACTGGCTCGACGTCGCCGGCATCCGCGCCTATCCCGTCTTCGACGCCATCCGCGGGCAGGGCCACAAGGGCAAGTACACCTTCCCGGAGGACGCCAAGGGCGCGCAGGCGCGCAAGATCGGACCGGCGCAGTCGTGGCGCGTCCCGCGCGACATGACGATCATCTCCACGGCCGGGCACCTGCATCCGGGCGGCCTGTACACCGACCTGTTCGCCTCACGCGAGGGGACCACGAAGCGATTGTTCCGATCCGTCGCCAAGTACTTCGAACCGGCGGGCGCGGTGTCGTGGGACGTCTCCATGACGGGCACGACACCGGACTGGCGCGTCGCCGTCCACGCAGGCGACAACCTCAACACGGCGGTGACCTACGACGTCTCCAAGGCGTCCTGGTACGAGTCGATGGGGATCATGGTGCTCTGGTACGCCGACGGCATCCAGCCCGGCGCCGAGGACCCGTTCGCCAAGGACGTCTACTCCCGCGGGCTGCTCACCCACGGCCACCTCGCCGAGAACGACAACCACGGCGGCGGGCCGCTCGGCCTGCCCAACCCGATGAAGGTGCTCAGCGGCGAGGTCACCAAGACCGTCGACATCCGCAACTTCGTCTACGGCAGCGGCGACCTGTCGTCCACCGGCCGGCGCGGGCGCCTGCCCGTCGTGCGTCCGGGCAAGTCCCTGCGCTTCAAGAACTTCGACTCCGTGCAGGGTCAGGACGTGCGCAACGCGATCTACCACACGATCACCGCCTGCCGGGCGCCGTGCAACAAGCTCGCGGGCATCGCCTACCCGCTGGCCAACGCGCGCCCCGGCAAGCTGTTCGATTCGGGTGAGCTCGGCTACGGTCCGGCCAACCTCAGCGCTGCCGCCCAGCGCAACACCTGGAAGACGCCGGCGTCCCTGCCGGCCGGCACCTACGCGTACTTCTGTCGTGTCCATCCGTTCATGCGCGGTGGGTTCAGAGTCAAAGGAAACAGGAAATCATGATCGCCGCCGCAGCCACCGCCATCGCCCTCGCCGCCGCCGGCCCGACCGTCGGCGTCAAGGACGACTTCTTCTCACCGAAGACGAAGACCGTCAGCAAGGGTCAGCGCGTCACCTGGAAGTTCAAGGGTTCCGCGCCGCACAACGTCACCGTGACCTCGGGGCCGAAGAAGTTCCGGTCCTCGACCAAGAGCTCGGGCAAGTACCGCAAGAAGCTGCGCAAGCGGGGCACCTACCGGATCCTCTGCACCGTGCACGCGCCCAGCATGAAGATGACCCTGATCGTCAGGTAGGGCCGCGGTGCGGGTCCTCGCCATCGACGGCGGGGGCATTCGCGGGCTGATCCCCGCGCTGGTGCTCGCCGAGCTCGAGGCGCGGACGGGTCGGCGCGTCGCGCAGCTGTTCGACCTCGTGGCCGGGACCTCCACCGGCGGCATCCTCGCCTGCGCGCTGACGCGGCCGGACGCGCCCCCGGCCGCGGCGGTGGCCGACCTGTACGTGTCCGAGGGGCCGAAGATCTTCGACCGCTCGCTGCTGCGCACGGTGCTGTCGGCGGGCGGAGTGCTGGACGAGCGCTACGCGTCCGACGGGCTCCTGACCGCGTTGCAGCGCTTCCTCGGCGGCGCCCGGCTGGCGGAGACGCAGATCCCGATCTTCGTCTGCGCGTACGACATCGAGCAGCGCCGCGCGACGTTCTTCCGCACCGGCGAGGACGACGTGTCGCTGGTCGAGGTCGCCCACGCGACGTCCGCGGCGCCGACCTACTTCGAGCCGGTCCGCGTCGGCGGGCGCACTCTGATCGACGGCGGCGTCTACGCGGCGAACCCGTCGCTCTGCGCCTACGTCGACCTCGTCAAGGACGGCCGCGCGCCGGACCTCAAGGTGCTCGCGTCCCTCGGGACGGGCGAGCAGATCCGCCCCATCCGCTACGAGAACGCCCGCGACTGGGGCCAGCTCGGCTGGGCCCGCCCGGTCATCGACGTCATGCTCTCCAGCCAGTCCGAGACCGTCGGGTTCGGGATGGAGCACCTGCTCGGCGCGCGCTACGTGCGCCTGACCCGCCGGCTCGAGTTCGCGCGCGACGACCTCGACGACGCCTCACCGGAGAATCTGCGCGCGCTGCGACGCGAGGCCGAAGCCCTGATCGCCGACGAGTCGCGCGCGATCGACGCGCTCTGCGCCCAGCTCACCTCGTTCTGACCGGCGGCCGGCCAATGACGCTTCCGTTCAGACGGCCAGCGAGCCGCGGCGGCTGTTGGGTGCGACAACTCCGCCGAGCGCGGCGAAGATGATCCAGGCGTACGTCTCGCAACTGCGCAGCCTGCTCGGGGAGGGCACGATCGTCACCCGCGGACGGGCTTACGAACTGCGGGTCGAGCCGGACGCGATCGATGTCGAGCGCTTCATTCGGATGCTTCGCTCCGATGACGCCGATCCGCGGGCGGCGCTGGAGCTGTGGCGCTAGCCTGCTCTCGCTGACGTTGCTGACGAGCCATTCGCCGCTGCTGAGATCCGGCCGCTGGAGGAGCTGCGGATGAGCGCGCTCGAGGCTGCCGTCGAGGCCTACCTCGAGCGCCGCTGCAACGCCGAGGTACTGGTCGAGCTCTAGTCTCTGATTGCGGCCGACCCGCTACGTGAGCGCCTGCACTCTCAGCGTATGCTTGCGCTCTATCGCAGTGGTCGTCAGGCAGAGGCCCTCGAGGCGTATCGCGCCGCTCGCGAGATCCTCATCGAGCAGTTCTCTCTCGCGCCTAGCGTGGAGCTGCGCGAGTTGCAGTAAGCGATCTTGCGTCAGTACACTGCGCTCCAGCTTCGAGCGACCTCCCTCAGGCTTCCCGAGTGCACCGTGTCGATGCTCTTCACTACCGTCGAGCGTTCTACGCGTCTACTGCAGTACCATTCGAGCCTGTTCAAGGGCATGCTCGGTGAGTACCGCCGCGTCATGCGCGAGGCCGTGCTGCCCCACTGCTGCGCCGAGGTGTGGACTTACTGCTACTCGTTCTTCTTCGTATTCACGTCCGCTCGCTATGCAGCTGCAGCCGCCCTTGACTCCCTAGTGGCGCTGTAAGCCTTTCCTTTGCACGTCCTGATTCGCATCCACACTTGTGAGCCGGAGATCTACGATTACTCCTACTTTTTCCTCTACTTCCACCTCTCCTCGCGCATCAGCGCCGTCTCACACTACTACAGGTTGTCCTCTCCGAACTGACGCGTCGCTCCTCTGCGATGCCTTCTACTGCGCGCCACTCTGCGTGCACAGACTCAAATACCCCGGCTGACCGACGAGACGAACGTGTAGTCCGCCGACATTCCTTCCTGGGTCCACTCGGCAAGGCAGTAGCGCAGCGATCCGCCGTCATCGACGGGCACGTCGATGGTGCTCGGTGGCCGCCCTTCGACCGGTTCCATCTCCCGTCGCTCACCCTTGAGCGGGCCGTCCTTGAAGAGTGCCTCCACTCCGGGAAGAGTACGACCGCGATACCCGGCGTGTGTCGCCTGGCCGTTGGTATATCCACCGTTACGCGACACAGGGGGAGCCGCGCGGGCTGTTCGCGATCGCCTGAACGCAACAGCCCGACGGAGGCTCAGGTGACCTCGCGCAGCCGTCCCGACTCGACCTCGTAGACGAAGCCGCGGGCGGAGGTGCAGAGGGTCAGCGCCGGTGTGGTGCGCAGGGTGTCGAGCTGGCGGCGGACGCTGGCCTCGATGTCTTTGAAGGCGTGCAGCGGGCCCGCGGGCTCCTCGCCGGTGGCGTCGGTGATCTTCGCGCGCAGCTCGTCCTCGCCGCCGATCAGGCCGCAGCCGGTGTGCTGGACGACCATGACGTCGCGGGTGCCGAGCAGGGCCTGGGAGAGGGTGAGGGAGCGGATGACGTCGTCGGTGACGATGCCGCCGGCGTTGCGGATCACGTGCGCCTCGCCGAGATGGAGGCCGAAGAGCGAGAAGAGGTCGATCCGGCTGTCCATGCAGCTGACGATCGTCAGGCGCAGCGCGGGCGGGGTCGGCAGGTCGCCCGCGGTGAAGACGTTGGCGTAGCGGCCCGCGTTGCGGAGGAGATCGTCGATGTGGCTCACGGCGCGCGAGCCTAGCCGCGTGCGCCGGCCAGCGGCGCGCCGCGCAGGTCGCCGGAGACGGCGGAGAACGTCGCGCCCGGATCCGTGCCCACCGTCGCGGCGAAGGTCCCGTCGGGCCGGGTCCGCGGCTCGGCGACCACCTTCCCGTCCGCGAGGATGCGGACCGGGCGCCGGCCCGCGCCCGGCCGGACGAGGCCCCAGAAGGCGACCCGGTCGCCCTCCCGGCGGGCGGTGAGCAGGAGCGCGAAGGCGGCACGGGCCGGCTTCGGCCGGCCGTCGGCGAAGAAGAGGCCGGACTGGTAGTCGCGCCAGCGGGTGCGAAGGTCGGCGCCGGGGCGCTCGGGCAGGTCCCGGACGAGGAACTGGGCGACGGCGCGCACGCGCGGGTTCGCCCGGGCGATCTGCTCGCCCTCCGCGAGCCGCCGGGCCTGATCGGCCGGGGTGATGTCCCAGGTCGGGTCGGGCGGGTTCGTCTGGTCGCCGTACTCGGTCACGTAGACCGGGAGGTCGTGCTCGAAGCGCCCGGCCTCGAAGAGCCGGTGGAGCTCCTCCGTCAGCCGGTCCAGGTCGCCCATCCGGGCCGTGCTCGGGCTGCGGGTCGTGCTGCCAGGGCGCGAGCTCGCCCGTGTACGGATGGTGCGACCAGCCGTCGCCGGGCAGCGGCGCGCCACGCGCGAGCGCCCGCAGGAAGGTCAGCGGCGCCATGCGGTCGTCCCCCCTCCCCCGCGCCGCGCCCAGCGACGAGGTCGCGCCGATCAGCGCCAGCGCGCCGGGCGCCGCCGCCTTGATGCGCGGGACCGCGGCGCGCACCATGTCGCCGTAGACGACGGGCGAGGCCGGGCGGCCGGCCGGGTCCCACTGCGGCCGCAGGAAGGTCGCGAGGTTCGGCTCGTTCCAGACCGTGAACGCCGCCGCGTCGGGGTAGCGGCGCGCGACCGCCTCGGCGAAGTCCGCGTAGGCGTCCACGTCCATGGACTCCAGCCACGGCGGCAGGAAGAACGCGATGTCGACGTTCAGGCGCAGCCCACGCTCCCGGGCGAGCGCGTGCAACTGGTCGAGCGCGGTCCAGGCGAAGACGCCCCGCTGGGGCTCGATGACGTCCCACCCCGCGGTCACCCGCACCCAGTCGACCCCGGCGGCGCGCAGGTCGTCCAGCGTGGCGGCGATGCGCTCCGGGGATCGGTGCAGCAGCTCGGCGTCGTCCTGCACGATCGTGACGACCCGCGGGGCCGACGGTCCGGGCTGTGGCTGTCCACCCCCGCACCCGGCAAGGGCGAGTGCCGCCACGATCAGCGCCGCGCGCCTCGTTCCCGCGCCGATCGTCCGCGGGTGCAGATCGAGCATCAGCGATTCGAGGGTAGATGCGATCGGAGATCCCTGGCGCACCCGGCGTGCTCCCGCCCGGCGCGGAACGGGTAACGGAACCGCCATGCAGATCGGTTTCAAGCTGATGGCGGAGGCCTTCCCGCCCCACGAGCTCGTCCGTCAGGCGGTGCGCGCCGAGGAGGCCGGATTCGACTTCGTCGAGATCTCCGACCACTACCACCCGTGGCTGTACTCCCACGGGCACTCGCCGTTCGCGTGGTCGATCCTCGCGTCCGCCGCCGCCCAGACGGAGCGCATCGAGCTCGCCACGGGCGTCACCTGCCCGTCCTTCCGCTATCACCCGGCGATCATCGCCCAGGCCGCGGCGACGACGCAGATCCTCGCCGACGGGCGCTTCGTCCTCGGAGTCGGCTCGGGCGAGCGGCTCTCGGAGCACATCACCGGCATGGGCTGGCCCGACGTCGACGTGCGCCAGGCCCGCCTGCGCGAGGCGCTGGAGATCATCCGCGCCCTGTGGTCGGGCGGCTACCAGTCCCACGACGGCGAGTACTTCCAGCTCTCCGACGCGCGGGTCTACGACCTCCCGGAGACGGCGCCGCCGATCATCGTCGCCAGCGGCGGAGCCCGGGCGTCCAGGCTCGCCGCCGAGCTCGGGGACGGCCTCTTCGCGACCGACCCCGACGCGGACCTGATCACGGCGTACCGCGACGGGGGCGGAAGCGGCCCGTGCTACGCCGAGGTCCCGCTCTCCTACGCGGAGGACGAGGCGACCGCCGCCGCGTCGGCCCACGAGAAGTTCCGCTTCGGCGCGCTCGGCTGGAAGGTCATGGCCGAGCTGCCCAACCCGATCAACTTCGAGGCGGCCACCACGTTCGTCAGACCGGAGGACATGGCGGAGTCGTTCGCCTGCGGCCCCGACGTCGAGCGCCACGTCGAGGTCTTCGCGGAGTTCCACCGCGCCGGCTTCGACCGCCTCGCGCTGATCAGCGCCGGTCCGGACGTGGACGCGTTCTTCGACTTCTTCACCGGCGAGCTACACGAGCGGCTGGCCGCCCTGGGATAGTCGGGCCATGGATCGACGCACGTTCGTGGCCGCCGGCGCTGCGCTGTGGCTGCCGTGGGACGTCCGGGAGGCTGATGCGCGGGCGCGCAGGAAGGCCCCGTTCGCGCGTGAGGGGACGTTCGCGGACGGCGTGATGAGCGGCGACCCCGGCCCCACCGCGATCACCTTCTGGACCCGGCTGGACGCCAACCCGCGCGACAAGCTCCGCGTCGAGCTCGAGATCGCCCGCGACCCGGGCTTCCGCCGCACCGTGTTCCGCCGGCTCGTCCCGACGCGGCGCTCGCGCGATCACACGGTCAAGGTGCGCGTCGGCGGGCTCAAGCCCGACCGGCGCTACTACTACCGCTTCTCGACGAAGACGGCGCACTCGGACGTCGGCCGGACGCAGACCGCGCCGGCGCCCGGTTCGCGGCGGCCGATCAGGGTCGGCTACTTCGCCTGCCAGGACTACTCGTCGGGCTACTTCGGCGCCTACCAGGCGCTGCTCGCGCTCGACCCCGACGTCGTCATCTGCGGCGGCGACTACATCTACGACCGGGTCTACGCCGAGAGCGGCTACGGCGGCGTGCGCGAGGACAGGATCGGCGCCAACGGGGACTCGGTCGCCCGCACAGTCGAGGACTACCGGCTCAAGTACCGCCAGGCCCGCTCCGACGTCGACCTGCGCGAGCTCCAGCGCCTCGTCCCGCTCGTCGCGCAGTGGGACGACCACGAGGTCACCGACAACTACGTCGGGACGCTCGACAGCTCGGGGCCGGACGACGGGGAGCCCGACGACGGCTACGACCGCGCGCGCATCGTGGCCGGCCACAAGGCGTGGCACGAGTACATGCCCGCGCGCGGGTTCGCCGCCGACAAGGACCGCATCTACCGCAAGCTGACCTTCGGGTCGACCGCGGAGATCTTCATGTGCGACTCGCGCTCCTACCGCGACGACCAGCCGTGCGGCGGCGGCTCGCTGATGCAATGCGACGACACCGCCCCGCGCCAGTACCTCGGGGCGACGCAGCTGGGCTGGCTCAAGGCCGGCCTGTCGGCGTCCCCCGCGAGCTGGAAGCTGATCGGCAACCAGCTGATGATCATGCCCTTCGAGGTCGCCGGCGGCGTCAAGGTCGAGGTCGACTCGTGGCAGGGCTATCCGGCGCAGCGCACCGAGCTGCTCAGCCACGTCGAGGCCGCCGGCGTCCGCGACGTCGTCTTCCTCACGGGTGACATCCACACGTTCTTCGCCGGATCCGTCCTGCGCGACGGCAAGAGCGGGCCTGCCGTCGCGTCCGAACTGGTCGGCGGCTCGGCCACGTCACCGGGAACCGCACAGGTGATCGCCGGGCAGTCCGGCGGCGTGCTCCCACCGGCGCTGGTCGAGCCGCTGTCCGACGAGGGCGTCCCCCGGCTGAACCCGTGGATGAGCTACGCGGACACCAACAGCCACGGCTGCGCGTTCGTGGAGTTCGGCGAGACCGAGGCCCGCGCGCGCTACCTCGGCTCGGCGGACGTGAAGACGCTGGAGGGCTCGCGCGCGGTCACGCAGATCGCCGACCTGCGCATCGCGCGCGGCACGCCGGGCGTCGAGGTCGTCGCTCGGGCGTAGTCAGGAGGCGCACATGAGCGCCAGATGCAGCGACTCTTGCACCAAGCAGGAGGTTCGCGACCTACCGTGACGCGACTATGGCCGGACGTGCGGCGAGAACCCCTCCCACCCGCCGCGAAGCTCGTGCCGCAAGGCGCGGGAAGACGCGCAAGACCGCCGCGCCCCGGCGTCGCCGGCGCGGGCCGCGCATCGCGGTCGCCGTCGTCCTGATCGCGCTTGCGGCGCTGCCCTTCGCCGCGCTCGCGTGGGCGGACCGCGACGGTCGCGGGCGGATCCCGGCAGGCACCGTGATCGGCGGCGTCGACGTCTCCGGGCTGCGCGCTCCGACCGCGCTCAAGCGCCTGCGCGTGCAGATCGGCGTCCCCGCCGCGCGTTCCGTGCGGGTCACGGTCGACGACGAGACGCAGAAGACGCTGACGGCGCGCGCGGCCGGTGTCTCGCTGAACCTGCGCGCCGCGGTGCAGCACGCCGTCGAGCGCGGCCGCCGCGGGTCCTTCGTCACCCGCGGCTGGCGGGAGCTCACCGGTGCGAAGCTGGCGTCCACCGAGCCCGTGCGCATCCGGGTCGACCGCAAGCGGGTGCAGGCGTTCGTCGACCAGCTCGCCGACGAGGTCGAGGTCCCCGCCGAGGCCGCCACCTTCAGCGTCACCGTCGACTCCGTCGGCGTCACCGACGGCCACGACGGGAAGCGACTCGCCGACCCGGACGCGCTCACCGGACGGCTGGTCCGGTCCCTGCGCAGCCTGAGCTCGACGCGGCGGCTGCACGCGCGCACCGAGACGGTCGAGCCTCCCGCGACGACCGGCTCGCTGTGGGACGCGCACCCCACCGTGGTCACGGTGTCACGCGACGAGAAGCTCGCCCGCGTGTTCGAGCGCGGCTCCGTCGTCGAGAGCTACCACGTCGCCGTCGGCACGCCGGAGTACCCGACGCCGCTGGGCTCCTACACGGTGCAGTCGATGCAGAAGGACCCCGTCTGGAACGTCCCGAACTCCGACTGGGCGGGCGACCTCGCCGGCAAGAGCATCCCCGCCGGCGATCCGAACAACCCGCTCAAGGCGCGCTTCATCGGCTTCAACGGGTCGGTCGGCTTCCACGGGACGGCTGACCTGGCCTCGCTCGGCCAGGCCGCCTCCCATGGGTGCGTGCGGATGAACCCGGCCGACGTGAAGGACCTCTTCGACCGGATCGCGGTCGGTACGACCGTCTACGTCGGCTGAGCTGAGCCGCCGGTCTACGCGGAGGCCGTCTGCCGCTCCGTGGCGTCGAGGACGCTGGTGCGGTTCTTGTGGCTGCGCTCGTACGTGCGGACCTTGGCGATGCGCTTGTCGTCGCCCTCGGCGATGACGGCCTGGACCTCGGCGGCGGTCAGCTCGTCGTACCCGGCCCACGGCTCGTCGCCGCGCAGCGAGGTGACGCGGTCCAGGACCGTCGTGCGGTTCTGGTGCTTGCGCTCGTAGGCGTCGACCTTGGCGAGGTCGATCTGCGACAGCCCGTTGAGCTTCGCGACGATCTCGTCGGCGGTCAGCGAGTCGTAGCGCGCGATGGCGAGGTCACCGGCGGACGCGACGGCGCCCTTGGCCTGGCCCTCGGCCTGCGCGACGCCCGGCACCTTGCGGGTCTTGCGAGCGGCCTTCTTGGTCTCCGTCGACGCCTTGCGGCCGGCCTTCTTCGTCGCCTTCGCCGTCTTGCGGACGGACTCGCCGGCACCGGTCGTGGTGACGTCGTAGGACGGGCTGCCGTTGACCTCGGCGCTGACGACGGCATCGGTCAGCGTCGGGATGACGCGGAGGATGCGGTCGAGCATCTTCTCCTCGTCGGCGCGGATCGACTTCGCCAGCTTGGCGGTCTCGCGGTCGCCGACAGCCGTGGCGAGGCGCTCGATGGCCGTGTAGGTCGCGATCTCCAGCGCCTCGGTCGCGCAGGCGTCCTTGGCGTTCTTGAGGACCTTCTCCTCGCCGCCGGAGCCGCGCAGGAGGTCGATGGGCGTCTTGGTCAGCGCGAGCAGCTGGCCGACGGCCGTCTCCGCGGCGCCGACGATGGTCAGCAGCGGGTTGCCGCCCTGGCCGAGCGTCTCGAGGCGCTCACCGACGCGCTTGGCGTGGTTGCGGGTCTCGGTGAGGTGCGTCTCGAGACCGGAGCGGTACTCGCCGCGCGGCGTCATCGCGATCTGGGACTGCAGGACGCGAACGAGGGCTTGCTCGCTGGCGTGCGCTTCGTTGAGGTACTGGACGATCTTCTGCTGGTCAGCGTTCATTGAATTCCAATCTGTGGCCCCTGGTGGGGACGTAGTTCGTTTCCGGCGCCACCTCACGGCCGCAGGGCCATGGCAAGGATCCGGGGGTTGCTGCTGAGGAGAGCGCGCGAGCTGAGAGACCTGCGTGCCCTATATGAAGCACTACCCGGCCCCCATCTGAGCAAACAGGCGTTCGCACGTGACCGGACACCGTCCGGCGCCCGTACACAGGGCATGAGCGACGACGACAAGCAGCGCACTCCCTTCAGTCCCGAGCAGGACGACGACACGCCGCTGGGCGACTCCAGCGAGCACTCGACCGCCGACGAGGGCGCCCCGGTCGGCGACGACGCCGAGCAGCGCTAGCGGGCTCAGCCCTCGACGAGGCGCTTGAGCCGCTCCAGGCGGCCGTCCCAGCCCTTCGTGAGCTGGTAGCGCACCTCGCGGCCCCGGCCGGGGACGCGCTCGACCAGCCCGGCTTCGTCGAGCATGGCCAGGTGCTTGGCCACCGCTTGGCGCGTGATCGGCAGCTCCGCCGTCAGCGCCGGGACGGAGGTGGTCCCGTCGCGGAGCAGCGCGTCCACCATCGAGCGCCGCGTCGGGTCCGCGAGCGCGCCGTAGATCAGGCCGGGGTCAGGCACGTCGCCTGCAACGCCGTGAGCGGGAACGACTCGGTGACGACGACTCGCGTGCCGGAGACCGCGGGCACCAGCTCGACCTCGACCCGCGAGAACCCGTCCTCGGAGCCCCACCACCACACGAGGCGGCGGCCCTCCTCCACGGTCTCGATGTCGATCGGCCGGTCGTCGTCGAGCCAGGCGGCGCGGCGGTCGGGGTCGGTGATCGCCTCCCAGACCTCCTCGGGCGGTGCGTCTATGACAACCGATTGGTTGCTATCGTCCCGTGACAACCACATCGTTGTCATTCTACCTCACCGGAGGTTCACGTGTCTCCCCTGGTCCCCATGGTCGTCGAGCAGTCCGCGCGTGGCGAGCGCTCGTTCGACATCTACTCCCGGCTGCTCAACGAGCGCATCGTCTTCCTCGGCACGGCCGTCGACGACCAGGTCGCCAACCTGATCGTCGCCCAGATGCTGCACCTCGAGTCCGATGATCCCGAGAAGGACATCTCGCTCTACATCAACTCCCCGGGCGGCGTCGTCTACAGCGGGCTCGCGATCTACGACACGATGCAGTTCATCAAGCCCGACGTGCAGACGATCTGCTTCGGCGTGGCCATGAGCATGGGGTCCCTGCTGCTGGCGGGCGGCGCACCCGGCAAGCGGATGGCGCTGCCGAACTCCCGCATCCTCATCCACCAGCCCAGCGGCGGGTTCCAGGGCCAGGCGACCGACATCGAGATCCACGCGCGCGAGGCGCTCGAGCTGCGCCGCCACCTCGACGAGATCTACGCCAAGCACACCGGCCAGACCGTCGAGCGCGTGCACGACGACATGGACCGCGACCGCTTCTTCACCGCCGACCAGGCGCTCGAGTACGGCCTCGTCGACCGCGTCATCGCCTCGCACGAGCTCACGAAGTCGTCCCCCGGCTTCCGCGCCGGATGAGCACGCAGTCGACCTCCTGGTGGAAGCGGTGGACGCCGGCGGCGGCGTCGTGGGTGGCGGCGAGCAGCGGACCGAGGAGCGGCGCCTCACGCATCTCGGCGAGGCTGATCGTGTCGTCGAACAGGCAGCGCTGGAGGTAACCCTCGAGGACCGCCGTGTCGGTGTCCGCCACGACGTGGTCGTAGCCGATGCGGTGGACCTCCGGGGTCTCGCCCTGCGCGCGCAGCGCGGCGATCAGGTCGTCGGAGGCGAGGTACCGCGTGCCCGCGCCGCCGCGGACCCCCTCCAGGAACGCGGCGTAGACGCGCAGGTAGAAGCTGTCGAGCGCGCCCTGGGCGATGAAGCCGACGCCGCCGGGGGCGATCGCGGCGCGGAAGCGCTCCAGCGCCCGCTCCAGGTGCGCCGGCTCGAGCGCGTAGAGCGCGTGGGTGGCCCAGACGACGTCCCACGGCCCGGCCTCGGCGGGGAGGTCCTCCAATGTCGTCTCGTAGCGGTCGCCCTCCGCGAAGGGCGGGCGCAGGACGCTCGCGGCCTCGGCCAGCGAGAACGCGCTGGGATCGAGCAGGTCGTACCGGATCGGATGCACGCTCCCGATGCCGGCGTGGGCGAGCAGCGCCTCCGGGAACTTGCCCGACCCGCAGGCGACGTCGAGCAGCGACGGCGCGCCGTCGAGCAGCGCTCGCCAGTCGCGGACGCCCGCGAGCATCTCGTAGTCGAGGCGGGCGAGGGCGTAGAAGGCCTCCATCTCCGCCCGCCCCTCCTCGCTCCAGTGCGCGAGTGAGCGCGCGGCAGTGTCAGGCAGCATGGATTCGCCCCTGCCCGTTCGGGACAGCGGTGGCACATGAAGGCACTTACCTGGCACGGAGTCGAAGACGTCCGTGTCGACGAACACCCGGATCCCAGCATCGAGCAGGCCGACGACGTGATCGTGCGCATCACGTCATCGGGGCTCTGTGGCTCGGACCTGCATCTCTACACGGTCCTCAAGCCGTTCCTCGACGAGGGTGACATCCTCGGCCACGAGCCGATGGGGATCGTCGAGGAGGTCGGGCCCGAGGTGACGGAGCTCGTGGTCGGCGACCGCGTGGTGATCCCGTTCAACGTCTCCTGCGGCGACTGCTGGATGTGCGGCCACGGCCTGCACTCCCAGTGCGAGACGACGCAGGTGCACGAGTACGGGACGGGCGCGTCGTTCTTCGGCTACACGAAGCTCTACGGCCAGGTGCCCGGCGGGCAGGCGGAACTGCTGCGCGTGCCGTTCGGCAACCGGCTCCCGATCAAGGTCCCCGAGGGCCCCGCGGACGACCGCTATCTGTTCCTGAGCGACGTGCTGCCGACCGCGTGGCAAGGCGTGGAGTACGCGCAGGTCCCGGACGGCGGCACCGTCGGTGTGATGGGCCTCGGCCCGATCGGCGACATGGCCATGCGGGTCGCCGCCCACCGGGGCTACCGGCCGATCGGCGTCGACCTCGTGCCCGAGCGCCTCGAGCGCGCCCGCGCCCGCGGCTACGAGACGATCGACCTCAACGACCACGACGACGACCTCGCCGAGGTCATGCGCGCCATGACCGACGGCCGCGGGCCGGACTCCGTGATCGACGCGGTCGGCATGGAGGCGCACGGCAACCCCGCGGTGGGCATCGTGCACAAGCTCACCGGGATGCTGCCGGACGCGATCGGCGAGCCGATGATGCAGAAGGCCGGCGTGTCCAAGCTCGCCGCGCTCTACCAGGCGATCGACTGCGTCCGCCGCGGCGGCACGATCTCGATCAGCGGCGTCTACGGCGGCGCTGCCGACCCGCTGCCGACGCTGCAGCTGTTCGACAAGCAGATCACCATCAAGCAGGGCCAGGCCAACGTCCGGTACTGGACCGACACGCTCCTGCCGCTGCTCACCGACGACGATCCGCTGGGCGTCGACACCTTCGCGACGCACCACATCTCCCTCGCGGACGCTCCCCAGGCATACTCCACGTTCCAGAAGAAGGAGGACGGCGCGGTCAAGATCGTCTTCAACCCCTGAGCCTCACGTCTTGCCCGCCGACTCACATCCCCTCGCCGTCGTCACGGGCGCCGCATCCGGCATCGGCCTGGCGCTGGCGCGCGTCCTCGAGGACAACGGCTTCGAGCTCGTCGCCGCCGACGCCGACCTGCGCGTGCCCGAGGGCGTGGAGCGGCTCGCCGCGTCCGTCGGGCGCGCGCCGGACGTGCTCGCCCTCGGCGCGGGGATGGGCCAGGACGGGACGTTCTCGCAGGCGCCGTTGGACGGCCTGCTCTCCGTGGTCGACCACGATTGCCGCGCGGCCGTCCACCTCGCCAAGCTGCTGCTCCCGCCGATGGTGCAGCGCGGCTCGGGGCGCGTGCTGATCACGTCGGCGACGCCGGCGGGCGCCGTCGGCGCCGCCTCGAGGTCCTTCACGCAGTCCTTCGCGCTGGCGCTGCGAGAGGAGCTCGCGGGAACGGGCGTCACGGTCACCTCCCTGATGCCCGGCACCGCCGACGCCGGGACCGCGAGCCTGGCGGCGCAGGCGTTCGCCGCGACGATGGCCGGCGAGGAGCGCGTCCGCGGCGCGGCGATGGCCGAGGACGTGCTCGGGCGCGTGGCGCCCGAGTCGATGAAGGCCAAGATGTTCGAGCGCATGGCCAAGCCCGGCGCGACCGGGTAGCGGACCCTCATGCCCTCCCCCCTTCGCTGGCCCGACGCCCTGCTCGTCGGCCTTGCCTCCTCCATGCGCTCCACCGCCGGGCCGGCGCTCCTCGCCGCCCGCGGGCACTTCACCGGCCGGACGCGCACCGCGGTGCTGCTGGCGAGTGCCGGCGAGGTCGCTCTGGACAAGTCGCCGCTCGTGCCGCCGCGGTCCTCCCCGGTCGCGCTGCCCGGACGCGTCGCGTCCGGTGCCTACAGCGGCCATGCGCTCGCCGGTCCCGCCGGCGCGGTGGCCGGCGGCGTCGCGGCGGGTGTCGGGTCGTTCGCGACGGAGCGCGCACGCGCGCTGGTCGTCGAGCGGACGGGGGTGCCCGACCCGGTGGTCGCGGCCGGCGAGGACGTCCTCGCGTTCACCGTCGCTGCGGTGGCAACCCGGCCGCCGGCCGAGGAGGAGCCCGGCGCGGAGCCGCGGAAGCGCTCGGTGCTGCGCGGCGCCGCCGAGGGGCTCGTCGCGGGACTCGCCGGCACCGCCGCGATGACCCTCGCCCAGGGCGCCGAGTTCGCGCTGCTGGGCGCCGAGCCGTCCGACTCTCCGTTCCAGGTCGCGGACAAGATCAGCCGCAAGACCGGCCGCGGGCGCATCAAGCGCAAGGACAAGCGCGCCGTCAACCAGGGCATGCACTGGCTCTACGGCGCGTCCTGGGGCATCCCTTACGGCGTCATCACGGCGGGCACGAAGGTGCGGCCCGAGGTCAGCGGCCCCGCGCTCGGCGTCGTCGTCTGGGGCGCCGCGCTCGCCCAGTACCCGGCCCTCGGCCTGGCCGCGCCGCCGTGGAAGCGCTCGCTGGAGTCGCTCGGGTCGGAGCTGGTCTTCCACCTCGTCTACGGGGTCGGTGCGGGCGCTGCGTTGCGGGCGCTCCGGAGCTGATCGGAAGATGCTTGACTGCGCAACTATCATGGTGGTATGACCTTCGACGGCATCCACCACATCTCGGCGATCACCGGCGACGCCCAGCGCAACCTCGACTTCTACACGCGCGTCCTGGGGCTGCGGCTCACCGCCAAGACGGTCAACCAGGACGACCCGAGCGTCTACCACCTCTTCTACGGCGACGAGCACGCGCGGCCCGGAGCGGACCTGACCTTCTTCGAGTACAAGCTCGCCAAGCCGGGCCGCGCCGGCGCGGGCATGGTCCACCGGATCGTGTGGCGCGTCGGCTCCGCGGACGCGCTCGACTTCTGGGAGCAGCGCCTCTCCGGCGAGGGCACGGCGTCCGAGCGCGGCGAGGACAGCCTGCGCTTCGCCGACGTCGAGGGGCTCGACCACGAGCTGGTGGTGGACGCGAGCGGCGACGAGGCCCTGATCGCCGACCACCCGGAGATCCCGGCCGCGCTCGCGCTGCACGGGTTCGAGGGCGTGCGCGCCTACTCGGCTGCGCCCGACGCCACCGCGGCGCTGCTCGAGCGGCTGATGGGGGCGACCCGGCGCGAGGACGGAGCGTTCGAGCTGCGCGGCGGCAAGCGCGGCGGCTGGATCGCCCTCGACGAGGCGCCGGCCGAGCCCGGCCGCCAGAGCGCGGGCGTCGTCCACCACGTCGCCTTCGGCACGACGGACGCCGAGCAGGGCGCCTGGCTCGAGCGCCTGAACACCGCCGGCGTCCCCAACAGCGGCCTCATCGACCGCCACTACTTCCACTCCGTCTACTTCCGCGAGCCCGGCGGCGTCCTGTTCGAGCTGGCCACGGAGGAGCCTGGCTTCACGGTCGACGGACCGGTCGAGGAGCTCGGCAGGCGGATCATCCTGCCGCCGTGGCTGGAGAGCCGCCGCGACCAGGTCGAGGCGCGCCTGACCCCGCTGCCCGACCCGCGCGCCGACTGGCCGGCGGTCGCCCGCTAAGGGACGACGCCGAGGGCCAGCTCAGGGGCCCCGATGAAGCCGGAGCCGCCCGTCACGAGAACCAGTCGATCGGGCACGGCCGGAGCCTACGCAACCCTCTGACGGACGGCTTGGCTACCCTTTCTGAGAGGTCGTGCGTCCGCCCGGCCGGAGACTGTGCCCCAGCGGCGTCGCCCTCGTGCCAATCTGCACCGCGTCGCCTTGCACGACCTGGAGGTCAACTTGGCTGGCAAGAAGAAGACGACGTTCGCGAAGCTCAATCGCGAGGCGAAGGTGCGCGAGAAGCGCCAGGCGCGAGGTCTCCGCAAGGAGCAGCGGCTACGCGAAGCCGAGGCCGGCGAGGACGACCAGCAGCATCAGGAAGAGGACCTCAGCCACCTCGACGTGCCGTTCGTCGCGGGCGTCGAGCCCGACGTCACCGTCAAGCGGTAACGCGCGTCCGGTCGCTCAGGCGGACGGGTCGCCCGGGCCGCGGTGCTTGATCCGCTCGACGCGCGCGGCGGCGATGCGGCGATCCTCCTCCGCCTTGTCAGCGGCGTCGTGCGCCTCGCGGGCGCGGACGGCCGCCTCGTCGGCGTCGACGCGCAGGCGGGCGGCCTCGGCGTCGGCCTCCTGAGCGCGGGCCTCGGCCGCGGCGACGTCGGCCATGCGCTGCGAGCGCGCGGTGGATGACTCGAGGCCGTCGGTGGAGCCCTCGAACGTGCCGGTGACGCGAACGGCGTCGCGGGTCACGGATGCGCCCTCGAGCGGGACGACGATGCGCTTCCGCGAGAGCACGCCCGGCTTGACCTCGCCGGCCACCGCGCGGTCGCCGTCGAAGTACACCTCGTCGAGCTTTCCCAACTTGTTGCCGTCGGCGTCGTCGACCTCTCGACCGATCCAGTCCTCGATCCGTTCGATCTCCATGCCGATGAACTACCCATGAAGCGTCTGATCCTCCCCCTGCTCGTCGTTCTGCCGCTCGTCCTGCCCTCAGCGGCCGGAGCGGCGTGGCGGGCGCCGTGCGGTCCGGGGGCGCCGGACGGTCCGACGTGCACCTGGTGGCACGCCAAGGTCACGTTCGTCGAGGACGGGGACACCGTCCGCGCGAAGGTCCATGGCGTCGGGACGCGGGACATCCGCTTCACCGGGATCAACGCGATGGAGCTGTCCCGCTACTCGCGCTTCCGCTCGCGACGCCGCGGCGACTGCCACGGCGTCGCCGCCACGAACCTGATCGAGAAGACGATCAAGCGCGCGCACGGGCGCGTGCGCCTCGCCGCGCAGTCGGCCGCCAGTGCCAGTGGGCGCCGGATCCGCCGCTCCGTCTGGGTGAAGTCGGGCCGCCGCCTGGTCGACCTCGGTGCGCTGCAGCTCGAGCAGGGTCAGGCGCTGTGGCTGCCCAACGGCGTCGAGTACGCGCACAATCGCGAGTACGCCATGCTCGCCGCCCGGGCCGCCGCGGCGCAGCGCAACCTCTACGACCCCGACAGCTGCGGCGCCGGCCCGGACCAGGACGTCCCGCTGCGCGTCAGCGCCAACTGGGACGCCGACTCCAACGATGCGCGCAACCTCAACGGCGAATGGGTCGACGTCCGCAACCTCGGGACCCGGGCGGTCGATCTCGCGGGCTGGTTCGTGCGCGACTCCTTCCTGCGCCGGGACCCCGCCCGCCGCGAGCCCGGCCGCGTCTTCGGGCCGGGCAGCGTCGTCGGGCCGGGGCAGACCCTGCGGGTGTACGTCGGCTGCGGTGGCGACACGGTGCTCGAGCAGCACTGGTGCCTGGGCGACAGCGCCTTCGAGAACGTCACGGGCGCGCCGCGCGACCTCGGCGACGGCGCCTACCTGTTCGATCCCGACGGGGACCTGCGGGCCAGCTTCATCTACCCGTGCCTGGTGGGCTGCGTCGATCCAGCGGCGGGCAAGGTGACGTTGGCCGCGCACCCCAACCGGCCTGAGGCGATGATCGTCACGAACACCTCGGGCCAGCCGGTCGACCTCTCCGACCACGTCCTCAAGTACCGCAACCGCGGCAAGCCCAACTCCTATGCCTTCGCGAAGGACCTCGACACCGTGCTCTCGCCGGGCGACAGCGTGCGCTGGACGCCGGAGGGCGACCGCTTCGCCGACGGGATGGGCGTCGTCGAGCTGCGCACGCTCGACGACGTCCTCACCGATTGCGTCAGCTGGGGCTCGGCACGGTGCTGAGCAGCAGCGGGCAGGCGAAGCCGAACGTCGCGCTCGGCTTGGCCCCGCTGAAGCTCACGCCCGACATCCACCGGTTCGGGATCGGCGCGACCTCGGTCGCGCCCTGCGTGCGGTCGATCTTCAGGACGTCGATGCCGCTCGTGACGTCGAGGCCGTACACGATCTCGCGCTTGGGGTCCGACGGCGCGTAGTAGGCGCCCCAGAACGTGCCCTGGGTGACCCAGTAGCCGACCTGCTTGATGTCGGTCGGGTCGTTGATGTCCAGGAAGCGGACACCCTGGTCGTACCAGCCCTGGGCGAGCAGGCCCTGGTCCTCGTCGAACCAGTGCGCGGAGCAGAGCACGGTGGCGGGCGAGCGCCCGACGCCGCTCTCGAGGCCGTTGAGCTCCGAGGTCCAGGAGTCGAGCAGCTTGAGCTTGGTCGAGCCGTCGGAGTTGTACTCGCCCGGGACGATCTGCCACGTCTGGACGGAGCCCTCGCCCTGGCAGGTCGGCCGCGTGTAGTCCTCCTCCGTGATCGCCACGACGTCGCCGAGGCCGCCGAGCGTGGTGCGGTTGGAGTGCACGAGCCGGCCCTCGTAGGCCTTCATGGCCGCGTGGTAGCGCTTGAGCTTGCGCTTGTAGGCGCGCTTGACCCGCTTGCGGCAGGCCTTGCGCTTCCCGCACTTGCGCAGCTTGCGCTTGTAGCGCTTGCGTGACGGGCGTTCGGGCTTGGAGCCCGTGGCGGGCTTGGTGCCCGCGGTCGGGGTCGTGCCGGCGGTCGGGGCCGCGCCCGGCTTCGTCCCCGTGCCCGCGCCCGGCGCGGGGGTCACCGGGGCCGGATCCGCGCCCGGCGCGACGACCGGGTCCTGCGCCAGCTGGATCGCGGTGCGGATCGAGTTGTGGTGCAGGAAGTCGAGCGGGTAGTCCTGCGCGGTCTCGGGCGAGCTGGGCCCGTCGTTGCCGGAGTTGACGACGGTCTCGTCGGAGCGGTAGACGAGCTGCGGGTTCAGCGGGTCCTCGGTCGTGTAGCCGAAGGTCCCGTCCTGCCCGGTGACCCAGGCGACGCCCGAGCGGTCGATGTAGACGTCGTGCGTGAAGCCGCCGCTCTTCTTGAGCTGGCCCTTGGCGTCGAAGCCCTTGGGCATCTCCATCTGCTTGACGAACTTCGGGGCGTCCAGATCGGTGAGGTCGAAGATCGAGATGCCCTCGCTGGTGCCCGTCGTCCACAGGTACTTGCAGCCCTGCAGGCAGTTGGCGATGTGGCCCGTGTTGGACTCGCCGAGCGCGCCGGTGCCGATGATGTCGCCGTTCTCGATCGTCGAGCGGACCGTCGGCAGGGCCGGGTCGGAGACGTCGATGACGTAGATGATCCCCACGCCCTCGCTGGGGTCGTTGGTGATGATCACGACGCCGTCGCCGGCGTCGACGTCCTCGTTCTCGAAGTGCGGCAGCGGCAGGAAGCCGAGGCGCTGCGGATCCTCCGGCTTGGTGATGTCGTAGGTGTGCAGGCCTTTCCAGGTCGACACGTACATCGTCTTGCCGTCGGGGCTGAAGCGCGCCGATGCGGCACCGACCGCCTCGGGCAGCTTGGTGACGAGGGTGACGTTGTCCGACGCCAGTGGCGCCGCGGACGCGGCGGCGGGGAGCGCGAGCGCGAGAGCGCACAGGCCGAGCAGGAAGGGCTTCATGAACGCCATAACGCAGGAACTTAGGGAATCTTTCGCCTGTAGGGTGCCGCTCCGTGACCGACGCCTGGCGCGCGAACCACCCGTGGGCGGTCGTCTACGACTTCATCGTCGAGCGGTCCGCGCTCGGCGGCGTGCTGTGGAAGGTCGGGATGGGATCCGACATCGGCAAGCTCTACCGGGCGGCCGAGCGGATCGGCCGCCTGCCCGATGACTCTGCGGTGCTCGACATCCCCTGCGGTGGCGGCGTGGCCCTGCGCGGCGCCAGGCCGGGCCAGGCCATCCGCTACGTCGCCGCCGACATCGCGCCGGCGATGCTCGAGCGCACCCGCGCGGAGGCCGAGAAGCGCGGCGTCGCCGTCGAGCTGCGCGAGGCCGACGCCGGCAACCTTCCCTTCGAGGCCGCGACCTTCGACCTCGCCGTCTCCTTCACCGGGCTGCACTGCTTCCCCGACCCCGAACGCGCGGTGCACGAGCTCGCGCGCGTGCTCAAACCGGGCGCGGAGCTGACCGGAAGTGCGTTCTTGACGGACTCAGGGGTGCGCTTCCTCCCCATGCGCACCGTCGGGCGCGCCGCCGGGCTGCTCGGGCCCAGCGGCAGCCGCGCCGACCTCGAGCGCTGGCTGCGCGAGGCCGGCTTCGGCGCCATCGTCCTCGACCGCTCGGGCGGGCTCACCTACTTCAGCGCGACCCGTGGCTGACGTCCGCCCGCTCCGCTCCGCCGACCGCACGGCCTGGGCGCCGCTGTGGGACGGCTACCTGCGCTTCTACCGCGCGGAGCTCGACGCCGCGACGACGGACGACGTCTTCGCCCGTCTCGCCGGCGAGCGCGACGGGATGTTCGGCCTGCTCGCCGTGGAGGGCGACGCCGCCGTCGGCCTGGCCCACGTCGTCGTCCACCCGTCGACGTGGACGACGAGCAGCTACGCCTACCTCGAGGACCTGTACGTCGCGCGCGAGGCGCGCGGCACGGACACGGGCCGGCAGCTGATCGAGGCGGTCTACGCACGGGCCGATGCGATCGGCTCCGACCGCGTCTACTGGCACACCCAGCAGTTCAACGGGGCGGCCCGGTCGCTGTACGACCAGGTAGCGGACCTGACCTCGTTCGTGATGTACGAGCGGCAATGAGCGCGCGTGTCCTGCTGGCCGACGACAACATCCTGATCCACGACCTGATCGGGGCGATCCTCGACGGGACGGAGGAGTTCGCCATCGTCGCGTCGGCGCCCGACGTCAGCAGCGCCGAGGCCGCCGCGGCCGAGCACACGCCGGAGATCGCCCTGGTCGACGTGCGCATGCCCGGGGGTGGCGCCGCCGCGGCCCGCGCCGTCAGGGCCGCCTCGCCCGGCACCGCGGTGATCGCGCTGTCCAGCGCCGACGACGCCGCTTCCGTGCGGCTGATGCTCGCGGCCGGCGCCGTCTCCTACGTGGTCAAGGGGACGCCCGCCGACGAGCTGCTGGCGACCATGCGCAGCGCGCTCGCGCACGCGGTCGCCCCGACGCCGGCCGGCGTCCCGCAGCGCGTCCTGATCGCGCTCAGCGACCCCGTCGAGCTCGACCGCCTCGCCGACGCCGTCATGGATACCAACGGCCTCGAGCTGATCGGCCTCGCCCAGACCTCCTACCACGCCATCAGCCTCGCCGCGCGGCTGCGTCCCGACGTCGCCATGATCGACCCGGCGATGTCCAGCGGCGGCGCCCGGCTGGCCGCCGCACTCGGCGCCGCCTCCCCGCGCACGCGCATCGTCGCCTCGCTGGAGGACGTCGTCGGCCCGCTCACGGCGTCGGCGGCCGAGCTCGACCGGCGGCGGTTCGAACGCTTCGCCGCCGTGCTCGCCGCCGGGACGGTCGAGATGGACCTGCAGGCGATCGTGGGGCTCGACGACGAGGTGCTCCGCGGCTACGAGGCGCTGGCGCGCTTCCCGGGTCACCCGAACCCCGGGCCCGACGTCTGGTTCGCGGAGGCGCACCGCTGCGAGATCGGCGTCGAGCTCGAGCGGCTCGCGGTGCGCTGCGCGCTCGCCGCGATCGATCGCCTGCCCGGGGACGCCTTCCTGTCCGTCAACGTCAGCCCCGACACGGCCGTCTCCCCCGGCCTCGCCGAGGACCTCGCCGCGCACGACGCCGCGCGCGTCGTCATCGAGCTCACCGAGCACGCGCCCGTGCGCGACTACGCCGTGCTCGGCCGCGCGCTCGACGCGCTGCGCACGCTCGGCGCCCGCGTCGCCGTCGACGACTGCGGCGCCGGCTTCACGAGCCTGCGCCACATCGCGCTGATCGCCCCCGAGTTCCTCAAGCTCGACATGGTGCTGTGCCGCGACGTCCGCGAGCCGGCCCGGGCTGCGCTCGCGCGCGCGCTCGTGTCCTTCGCGGCGGAGACCGGGAGCGTCGTCATCGCCGAGGGCATCGAGGACCCGGACGACCTCTCCGCGCTGCGCGACCTCGGCGTCGATCTCGGCCAGGGCTTCCTGCTCTCCCCGCCCACGCCCGCCGACCTCCTTTAGGCTCGGCGGCCGCGTGGCCGCCCCTCCTTCGAAGCCCAAGCACCACAAGGGCGTCGCTGCGTTGACCCTCGCGGCGCTGGGGGTGGTGTTCGGTGACATCGGGACGTCGCCGCTGTACGCGTTGCAGGCGGTCTTCTCCGTCGACCACTCGGCGATCAAGCCCGACGAGGGCACGGTCTACGGCGTCATCTCGATGGTCTTCTGGTCGGTCACCGTGATCGTGTCGATCAAGTACGTGACGCTGATCATGCGCGCCGACAACGAGGGCGAGGGCGGCATCATGGCCCTGATCGCGCTGCTGCAGCGGGTGACGCTGCACAAGCGCGGCAAGCTCGGGCTGATCGCGCTGGGGATCTTCGGCGCGTCGCTGTTCTACGGCGACGGGATGATCACGCCGGCCATCTCGGTCTTGTCGGCGGTCGAGGGCCTCGAGGTGGTCGACCCGGGCTTCGAGGATTTCGTGATCCCGGCGACGGTCGTGATCATCGTCGGCCTGTTCTCGATCCAGCGGTTCGGGACGGGGGCGGTCGGGCGGCTGTTCGGGCCGGTCATGGGACTGTGGTTCGGGGTGCTGGCCATCGGCGGCCTGGGCAAGGCGCTGACCGAGCCCGCCGTCTTCCGGGCGCTGTCGCCGACCTACGGGATCGCGTTTCTCTTCGACCACTTCGGGATCGCGTTCATCGCGCTCGGGGCGGTGGTGCTGACGGTCACCGGGGCCGAGGCGCTGTACGCCGACATGGGGCACTTCGGGCGCCGGCCGATCCGGCGGGCGTGGTTCTTCGCCGTCTTCCCCGCGCTGACGCTGAACTACCTGGGCCAGGCGGCGCTGATCCTCGAGCGTCCGGGCGCGGTGCGGTCGCCGTTCTTCCTGATGTTCCCCGAGTGGTCGCGCATCCCGGTGGTGGTGCTGGCGACGGTGGCGACCGTGATCGCGTCCCAGGCGGTCATCTCGGGGGCGTTCTCGGTCACCCGGCAGGCCGTCTCCCTGGGCTTCTTGCCGCGCCTGACCATCCGGCACACGAGCGAGGACGAGGTCGGGCAGGTCTACGCGCCGGCGGTCAACTGGGGGATCTTCGTCGCCGTGGTCGCGCTCGTGGTCGGGTTCGGGTCCAGCGAGAAGCTGGCCTCCGCCTACGGGATCGCCGTCACCGGGACGCTGGCGATCGACACGGTGCTGTTCTTCGTCGTCGTCCGGACGGCGTGGAAGCGACCGCTGAAGCTGGTCGTCGCCGGCCTGATCGTCTTCCTCACCGTCGACCTCGCGTACTTCGCCGCCAACGTCCCGAAGATCGTCAAGGGCGGCTGGTTCCCGCTGCTGATCGCCGCGCTCGCGTTCATCGTGCTGATGACGTGGCGGCGCGGCCGCGAACTGGTCACGGAGAACCGCACGGAGCTCGAGGGCGAGCTGCAGCCGTTCGTGCGCAAGCTGCGCGAGCGCGACGACGTCACCCGCGTCCACGGGACCGCCGTCTTCCTGCACGCGAACAACGGCACGACGCCGCTGGCGATGCGCAACATCGTCGAGCACAACCACGTGCTGCATGAATCCGTGGTGATCATGTCGGTCGAGGTCGCGCGCGTACCGCACGTCAGCGACGAGGACCGGCTGGAGATCGACGAGCTCGGCTACGCCGACGACGGCATCACGCACGTCCGGGCGACGTGGGGCTTCCAGGACAGCATCGACGTGCCGGCAGCGCTGCAGCTGTGCGAGGCGCGCGGGCTCGAGCGGCCGATCGACGTCGAGAACGCCTCCTTCTTCCTGTCGCGCATGCGCGTCGTGCCCGGGCCGCGGCACGGGATGATGCGCTGGCGCAAGCGGCTGTTCGTGTGGATGGCGCGCAACGCCTCCGACGCCACCGAGTACTTCAAGTTGCCGCAGGACAGCGTCGTGTCGATGGGGTCGCACGTCGATGTCTAGCCGGGAGCGGTTCGTGCGCGGCGTGCGCCTCGGGCTCCCCTACGCGGCCGCGGGCTTCGTGCTGTCCTTGTCGTTCGGCGTGCTGGCCCGCCAGGCCGGTTTCACCGCGGTGCAGGCGATCGTGATGTCGATGATCGTGTTCGCCGGCTCGGCGCAGTTCACCGCCGTCTCGATCCTGTCGGGCGGCGGGAGCCTGGCGGCGGCGATCGCGGCGGCAGGTCTGATGAACTCGCGCTTCCTGGCCATGGGCATCGCGCTGGCGCCGTCCCTGCCGGGCGGTCCCGCCCGGCGGGCGCTGCAGGGCCAGCCGATCGTCGACGCCTCCTGGGCGCTGGCCTCTCGCGGCGACGGGTCGTTCGACCGCTGGCAGCTGTTCGGCTGCACCGCACCGCAGTACGTCACCTGGTCGCTGGGGACGGTGGCCGGCGCGCTGATCGGCTCCGGCCTGGACATCGAGACGCTCGGGCTCGACGCGATCTACCCGACCTTCTTCCTCGCGTTGCTGCTCGCCGAGCTCAGGGACCTGCGCGCGCGCGGCGTCGCCCTGGCGGGCGCGCTGATCGCCCTCGCGCTCGTCCCGATCACCCCGGCCGGCGTCCCGATCCTCGCGGCCGCCGTCGCCGCCCTCGTCGGCCTGCGCACGTGACCATCTGGTGGCTGATCATCGGCTCCGCGATCGTGACCGCGATCATCAAGGCGGCCGGCCCGATCGCGCTGGGCGGCCGCGAGCTCCCGCCCCGCTTCAACGCCGTCATCGTCCTGATGGCCCCATCCCTGCTCGCCGCGCTGGTCGTCACGTCCGCGCTGGCGGAGTCCGACCACTGGCACGTCGGCCCGGACACCGCCGGCGTCACCGTCGCCGGCCTGGCGATGTGGCGCGGCCTGCCGATGATCGGCGGGGTCGTGGTCGCCGCCACGCTGACCGCGCTGCTCCGCGTCGTCTGAGAGCTTTTCGCGGCGTGAGCACTAAGGGTTGTAATGGCAACCCTTTCTGCGCTCACCGCGTTCGCGGCGCCGCGCCACCACCTCGTCACCACCCACGATCTCTACGCGCTCGGCTTCACGCGGGCCGCGATGCGCCATCTCGTCACCACGGAGCGCATCTTCCGAATTCACCGCGGCGTGTATGCGGTGGGACGAGAACAGCTCGATAAGGAGGGGGTCTGGGCGGCTGCGGTGCTCGCGGGACCGCCCGGGTGCGCGCTTGGCCTCGTCAGCGCGGCGGTGAGCTGGGAGTTGCTCGAGTACGACGCCCACCGTCCGCAGATCATCGCCCTCAGTGCCTCGAGTTGCCGCGGCGCTGCGGGCATCGAGCTGCACCGCTCTGGCACACTCACCGAGGACGACATCGAGGTCCGCAGCGGCATCCACACCACCACGGTCCTCCGCACACTCTCCGACCTCTCCCTCCGCGGCATCGAAGACCGCCTCCTCAATGCTGCCGTTCGTCAAGCGGGCCGCCTGCACAAAGTCGACCTCCAGCAGCTCGCGGGCAAGCCGCGCCTGGGGAAGATCGTCCGCCTCTACGACCCGCTCCTCGCCCTCACCGAGAGGACTTCGAGGCCCGCTTCCTCGCGATGTGCACGAAGTACCGGCTCCCGCTGCCCGACCCGCAGACGAGGCTCGGTCGACGCCGCGCCGACTTCACGTGGCCGCAGTTCGGCCTGGTCGTCGAGTGCGACAGCCGGGGATGGCACGACAACGTCGTAAACCACCGCGACGACCGGGTGAAGGAGCGAGAACTGAAGGCTGCGGGGTACGAGCTGCTGCGGTTCACCTGGGCCGAGGTCGTCCACACGCCCTACCTCGTCGCCCAGGAGATCCGGGCGGCCATGCGCCGGCGTGCGCACTTTGGGTCGTGATAGCGACCCTAAGTGCGCTCGGCGATCAGGTCCCAGAGCCGGTCGACGTGCTCGGCGGTCGTGCGGGTCTGGCCGATCGAGACGCGGATGAAGCGGCGGCCGGCAACGGTCGAGGGGGTGACGGTGGAGTGGCCGGAGGCGTTGATGGCGTCGGCGAGCGCGTCCGTGGCTTCGTCGCCGTCGGCGCAGGCGAAGGAGACGAGCGCGAAGGACGGCGGGGCGACGAGCTCGAGCGCCGGATGAGCCTCGACGCGGTCGGCGAATTCGTGCGCGAGGCGGATGTGCTCGATGATGACCGCGCGCAGGCCGGCGGCGCCGTAGGAGCGCAGCACCCACCAGAGCTTGAGGGCGCGGAAGCGGCGGCCGAGCGGGACCTGCCAGTTGCGCAGGTCGACGACGTCACCGGCGTCGGAGGCGGCGTTGCGCAGGTAGGGCGGCGTGTCGTCGAGCGCATCGTTCAACGGCGCGCGGTCGCGGACGAAGAGCAGGTTGCAGTCGAAGTTCGTGAACAGCCACTTGTGCGGGTTGACCGTGTAGGAGTCGACCCGCTCGACCCCGGCCTGGTGGACGCGCTGCTCCGGCAGCACCATCGCCGACCCCGCCCAGGCGGCGTCGACGTGGTGCCACAGGCCGAACTCCTCCGCCACGTCGGAGACGGCCGGAAGCGGATCGACCGCCCCGGTCCCCGTCGTTCCCACCGCCGACGTGACGATGCACGGAGACAGCCCATCCCGCAGGTCCTCCTGAACCATCTCCCTCAATGCCGACGGATCCATCGCAAACCGGGAGTCCGTCGGAACGGAGCGAACCGATTCGTAGCCGGCGACGCGCGCCCCCCGGGCAACCGACGAATGCGCCTGCGAGGACGCATAGGCGACCGACCCCGACTCCCGCCGCGCGACCACGTGCACCAGATGCGTCGCATCCGAAGCACTCATCTGGATCGACCCGCCACCCGGCCCGACGCCCATCTTGAAGTGCTCGGGCAGCCCGAGCAGGTCGACCATCCACTCGACGACCCGGATCTCGATCTCCGTGCACGCCGGCGAGGTCGCCCACAACATCCCCTGCACCCCGAGCCCGGCGCTGGCCAGCTCGGCGAGCACGGACGGCGGCGACGTGTTGGCCGGGAAGTACGCGAACCAGCCCGGGTGCTGCCAGTGCGTGATCCCGGGCATGACGATCTCGTCGAGGTCGCGCATGATCGCCGCGAACGGCTCGCCCTCCTCCGGCGCGGCGGCGGGCAGCCGCGCCGCGATCTCCCCCGGCGCGACCGACGGCAGCACGTCCCGCTCCCCCACGCCCGCCATGTAGTCGGCCAGCCAGTCGACCAGCGCGTGGCCGTGCTCGCGGAACTCCTCCGGCGACATGTGGGTCATGGACGGCGCCTGCGCGGGGCGCGGTGGCGCGGCTGGTGCACCGCCTCGGGCGCCTCGAAGTGGGCGAGCTCGCGGGTCACGGGATCGGCGCCCAGCGTGATCGTCTCGCCTTCGTGGACGATCTCCAGCCCCTCGCCCGCGTAGGTCGCGCGGCCGTCCTCGATCGTCACCGTGAGCAGGCGGCCGCGCACCGTCAGGCGGAAGCACAGGCGCCGCAGGCCGGGCGCGCGGCGGGGGCGGAACGAGAGGACGCCGTCGTGGTCGCGGAAGCCGCCGAAGCCCGCCACGAGCGCCAGCCATGCGCCGGCCAGCGACGCGCCGTGGAGCCCGTTGTCGGTGTTGTGGTGGAGATCGTGGAGGTCGACGAGCGCCGCCTCGCCGAGGTAGTCGTAGGCGAGCTGGAGGTGGCCGGTCTCGGCGGCGACGATCGCCTGGACGCAGGCGCTCAGCGACGAGTCCCGGACGGTGAGCGGCTCGTAGTAGGCGAACGCGCGGGCCTTCTCCTCGTCCGTGAAGCGATCGCCGCAGGTCCACAGCGCCATGACCAGGTCGGACTGCTTGATGACCTGCTTGCGGTACAGGTCGAAGTACGGGAAGTGCAGCAGCAGCGGGTACTGGTCGGCGTCCGTCCCGTCGAAGTCCCACACGTCGTGGGCGAGAAAGCCGGCCGCCTGGGCGTGGACACCGGCGCCGCGCGAGAACGGGACGGCCATCGCGTCGGCGGCCGCCGCCCAGGCGGCCCGCTCGTCCGCCCCACCGCACCCCAGCTCGGCCGCGTCGCGCAGGTTGGCCGCCGCCATCAGGTTCGTGTAGACGTTGTCGTCGGCCAGCGCCGAGTACTCGTCGGGCCCCGTCACGCCGGGGATGTGGAAGTCCCCCTCCTCGTCGTGGTGGCCGAGCGCCATCCACAGCCGCGCCGTCTCGGTCAGGATCGGGCGGACGACCTCGTCGCGCAACTGCTCGTCCGCCGTCACTCGCCACAGACGCACCGCGGAGCCCGCGATCGCAGCGTTGACGTGGAACGCGGCCGTCCCCGCCGGCCAGTAGCCCGAGCACTCGCGGCCGGCGATCGTCCGCCATGGGAACGCGGCGCCCGCCAGCGTCAAGGTCTCCGCGCGGTCGCGCGCGTCGTCCAACGTGGAGACGCGCCAGCGCAGCGCGTCCGCCGCGGCCTCGGGGACCGTGTAGGTGAGCACGGGGAGCACGTAGGCCTCCGTGTCCCAGAAGGCATGTCCGTCGTAGCCCGTCCCGGTCAGCCCCTTGGCGCCGATCGCGCGCCGCTCCGCCCGGGCGCTCGCCTGCAGGACGCCGAACAGGCCGAAGCGGACCGCGAGCTGCAGCTCGTCGTCGCCATCGACCTCGACGTCGGCGCGCGCCCAGAAGTCGTCGAGGTAGTCGCGCTGCTGCCGGAGCAGGCCCTCCCAGCCCGAGTTCCGCGCCTCCGCCAATGACCCGCGCACCTGCGCGCGCAGGGATGCGGACGAGCGCCGGCCCGACCATGCGTACGCGACGTACTTGACCAGCCGCAGCGTCTTGCCGGCCTCGAGGGCCTCGGCGATGATCAACCGGCCGACGTCCTCGCTGACGTCCGCTTCGCCGTCGCTCTCGTGGTCCATCGCCGCGGCGACGCGCAGGCCCGAGCGCCGCGCGCGGTGCACGAGCAGGACCATCGCCTCGTCGCCATGCTGCTCCTCGCCGACGAGCGGGTCCTCCAGCTTGGCCGCTGCGCGAGGGTCGTCCGACTGCATGTGCGTGGTGTCGGGCTCGGCCGAGAGCTCCGACTGCAGGACCACGCGCGTGTCTGCCCCGACCGCCTCGACCTCGTACGCGATCGCCAGGATGGCGCGCTGGGTGAAGGACACCAGGCGCGTCGAGCGGACCTTGACCTCGCGGCCGGCCGGTGAGCGCCAGTGGGCGCTGCGGGTGAGCGTCCCGGCGCGCATGTCCAGCACGCGTTCGTGGGCGAGCAGCTCGCCGTAGCGGACGTCGAACAGCTCGTCGTCGACGAGCAGGCGCACCAGGGTCCCGTCGTGGACGCCGATGACGACCTCGCTCTCCTCCGGATTGCCGTAGGCCGACTCGGCGTAGGGCAGCGGCCGCGTCTCGTGGAACCCGGCCAGGTAGGTGCCGCTGAGCCCGACCGGTTCGCCTTCCTCGAGGGTCCCGCGCACGCCGACGTGCCCGTTGGCGAGCGTGAACAGCGACTCCTGCGCGGCGAGGCGCCCGAGGTCGAGCGAGTCCTCGCGCAGCTCCCAGGTCATAGGAGCTCGTCGAGATCCTGCACGACGACGCGGGCGCCGTGCTCGCGCAGGTCGTCGGCGTGCCCGACCCGGTCGACGCCGATCACACAGCCGAAGTCCCCGTCCCGCCCGGCCTGAACGCCGGAGGTCGCGTCCTCGAAGACGACCGCCTCCTTCGCCGAGCAGCCGAGCTTCTCCGCCGCGTGCACGAACGTGTCCGGCGCGGGTTTGCCGTTGAGGCCGCACTCCTTGATCGTGTTGCCGTCGACGATCGTCTCGAAGCGGTCCAGCAGCTTCGCCGCCTCGAGCACCTTGCGCGTGTTCGCGCTCGAGGAGACGACGGCGAGGCGCAGGCCTGCTTCGCGCGCGGCGTCGACGTAGCGCACGGAGCCGTCGTAGACCTCGACGCCGTCGCGGTCGAGCACCTCCTCGACGATCTCCTGCTTCGCCTCGGCGAGCCGGTCGACCTCGGCGTCGTCGGCGTCCTGGCCACGGGCCTTCAGGAACGTCCGGATGCCCTCCTCGCGCGGCAGCCCGTCGACGTGCTCGTTGTAGTCGTCCTGGGTGAACGGGCCGTAGCCCTCGTCCTCGAACATCTGCTTCCAGGCCTTGAAGTGCACGGTGGCCGTCTTGGTGAGGACGCCGTCCATGTCGAACAGGCAGGCGCGGATGCCGTCGGGCAGCCCGAGACGGGTCACTCGATCACCGCGAGGATCGCGCCGGCTTGCACCTGCGCGCCGGCGGCGACGTTGAGCGCGGTGACGGTGCCGGCCGCGGGCGCGACGATCTCGTGTTCCATCTTCATCGCCTCGAGCACGAGCAGCGGCTGGCGCTCGGTGACCGCGTCGCCCTGCGCGACGCTGACGCGCAGGACGGTGCCCGGCATGGGGCTGATGAGGCTCCCGGTCGCGAGCACGGTGGCCGGATCGGTGAAGCGGGGTTGCTCATGGAGGTGGACCTGCCCGTCGGCGGTGTTCACGTAATCGCCGTCGACGTGGTAGGTCCGCCTGCGGCCCCCGACCTCGAGGTCGACCTCCGTCGGCGTGCAGCGGTGCAGGCGCGCGTCGAGCGGCTCGCCGCCGACCTCGACGACGTCGAGACGCCCGTGACGGTCGAAGCGATAGCCGACCGTGACCCCGTCGTACGCGACGGTCTGGAGGTGTGCGGGGTTGTTGCGCCAGCCGCTGGGCAGCGAGCCGAGGACACGCGCGTCCGCCCGGCGCGCCGCCTGCCCGGCCAGCGCGTGCGCCACCGCGGCGTGACCGCGGTCGACGGGAAGCGGCGCCGAGCAGTCGTGGCGCTCGAGGAAGCCCGTGTCCGCCTCGCCGGCCAGGAACTCGGGGTGGCGCAGGACGTTGACGAGGAAGTCGCGGTTGGTCGTCATCCCGTGCAGGCGGGCGCGGGTGAGCGCGTCGGCGAGCCGCGCGGCCGCCTCGTCGCGCGTGCGCCCGTGCGCGAGCACCTTGGCGATCATCGGGTCGTAGTGGGGGCTGATGACGCTGCCGCTCTCCACACCGGTGTCGACCCGCACGCCGTCCGGGACCTCGAAGCGCGTCAGCGTCCCCGTCACCGGCAGGAAGTCGTTCGCCGGATCCTCGGCGTACAGACGCGCCTCGATCGCATGGCCGGTGATCGGGGGCGGGTCGGGGACGTGCCCGCCCTGCGCGATCGCGAGCTGCAGCTCGACGAGGTCGACGCCCGTGACCAGCTCGGTGACCGGGTGCTCGACCTGCAGCCGGGTGTTGACCTCGAGGAAGTAGAAGTCGTGGCCGTCGAGCAGGAATTCCACGGTCCCGGCGCCGACGTAGCCGACCGCCTCCCCCGCCGCGATCGCCGCCGCGCCCATGCGCGCGCGGAGGTCGCGATCGACCGCCGGTGACGGCGCCTCCTCGATGACCTTCTGGTGGCGGCGCTGAACGGAGCAGTCGCGCTCGTGGAAGGCGACGACGCGGCCGTGCGTGTCCCCCACGATCTGGATCTCGACGTGGCGGGCGCGCGGCAGATAGCGCTCGAGGAAGACCGTGTCGTCGCCGAACGCGCTCGCCGCCTCGCGCTGCGCCGCGGCGATCGCCGCATCGAGCTCCGACTCGTCCTCGACCAGCCGCATGCCCTTGCCACCGCCGCCTGCGCTCGCCTTGACCAGCAGCGGGAAGCCGGCGTCGCGGCCCTCGGGGAGGATCGGCACGCCGGCCTTCTCCATGCGGGCGCGGGCCTCGGTCTTCGAGCCCATCGCCGCGATCGCCTCCGGCGTCGGGCCGATCCAGACGAGGCCCGCGTCGATCACCGCGCGCGCGAAGCCGGCGTTCTCGGCCAGGAAGCCGTACCCCGGGTGGACCGCGTCGGCGTTCGCCTTCCGCGCCGCCTCGACGATCGCGTCGACGTCGAGGTAGCCGCGCGGGTCGGCGCCGAGCGCGACGGCGACGTCGGCCTCGCGGGCGAAGGGCGCGTCCGCGTCCGGGTCGGTGAAGACCGCGGCGGTGGAGATCCCGAGCCGGCGGCAGGTGGAGAAGATGCGGCGCGCGATCTCCCCCCGGTTGGCGACGAGGACGCGGTTCACATCCGGAAGACGCCGAACCCGTCGGCGCCCCTCACCTCCGCGTTGTGCACGACGCTCAGGGCGAAGCCGAGCACGGTGCGCGTGTCGCGCGGGTCGATGATGGCGTCGTCGTAGCCACGGCCCGAGTTGGCCAGCGCGGTCTGCTCGGCCTCGATCTGCGCCTCGACCGCCGCCCGCATCCCGGCCAGCTGCTCGTCGTCGACCTCGATCCCGCGCGCCGCCGCGCCCTGGCGCGCGACGATCTCGAGCACGCCGGCCAGCTGCGCCGGGCCCATCACCGACGACTGCGCGTTGGGCCAGCTGAACAGGAAGCGCGGGTCGTAGCCGCGGCCGCTCATCGCGTAGTTGGCGGCCCCGTAGGAGCCGCCGATGATCATCCCGATGTGCGGCACCTTGGAGTTGGCGACCGCGTTGATCATCAGCGCGCCGTGCTTGATGATCCCGCCCTGCTCGTAGTCGCGACCGACCATGAAGCCGGTCGTGTTGTGCAGGAAGACGAGCGGGACGTCCTTCTGATTGGCGAGCTGGATGAACTGCGCCGCCTTCTGCGCCTCCTCGGAGAACAGGATCCCGCGCGCGTTGGCGAGGACGCCGACCTCGTAGCCGTGGATGCGCCCCCAGCCCGTCATCAGCGCGGACCCGTACAGCGGCTTGAACTCGCGGAACTCCGACCCGTCGAGCACCCGCAGCAGCACCTCGCGTGGGTCGAAGGGGACCTTCGGATCGCTCGGGACCAGCGCGACCATGTCCTCAGGATCGTGCAGGGGATCGACCGCGGCGGCGCGCGGAGGCGAGCCGTGCTTGCGCCAGTTGAGGTCGCGGACGATCGCGCGGCCGAGCCGGCACGCGTCCTCCTCGTCCAGCGCCAGGTAGTCGGCCAGGCCGGACTGCCGCGCGTGCATCTCGGCGCCACCCAGCGACTCGTCGTCGGACTCCTCCCCCGTCGCCATCTTCACCAGCGGCGGACCGCCGAGGAAGACCTTGGCACGGCCCTCCACGAAGACCGTGTAGTCGCTCATGCCGGGGATGTAGGCGCCGCCGGCGGTGCTCGACCCGAAGACGAGCGCGATCGTCGGGATGCCGTGCGCGCTCAGCCGCGTGAGGTTGCGGAAGATCGCGCCGCCGGGGACGAACGCGTCCGCCTGCGTCGGCAGGTCGGCGCCGCCCGACTCGACGAGGTTGATCATCGGCAGCCGGTTGACCAGCGCGATCTCCTGCGAGCGCAGTGACTTGCGCAGCGTGAACGGGTTGCTCGTGCCGCCACGGACGGTGGGATCGGACGCCCCGATCATGCACTCGACGCCCTCGACGACCCCGATCCCGCAGACGTTGGAGGCCCCGACATGGAAGTCGGTGTGGTTGGCCATGAACGGCTGCAGCTCCAGGAACGGGGAGTCGCGGTCGAGCAGCAGCTCGATGCGCTCGCGGGCCAGCAGCTTGCCCCGCTTGCGGTGGCGATCGAGCTTCTCCGGCCCCCCGCCCTCGCGCGTCTTGAGCAGGAGGTCGTCGAGCTCGGCGAGGCGCGAGAGCATCGCCTCCCGGTTGGCCTGCGCCGCCGGCGCGGCGGGGTCGAACGTCGACGAGGGGGCGCGCACTCTGTTTCGGACCCTACCTAGCGGCGACGCCGGCCTACGCCGGGACCGGCTCCTCCACCGGCGCGGGCGGCGCGGCGGGCTCGGCCGGTGGCCGCTCGCGGCTCGGCTCGGGCGGCGGCTCGGGCGCCCGCAGCGGCTCGACGACGATCCGGCGCGACGGCCCCGGCAGATCGAGCAGCTCAGGCACGGGACGGCTCCCGCAGGTGCTTGCGCGTCCAGCCGGTGACGACGGCCAGCGTGCTCAGCGCCCGCGAGCGCGGCCCGTGCACGCCGAGCCGGCCCGCTCCCGTCGCCTGGGCGAGGTCGAGCCTCCCGGCCAGGAGCGGGCGCAGGTCGTCGCCCACCACGTCGACGATGACGTCCGCCCGCGCGCCCGCCACGCCGCCGAGATGCAGGCGGACCTCGCCGGGGCGCAGGTCGAGCACGAGCTGCGCGTCCGGCTCGCGGACCGCGAGGGCGAGGGTGAGGTCGAGCCGGCCGAGGTGCGTGGTGGCGTCCGCGAGCGCGCGCCCCATCGCGATGCCGAGGTCGTCGTAGAGGTCGCGCTCGCTCGCGAAGCTCGGCACGGGCGTGGCCTCCGCCGCCCGCAGCTCGCGCCCGACGTCCGCCCAGCAGGTCACGGCCGTCCGGTCGAAGTCTCCGCTGCGCAGGAGGTGCGCGAAGCCGTCGGCGCCCGCCGCCCGCGCGCAGCTGAGCATCACGGCGCGACCCGGCGGGCCCCAGGTGAAGGCGTCACAGTCCTCGCTCCAGTGCGTCGGCGCGATCCGCGCGATCCAGCCGTCGCCGTCCGGGTTGACCTCCGTCACCGGCCCGCGCACGCCGGGCCCCAGCACCACGGACGCCCGCCGGCCGCCGACGCGGACCCCGGCGTCGGCGGCGGACACCTCGAGCTCCCCGCCCAGCCACGCGCGGAGCGGGTCGCTGATCCCCAGCGTCACCCCGCCGCCGCCCGGCTCGATCCACACCTGCTGTTCGGCGTCGTAGCCGCGGCGGCGCGCGAGCCATTCCTCCTGCTGCACCGCGGACACCGCGACGACGGAGACGGGCAGCAGCCCCGCGCGCTCGGCCACGACCGGCAGCAGCGCCTCGCGCGGGACGACGGGGACCTCGTAGCGCGCGGCGGCGCGCCGCAGCGCGGCGCGCTCGCGCGGCGGCATCAGCGCCGCCGACGCCAGGGCCATGACCTGCGCGCGCCCGGCCCGGAAGCCGTCGCGGTGGACCTCCATGTCCCCCCACGCGGCGATCCCGCCGATCACCCGCTCCGCGCCGAGCTGCCGGTGCACGGTGTGGAACGCGTACAGCCCGCAGGTGCAGTCGCCGTGCGGCGCGTCGTGCCCCTTGACGCAGCGGGCGACGTTGACGCCCGGCTCCCACATCGTGCTGGCGGTGGCGGGCCACAGCCGGCCTTCCGGGTCCAGCCGCCAGGCGCGGAAGCCGGGCAGGGCCTCGGTGAGCATCGGAACCGACACAGCCCTCGAAGCCAACCGGACCCTCCGGACGGACCGGCGGGTCGTAGGGTGCGCGAACGTGGACGCCGCTCTGCTCGCCGCCTACGGGTCCGGCGCCGTCGCGCGCGGGTTGGTGGCGCTGCCCGCCCCGGTCCAGCGGGCGCTGGCCGGCCCGGTCCCGGAGGTCGCGCGGGGCCTGGATCCCGGCGCCTGGCTGCTGGCCCGCGCCGCTGCGCTGAGCGAGCGCGCCACCAGCGGCCGGGAGGCACCGCCCGTCCCGGTGGCGCGCAACCTGGCCGAGGCCCAGTCGCGGTTCATGGTCCGCCGCGCGCGCCGGCCCGTCCGGACCGAGGACGTCGACGCCGGCGGTGTGCCCGCCCGCCGCTACGTGCCCGTCGACGCGCTGCCCGGCGCGCTGCTCGTCTTCTTCCACGGCGGCGGCTGGGTCAACCGCTCCGTCGACTCACACGACCCGGCCGTCCGTGCGCTCGCCGACCTGTCCGGCGTCGAGATCGTCTCCGTCGAGTACCGCCGCGCGCCCGAGCATCCGTTCCCGGCCGCCGCCGACGACGCTCGTGTCGCCTACGAGTGGCTATGCCAACGCTCGAGCGACACGCGGGTGGCGGTGGGTGGGGACAGCGCGGGCGGGAACCTGGCCGCATCGGTCTGCGTCAGCGCCGCCGCCGGCGACGTCCCCATGCCCGCCTTCCAGTGGCTGCTCTATCCCGCCACCGACGCCAGCCGCCGCTACCGGTCCACCGCCGACTTCGCGACCGGATACTTCCTCACGGAGGCGGCGATGGACCGCTACACGGACCTGTACATGGCCGGGCACGAAGCGGACCCGCGCGCGAGTCCGCTGCTCGCCGACGTCAAGGGCTTCGCGCCCGCGTACGTCGCCACCGCGCTCGCCGACCCGCTCCGCGACGAGGGCGAGGCGTACGCGCAGAAGCTCCGCGACGCCGGCGTCCCGGCGACGACGCAGCGCTTCCCGCTGCTGCACGGCTTCCTCAACGCGACCGCCCACCGCACCGCCCGCGACGCCGTCGCGGTGACCGCCGGTGCCCTGCGCGCGGGACTGCGATGATGCCCGGATCGTGGACCTAGGCAAGATCGTCACCGAGCCGCTCTCGCGCGCGCAGGCCCTGGCGCAGAACGCGCTCGAGGTCGCCCGCTTCGGCGGCCTGGACACGGGCGAGGAGCCGTCGCCGTTCGACATCGTCGACCACCAGCGGATGTACCGGCTCCGGCGCTACTTCCCCGACGGCGACGGACCCGCGGGGCCGCCCGTGATCCTCGTCCCCCCGATGATGCTCGACGCCGACGTCTACGACGTCTCCCCCGCCGCCACCGCGGTCGGCGTCCTGCACGAGCACGGCATCGACCCGTGGGTGGTCGACTTCGGCGAGCCCAGCCAGCAGGAGGGCGGCCTCGAGCGCACGCTCGCCGACCACGTCCTCGCCGTCTCCGACGTCGTCGACACCGTGCGCGAGAAGACCGGGCAGGACGTGCACCTGGCCGGCTACAGCCAGGGCGGGATGTTCTGCTACCAGACCGCGGCGTACCGGCGGGCGAAGGGCATCTCCACCCTGATCACCTTCGGCTCCCCCGCCGACACCCGCGCCGCGATGCCGTTCGGGCTCCCCGAGTCGTTCGCCACGGGCGCCGCCGGCGTGCTGGCCGGCCCGCTCGGGCGCTTCGCCGTCCCCGGCTGGGTCAGCCGCACCGGCTTCCGCCTGCTGGACCCGATGAAGTCGCTGCGCTCGCGCGTCGAGTTCATCATGCAGCTGCACGACCGCGAGGCGCTGCTCCCGCGCGAGCGCCAGCGGCAGTTCCTCGAGGCCAACGGCTGGGTCGCCTGGCCCGGGCCGGCGCTGGCCGACTTCCTGCGCCAGTTCATCGCCCACAACCGCATGCTCGAGGGCGGCTTCGTGATCGACGAACGGCTCGTCACGCTCGCCGACATCACCTGCCCGATCCTGACCTTCGTCGGCGAGGTGGACGAGATCGCCCCGCCGCCGGCGGTGCGCGCGATCCGGCGCGCCGCCCCGCGCGCGGACATCTACGAGACGGCGCTGCGGGCCGGGCACTTCGGCCTCGTCGTCGGCTCCACCGCGGGGCGGGCGACCTGGCCGATCGTCGCCCAGTGGGCGCACTGGCGCGACGGCGACGCCGAGCGGCCCGACAACGCCCTGCCCGTCGGTGACGAGCTGCCGGTCAAGCGCGAGAGCAACGGCGGCGGCGGCGGGCTCGGCGTCGAGCTCGCGCTCGGGGCCGGCGTCGGCATCGCCCGCGCCGCCGCGCAATCGGCCAACACGACCGTGCGCGGCATCCGCGAGCTCAGCCGCGAGGCGGGCTCCGCCCTCCCCCGCCTGGCCCGCCTCGGCCAGATCCAGAGCGGCACGCAGATCTCATTGAGCCTGCTGCTCGACGAGCAGGCCAAGCGCCACCGCGACGGGGTGTTCTTCCTGTTCGAGGACCGCGCCCACACGCACCTGGCCGGCAAGACGCGCATCGACAACGTCGTCGCCGGCCTGCTCCACGTCGGGGTGCGCCAGGGCGAGCACGTCGGGGTGCTGATGGACACGCGGCCGAGCGCGCTCGTCGTGGTCGCCGCCCTCAACCGGCTCGGCGCGGTCTGCGTGCTGCTGCGCCCCGACGCCGACGTCGCCCGCGAGGCCGCCCTCGGCCGCGTCACCCGCGTCATCACCGACCCCGACCACATCGACGACGCCCGGGACGCGGGCGTCGACGTCCTCGTGCTCGGCGGCGGCGGCGACGACCGCGACCTCGGCGACGGCGTGCTCGACATGGAGCGCATCGACCCGGCGGCCGTCGACCCGCCCAGCTGGTATCGGCCCAACCCCGGCCGCGGGCGCGACCTCGCCTTCATCCTGTTCACGGGCGCGGGGGACAACACCCGCGTCAACTCGATCACCAACCGGCGCTGGGCGCTGAGCGCCTTCGGCACCGCGTCCGCCGGCGCGCTGGGTCCCGCGGACACGGTCTACGCCGTCACCCCCATCCACCACTCGAG
This sequence comes from uncultured Solirubrobacteraceae bacterium, assembly GCA_963740765.1. Classification (GTDB taxonomy): domain Bacteria; phylum Actinomycetota; class Thermoleophilia; order Solirubrobacterales; family Solirubrobacteraceae; genus DATLGB01. The sequence continues at coordinate 145,189 of CAVUFN010000008.1, read as the reverse complement.
TGCCCTGCTGATGACGCTCGGCGGCGCGATCGCGGGCGGCTCGCGGATCGCGCTCGCGCACGGCTACGACCCCGGCACGTTCTGGGAGGAGGTGCGCCGCTACGGCGTCACCGTCGCCTCGTACACGTGGACGATGCTGCGCGAGCTCGTCGACGCCCCGCCCAACCCCGCCGAGCGCCACCACCCGCTGCGGCTGCTGGTCGGCTCCGGCATGCCCGTCGGGCTGTGGGAGCGCGTGCAGCGCCGCTTCGCGCCCGCCCGCGTGGTCGAGTTCTACGCGTCCACCGAGGGCGAGGCGATCCTCGTCAACCTGACCGGCGCCAAGCCGGGCTCCGTCGGCCGCCCGCTGCCGGGCGCCGCCGACGTGCGCATCGCCGCCTGGGACGAGGTCGAGGACCGGCTGCTGCTCGGGCGCGACGGGTTCGCCGCCGAGGTGCCGCGCGGCGAGGTCGGCATGCTGCTGGCGCGGACCACGCCCGGCACCCGCTCCAACCGCGACGACGCGCTGCGCTCCGTCTTCCGCCGCGACGACGCCTGGATCCCGACCGGCGACCTCTGCCGCCAGGACGAGGACGGCGACCACTGGCTGTGCGACCGCGTCGAGGCGCTCGTCCACACCGAGGACGGCCTGGTCATGCCGTTCCGCGCGCGCGACGCGCTCGCGCGGGTGGACTCCGTCGACCTCGCGGTCGCCTACGGGCTGCCGGTCGCCGGGGAGGACCACCAGGTGCTCGTCGCCGCCGTCATGCCGCGCCCGGGCCAGACGATCAAGGCCGCCGCCGTCACCCGAGCGCTGGCCGCGCTGGACGAGGCCGACCGCCCGGCCATCGTCCACGTCGTCGACGAGATCCCCGTGACGAGCTGGTACCGCCCGGACGTCCGCGCGCTGCGCGAGGAGGGCGTCCCGCCCCCCGGTGGCGACCGCGTGGTCCTGTCGCGCACGAGGTCGGGCGACGCCTACAAGCCGCTCACGCAGGCCGCGTACCGCCGCCTCGCCGCTTGAGCGTCTTCCGCTGGGACGACGAGCGCTCGCCGGCGCAGCGTGCCGCGGCGCTGGCCAAGCAGGCGGCCGCGCTCGCGCGCCTGCCCCGGCCGGTCCGGAGCTTCTACCTCCATGCCCTCCGAGTCGCGCGGCAGCGCGGGGACCAGTGGAGCCTGGACGTCGCGACGCGCCCCCACGAGCTGCGCGAGATCCTCGCGCTGGCCGAGGGCAAGCGGAGCGTCGTCGAGATCGGGACGGCGACGGGATGGACGGCGCTGTCCCTCTCCCTCGGTGACCCGTCCCGGACGGTGACGTCGTACGACCCGGTCGTCCGGGAGCATCGCGACGCCTACCAGCAGCTCAGCGGCGCGCGGGTCGAGTTCGTCACGGCCTCCGGGGACCAGCCGCGCGGGCCTGACGCCGTCGACTTCCTGTTCATCGACGGCGAGCACACCGAGGCCGCCACGGCCGCTGCGTTCGCCGCCTGGCGCGATCGCCTCGTCCCCGGCGCCGTCGTCGCCTTCCACGACTACGGCGACCCCGCCTACCCCGGCGTCGCGGACGCGGTCAGAGCACTCGGCCTGCACGGAGGGAAGGTCCACGGTCGGATCTACGCTTGGCAGGCCGGTGCTTGACCTGACCGCCACCTTCCCCTCTGTCGCGGAGAGCCGCGCCGCCCTGCTGGACGCGATCGGCCCCGCGCCGGACCTGACCCTGCTGATCGGGCCGGGCAACCGCGGCGACGACCTGATCCTGGCCGGCACCCGCGCCCTGCTGGCCGGCCACGTCTACCGCGACCGCCACCACGACGACCTCCGTGACGCCGGCGGCGACACCGTCCTGATCCTCGGCTCGGGCGCCTGGTGCCGGGGCTACCACCGCACGCTGCCGCCGCTGCTCGCCATCGCCCAGCGCCGCTACGAGCGGGTCATCGTGCTGCCGTCGACCTTCGACACCGGCCAGGACCGCGTCAAGGAGGCGCTGCTCGCCACGGACGCGATCGTCTTCGCCCGCGAGCTCGAGTCCTACGCCCGGATCGCCCCGCTGTGCGACGCGCGGCTCGCCCACGACGGCGCGTTCTTCCTCGACTACGAGCCGTACCGGCGCGCGGGCGCCGGCACCCTGAACGCCTTCCGGACCGACCGCGAGTCCGCCGGCGCCCGCCCGCTGCCCGACGACAACGACGACGTCTCCGCAACCGCGCCCACGCTCGACGCCTGGCTCGAGCGCATCGCCGGCGCCGCCCGCGTGCGCACCGACCGCGCCCACGTCCTGATCGCGTCCGCGCTGATGGGCAAGGCGGTCGAGTACGCGCCGGGCTCGTACTTCAAGGTCGACGCGCTGGCCGCCACGCTGCCCGAGGGGGTGACCGTCGAGCGGATCCCCGACCCCGCCCCGGCGCCGCCCCGCGCCCACGGGCTCCCGCCCGCCCCGGGCCGCGAGCGGATGGCCGCCGCCTCCCGGGCCACCGCCGCCGCACCCGCCGTCACGGCCGGGCGCGTCGAGGTGATCATGCTCAGCCACGAGCGCCACGCCCACGTCGGCGCCGCGATCGACTCGGTGCTGGACAGCTCGCCGGTGACGTCCGTGGTGGTGCTGGACGCCAACTCGGGCCCCGCGACGCGCGCGGCGCTCGCCGGCTACGACGGCCGCGACCGCGTCGAGGTCGTGCTCGCCGACTCCAACGACGGCTGCGGGGTCGGCCGCCAGCGGATGGCCGAGCGCACGGACACCGAACTGGTGCTGTTCCTCGACGACGACGCCGAGCTGATGCCGGGCGCGCTCGAGCGCCTCGTCGCCGAGCTCGACGCCCATCCCGAGGCGCAGGCGGTCACCCCGCTGGTCGCCGACCCCGACGGTCGCGTCATCCACTGCGGCGGCACGGTCGAGCACGGCGACGACGTCATCAGCTTCCGCCTGGACGGCTTCGGCCTCGGCTTCGACGACCCCGCCGTGCCCGCCACCGGCGTCTCGGACTGGGCGCCCGGCTGCGGGCTGTTGGTGCGCCGCTCGCTGCTGCTCGACTGCCCCTTCGACCCGGCGATGATGGCCTACTACGAGGACAACGACTGGTCGCTGCGCGCCGCCGCCGGGTCCCCGGGGCCCTTCCGCCGCTGCCGCGAGGCCGTCGTCCTGCATCACCTCGCCGGCCGCGAGCCCGCCGAGACGCCGGTCGCCTGGGCCGACCACACCTGCCGCCGCCTCGCCGCCCACGCGCGCTTCCTCGAGGTCCACGGCGCGCTGATGCACTCGGGCGGGGAGGAGCTGCGCGAGCTCCTCGACCCGACCCGGGCGGCGGACCCCGCGGCCGCCCGCCTGCTGCTGCGCCTGGTCACCGCCTACGGCGCGGACTGGCTGCTGGCCGAGTGGGCGGCCGGGGACGTCGGCGCCCTGATCCACCGGGCGCGGGACGGCCGCGCGCACGGCGACGCCCGCGCGGCGGCGGACGCACAGCGGATCGCCGCGCTGGAGGCCGAGCACGCCTGGCTGCACGAGCGCCACGCGACGCTGGCGCGGGTGGAGGCCGGCGGGTGGTGGCGGCTGCGCGGACGGCTCGTGCCGGCGCTCGCCCTCGCACGGCGCGTGCGCCGGAGGCTGGTCCGCTGATGCGCGAGATCCGCCTGGAGCACCCCCGCGTGTCGTCCCGCGCGGTCGACTTCCGCTGGACCGTCACGCCCGCCACACCGCTCTACCGGCGCACGGGGTTCCGGCTCGAGTTCCCGATCGACGTCGCCACCGTGCCCGAGCCGCTGTGGTGGCGCCTCGCGCTCGCCTGCCTCCACTCCCACTGGGCGCTGCTGCGGCCGTGCCGGGTCGTGCTTCCGGTCCGGCTCGCGCCCGGCGAGCGCGAGCTGTGGCTGCGTCTCGTCGACGCGCTGACCTGGTCGCTGGAGGACCGCGCCCTCGGCGCGCCCGACGACACCCGCCGCGTCGACCTCGTCGAGTCCGGGCCGCCGCTGGCCCCGCTCGCGCCCGCCGCCTGCGGATGCGGACCTCATGGTCGCGGCCTTCAGCGGCGGGCGCGACTCGCTCGCCCAGCTCGGGCTGCTGACGGAGCTCGGCGAGCCGCGTCCTGCTGGTCACCACGACCTCGCCGATGCCCGGCCTCAGCGACCACGACCGCCGCCGGGCGGCAGCGGGCGCATGCGACGAGCATCACCCAGCGCCGCGACGTCGAGCTCGTCGAGGTGCGCTCCGACTTCCGCGGCGTCGCCGATCCCGCGTTCGCCTGGGACCGCTACGGCGTCGCGGTGACTCGGAGCTGACCGACTGCCACCTGTACGCCGCCGCGGCGATCGCCATCGCCGCCGCCCGCGGCGCGTCGCCGCGTCGCGCTCGCCTCCGAGTACGAGGTCCAGCGCGCCACGCCGGCGCGGCGGCCTCGATCATCCAGAACCGCCACCTCATGTACTCGGTCGTCTCCCAGCGACGCGCTGTCCGCGGTGCTCGCGCCGGCGGGCATCGAGTACGGGACCGCTGATCGCGTCCCTGGCCAGTTCCAGGCCCAGACGCTGCTCGCGCGCCGCTACCCCGACCTGCTCGAGCTGCAGTTCTCGTGCTACTCGGACGGACGGGCGCGGGCGGGGCTGCAGCGCGTGCGCGACCTGCGCCCGCATCGCGCTTCGACCTGATGGCGATCGGCGTCGACCCTGCGGCGGTCGGGATCGACGCCGGGACGGTCGTGCGCGCGGCGCGATCCGTGGCTGCCCGACCCGCCCGCACGACCGCACCGCGAGGGCTCGAGCCTTCCGGCGCGGTTCTACGAGCCGCGCGCCTCGCCCGTCGCTTCGCGGAGGTGACGCCGGACGTGATGGCGGCTTCGCGGACGCCGAGGCCGTCGCCCGACTACGCCGACCAGCGCGCCGAGGTGCTGCAGCAGCAACCCGGCCGCCCGAGCCGGGCTACTCCGCCGCCTACGTCGAGCTGTCGACCCGCCGCTGCGCGACCGCCTCCGGGCGCTGATCGAGGAGCACTTCGCGCCGCGCGACGACGGCGAGGACGCCGCCGCGCTCGAGCGCTCACCCGCACGCTGTCGGACTGGATCACCGCGCCGCTGCAGCGACCCTGCCCTCGACCGCCGCGAGCGGTCGCCTGATGCGCGAGATCCGCCTGCATCGCGCCAAAGGTCGCCGGGCAGTCCGTCTCCTTCGGCTGGACGGAGACGCCGGCGTCCGGGCTCTACCGCCAGGACGGCTTCCGCCTCGACTTCCCCGACACGGTGGACGTCGCCGCTGTGCCCGCCGCGGTGTGGTGGCGGCTGGCGCTCGCGTGCCTGCACCCGCAGTGGGTGCTGATCCGCCCCTGCCGCGTCGTCCTGCCCGTCCGCCTCGCCCCGGGCGAGCGCGAGGCGTGGCTGCGCCTCACCGACGCGCTGACCTGGGCGCTCGAGGTGCGCGTCCTGGACCCCGCCCGCCGCGACTTCGCCCGCCGGGTGGACCTGGTCGAGACCGGCCCGGCGCTCGCGCCGCTCGCCCCGGCGGCGGCCGACCCGGACCTCGTCGTGGCTGCCTTCAGCGGCGGCCGCGACTCCCTGGCCCAACTCGGCCTGCTCGAGGAGCTCGGCCGGCGCACCCTGCTCGTCACCACCACCTCGCCCCTCTCCGATCTGCACGACCACACCGCGGCCGGGCGCCACCGCGCGCTGACCGAGGTCGTGGCCCGCCGGGACGTCGAGCTGGTCGAGGTCGGTTCCGACCTGCGCGGCGCGCTCGACAACGGATACGCAGGCGAGCGCTACGGCGTCGCGGTCACCGAGCTCACGGACTGCCTGCTGTACTTCGCCACCGCGTTCGCCGTCGCCCACGCGCGCGGCGCGGGGCGCGTCGCGCTGGCCTCGGAGGCCGAGGTGCAGGGCAGCGCCCGCATCGACGGCCGGATCGTCCAGCACCAGCACCTCATGTACTCGGCCGTGACGCAGCGCGCCCTCCAGGCGCTGCTGGCGCCGACCGGCATCCGCTACGGCGGGCTCACCGTCCCGCTGCGCCAGTTCCAGATCCAGCGCGTGCTCGCCCACCGCTATCCGGACCTGCGCGACCTGCAGTTCTCGTGCTGGGAGATGGGCCTCGACGAGCGCGCGTGCAGCGCCTGCAAGGAGTGCGCCCACGTCGCCTTCAACCTGATGGCGGAGGGCGTGGACCCGGCGGCGGCGGGGATGGACGCCGGGACGCTGATCCGCAACGCCGACGCCTGGTGGCCCGGCCGCACGACCTTCCCCACGCGCCGGACCGTCCCCAGCCTCGCCTTCGCCGGCACGCTCACCGGCCAGCTCCAGCGCTGCCTGCGGCGTCTGACCCCGGAGGCGATGGCGGCCTTCGCCGGTCCCGCGGACGTGGCGACCTACGCGACGCTGCGTGACGGGCTGACGGGCGGCGAGGACCCCGAGCCCGGCTACGCGGGCGCGCTGCTGGAGCTGCTCGACCCGCCGCTGCGCGAGGGCGTCCGGGCCATCGTCGACGAGCACTTCACCCCGCAGACGGACGGCGAGGACCAGGCCGCGCTGCAGCGGACGCTCGCCCTTTCGGACTGGATCGCCGCGCCGTTGACCGACCCCGCGCTCGACCGCCGGCGCCCGTCGCGCGCCGGTCCCGTCGCTCCCGTCCAGGCGCGTCCGCGCGTCCCGCCGCCACCGGCCGAGGCCGAGCTCGCGCCGCTGCGCCACCTGATCCCGGGCCCCGAGCCCGTGCTGCGCGGGGACCGGCCGCTGCGCGTCGCCGACACGGACCTGACCGGCAACGAGCGCCGCTACGTCGAGCAGGCCCTCGACGACAACTACATCTCCTCCACCGGGCCGTTCGTCGGGCGCTTCGAGCGCGCGTTCGCGGAGGCGGCCGGGACCGAGCACGCCGTCGCCTGCTCGAGCGGCGGCGCCGCGCTGCAGCTGGCCTACGCCGCCGCCGGGATCGATGCGGGCGACGAGGTGATCATGCCCGCCTTCACGATGGTCGCCACCGCCAACGCCGCCAGCCACCTCGGCGCCATCCCGGTGTTCGCCGACACCGATGCGTCGACCTGGAACCTCGACCCGGATGCGGCCGCCGCGGCGATCACGTCCCGCACGCGCGCGATCGTCGTGGTGCACACCTACGGGCAGCCCGCCGACCCCGGACCGCTGCGCGCGATCGCCGCGCGCAACGGCCTCGCGCTGATCGAGGACGCCGCCGAAGCGCACGGCGCCCGCGCCCACGGAGCGCCCGTCGGCAGCCACGGCGTCGCCGCGGCCTTCTCGTTCTACGGCAACAAGATCCTCACCACGGGCGAGGGCGGGGTCGTGACCACCTCGGACCCGGCGGTCGCGGCGCTCGCGCGCGAGTTGCGCGACCACGGCTTCTCGCCCGAGCGCCACTTCTGGCACCGGCTGCGGGCGCACAACTTCCGCATGACGAGCCTGCAGGCCGCCGTCGGGCTCGGCCAGGTCGAGCGGCTGGCGGAGCTGGTGGGACGGCGGCAGGCGACCGCGGCCCGGTACACGGAGGCGCTGCGCGGCATCGAGGGCCTCACGCTGCCGCCCGCCCATGCCGGCCTCGAGAGCGTCCACTGGATGTTCGGCGTCCTGGTCGGCGACGCGTTCGGCTGCGACCGCGACACCCTGCGCGAGCGGCTCGCCGCCGAGGGCATCGAGACGCGCACCTTCTTCGTCCCGCTGCACCTCCAGCCCGCCTACCTGCGCGAGCGCCGCGGCCGCCGCCTGCCTGTCGCCGAGCGACTCGGGCGAACTGGGCTCTACCTGCCGTCCGGCCCGTCCGTCACCGAAGCCGACGTCGCGCGCGTCGCCGAGGCGATCGCCCGCGCGGGCAGGCCCAGCTCCGCGTACACCGCGCCGAGGTCGGCCGCGGCGACCGCCGGCGAGAACCGCGCCTCGTAGGTCGCTCGCGCGGCGGCGCCGAGGCGCTCCCGCAGCCCCCGGTCGCCGATCAGCCGCTCGAGCGCGGCCGCCAGCACCGCCGGATCCGAGGGTGCGACGAGCAGCGCGTCCTGCTCGTCCGTGAGGTCCTCCGGCAGGCCGTCGACGTCGGTGGAGACGATCGCGCACCCGGCCTGCAGCGCCTCCAGCACCGACACGGAGCCGCTGCCCTCCTGCGTCGAGGGCAGGACGAAGACGTCGGCGCGGCGCAGGTACGGCATGACCTCCGGCACCCGGCCGGGGAGCTCGACGCGGTCCTCCAGGTCCAGGCGGCGCACCTGCGCGCGGTGCGCGCCGAGCAGGACGCCGCCGCCCGGCAGGCAGGCGCGGAACGCGACCCCGCGGTCGCGCAGCAGCGCGAGCGCGTCGATCAGCACGTCGAGGCCCTTGCGCCCGTCGTGGCGGCTGACGGTGAGCACGAGCGGCGGCTCGGCGCTCGTGCGCGGCGGCAGCGCGTCCCATCCGGTCGGCGGCGTGTAGGCGATGCGGCGGATCGTCATGTCGTCGCCGTAGTACTCGTGCAGGAAGCCACGCACGGACTCGTAGTTGACGAGCACGCAGTGGCTGGCGCGGTAGCCGCGGTGCTCGTACGGGCCGCTCCACCAGCGCGTGAGCCACAGCTCGAAGCGGTGCAGCAGCGACACCGGGCCCACCCGGGCCGCCTGCGAGTCGTCGAGCTTGGCCTGCGTCTCGTGCTCGATCGCCATCCAGGCGGTGGTGATCAGCTCGACGGCGACCCCGCGGGCGCGCAACGTGTCGCGGATCGCGCGGCCGATCTCCCCCCAGGCGCCGAAGGCGTGGATGACGTGGGGCCCTGGCCGCCCCGCCAGGAAGCCGACGATCCCGCGCTGCAGCGCCGGCCGGTGCAGGACGGCGTTGAACGCGCGCGCCATGCCGGGGACGCTGCGCACGAGGTGCAGGCTCCCCTCCTCGTGCTCGACCACCTCCGTGCGGTTCGAGACCGCGAAGAAGTGCGCGTGCAGCCCGAGGTCACGGGCGAGCAGGCCGACGGCGCGCTCGAAGCTCTCCGAGCCGCCCTTGTAGGCGAACGGATCCCGCCCGCAGAGCAGGACCAGCTCACCCACAGGCGCGGTAGTGCCTCCCGTTCCGCCGCCGTTCGCCGGAGCGCATGGCCGAGGTCACGACCACGTGCGCCTTGACGCGCCGGGCCAGCTTGATCGTCACCTTGCGGCGCAGGCGCGCGCCGCGGATCGACCTGACGCGTCTGCCGTTGACGTGGACGCGCGCGACCGTGAGCCGCTTGGACGCCCGCAACCGGAACGAGATGCGCTTGGGCGTCGTCCGGCAGGGGCGCCGCCTGGGCAGCCTGGCCGCCCGGCGGCGCCTGGCCGGGGCCGTCGTCGCGGGCCTCTCCACGTACGGCGTCGCGCCGTTGGGGCCCGAGCCGACGGGGCCGGCCTGGGGGCCGAGCTTCGGGATCGTCAGGACGCCGGGGTCCTGGGGTGAGGTCGCGATCGTGACGGGACCGGCGCCGAGACCGCCACGGTGCGTCGCCGAACTGGTCGCGATCGTCACCCGCAGGCGGTGGCCCTTCGCGTAGCGGTGGACGATCCCTGGAAGCTCGATCGTCACGGGCTTCGTCGGGTCGCCCACCCGGGCGGCGGAGACGAGCGCGCGGTTCAGCGTCGCCGTGCCGTCCGGCGCGACGTCGTAGAGCTTGGCGAACAGCAGCAGCTTCTGCGCGGGGTCGACCGCGGCCGTGAAGGTCGGTGCGTCGACGCGGAAGCTCACGGACGGGATGCCGGCGAGGTCGAGGTCCTCGGCCAGCGGCTCGGTCGTGTAGGAGACACTGGTCCCCGGCGGGTCGTTGCCCTCCTGCAGCGCGACCGCGCCGCCGCCCTGGCTGGTCGGCGCGGCGGCCTCGGCCATCGGCGCCGTGCCCGCCTCGACCGCGGCCTTGTCGGCCACGAGCGCGTCCGACCCGGACAGGTACAGCGGCGCCCCGGGCGCGGCGGGATAGGACGGCGCGACGCCGACGGCTGCGGCCGCGTCCTCGCCCGCCTCGAACGGGATCCAGTCCGTCAGGAAGCTGAAGTCGAGCGCCGGCTTGGCCTTGGCGCCCTTGAGGTAGTGGTCGAACCAGGCGAGGTCCGCGCGGGACTCGTAGGAGCCCTCGAGGTCGGTGGCGTCCGACTCGGACGTGCCGATGCCACCGCCGGAGTGCCCGGCGGAGCGCCACAGCATCTTGACCGGCACGCCCTGCGCCTTCAGGGCCTTGTAGGTGGCGACGGCCTCCTGGAGGTCGAACAGGTTGTCCGACTGGCCCTGGGTGAGGAAGGTCGGGATCCGGATGTCCTTGACGTAGGAGGACACCGAGGCGTTGCGGGTCAGCCTCTCGCCCGCTTCGTCGAGGTAGCCGCGCGCGGCCCCGCCGATCAGCGCGGCGCAGGCGTCGTCCGCGAAGTTCGGGCAGGTGCCGACATGGCTGGGATCAGCGAGCGCGGCCGCGAGCCCCTGGCCCGTGCCGAGGCCGAAGAACAGCACCGGCCAGTCGATCTTGACGACGCCCGGCGTGCCGTAGGTCACCCCACCGGTGAAGTCGGTGTTGTTGGGCGCCAGCGAGTAGCTCAGGTCGTTCCAGGTGATCTGCGGGATGATCGTGTCGAGGCGCTTGTCGACGCCGGCGACGGCGAACTGGATCTGGCCGCCGTAGGAACCGCCGATCATGCCGACGCGCGGATCGGCCGGGCCGTCCTTCTTGACCGTGTCGAGGCTCCCGAGGAAGTCGATCAGCTGTGACCCCGCCGCGCCGTCGTGCTCGCGGTCGTCGAGGGTGATCTTGCAGCCGCTGCCGCCGAAGCCCAGGCCGCTGTAGGCGAGGAAGACGTACCCGCGCTTCGCGTACGCCGGCCCGAGCTCGTCGAAGTCGTCGCGCGAGCCGCCGAAGCCGTTGGTGGCGAGGATCGCCGGCGCCGGGTGATCCTTGTCGGCGCCGGGCGGCGTGTAGAGGTATCCGACGACCGTGCACTCCTGGTCGCGGTTCGGCCCGACCTTGACCGTGAAGGACTTGTCCTCCTTCGTCGGCTCGGCGGCCCCAGCCGGGGCCGCGCCCCACACCATGCACGCAGCCGCGAAGGCCGCTCCCCACCGAGCTCTCCTCATGCACCCCGATGCTAGAGCGGACTGCAGGCCCGCCATGAGCCGGGCGCCGATGCGGGCGGACGTGCCGCTCTGCGTCAGGCGACCGACCGGGGACGCCGTTCGTGCCAGCGCTCGACCGTCTCGAGCTGCGCGGCGAGCGCGATCAGGCGCGGCTCGGCGTTCCCCGGACCGAGCAGCTGGGCGCCGATCGGCAGGCCCGCCTCGGTCAGGCCGGCGGGGACGTTGACGCCCGGCCAGCCGAGCACGTTCCACGGCCACGCGAACGGCGCCGCGGCGACGACGACCTTGTCCGTCGCCCACCCGCCGAGCCCCTTCGCGGCGCCGATCCTCAGCGGCGGCTGGGCGGTGGTCGGAGCCAGCAGGACGTCGACCTTGCGAAAGACGGAGCCGATGATGCGCCGCTGCAGGGGCTCGATCGCCCGGGCGCCCTTGAGCAGCGGCGCCAGCGCCAGGCCGGTGGTCGCATTGTGGCGCGTGCGCGGGTCGAGCCGGCTCGCGTCGGGCACCTTCCGGGTCCAGTCGCGGATGCCGACCATCGACCGCGCCATGAACGGGCCGCCGATGAGGCCGTAGGGCGGCTCCACCCGCTCGACGCTGTGGCCGAGCGACTCGAGCACGCCGGCGAGACGCTCGACGGCCGCCCGCACCTCCTCGTCCAGCCGCCAGGGCGCACCGGAGAACGCGGCGCGCAGGGAGAGGCCGATCCGCAGCCGCCCGGGCTCGGCGCGCTCCGCCGCGAGCGCGTACGGCTCCGACGGCGCCTCGGGGCGATGCTTCTCGTCCGGGTGGTTGCCCCGCACCGCGTCGAGCAGCCGCGCGGCGTCGCCGACCGTGCGCGCCAGCGGTCCGATGCAGGTCAGCCCGTTGAACGCCTCCGGCTCCGGCCAGGTCGAGATCCGCCCGCGCTGCGGCTTGATGCCGACGAGGCCGGTCCAGGCAGCCGGGATCCGCACGGAGCCGGCGCCGTCCGATCCGAGCGCGAGCGGGACCAGGCCCGCCGCCACCGCCGCCGCCGACCCCCCGCTCGAGCCGCCGGGCGTGCGATCGAGGTCGTACGGGTTGCGGGTGACGCCGAAGGCAGGCCCCTCCGTGAACGGCCACTGCCCCAGCTCGGGCGTGTTCGTCTTGCCGACGATCACCGCCCCGGCCGCGCGCAGCCGTCGCACCGCCTCCGCGTCGGCGGCCGCCGGCGCGAACTCGCCCGCGCAGCCGAACTTGGTCGTCTCCCCGGCGACGTCCATGTCGTCCTTGACCGCCACCGGCACGCCGAGCAGGGGCGCCCGCTGACCCGCGGCGCGCCGGGCGTCGGCATCCGCGGCTTCCGCCCGCGCTGCCTCGTGGCGCACCACGCGGAACGCGCACAGGTCCGCGGCCGCGTCGATCCGCGCCAGCGCCGCGTCCACGAGCTCGACCGACGATGTCTCGCCCGCGTCGAGCGCGGCGAGGAGGGGCCCGAGCTCGCTCACGGCCAGGAGCCTACGTCGCGGACGGACTCGGGCAGCGCACTGGACGCTGCCCGAGCGATCCGCGATGAGGAAGACCAGTCATCTTCTCCACCGCTCAAAGAACGCCGACCGGCTGACGAAACCGCCAACCGATCCTGACTGAGGTCAGTCTTCTGACGCCTCGGCGAGGCGGGTCGGACCGGAGCGGCCGCGAAGCGTCACCTCGTCGCGGAGCTCCCAGCGGTCGCGCTCGTCGCCGCCCGCCGCGTCGAGCGCGCGCTCGGACGCGAGCAGGCGGCCGTCGCGCTCCTTGGCCAGCTCGGTCAGACGCGCAGCCTCGTTGACCGGGTCCCCGATCACGGTGTATTCGTAGCGATCGGCGGCGCCGACGTTGCCGGCGACGACGGTGCCGAAGGAGACGCCGATGGCGGCGTCGAGCTCGCCGCCCGCGAGCTGCTCGCGCATGCAGCGGGCCGCCTTCAGCGCCGCCGCGGCCGCGTCGTTCACGGCCAGCGGCGCGCCGAACACGCACAGCGCGGCGTCGCCCTCGAACTTGTTGACGAAACCGTCGCAGTTCTGGGTGACCTCGACGACGGTGGCGAAGAAGGCGTTCAGGGCATCGACGACCTCGCCCGGCGGCCGATCGGTGGCGAACGAGGTCGAGCCGATGACGTCGACGAACAGGATCGCCGCCTCGCGCTCCTCGCCGCCCAGCGTGACGCCCTCCTCGAGCGCGCGGCGGGCGACGTCCTCCCCCACCTGGCGGCCGAACAGGTCGCGCAGCTTCTCGCGCTCCTGCAGGCCCGCCACCATGCGGTTGAAGCCGGCGGCGGCGAAGCCGACCTCCGTCGCGTCGAAGACGTGCACGCGGGTGTCGTAGTCGCCGGATTCGACGGCGGCGAGCGCGTCCCGCAGGCGCCGCAGGGGATCGGACAGCGAGCGGGCCAGGTAGATCATCGCCAGCAGCCCGACCCACAGGGACACGCCGCACAGGACGATGGTCGAGCGGGCCAGGGCGTCCGGGTCGGCGTCGGTGGCCAGCGCGAAGATCGCCACCATCAGCGCCCCCGCGACCGGGACCGCCGAGCACAGCGCCCACGTCAGCAGGACCCGCACGCCCACGCCCGCGACCTCCCGGCGCCGGGGCGGGGCGTCGGTCAGCGCGGCGTCGATCGCCCCGCGCATCAGGCGCCCGACCTGGAGGTAGCTGAGCGCCGCCACGGCGACGCCGGTGAGCGCGATGGTGATGCCGGTCTCGAATGCGTACAGCGCCGAGGTCGCGGCGCTGTCGACGCTGAAGACGACCACCGCGCCCGCCCACAGGGTCAGCTGCAACCGCGAGAGGCGGGCGGAAAGCCCGATGATCGCGGTGCGCTCGTCGGCGTCCGGCCGCCGGTCCTCCTTGAACGGGGTGATGACCGGCCGGGCCAGGCGCAGGCCGCGCACCGTGCCGATGACGATCGCCGCGACGGCGTAGATCCCGCCGGCGATCAGCCCGCCCGCACCGAACCCGTCCGCCTCGTCGGGAAGGGGCAGGACGACGCTCAGGAGCGCCATCACGATCAGCGCCCCGACCAGGTTCGCGCTGACGATCGTGGCCAGGATCAGGCCGCGGGTCGCGGTGGTCATCCACCGCCGCGGAAGCTCGCCGGGCTCAGGCGTCAGAACGGGAAGCCGCACGGTCCGGCATCCTGTCAGGGAATGCGCGCGATCCAGATCACGTCGCTCGACGGCCCCGGTGCCGTCGAGCTCAAGACCGACGTTCCCGAGCCGGAGCCGAGCCACCTGATGACCCCTGGCGAGGGAGTCGTCGTCCGGGTCGAGGCCGCCGGCGTCTCGTTCCCCGAGGTGCTGCAGAGCCGCGGCGAGTACCAGTTCAAGCCCGACCTGCCGTTCACGCCGGGCTCCGAGGTCGCGGGCACGGTGATCAAGGCCTCCGGGAAGGCCCGCGTGTCCGAGGGCGACCGCGTCGTCGCCTTCTGCTTCCTGGGCGGCTTCGCCGAGCAGGCGGTGGCCCCGCCGCACATGGTCTTCCCGCTCGCCGACGGACTCGACGCCGCCCAGGGCGCGGGGCTCATCCTCAACTACCACACGGCCTACTTCTCCCTGCGCCTGCGCGGGCGCCTCGCCGAGGGCGACAAGGTGCTCGTCCACGGCGCCGCCGGCGGCGTCGGGACGGCGAGCATCCAGGTCGCGAAGGGACTGGGCGCCGGACAGGTCATCGGCGTCGTCTCTACCGACGCGAAGGAGCAGGTCGCGCGCGACGCGGGCGCCGACGAGGTGGTCCGCAGCGACCAGAACTGGCGCGAGCAGGTCCAGGAGCTCAGCGGCGGCGGCGTCGACCTCGTCCTCGACCCCGTCGGCGGCGATCGCTTCACCGACAGCCTGCGGGCCTGCGCCGAGGAGGGCCGCGTCGTGGTCGTCGGCTTCACGGGCGGCTCCATCCCCGAGGTCAAGGTCAACCGGCTGCTGCTCAGGAACACCGAGGTCATCGGCGCCGGCTGGGGTGCCTACGTGATGAGCAAGCCGAAGGTCAACGCGGAGATCCAGGCGGCGCTGGACGAGCTGATCGCCTCCGGGCACGTCCAGCCGATCGTCGGCGCGCGCTTCCCGCTGGAGCGGACATCGGAGGCACTCGAGCTGCTCGACGGCCGCGGCGCCACGGGCAAGGTGGTCCTCGAGGTATGAGCCTGGTCGGACCCGAGCCGTACCCGTCGAGCCCGCTCATCCAGCTCGGACACGACTGGCGGGCCGAGCTGAGGGGGAAGCGCCGGGGCACGCCGTGGCCGCCCGGCGACAATCGCGTCGACCTGCGCCGCACCCACCGGCTGGCCACGGACCCGCTGAACCTGCTGCTGGACGCCTACGAGCGTCACGGACCCGTCTTCACCATGCGGATCCTGAGCTCCAAGCAGGTGTTCATGATCGGTCCGGAGGCCAACCACGCGATCCTCGTCAGCCGCATGAAGGACTTCCGCTGGCGCGACGGCGGCTTCGGCCAGCTGATCCCGCTGCTGGGCGACGGGATGCTGACCATCGACGGGGACTTCCACCGGCGCTCGCGCAAGATCATGCTGCCGTCGTTCCACCACGAGCAGATCGCGCAGAGCGCGTCGATCATGGAGGAGGAGGCCGACCGCGCCGTCGGCGCCTGGCGGGACGGCGAGACGATCGACGTCTACGAGTGGGCGCGCCGGCTGGCGCTGCGCATCGCGATGCGCGCGCTGTTCGGCTTCGCGGGCGACGACAAGGCGGCCGCGCGCGACTTCGAGGTCGCGCTCGGCTTCTACGGCCGCGATTACATCGTCCAGACCCTGCGCGGGCCACGCACCCCGTGGGCGCGCATGCACGAGGCCCGCCGACGCCTCGACAAGCTCATCTACCACGCCATCGACGCCCGCCGCCGCACCGGTGAGCGCGGCCTGGACGTCCTGTCCCTGCTGCTCGACGCCACCGACGAGGACGGGCACGGCCTCTCGGACCGCCACATCCGCGACCACGTGATGACGCTCTTGTTCGCCGGCCACGACACCACGACCGCGACGATCGCCTTCCTCTTCTTCGAGCTGGACCGCCATCCCGAGGAGCGCGAGGCCCTCGAGCAGGACCCCGACCGCCTCGAGCGCTGCCTGGACGAGACGCTGAGGATGTACCCGCCGGCGTGGATCGGCCCGCGCCGCGCGGTGCGCGAGATCGACTTCGGCGGCTACACCATCCCCGCCGAGATGCCCGTCGCCTACTCGAGCTACGTCTCCCATCGCCTCCCTCACGTGTTCGGGGACCCGCACACGTTCCGGCCCGACCGGATGGCGCCCGAGGCGAAGGCGAGGCTGCCCCGCGGCGCCTACGTCCCGTTCGGCGCCGGTTCGCGCATCTGTCTCGGCATGCGGTTCGGCCAGGCCGAGATCCGGACCATTGCCCGGCGCATCCTCGAAGACTTCCGCTTAGAGCGGGAATCCGGCTTCCAACTCGAAATTCGTCAAACGCCGACCTTGGGTCCGCGGCGTGGTCTGCCGATGACAGTCGCACGCACATGACGCTGTCGCTTGAAGATGTTCCCGCCGCGGTCCTCACCGTGGGCGCCGACGGGCGCCTGACGGGAGCGACCCCGCGCTGCTCCGAGCTGTTCGGCAGCGACCCGACGGGCAGCCCGCTCACGACGATCCTGCCGGCCGGCCTGCCCAGGCCCGGCCGCACGCGCGTGACCGCGATCCGCGGGGGCGGGATCCCCTTCACCGCCGACGTCGACGTCTCCGAGGCCGGCGTGATCGTCGTGACGGAGGTCGAGGGCCGCCGGCTCCTCGAGGCGGCGGACACGATGCTGGGCGCCGCCTTCGACGGCGTGCCCATCGGCATGGCGCTCTACAACACCGACGGCGAGTTCATCCGCGTCAACCACGCGATGTGCGCCCTGCTCGCGCGCACCCGGACCGATCTGCTCGGCCGCCACGACCAGGAGCTCACCCATCCCGACGACCGTCAGGCCGACCTCGACGCGTCCAGGGACATCCTCAACGGCGTCTACGACACGCACGCCTGCGAGAAGCGCTTCCTGCTCCCCAACGGGACGACCGTCTGGGTCCTGGCCAACCTCGTGTTCCTCCGCGACCGCGAGGGCCGGCCGGTGTGCTGGGTGGGGACGTTCCAGGACGTGACGGCGCGCAAGCGCGCCGAGCACCGGCTGCGCCACCTCGCCGACCACGACCCGCTGACGGGCGTCGCCAACCGGCGCCGCCTCGTCGCCGACCTCGACCGCCGCCTCGTCCACGCCGCCCGCGATGGCGAGCGCGGCGCCGTGCTGGTCCTCGACCTCGACGGCTTCAAGGGCGTCAACGACACCCACGGCCACGACGCCGGGGACGAGGTCCTCACCGCCGTCGCCGTTTCCCTGCGCGAGCGCCTCCGCACCACCGACGTGCTCGGCCGGCTCGGCGGGGACGAGTTCGCCGTCATCCTCACGCACGTCGACGGGGCCACGGCACGGGCGATCGCCGACGAGCTGATCGACGCGGTGGCCACCGCCTCCGATACCGGGGTGACCGCGTCCTGCGGCGTCGTCCCCTATGGGCCCGAGGAGGTCGTCAGCGCCGACGTCCTGCTCGCGCGCGCCGACCGTGCGATGTACGCCGCCAAGAACGCCGGCCGCAACGTCGCCGTCCTCGCTAGCGGGGGCGTCGCCGCTTCCTCTTCTTCTTCTTAGGCTTCTTCGCCGGCTTGGGCGGGATGTACTCGGCGAGGCCGGGCTCCCCCGCCTCGACGTCGAGGATCGCCTGGTTGGCCGCGGTCCCCATCGCGAAGGACTGGTTGGCGACCATCAGCCGGGTGCCGAGGAAGCTCACGCTGGACGGGTTGTCGAACGGCACCGCCGAGCCGACCGCGTCCGTGCGCGCCTGTTCCTTGCCGTCGGGACCGACCACCGCGATCTGGTTGGCCAGCAGCAGCGAGATGTAGATCGCGCCCGACTGGGCGATGCCGAAGCCGTCCGGCCCGTCCAGCGGCCGGCTCTCCCACAGCGGCGTGATCGGCCCCGGCTTGGGACCGTCGAGGATCGGGATGGTCAGGATGCGCCCGTTGGCGGGGATGCCCGCGCCGAGGCCGGCCTGGGACTGCTGCGCGACGACGAGGGTCTTGCGGTCCGCCGCCAGCCGGATGCCGGTGAGCCCGAACGGCCCGCCGTCCAGCGCCGGGTCCTTCAGCCACGGCTCCGGGGTGCCGCCCCTGGGCGGCACGCGCCAGATCGTCGCGCCCTCGTAGTCCGTCACGTACAGCGAGCCGTCGGTCCCCCACGCGCTGTAGTTGGGGACGACGCCGTCCGGGAACCGTGCGTAGTCCTTCTGCGCGCCCGTCCTGCGGTCCAGGCGGACGACGCGCGGCGGCGCCTTGTCGAGCAGCAGGAGCCGGCCCGACCGGCCCATCGTCCCGACCTGGACGCCGTGGTCGCCGCTGAGATCCTGGCCCTTGACCGTCCACGAGCGCAGGAGCGCCCCGCTGCTCGAGTACTCGAACACGCGGCTCGGCACGCTGTCCCCGCCCGGGTTCGTGTACGTGCCCTCGTAGACGCGGTGGTTGGGGCCGACGTAGGCCATGGCCGGGAAGCCCGGCCGCGGGATCAGGGCGAAGACGCTCGTCTGGAAGCGGTCGCGGGCGGCGGCGGCGGCCGGTGCGAGCGCGGTGAGGATGAGCGCCGCGGCGAGCGCGCGCCTCACGCGTCGAGGACCTCGGCCGCGGCGCGCTCACCCGAGCGCACGGCGCCGTCCATGTAGCCGTTCCAGAACGTGGACGTCTCCGTCCCCGCCCAGTGGATGCGGCCGACCGGCTGGCGGATCTGGTCTCCGTAGGCGACCATCACGCCCGGCGCGTAGATGCCGACGGGGCAGCCGCGCGTCCATTTCTCGTCCGTCCAGCTGGTCAGGAAGTAGTCGCGGGCGTTGCCGGCCTCCTGCGCGTCGAAGAACTGGTCGAACTCGGCCAGGACGGTCGCGCGCTGCTCGTCGGCGGAGAGCTTCTTGAAGGCCCGTGCCTTGTCGCCGCCGATGAAGCCGAAGACGACCCCGGGCGAGCCGTCCTCCGGCGAGTCGTCGAAGGTCGCCGAGATGTAGGTGTCCGTGGACAGGACCTGGCCCGTGAGGCCCTTGTCGCGCCAGAACGGCTTGTCGTAGACCGCGGCGGCCTTGAGCAGGCTGCCCTGCGGCAGGCGCTGGGTGAGCGCGTCGCGGTCCTGCGGCAGCTTGGGCGAGTAGTCGATGCGGCCCGCGAGCGTCGGCGGGACGGCGACGATGACGTGCTTCGCCTCGACCGTGACGCGCTTGGACACGACCCGGACGCCCTTCTTGGTCTGGCGGATCTTGCGGACGGGCGAGCGCAGGACGACGCGCTTGCCGAGCTCCTTGGCCATCGCGATCGGGATGACCTGCGAGCCGCCGATGAAGCGTGACTGCTGTCCGCCGCCGCGCGTGTTGAAGTTGCGCTCGAACGTCCCCGGCGTCGTCTCGTTCCCGGACGCGGCGATGTAGAAGAGCACGAAGAGCAGTGACAGCTCCTTGGACTCGGCGCCGAAGATCGGCCGGCACGCCGTGTCCACCAGGCGCTGGAAGTTCGGGTTGACCGAGTTGGCCTTGATGTAGCTCTGGAGCGTCTGGCTGTCGTACTCGCCCGCCTTGGCCGCGGTCCAGGGCGCGTCGACCGGGACCTCGGTGGACATCGAGTCGAGGTTGCCGACGACGACGGCGAGGTCGGGCAGGATCGCGGGATCGAACGGCGCCGAGCCCGTCGGCCCGTCCGACGCGTAGGTCGAGCGGCGACCCGCGTCGATGTAGACGTTGTCGCCCGTGTCGTAGGTGTCGAAGGTCTTGACGCCGTAGGCCTCACCAAGGGCGATCATGTGGTCCTGCGT
Organism: uncultured Solirubrobacteraceae bacterium; assembly: GCA_963740765.1. Lineage (GTDB taxonomy): Bacteria > Actinomycetota > Thermoleophilia > Solirubrobacterales > Solirubrobacteraceae > DATLGB01. The sequence continues at coordinate 125,345 of CAVUFN010000008.1, read as the reverse complement.
CGGCCCCACGAAGGTGCCGCCGCGCTCGGAGACCTCGCCGCCTCCGACGTCGTGGTTGAGGACGCGACCGCCGACGCGGTTGCGCGCCTCGAGCACGATCACCTTCTTGCCCTGCGCGGTCAGCTCACGGGCGGCGGTCAACCCCGCCAGCCCGGCCCCGACGATCACCACGTCCGCCTTGCGCACCTTCCGGCGACGCTTCCTGTGCTTCCTGGCCTCGGCGGTGGCGGGGACGGCCGCCGCGGCCCCGGAGGCAGCGGCACCGAGGATCAAGCGGCGGCGGGTCGTGTCCATGACTCGCGAAGCTACCATCGCGCACGTGCTGGAAGAGCCGTTGCTCGTCGCGGAGCGGACCGAGGTGGCGGCCGCCTGCCGGCGCCTCGCCGCCTCTGGGCTCGTCCGCGGTACATCGGGCAACGTGAGCGCCCGCGCCGGCTCGCTCGTCGCCATCACGCCCACGGGGGCCGCCCTGGCCACGCTGGAGGCCGACCAGGTCGCGGTGGTCGACCTCAGCGGCGAGCAACGCGACGGCCCGCTGGCGCCGACCTCCGAGATCGCCCTGCACCTGTCCGTGTACGCCGACCGCGCGGAGGCCGGCGCGGTCGTCCACACCCACGCGCCCGCCGCCACCGCGCTGGCGTGCGTGCTCGACGAGCTCCCGTGCGTGCACTACGAGATGCTGCTGCTCGGCGGGCCGGTCCGCGTGGCTGCCTACGAGACGTTCGGGACCCCGGAGCTCGCCGTCGCGTGCGTCGAGGGCCTGCGCGAGCGCACCGCCGTCCTGCTCGCCAACCACGGGACCGTCACGCTCGGCCACGACCTCGCCGCCGCCGTCAACGCGACCGAACTGCTCGAATGGGCCAGCGACCTATACGCCCGCGCCAGCGCGCTGGGTCAGCCGCGGGCCCTCGACGAGGCCGACCGTCGCGCCGTCGTGGAGGCCGCCGCCGCGCGCGCCTACGGCACCGTCAAGCCGATCTGAGGACGGGGAAGCCGGTCACCGCAGCACCCGGAACCACAGCCGGGTCGGGCCGGTGTCGTCAGGGTCGAGCGGCTCGAGGCGGACGTTGTGGCCGCCGGGGTGATCGAACAGGCGGACCCCGTCTCCGAGCAGGACCGGAGCGATCAGCACGAGCACCTCGTCGAGCAGCCCCGCGTCGAGGCACTGCGCAGCCACGTTCGCGCCGAGGACGTTGACGTACCGGTCCCCGGCCGCGCGCTGGGCCTCCATCACGGCCGTTTCCAGATCGGTCGCGTAGGTGACGTCGGCGGGCGCGTCCTCAGCCGGATGGTGGGTCAGGACGACCGACGGCCCCTGCCACCGGCCGCCGAACGCGCCCTCCTTCTCGGTGCCGCGGTTGGGGTCGTCGCCGCCGAAGGTGCGCCGGCCGATGAGCAGGGCGCCGATGCGGGCCACCAGCTCGTCGATCTCCGCGCCGGTGGCGGTGAGGCCGCTGAGCCAGCTCATGTCGCCCCTCGGGCCGGCGATGAAGCCATCGAGGGACATGGTCGCGGAATACAGGAGCTTCGCCATCTGCGTAAGGATGCCGGACGTGACCGACATGACCGCGATCTGCATGGGCGTCCACGTCCTCGACGTCCTCGTCCGCCCCGTCGAGGCGATCCCGGAAGGCCAGGGCGGTGCGCTCGTCGAGCAGATCCGGCTGACCGCGGCCGGCAGCGCGGGCGGGACGGCGCTGGTCCTGTCCCGGCTCGGCGCGCGCGTGCGCAGCGCCGGCGCGATCGGGACGGACGCCGCGGGTGACATGCTGCTGCGGCTGCTGGCGGACGACGGGGTCGACACCGCCCTGCTCGTCCGCCGCGACGACGTGCAGACGTCCGCGTCGGTCCTTCCCATCCGTCCCGACGGCTCGCGGCCGGCCTTCCACGTCGTCGGCGCCAACGGGACCTACGGCCCCGACGACGCCACCGATCTCGAGGCCGGCTTCCTCCACCTCGGCGGTCCGGAGTTCATGGGCGGCGAGGCCGCCGCCCGGATCCTCTCCCGCTTTGACGGCGTCACCTCCGCCGACATGCTCGCGCCGGGCGATCCCGGCCTGCTGGAGTGGATCGCGCCGTGCCTCCCCCACCTGGACCACCTGCTGCCCAACGAGGAGCAGGTGCTCGGCCTCACGGGCGAGAGCGACCTCGTCGCGGGGTGCCGCGCGCTGATCGCCCGTGGCGTCGGCTGCGTGGCTGCCACCCGCGGCGCCGACGGCGCCGTGATCGTCACCGCCGAGTCGGTCGACGAGGTCCCCGCCGTCCCGGTCGACGTCGTCGACACCACCGGTTGCGGCGACGCCTTCAGTGCCGGCTACCTGCGCGGCCTCTCACTCGGCCGGTCCCTCTCCGACGCCGCCCGCCTCGGCTGCGCCACCGCAGCCCAGGTCGCCACGGCGCTCGGCACCGACGCGGGCAGGTACGACCTGGCGTCCGTGCAGGCGACGCTCGCCTGACCGTCAGTCGCAGAAGCGCGCGCGCTGACCGCCGACGACCAACTCGCCGGTGTTCGTGCCGCGCGCCATCCCCTGCCGGTCGGTGATCACGCCGGAGGCGATGATGCAGCGGTTGCGGGCGAGGGCGTACACCGGCCCGGCGTAGAGACGGAAGCGCCCGTCCTCCTCGCCGTAGCGCTTCTTCTTGCTGAAGTCGCGCCGGCAGACCTCGCCCGCCTTGGTGCCCTTCACGCACGCGTAGATGTAGACAGCCGTGTAGAACTTCCGTCCCTTCGCCTTGCCCGTGTGGCGCATCAGGGCGCAGTTCTTGCCGGTCGCCGCGTCGTAGTAGACCTCGAGGCGGGCCTGCCGGCGCTCGTCGACGTAGACCGACGAGCGGTGGATGCGCTGGCCGGGGCACTCGCCCGCCGCGCGCGCGGGGGCGGCACGGTCGCCGCCCGCGGAGACGGCCAGGGCGACCGCGGTCGCGAGGGCGCAGGACAGGAGCAGTCGCGGCAGCATGCCGTGCTCGTCCCCGGTTGGCGCGGGGGGCAAACGCGCCCCGGTCCGTCCGCTGCGCGGGCGGGTAGAGGAGCGGACATGCGGTTCTCCCCGGCTCTCCAGATCCCCCTCTGCCTCGGCGGCAACGTGTTCGGCTGGACGGCCGACGAGCGCGAGTCGTTCGCCGTGCTCGACGCGTTCACGGCCGGCGGCGGCACGCTGATCGACACCGCCGACAGCTACAGCGCGTGGGTGGACGGCAACCGGGGCGGCGAGTCGGAGACGATCATCGGCCGCTGGCTGGCCGAGCGCGGCAACCGCGACGATGTCGTGGTCATCACGAAGGTCGGGGCGCTGCCCACGCGCAAGGGCCTGGGGGCGGACAACGTCAAGCAGGCCTGCGAGGACTCGCTGGCGCGGCTGGGCACGGACCGCATCGACCTGTACTTCGCGCACTTCGACGACGAGGACACGCCGCTGGAGGAGACGATCGGCGCCTTCGACGAGCTCGTCGGCGAGGGCAAGGTGCTCCAGTACGGCCTGTCCAACTACTCGCCCGACCGGCTGCGCGGGGCGCTGGCGGTCGCGCCGGACGTCGCCGCCCTGCAGCCGAAGTACAGCCTCGTCGAGCGCGGCGACTTCGAGGCCGAGCGACTCGCGATCGCGCAGGAGCACGACCTCGCGGTGGTCCCGTACTACGCGCTCGCGTCCGGCTTCTTGAGCGGGAAGTACCGGCCGGACGGCGCGGCGGACGGCGACGCCTCCCCCCGGGCCGGCGGCGCGCGCAAGTACCTGGAGTCCGACCGCGGCCCGCGGGTGCTCGAGGCCCTCGACGCGGTGGCCGAGGAGACCGGCGCGCCCGTCCCCGCGGTGGCGCTGGCGTGGCTTGCCGCGCAGCCCACGATCCTCGCCCCGATCGCCTCCGCCCGCACCCCGGAGCAGCTCGCCGACCTGCTGGCCGTCGGCGACGTCGACCTGACCGACGCGCAACTGGAGCGTCTGACCTCCGCATCCGGTTGACTCCCCGAGCGTGACCCGGCTCGCGCTCGTCCTGACCCTCCTGCTCGCCGTCCTCGCCGCCCCGGCCGCGGGCGCGCCGGAGCCCTACGGGACGAACACCGTGCCCGGGTTCCGCAACGTCCTCCCGCCCGGCTCCAAGGGCGTCGACAACGCGGTCGAGCTGGCCGCGTACACCGCGGGCGGCACGTACCCGGAGCACTGGACGGACCAGCAGCCGCTCTACGACAACCTCATCTACGCGTCGCCGACGCTCACCCACGACCAGATCGGCGACTACTTCAAGGACGCGACCTTCGGCGTCCAGGCCGGCGACGTCGCCTCCACCACGAGCCCGCGCGCCGGTGTCACGATCCAGCGCGACAAGAGCTACGGCGTCCCGCACATCTACGGGGACACGCGCGGCGACGTCATGTTCGGGGCGGGCTACGCCGGCGCCCAGGACCGGCTGTTCCTGATGGACGTGCTGCGCCACACGGGGCGCGCGGAGCTCTCGAGCTTCGTGGGCGGCTCGGCCGGCAACCGCGAGATGGACCGCACGCAGTGGGGGCTCGCGCCCTACACGGAGGCGGACCTGCAGAAGCAGATCGACATGGCCGACGACCTCTACGGCGCCGACGGCGCGCAGCTGCAGGCCGATCTCGGCGAGTACGTCGCCGGCATCAACGCCTACATCGCCGCGGCACGGCTGAACCCGACGCTGATGCCCGGCGAGTACGCGGCGTTCGGCAAGACCGTGGAGGACTGGAAGGGCACGGACGTGGTCGCGACCGCGTCCCTGATCGGCGGCATCTTCGGCAAGGGCGGCGGCCGCGAGGTCGACTCCGCCCGGACCCTGCAGGCCTTCACCAAGCGCTTCGGGCGCAAGCGGGGCCGCCGGACGTGGCGGGACTTCCGCCGCAAGGAGGACCCCGAGGCGCCCACGACCGTCGACCGCCAGCGCTTCCCGTACCAGACCGGCTCGCCGTTCGCCAAGCGCGGGCTGGCCCTGCCCGACCGCAACTCGGTCGCGGACGCGCCGGTCGCGCCAGCGGTCGACAGCCGCAGCGAGACCCGCTCGTTCGGGTCCGCGCTGGCCCGCGTCGCCGCCCAGCCGCCGCACGCCTCCAACTGGGAGATGGTCAGCGCGGCCGAGTCGACCAACGGCCACCCGATCGGCGTGCTCGGCCCGCAGGTCGGCTACTACGTCCCGCAGATCCTGACCGAGATCGACCTGCACGGCGGCGGCATCGACGCCCGCGGCGCGTCGTTCCCCGGCGTCAACCTGATCGTCCAGCTCGGCCACGGCACCGACTACGCGTGGAGCGCGACGACCGCCTACACCGACAACGTCGACACGTTCGCGGAGGTCCTGTGCCAGGACGACTTCCACTACCTCTACAAAGGGCAGTGCCTGGCGATGGAGAAGCTCGAGCGCGCCAACCAGTGGACGCCGAGCGTCGGGGACGACACCGCCGCGGGCTCGGAGACGCTGACCGCCTACCGGACCGTCCACGGCATCGTCTACGCCCGCGGCACCGTCAAGGGCAAGCCCGTCGCCTTCTCGCTGTCGCGCACCACGTACTTCCACGAGGCGGACTCGGCGCTGGGCTTCTTCTGCCTCAACGAGCCGGCCTGCGTGTCCGGCCCGGATTCGTTCCGCAACGCCGTCCGCGACATCAACTTCGGCTTCAACTGGGGCTACATCGACGCCGAGCACACCGCCTACCAGCAGTCCGGCTGGTACCCGCGGCGGGCCAAGGGGACCTCGCCGGACTTCCCGATCCTGGGCACGGGCGAGTACGACTGGAAGGACTACAACCCGGACCTGCACACGCAGGACGTCCTCTCCATCGACGAGCGCCCGCACGTCGTCGACCAGCCGATCACCGTGTCCTGGAACGGCAAGCAGGCGCGCGGCTGGGCCGCCGCCGACGACAACTACGCGTTCGGCTCGCTGCAGCGCATGGCCATGATCCGCTCGTTCCTGCGCCGCGCCGCCAGGGGCCCGAAGAAGGTGTCACTCGAGCAGGTCGTGCAGGCGATGGAGGAGCCCGCGACGCAGGACATCCGCGGACGCTTCATCCTCCCGATCATCCTGCGGGCGCTCGGCAAGCCGCGCGATCCCAAGCTCGCCGAAGCCGCAGCGCTGCTGCGCGCCTGGCACAAGGCGGGCGCGCACCGGCGCGACCTCGACAAGGACGGCGTCTACGACGACGACGCCGCGGTGACGCTCATGGACGCCTGGTGGCCGCGGCTGGCCAAGGCGGAGTTCGGGCCGGTCCTCGGCGACGAGGTCGTCGACGCGGTCCTCGACATGCTCCCCTACGACGCCGAGCTGGCCGTGAACGGGCCGCCCAGCGCCCCGGCCTTCTACGGGGGCTGGTACGGCTACGTCCACAAGGACCTGCGCACGCTCTTCACCCCGAAGCGGGTCAAGGGCAAGTTCTCGCGCGTCTACTGCGGCCGCGGCAAGAAGAAGCGGTGCCGTGCCGCGATGCGGGCGTCGCTGCGCGAGGCGCTCAGCGTCCCGAAGGCCGACCTCTACGGCCGCGGCGACTGCACCGACGACGCCGACGCCGAGTGCTTCGACAAGAACCGCTCGACCGTTGCCTCCGCCGTGTCGATCCCGCCGGCGCCCTTCCAGAACCGCCCGACGTTCCAGCAGACCGTCGAGCTCACCCAGAAGCTGCCGCGCTGACCAGCGATTCGCGAGAGATCTCGGCGACCGAGCGGCAGCCGGCGAGGCCCATGGTGAGGTCGAAGTCGGCGGCGAGGTTGCGGACGACCTCGCGCACGCCCCGCTCGCCGGCGACCGCCAAGCCGTAGGCGAAGGGGCGGCCGATCAGCGTCGCGCGGGCGCCGAGCGCCAGTGCCTTGAAGACGTCGGCGCCGCCGCGGACGCCGGAGTCGAGCAGCACCGGGATGCGGTCGTCGACCGCGTCGACGATGCCGGGCAGCGCCGAGATCGTGGAGATCGCGCCGTCGACCTGGCGGCCGCCGTGGTTGGAGACGATGATCCCGTCCATGCCCGCGTCGACCGCGTGGCGGGCGTCGTCGGGGTGCAGGATGCCCTTGAGCAGGATCGGGAGCGTGGTGCGCTCGCGCAGGAACGGCAGGTCGTCCCAGGTCAGGGACGGGCGCGAGTAGATGCGCACGAAGCGCTGGACCGCCGCGCGCGCCTTGCTGCGCTCGCCCGGGTAGTTGCGCAGCACCTGTGCGAGCACGCCGATCGCGTTCAGCGAGGGTCGCGGGTCCGGGGTGTCCGCGTCGAGCGGGGTGTCGAGCAGCTTGGTGAAGACGGGGTCGCTCGTGTACTGGGCGATGCCCTTGCCGCGCAGGAACGGCAGGTAGGCGACGTCGAGATCGCGCGTGCGCCAACCCAGCAGCGTCGTGTCGAGCGTGACGACGATCGCGGTCGCCCCCGCGGCCTCCGCCCGGCCGACGAGCGACTCCACGAGGTCGTTGGAGATCGACCAGTAGAGCTGGAACCAGCGCGGGGTGTCCTGCAGGTCCTTGGCGATGTCCTCCATCGGCGTCGAGGCCTGGTTGGAGATCACCATCGGGACGCCCTCGGCCGCGGCGGCGCGGGCGACGCCGAGGTCCGCCTGCCGGTGGGCCATCTCCAGCACGCCGACGGGGGCGAGCAGGAACGGGACGGGGAAGCGCTGGCCGAAGAGCTCGACGGAGGTATCGCGCTCGGAGACGTCGCGCAGCATTCGGGGGACGATCCGCCACGCGTCCCAGTCCGCCCGGTTGGCCCGCACGGTCGCCCCGGTGCCGGCACCACCGGCGACGTAGGCGTACGCCTCCGGGCTCATCGCGGCCTGCGCCGCCTGCTCGAGCGCGTCGTGGTCGACGGGCACGCGCGGCTTGCGCCCGCTCACCCCGTCGACGTAGACGGCGGTCTGTCGCTGCACTCCGAAGGCCATGGCCCGCAGTCTTCCAACATCTCCCTCACCCGGGCGGGCGCCCTTCCGAGGGTCGTCCACCAAACGTGACGCATGTCGCATCGGAATCTCGTGCATCATGCGCGCATGTCAACGCGGATTCGGGGCGAGGCGGCGCGGCAGCGCATCGTCGTCGCCGCCGAGCAGCTCCTGCGCGAACGCGCCTACCGCGACCTGTCCGTGGAGCAGGTGATGGCCCAGGCGGGGCTCTCGCGCACCATCTTCTACCGCCATTTCGACTCCATGGCCGGGGTCGTGCACGCGCTGCTCGCCAACATCGAGGCGGAGCTCTTCCCCATGCTCGAGAGCGAGGAGATGGAGGACATCCTCCGCGCCGGCGTCGAGGTGTACGTCCGGCACGGGCCCTTCCTGCTGGCCGTGGTCGCCGCGAGGTTCCACGACAGCTCGATCGAGACGGCCTACGCCGAGCTGATCCTGCGCTTCGACCGCTACCTGGCTGATCAGATGCGCCTCGCGATGGCCGAGGGTCGCGTCGCCCCCGGCGACCCCGCCGACCTCGCCCGGGCGATGAACCTCTTCAACAGGGCCTACCTGCTCGACACGTTCGGCCGTAATCCCCCCAAGGGCGATCCGGAGACCGCCCTGGCTACCTTGCTGGCCGTATGGGAGCCATTGACATCGCACGCGTCGCGGCGGTAGCCGCCGCCGCCTTCGGGGCGCACGATCCCGCGATCGTGGCCGACACGCTCGAGACCGTCCGCCCGGCGCAGCGCGCCGCCGCCGAGGCGTGGGACGGCGAGCGCCCGGTTCCCGGCGACCTCGCCGCCTTCGCCCTCACCGAGCAGAAGCTGGTGTTCGACCTCGCGGGTTCGAGGCGCCTGCGCGCCCGGGTCCTCCCCCGCCTCCCGGCCGCCGAACGCGCCGGCGTCCGCGACGAGGTCCGCGCGCAGGTGGACCTCGCCGAGCTCGCCGCCGGCTGGCCGGTCAAGCGCGACTACAGGACCGGCACGGCCGAGAGCGCGACCGCGCTGTGGCGCTACTACGGCCGCGGGACCAAGCGCTTCGGCGTGCGCCGCGCGACGCTCGCCGCGGTCAACCTGCTCGAGTCCTCGCTGAACCGGTTGCGCAGCGACAGCGTCAGCGGCGCCCAGGGCCCGATGCAGTTCATCGCGCCGACCTGGAAGGCGTACGGGCTCGGCGGCGACGTCCACGACCCGCGCGACGCGATCCTCGGCGCCGCCAACTACCTGCACGCCAACGGCGCGCCGGGCGACACCGCGACCGCGCTCTACCACTACAACCCCAGCCGCCTGTACGTGGATGCGGTCCAGCGCCTCGCCCGGCACATGCGCAGCGCGGCGGAGTTCCGCTTCTACTACGCCCGCTCGCTGTTCGTGCGCGGCCGGCGCGGGACGCACCGCCGCCTCGCCGGCCCGTGACCGCGGAACTGGTGGCGGACCTCAGCCGGCCGCACTGCCGCGTCCTCTACACGGACGGGCTGGCCGCGTCCCACGTCGACCTGCGGGACCCGCAGCGGCTGCACATGGACTACCAGTGGCGCCTCGCCGCGGCGCTCGACGCCCTCCGCCCCGCCCGCGGCGAGCCGCTCACCATCGTCCACCTCGGGGGCGGCGCCCTCGCCCTCCCCCGCTTCGTCGCGGCCACCCGCCCCCGCGCTCGCCAGCACGTCTACGAGATCGATCCCGACCTCGTCGCCCTCACCCGGCGCGAGCTGGGCGGCCGCAAGGTCGGCCTGCGCTGCGGGGACGCGGCGGACCTCATCACCCGCTGCGCGCGCGCCGACGTCGTCATCGGCGACGCGTTCGACGGCACCGAGATCCCGCCCCGGCTCGCGTCGGCCGAGTTCGCCGGAGAATTGCGGCGCGTGCTCGGCGCCGGCGGCCTCTACCTGCTCAACGTGATCGACGCGCCGCCGTGGGAGCGCGTGACCGCGCAGGCCCGCCTGCTGCGCGACGCGTTCGGGCACGTGCTGCGCTTCGGGGCGCGCGAGGTCGTGCGCGGGCGGCGGGCAGGGAACGTGCTCCTCGCCGTGTCTGCTGCGCCGTTGAAGCGGACCGCGCTGGAGCGCGCGCTCGCGACCGGGCCGTTCTCGGGCGACGTGCGCTAGCGCCCGGTGGGACGGCGGCGCGCCTAATCGGTGCTATAGCCACGATTGCCCGCGTCGCCATCCACGACCGCCCGAACTCACTCCCTCGATGCCAAGCGCCCAGGCAGCGGCTACGCGCTCTGGCCGATCTTCCCGACCGCGCCGCGGAGCCCGACGCACCCGATGCACGCCACGCAGCCCTGGCAGTCCACGCATCCGATGCACGCCACGCAGCCGAAGCAGGCGACGTTGCCGATCCCGAAGGCGATGGCGGCGCTGCCGACCACGGCGCCCGACGCGATAACGGCGGCGCTGCCGACCGTCCCGCCGGAGGCGACGACGCCTGCCGAGCCGATGGTGCCGCCGGAGGCGACGACGCCGGCCGACCCGATCGTGCCGCCCGACGCGACGACGCCGACGGACGCGAGAGGGTCTTCGATCGGGTCCATGGCGAGGATCGTAAAGATCAGGTGCCGGCGTTCGTGCAGCGGTAGCGCACGTGAGGCAGGCCGGCGCGCTCGACGTCGGCCTCGTACGCGAACCCGCAGCGTTCCATCAGCGCGCGCGAGCGGAGGTTGCCGGTCAGCGTCTCCGCGATGACCGAGGGCAGCGCGAGTGCGCCGAAGGCGTGGTCGAGCGCCGCGCGGACGAACTCCGTCGCCAGCCCCTGGCCCCAGCGGTCGGCGGCGAGCAGCCAGTCGACCGCGACCTCCTCGCCCTCGACGTGCAGCCCGGCGCGCCCGACGACCGCGCCCCCGCAGCGCAGCACCCAGACGCCGAAGCGGTGCTTCTTCCAGTGTGCGGCGTCGCGGACCATCAACGTGCGGATCTGCGCGAGCGCCGGCGGCCCGTCCGGCCACACCCACCCCGCCACGCGCGGGTCGGCGCACACGGGGTGCAGCTCGTCGGCGTCGCGCAGGAGCGGCCGGGTCCCGACCAGGCGATCGGTGCGAACCTCATCGAACACGTGAGCAGTGTGCCCGACCTGAGCCTGACGCTGTCCGCCTACGCGCAGGGCCTGTTCCCGATGGACGACCCGGAGGAGCAGCACCGGCCCCTGCCGTTCTACCGCGCCGACCCGCGCGCGATCTTCGAGCTCGACGACCTCGAGGCGCTCCGGCGGCGCGTCCGGCGCAGCCTCGCCCACGCCGGGCGCTTCACGACCGCCACGGACCGGGCCTTCGCCACCACGGTCGCCGCCTGCGCCCGGCCGCGCGGCGGCGGCGTCTGGCTGACGGAGCGGATGGCCGGCCTCTACGACCTCCTCCACGACGCCGGCTACGCGCACTCCTTCGAGCTGTGGGAGGGCGACACGTTGGCGGCGGGGATCCTCGGCGTCGTCATCGGCCGCGCCGCGATGCTCGAGACGATGTTCCACACCGTGCCGCACGCCGGCAACGTGAACCTGTTCATGACGATCGAGCGGCTGCGGAACCTCGGCATCACGCTGATCGACATCCAGCTGATCTCCGACCACACGCGCCGCCTCGGCGCGGTCGAGATCCCGGCGGCGGACTTCGAGCGCCGGCTCAGCGTCGCGCTTCGCGGGCGCTGAACAGCTCGCCCGCCCGCACCGGTCGGCCGACGTGGAGGCCCTGGGCGAGCTCGACGCCGAGCTCGCGCACCGCGGTCAGGATCGACTCGTCCTCGACGCTCTCGGCCACCACCGTCTTGCCGAGCGCGTGCGCGGCGTTGACGATGGCCTCGGCGATCGCCCGGTCGGCCGGGTCATCGGCGATGCCGCGCGTGAGCTGGCCGTCGAGCTTGAGGAACTCGACCGGCAGCTGCTTGAGATAGCGCAGCGCCGCCGTGCCGGCGCCGAAGTCGTCGAGCGCGAAGCGGCAGCCGAACTCGCCCAGCTGGGCCATCAGCCGCTGCGCGTCGCCGCGCCCGCTGAGGGCCGTGCGCTCGGTCAGGTCGAAGATCAGGTGCTGGCCGACCTCGGGCGTGTCCATCATCCGGCGCACGGTCCGGGCCAGGAAGGCGCGATCCGACAGCGACTCCTCGGACAGGTTGACCGCGATGTCGATCGGGTCGCCGGCGGCACAGCGGGCGGTGATGAACCCGGCTGCCTGGCCGACCACCCATTCGTCGACCTCGCCGATCAGGCCGTGGCGCTTGGCCGGCGCCAGGAACGCGTTGGGGCGCACGACGCTGCCGTCATCGTCGCGCATGCGCAGCAGCAGCTCGTACTGGACGGGCTCGCCGGTCACGGCGTCGACGATCGGCTGCGCGTCGAGCAGCAGCCGCCCGGAGTCGAGCCCGCGGCGGACCTTGTCGGCCCACCCGCGTCCCGACGAGCGCTTCTCGCGCATGGCCGGCGCGAACACCGCGATGCTGCCGCGGCCGCGTCCCTTGGCCTCGGCGAGCGCCTCCGTGGCGTGCAGGAGGAGGTCGTCGGAGGCGGCGACGCCCGCGCTGGCGGTCAGGGAGATGCGCGCGCCCGCGACGTCGACGGGACGATCGGCGACGGCGGCCAGCAGCGTCTCGGTCAGCGTCCGGGCCCCGGCCGCGTCCACGTCGGACATCAGGACGCCGAACTCGTCCGAGCCGATCCGAGCCAGCGCGCCGCGGGGCCCGACCGCCTCGGTCAGCCGCGCCGCCAGCGCCTCCAGCACGGCGTCGCCGGCGGCGGTCCCGAAGGTGTCGTTGAGCTCGCCGAACTCGTCGAGGTCGATGATCGCCAGCGCGGCGGGCGCGCCGGGCAGCTGGCGCAGGAGCGGAAGCAGCGCCGCGCGGTTGAGCAGCCCGGTCAGCGAGTCGTGGTCGGTCGCGTGGCGGACCTCCTGCTCGAGCTGCTCGGTCTCGGCGACGTCCTGGACCTGCACGATGTACTGGCGCGGCTCGTCGGCGTCGTCGCGCAGGAGGGCCACCGAGAACTCGGCGGGGACGGTGCCGCCGTCGGCGTGGCGCAGCTCGAGCTTGACGGTCACGGCGTGCAACTCGCCCGCGACCAGCCGCGACAGCTGCTCGCGGATCAGGGCCAGGTCGCCCGCGTCGATCATCCGCTCCAGCGGCACGCCGGTGCGGTCCTCGCCGAGCATCTCGGTCATGCGCCCGTTGACGCGGCGCACGACGCCGTCGCAGACCACCGCCATCCCGAGCGGGGACGCGGCGAAGACGCGGTCGAAGGCATCCGCGGTGCTCTGGTGGCCGCCGGGCTCACCCAAGGCGATGTCGACGACCTGGGCGGCTTGGTCCACGCGGGCGCGCAGCCGGACCCGGGTCCAGCCCGTGTCCATCGCCTTCACGCGCAGGCTCACGACGCGGACGTGGCCGCCGCCGGGCGCCAGCGGGTTCAGCGCGCTGAGGAGGGACTGCAGGTCGGAGGGGTGCACGAGCGCCGAGAACGGCGTCCCGGCGAGGTCGTCGCGACCGATCAGATGCTCCAGAGCGTCCGACGCACGCCGGATCGTCCCGTCCAGCGCCACCTCGGCGAGGCCCTCGCCGGTGAGGTCCCACAGGCGCTCCTCACGCCGCTGGGAGCGACGCAGAAGGACGATGGCGAGGCCGAGCGCGGCGAGCGCGGTGGCCAAGGCGATAGCGGCACCGGGGAGCACGGTCCGATCAGCATCGGCATGAGCGAGCTGTTCCGGTTATCGAACATCCGTCCACTCGGCGCACGAAGCGGTCGTGGATCCGGCGTGTGCCTCGCACGCGCGCGCCCTATTCTCGGCACGCAGTGGCGGCGCAGCTCCCTCCCCCGACCCGGCGCCGGCGTCTGGCGGAGTCCATGGCGCTCGCGGGCGAGTGGCGGCGGCTGGACCGGATCGCCACCGCGGTGGCGATCGTCATCTCCCCCGTCTTCTTCGCGCTGCTCTACGGGACGGCGGAGCTGCCGCTGGGGGTCTCGATCGCGCTCGCGGTCCTCGCCGTCGCGGCGTTCCGCGGCCTCGTGGACGTCATCGCGCACATCTTCATCCCGAGCCCGTCGCTGTACGGGGCCGAGAAGGAGCTCCAGTCCGACGACGTCGTGCAGCGACGCCGCCTCTGGTACTGGCGCAAGAAGTACCGCCGCCTGCTGAAGCTCGCGTTTCTCTTCGTCATCGCCGTCGGCATCGCGTGGGCGCTCAACGGCGGCGGCTCGTTCGGCCACGCGCTGGATTCGCTCGGTGACGTCGCCGGGGGCGTCGGCGGCCAGGCTGCGGCCTACGCGCCGATCGTGGTGATCCTCTTCTTCGCCAACTTCCTGATCCTCTTCGGGCCGCTGCTCTTCCTCGGCGCCCAGCAGATCAAGGTCTACGAGCCGGGCGACGCGGACTGGGGCGTCAAGCTCGCAGACGTCCGCGGCCAGGCGGAGGCCCGCGAGGAGATCACCCGGGTCGTGTCGCTGTGGCAGTCGGGCGAGGAGTTCGTCAAGGCCGGCGGCAAGCGCGAGCGGGGCGTCCTGTTCCTCGGCGCCCCCGGCACGGGCAAGACGATGCTCTCCAAGGCGATCGCGACGTCCTTCAACTGCCCGTTCGTGACGATCCCGGGCTCGGGCTTCGCGCAGACCTTCATCGGCATGGACGCGGTGCTGGTGCGCTTCCTGGCCTGGCGTGCCCGCAAGCAGGCGGCCAAGTGGGGCGGCCAGTGCATCGTCTTCATCGACGAGATCGACGCCGTCGGCATGCGCCGGCAGGCGCTCGGCGACGGCATGGGCGTCCGGCCGGTCGCAGGCACCGACAGCTTCGACTACCGGTCCGACGACATCACCGTGGAGACCGAGGCGTGGCGGGAGCAGCGCTTCCACGCCCGCGCGCCCGAGCCCCGCCATCCGTACCCCGAGATCTACGAGAAGCTCTCGCGCCCGATCGAGAAGATGATGATCCCGGGCATGCAGGGCGGCGGGCTGGCGCTGAACTCCCTGCTGGTCGTGATGGACGGCATCGACGACCCGCCGATGACGCGGCGCTTCATCACCAACCGCGTCAACACCTTCCTGGACGCCCTGTACTTCGTCCCGCGCACGATCCGCGGCAAGCGGCTGCGCATGCCGCCCCCGCAGCCGCGCAAGGACGAGATCTACTTCATCGGAGCCACCAACGTGGGTCTCGAGCGCCTCGATCCCGCGCTCGTGCGCCCGGGCCGCATGGGCCGCCACGTCTACTTCCGCACCCCCACGTGGGAGGACCGGCGCGACATCTTCGACCTGTACCTGGACAAGGTCGCGCACGAGCCGGAGCTCGACACGCCCGAGAAGCGCGACGAGCTGGCCCGCATCACCAACGGCTACTCGCCCGCGATGATCGACCAGGTGTGCTCGATGGCGCTCACCTACGCGCACGCGGACGGGCGGGACGTCTTCGCCTGGCTCGACCTCGTGGAGGCGATGACGACCGTCGAGGCGGGCGTCGCCGTCGGCCAGCCCTACGCCAAGCACGAGGAGCGCTCGATCGCGATCCACGAGGCCGGCCACGCCGTCTGCAGCCACCTCTACAACGAGAACCTCCTCTCCACGCGGCTGTCGGTGCGCCGGCGCGGCGACTCGGGCGGCCACCACCAGGCGATGCGCATCGAGGACCGCTTCGTGTCCTGGCGCTCGGAGGAGGTCGCCGGTCTCATCCACACGCTCGGCGCCATGGCCGCCGAGGTCGTCTTCTACGAGCAGAACACGACGGGCGTCGGCGGCGACATCTTCTCCGTGACCGTCAACGCCGCGCGGATGACCGGCATGGCCGCGATGGCGCCCGCGCCGATCTCCTTCGCCGACCGCATCGAGGACCCCGAGCAGCGGCGCGAGGAGGAGGAGCGGGTACGCGAGCGCTTCGTCGCGATCGGCAACCAGCTCATGCATCGCTCAGGGGCCATGTCGATGGACATGCAGCCGCTCGGGCGCGTCCTCAGCGACCCCCAGAAGCGCAAGCTCGTCGCCGAGCTCATCGGCCAGTCCTTCGTCGTCGCCTACAACACGATCCGCGCCAACCGCGAGGGCACGGAACGGGTCGCCGACGAGCTCGTGGCCAAGGGCGAGATCTTCGGTGACGAGGTCGTCCGCCTGCTCGACGCGCAGCACCTGCGCAAGCCCGACATCGACCTCCTCGAGGAATCCACGTGGCCCGCGATCTGATCCCGCCGCCCTCCCCGGCCGGCCGCCCCGACCCGGACGCCGGGAAGCTCCAGACCCTCAGCGAGTCCACGCTGCTGCGCACGGACGCCGAGCACGAGGCGGCCGTCGCGGCGTCGACCCCGATCGCGCCCGCCGAGGGCGGGTCGCGGTACAAGCCGCGCTTCGGGTTCCTGCTGGGCGCCCTGGTGGGCGTCGGCGTGGCGGCGATGGTCATCATCGCGCTGGTCATCAGCGGGGACCACGCGGTCCGCGAGCAGCCGTGGTCGGCGTGGAAGCCCGAGCACAAGGACCCGGACGTCGCCGCCGTGGAGATCGCGCAGCACGTCGGGCACGAGTACCGCCAGGACAACGGCGACCAGCTCGTCGACGTGTACGCCGAGCGGCTCGAGATCGACGGCTCGCCGCTGAGCGTGGTCATCCGCTCGACCGGCAAGGGCGAGGGCGCCGACATCATCGACATCCCCGGCAAGTCGCTGCTGTTCGTCCTCAAGGGCCTCGGCCCGAACGGCTCGATCGACACGGGCGAGGCGTCGTCCAAGCGCCTGCGGCTGATCCAGCGCGAGGCCTACGAGCTGTCGCTGTACGCGTTCAAGTACGTGGACGGGATCGACAACGTCGTCGCCTTCCTCCCGCCGCCGCCGCCCACCGCCGAGGAGAAGGCCGCCGACACGGCCGACGCGGTGCGCGACCCGCTGGCCTCCACGCCGACCGACGGCAAGCTCACGTCGGCCCAGCTCGCCGCCGCGGCGTCCAAGGACTCACCCGTCGGGGCGATGCTGTTCCTGCCCGGCGACGTCGCCCCCTCGCTGCAGCGCCCCCTGGCGGAGACGTTCCCGGACCCCGAGCCGCCGCGGCCGTCGACGCTGTCGGACTCCGAGGAGTCGACCTTCGGCGCCTTCGCGCAGATCCACGCGTTCACGGCGTCGGTCGTCCCCGATCAGACGGGCGCGGGCTTCCTCGTGCTCGACCGGTCCCCGGCCTCCGCGGCCGTCCAGGACGCGCTGCGCTCCAAGCTCAAGGCCTGACCGGCTCGTAGCCGGCGCAGCGGGTCACGGGCACGCGCGGGTACTTCGGGTAGCGCTCGGGCTCGGTCTTCGAGCGCCGGCACAGGCTGAACACGCTGCCGCGGCCGCTGCGGACGATCTGCTGGTGCACGCAGCTCGCGCACAGGCCCGGATGCGGGTTAGATGCCACGG
Organism: uncultured Solirubrobacteraceae bacterium; assembly: GCA_963740765.1. Classification (GTDB taxonomy): domain Bacteria; phylum Actinomycetota; class Thermoleophilia; order Solirubrobacterales; family Solirubrobacteraceae; genus DATLGB01. The sequence continues at coordinate 108,150 of CAVUFN010000008.1, read as the reverse complement.
TGGCCCAGGCGGGCCAGGTCCCCGTGGTGCTGCGTCACGCGTTCCTTGACGGGATCGCCGTCGGGGCGGTCGTGGACGATGCCCCACATCCCGTCGGCGACCATCTCGGCCGTCTCCGGGGTGGCGCGCGCCCGCATGGTGTCGACCAGCGCGAGCTCGAGCCGCTCGATCTTCTCCTCGGCCGTCCCCTCGCCGAGCTGCGGGAACGGGACGCCGCGGAGGTGCTCCTCCCAGGCGCCCTTGACCATGGCGAAGCGGTTCCGCAGGGCGATGGCGTCGCTCATCTGCCGCGATTGTGGCAAACCGTGAGACCTACCGTGTAATTGCGTGCGCACCTTCTTCCGCCTGTTGACCTTCCTGCGGCCGTATCGCACCGCCGCGATCGGCTCCCTCGTCCTCGCCGCCCTCGCGATGGTCGGAACGGCGGCGCTGCCGGCGCTGACCGGCGTGGCGATCGATCGCATCCAGCGCGGCGATCGCAGCGGCCTGCGGATCATCTGCGCGGTCGTCGTCGGCGCGGCCCTGGCGCGGCTGGCGCTCTCCGTCGCGCGCCGGCTCGTCGCGGGGCGCGTCTCCCTCGGTGTCGAGGTCGACATGCGCGAGGCGCTGTACGCGCACCTGCTCGGCCTCGAGATGGGCTTCTTCGACTCGCAGCAGACCGGGCAGCTCATGTCGCGCGCGACCGTCGACCTCTCCTCCGTCCGCTTCTTCCTCGGCTACGGCCTCGTGTTCATCACCCAGAGCGCGCTGACGATCATCCTCGCCGCGGTGGCGATGATCATCCTGCAGCCTGAGCTCGGGCTGCTCGCGCTGATCCCCACGCCGTTCGTGGTCGTGATCGCCAACCGCTACGGGATGAAGTCGCGGCCGGCGCTGCAGGAGGTCCAGCAGCGCATCGCCGAGCTGACCGCCGACGCCGAGGAGAACGTCTCCGGCGTGCGGGTCGTGAAGGCGTTCGCGCGCGAGGAGCGCCAGCTCGGGCGCTTCCGCGGCCGCGTCCAGCGGGTCTTCGACCAGAACCTGATCGCGACCCGCCAGCGCGCCTTCTACAACCCGCTGCTCGCGTTCCTGCCCCAGCTCGGGCTGGCGGCGATCCTCGTCGTCGGCGGGCGCCGCGTCATCGACGGCACGCTGACGACCGGCGAGTTCGCGGCTTTCTACACGTACGTGCTGATGCTGGCCTCGCCGATGCGCATGCTCGGCGTCGCGCTCGGGATGTCCCAGCGCGCGGTCGCGTCCGGCGCGCGGCTGTTCGAGCTCCTCGACCGCCAACCCGGGGGAGCCGAGTCGCGGCACACGACGCTTCCGCACGGCGACGGCGCGGTCTCGCTGCGCGGGGTGTCGTTCGCGTTCGACGGCGCCAAGCGCAACGCGCTGTCCGACGTCTCGCTGGAGGTCCCGGCCGGATGCACCGTCGCGCTCGTGGGCGCGACGGGTTCCGGGAAGTCCGCGCTCGTCTCCCTCATCCCCCAGCTCTACGAGGCGACGGCCGGGACGGTGCGGGTCGACGGCGCCGACGTTCGTGACGTCGATCTCCGCTCCCTGCGCTCCGAGATCGCCGTCGTCACCGACGACCCGTTCCTGTTCAGCGACACCGTCCACGCGAACATCGCCTACGCCCGGCCCGACGCGTCGCGGGAGGAGGTCGTGGCGGCGGCGGAGGCCGCGCAGGCGGCCGGGTTCATCGACGCGCTGCCCGACGGCTACGACACCGTCATCGGCGAGCGCGGGCTGACCATCAGCGGCGGCCAGCGGCAGCGGCTCGCGATCGCCCGCGCGCTGCTCGCCGACCCGCGCATCCTGATCCTCGACGACGCCACCTCGGCGGTCGACGCGTCCACGGAGCAGCTGATCAAGGACGCGCTGCGCACGGCCATGGAGGGCCGGACGACGTTCGTCATCGCGCACCGGCTGTCGACCATCGCGCTGGCCGACCACATCGTCGTGCTCGACGCCGGGCGCGTGGTGGCGAGCGGGACGCACGAGGAGCTGCTCACGCAGTCCGACCTGTACGCGGAGATCGCCGCGAAGGGCCTGCCCGACCAGGTCTTCCTGAACCGCAAGCCGGCCGAGCCCGAGGTGGTCGGGCTATGAGGAAGCGCCAGCTGAGCGGGATCCGCGAGCTCCTGCGCCCCTACCGGGGCCGGGTGATCGTGATGATGGCGGCGCTGCTGTTCGCCACCGCAGCGTCGCTGGCGCCGCCGCCGCTGGCCAAGCTCGCCATCGACGAGGGCATCGGCCAGGGCGACCGCGGCACGCTCGACCTCGTCGTCGTCGGCTTCCTCGTCTCCGCGGTCGTGTACTTCCTCGCGACCTACCTGCAGACCTACCTCGTCGGCTGGGTCGGGCAGCGGGTGCTGCAGGACCTGCGCCTGCGCATCTTCACGCACCTGCAGTCGCTCTCGATCGGCTTCTACTCGCGCCGCCAGGCCGGCGTGCTGATCTCGCGCATGACCAACGACGTGCAGGCGCTCGACCAGCTCGTCACGGACGGCGTCGTCACGCTGTTCGGCTCGTCGCTGACGCTCGTCGGCACCGCCGCGATCCTGTTCGTGCTCGACGCCCAGCTCGCGCTGCTGACCTACCTCGTCTTCCCCGTGCTGGGGATCGCGTCCTTCGTCTTCCGGATCGTCTCCGCGGACGCCTACAAGCAGACCCGCGAGAAGGTCGCCTGGATCACGGCCTACCTGCAGGAGACGCTGTCGGGCGTGCGCGTCGTGAAGCTCTTCGCCCAGGAGCCGCGCCACAACGCGCGCTTCGCGGTCCTCAACGAGGAGAACCGCGTCGCGAACATGAAGACCGTCAACCTCAACGCCGCCTACTTCCCGGGCGTCGAGCTGCTGTCGGCGCTGGTGCAGGCCGGGATCCTGCTCTACGGCGGCATCCAGGTCATCCAGGGCGACGTCACCGTCGGCGTGCTCGTCGCCTTCATCGCCGCCCTGCAGAACTTCTTCGACCCGATCCAGCAGCTCTCGCAGCTGTACACCACCTACCAGGCGGGCATGGCCGCGCTGGACAAGATCTTCGAGCTGCTCGACGAGCAGCCCGACCTCGAGGACGCGCCGGGTGCGTTCGCGCTGGACACCGTGCGCGGCGAGATCGCCTTCGACGCCGTCACGTTCGCTTACGAAGGTCGCGATGACGCCCCGGCGCTCGCCGACATCGACATCGTCATCCCGCCGGGCCAGACCGTCGCGCTGGTCGGCTCCACCGGTGCCGGCAAGTCCACCTTCGCCAAGCTCGTCGCCCGCTTCCACGATCCGACCTCGGGCGCGGTGCGCGTTGACGGCCACGACGTCCGCGACGTCACCCAGCGCTCGCTGCGCGGCCAGCTGGGCATCGTCCCGCAGGAGGCGTTCTTGTTCTCGGGCTCCCTGCACGACAACATCGCCTTCGGGCGCCCCGGCGCGGAGCGCGCGGACGTCGAGGATGCCGCCCGCGCCGTCGGCCTCGACGACGTGGTCGCCGACATGCCCGACGGCTACGACACCGACGTCGGCGAGCGCGGCTCGCACCTCAGCGCCGGGCAGCGCCAGCTCGTCGCCTTCGCCCGCGCGCTGATCGCCGATCCGCGCATCCTCGTGCTCGACGAGGCCACGTCGAACGTCGACATCCACACGGAGACCCGCATCGAGGACGGCCTGCGGCGCCTCCTCGCCGGCCGCACCGCGATCGTCATCGCCCACCGCCTCAGCACCATCCAGCGCGCTGGGCGCATCATCGTCCTCGCTCACGGCCGCATCGCCGAGCAGGGCACCCACGACGAGCTGATCGCCGCCCGGGGCGCCTACTACGCCCTCTACCGCGACTGGGCCGAGCAGGCCGCCGCATAGCGAGCTGGGGAGCAGGGACTCGAACCCCAAATACCAGTACCAGAAACTGGCGTGTTGCCAATTACACCACTCCCCAATAGACGGCGGTGGTGTGCGCCGGACCGGCAGTATAGGACTGGATGCGTCCCGGTCAGTCGCGGTCGGCGGCGGAGACGAACGTCTCGGTGATCGTCGCCTCGAGGCCCGGATCGAGGACGACGAGGACCTCGTCGCCGGCCTCGATGATCGTGTCCGCCTTGGGGACGAAGCCGCCGCCCTCCGAGCGCAGGACGGCGACCACGAGTGAGCCGTCGGGCAGGTCGAGGTCCTGGACGGAGGACCCCGCCGCCGGGGCGCCGTCGGAGACGACGAGCTCGATGATCTCGAGGCGCTCCTCGGGGAGGTCCAGCAGGTGGACGAGGCCGTACTTGGGGACCTCGTGCTCGATCAGGCGCAGGATCAGGTCGGTCGCGGACACGGCCGGCTGGATGTTGAGGAGCTTGAAGAGCTCGAGGTTGCGGGGGTTGTTGCAGCGGGCGATGATCCGCTCGACGTCGTACTTCTCCTTGGCGACCTGGCAGATCAGGAGGTTGTCCTCGTCGTCGCCGGTGACCGCCACGACCAGGTCGGCGCGGTTGATGCCGGCCCGCTCGAGCACCCACAGCTCGGTGGCGTCGCCGTACTGGACGGCGTGCTCGAGCTCCTGCTCGACGGTGAGGTAGCGGCGGCGGTCGGCCTCGATGACCGTGACCTCGTTGTCCTTCTCGAGCAGCTCGCGGGCGAGGTTCCAGCCGACCTTGCCGGCACCGGCGACGATGACGTACATCAGGCGCCCTCCTCCCCCGCGCGGCCGACGGCCTGGTAGCCGTCGCCGAGGGCGGCCCGCTCGAGCTGGTCGATCGCGATGGCGGTCGGGCAGACGGTGTGCAGGCCCTGCTCGGCGTACCAGGCGGCACGGCGCGGGTCGAGGATGCGGGCGATCACCTTGGGGACCTCGAAGCGCAGCCGGGCGAGCTGGGAGACGACGAGGTTCGTGTTGTCGCCGTTGGTGGAGGCGATGAAGACGTCGGCCTCGGCGATCCCGGCCTCCTCCAGCGCGTCCATCTCGAGCGCCGTGCCGATGGTGAAGCGCCCGCCCGCCGCCTCCCAGGCCTGGCCGAGCTCGACGTCGAGGCGCTCATGGGACAGGGGGTCCTCGTCGAGGACCGAGACGGTGTGACCCGCGCGCAGGGCGGAGGTGGCGACGGCCGCCCCCACCCGACCCGCACCGACGACGAGGACGAACATGCCGGCGCAGCCTACCGGCGACGGGGCAGAGTGGGCCGGCGCGGACGGCGCGGGGGCTGGGCGTGGGACGGCGTGCCGGTGCGCTCGCGCGCCTTGCGCGGGCCCGACGAGGGCGGCGCCGTCAGGATCACCCGGCACGGCGCCTTGTTGATCACGTAGCGGGTCGTGTCCCCCACGAACGTGGACCGCAGGCCCTCGCGGCCGCCCAGCAGCACCCCGCCGCGGATCCGGGACGGCTCCTCGGCGGGCATGACGATCGCCTCGACGCCGCGGCGGCGCGCCTCGCGCACCACCGCCTCCCCCACCGACCGCGCGCGGGTGATGACGGTGTTGACCTGGACGCCGTCGTACTCCTCGCCGACCCGGCGCGCGTGGTCGAGCCGCTCGCGGGCGTGCTTGACGTCGGCGTCCGGCAGCCGCCCGTCCAGCGGCAGCGACATCGGGATGACCATCACCCACAGCGCCTCGATCTGCGCGCCGTCGTCGTCCGTGTCGGAGTCGACCGGCTCCTCGGCGGCGAGCCGCCCGGCCGTCTGCATGATGTCGTCGTCGAGATCCCCGCCGAACACGGGGACGAGGATCGAGCCGTACTCCGCGCTCGGCCCGGCCTCCATCGTCAGCGTGTCCTCCGGGACGGTCAGCCGCCGGGTGAGCGACTTCTCCGACCCCGTCCGGTAGGCGACGTACAGGACGAGGCCGACCAGCATCCAGACGGGCCCGACCCAGCGCGCCGACGTGTGCAGGGCGAGGACGGCGACGAACGAGCCGCCCGCCATCAGCGCCCCGATCATCGCGGGCACCGGGTAGCCGCGGATGCCGAACGGCACCTTGAAGGGGCGGTCGCGGTCGGGCTCGCGCCGGCGCAGCACCAGCACGCTGAGGTGGACGATCAGGAACGCGAGCGTGGCCCCGAAGGCGTAGATGGCGCCCAGGAACTCGGTGTCCTCGGGGATGACAAGCCCGAACGAGAGGATCGCGCCGAGGCCGATCACCACCGTCGGCGTCTTGAAGCGCGGATGCAGCCGCCCGATCTTGGACGGGATCTGCCGGTTGACCGCCAGCGAGTAGCCCAGCCGCGACAGCCCCAGCATCGATCCCAGGCACGCGGTGAAGAGCACGAGCGTCGCCGAGACGGCCACCACCGCCTCCAGCAGCTCCCGGACCCGGTCCTGCTCGATCGCGGCGGTCACCCCCAGCAGCGGGGCGTCGGTGCGGGTCCCGGGGCCGACGCCGGGCCCGATCGTCGAGGACGCGATCAGCGCCAGCCCGACGTAGGCGACCAGCAGCGAGCCGACCCGCACCGCCAGCAGCCGCTTGAGGCCCGCCCGTCCCACCTTGACCTGGCCGGAGAAGCCCGAGGACGCGTCGAGCGCGGTGAAGGCGACGATCGCCAGCGGGAACGCGAAGACGATGTCGTCGAGCGGCACCGGCCCGCCGAAGCGGACAGGATGGCTGACGACCGACGGCTCGAAGAGCACGATCAGGCCGATCACGAGCAGGAAGACCTGCGCGCCGAGGTCGGCCAGCGCGAACCCGAAGAAGCGCAGGAAGCGCCGTGGGTCGAGGCCGCGGACGTTCATCGTCGCGACGAGCCCGATGACGCCGCCGGCCAGCACCACCTCGAGGCCGCCGTCCCCCAGCGGCGACCAGAACACGGCCAGGTAGTCCGTGATCGTGAACGCCGTGAGGGCGATCAGGATCACGTAATCGAGCATGATCGCCCAGCCCGCCACGAACGAGATCAGCTCGTTGAACGCGTAGCGCGCGATGATCGTGGCGCCGCCGCGCTCCTGGTGCAGCGACGCCGCCTCCATGTAGGACATCGCCGTGAGGACGAAGAAGACCGCCGCGGCGAGGTAGACGACCCACGTGTACCCCTGCGCGCGCTCGGCGACGATGCCCAGCGAGAAGTAGAAACCGGCGGCGACGAACGCCTGCACGAGCCCCCACAGGACGGGTGAACCGATCCGGCGCCTCACGACCGCCGGCCTCGCCCGGAGGGCTCGTCACCGTTCGGCATCGAACTGGCGCGTTGCTTTCGGCGGCGCAGGGCCTCACTCCGCTCCTCGGCCCAGAGCCGTGCCCCGCCGGCCACCGCCAGCAGCCCGCCGATCAGGAAGCCCGCGCCCCCGCCCTCGGTCGCGGTGCGGACGATGATCGCCAGTCCGAGCACCAGCATCAGCAGCGGGAGCAGGTGTGTGCGGACGCTCATCAGGACAGCGCCTCGGCTCGCAGCGCAGCCGCCGCGGCCCCCCGGGCGGCTGCGTCCTCGGGCGCGGACTCGATGACGACCCGGCACGGCCGGTCGGCCAGCACCGTCTCCAGCGTCTTGCCGAACAGCGACCCGCCGGCCACGCGCCGCGGCAGCCCGATCACGATCGCGGACGCCTTCATGTCCTCGGCCTCCTCGATGATCCGCCGCCCCGCCTGGCCCGCGCGGACCTTCTCCCAGTGGCCCGTCACCCGCCGGCCGCCGGCGATGCGCGCCTGCTCGATGATCGAGTCCGCGTTGGACTCCGCCGCCGGCATGCGGTCGTCGAGCGCGAGCGCGAACGGGACCGGGATCGTCACGATGATGTGGATGCCGTGGCGGCGCCGCGCGGCCAGCTTGGCGGCCGTCGCGACGATGCGCGGGTTGTACCCGTCCTCCCCGTTCAGCGCCACGAGCACGGAGTGGTACTCCGCCTCGTGGTCGACGACCGGCTGCGGGATCGCCACCTTGTGCGTCGAGGTCAGGTCCAACCCGCGCGAGCGCCGGAACGGGACGTACAGCGCGATGCCGAGGACGAGCCAGGCCGCGCCGGCGGCCGCCACGCCCGGGTTGAGCACGACGATGACGACGAAGGCGATGAAGGTGAACGTGCCGCCGACGATCGCGAACAGTGGCGCGTCGTAGCCGCGGATCGTCAGGTTGCCGGGTCCCCGGTACGGGCGGTGGCGCTCGGGCTCCGTCGCCCGCAGCCGCGCCACGCTGATGTGCGCGACGGTGAAGGACAGCAGCGCGCCGAACGAGTACAGGCCGCCGAGGAAGTCCGCCTGCCCGGGCAGCAGGGCGACGACGGCGAGCCCGCCGAACAGCACGATGCCGATCCACGGCGTCTGGTACTTCGGATGCAGCTGCCGCAGCTGGTCGGGCAGCTGGCGGTGGATGCCCATCGAGTAGACCAGCCGCGACACGCCGATGAGCCCCGCGTTGGTGGCCAGGAACAGGATCGTCGCCGCCAGCAGGCCGACGTAGATCTCGGTGATCGACTGGATCGGGCCGAGGTCCATCGCCCGCACCAGGCCCAGGATCGGGTCGCCTGCGCTGCCGCCCTGCTCCTCCGTCAGGCCCAGGTTGGTGAACATGTCGCCGACCTTCACCGCCCCGCTCACGACCGCCTCGTCGCCGGGCCGGGCCTCCTGCACCGGCAGCGCGGACAGCGCGATGGACGGCAGCGTGAGGTAGATCGCGAACACGGCCAGCCGGACGCGGTTGATCGCCTTGGGGATCGTGATCGTCTCGTCCATGGCCTCCTCGGCCATGTTCGAGATCGTCTCGATCCCCGTGTAGGCGAGCATGCCGATCGGGATCGCCAGCACGAACTGCGACCAGGTCGGCGCCGTTCCCAGGTCGACGTTGGACACGAGCACGTCCGGTGAGAGGACGACGAAGACCCCGATCACGACCAGCAGCAGCTGGGTGGCGAAGTCCACGACCGCCAGCAGCACGTTGACCGACGTCGACTCCTCCGTGCCGCGCACGTTGAGCGCGGCCAGGCCGGCGACGACGATCGCACCGCCGATGATGTCCCCGGGCGAGTGGCTGAGCTCGTCCCAGAACAGCCCGCCGAGGTAGTGCGGCACGAAGAACGCGCTGATCGCGACGGTCAGCGTGTAGGTGAGCATCCCCGCCCAGGCGGCGAAGAACGACCAGAACTCGTTGAAGGCGCGCCGCGCGAAGGACGAGCTGCCGCCCGCCTCCGGGAACATCGCCGTCGCCTCCGCGTACGACGCCGCCGTCATGAAGAAGAACACGCCGGTGATGACGAAGACGACCGGCGTCAGCCCCAGCGCGTAGGACGCGACCAGGCCGAGGGCGTAGTAGATCGACGAGCCGACGTTGCCGTATGCCGTGGCGAAGAGGGCGTTCGTGCCCAGGACCCGCTGGAGCCCATGCAAGCGGCGTTCAGCCAAGGTCTCCGAGTTTACGGCCGATACGTTCAGCGACGTGCACGTGAGCGTGATCACCCCGGTGCTGAACGAGGCGTTGCACCTGCGCGAGGTCGTGGCCCGCATGCAGGCGCAGGACTTCACGGGCGGGGTCGAGTTCCTGTTCGTCGACGGCGGCTCGGAGGACGCCAGCCGCGCGATCCTCGCCGAACTGGCCGCCGATGACCCGCGCATCCGCGTCCTCGACAACCCGCGGCGGCGCACGCCGTTCGCGCTCAACGTGGGGCTGCAGGCGGCGCGCGGCGAGTTCGTGGCCCGTATGGACGCGCACAGCCGCTACCCCCCGGCGTACCTGCGGCTGGGCGTCGAGCGCCTCCGCGCCGGCGGTGCCGCGCACGTGAGCGGGCCGCAGCTCGCGGTCGGGGACGGGCGCCCGTGGTCGGACCGCGTCGCCCTGGCGCTGTCGACCTCCCTGGGGACGGGCGGCGCCGCCTTCCGCTCGGGCGGCGACGCCGAGTTCGAGGTCGACACCGGCTTCACCGGCATGTGGCGCCGCGACGTGCTCGTCCGCGCCGGCGGCTGGGACGAGGACTGGCTCACCGATCAGGACTGCGAGCTCGCCTTTCGCCTGCACGAGACCGAGCCGGGCGCGCACGTCTGCGTGCCCGCCATGGCCGCCGAGTACCTGCCGCGTGACTCGCTGGCCGCGCTGCGCCGCCAGTACTGGCAGTACGGCCTGCACAAGGTCAAGACGTTCCGCCGCCACCCGCAGGCCATGCGCCCCTCCCACCTGCTCCCGCCCGCGGTCGCGCTCACCGCCGCCGCGGCGCCCGTCAGCCGCCTGGCGCGGGCCGGGCTGACCGTCTACGGCGCGGCGCTCGCCGTCACGGCCGTACGGGCCGACGCCGAGCCCGCCGACGCCGCGTCGCTCCCGCTGATCTACGCCACGATGCACCTGAGCTACGGCTTCGGCCTGCTCGCCGGCGCCGCCCGCGAGGGCGTCCCGGCGACCGCGGTCGCCGGTGCGGTCAGACGTGCCCGTCGGTCCGCTTAGCGCCCACGCTCATCAACCGTCGGGACCGGCCTGCCGATGGAGTGGTGGTGCCGCTCCACCGCCTGCTCCTCCTGACGATCGCCGTTGTCCTGGCCTGGGGCGCGCCGGCAGAGGCCGCCGCCTGCGATCGCGTCGCCGACCCCTTCGGCTCCGACGCCGCGGCCGGGACCGCCACGGCCCCGTTCCGCACCGCGCAGCGGCTTGCGATGTCGCTCGATCCCGGTGAGACGGGATGCCTGCGATCCGGGACCTACGCCGACGAGGTGTCCGGCACCTACGTCCTGAACATCAAGCGCAGCGGCACCCCGGGGGCGCCGATCACCATCCGCAGCGTGCCGGGTGAGCGAGCCACGTTGCGGGGCATCGTCCAGGTGCCGAACGGCTACCACGACATCGTCGTCGAGGATCTCGACATCGACGGCCGGCGCCTCCCGCCCAACGAATCGACGAGCATCCAGATCCAGGCCGAGGACGTCACCCTGCAGGACAACACGATCACCAACCAGGGCCAGGCCATCTGCATCGTCCTCGGGGCGCACGGATGGGGCCGGGCGATCCGGACCGTCGTCCAGCGCAACGTCTTCCACGACTGTGGCGCGCCCGGGAACAAGCTGGAGCACTCGGTCTACGTCGCCGAGGCGGACGGGACGCTCATCACGGACAACATCATGTTGCGCTCCGGCGGCTACGGCGTGCACCTCTATCCGGACGCCCACGACACCACGGTCAGCCACAACGTGATGGTGGGTGGGGGCGGCGGCGTGATCTTCGCCGGAGAGGGCGACGCCGCCTCCTCGGACAGCCTCGTGGAGAAGAACGTGATCACCGACAGCCTGAAGTACTCCGCGGTCCGCAGCTTCTGGGGCGGCACGGCCGTCGGGACGAGCAACTTCGCGCGCGACAACTGCGTGATCCGCAACAAGACGGTCCAGGTCGACATCGCCAACCAGGGGTTCACGCCGACCAACAACATCATCGCCGACCCCGGCTTCCGCGACCCGGCCGCGGGCGACTACCGGATGGCCGCCGGCAGCCCCTGCCTGAACGTGGTCGAATACGACACGGCCGCGAGGCTCCAGGGCGACCCGGACCAGCCTCCGGTGCCGTCCCCCAGCCCCAGCCCCAGCGCCTCGCCGAACCCGAGTCCGTCCGTGACCGCCGCACCGACGGCGACGCCCGCCGTCACACCGCCGCCCGGTCCCGCCGCGACGCCGTCCCCCGGCCCCGGCCCGACGCCCCCGGTGCCGGAGATCGTGCCCGACGGGCCACCGTCGGTCACCGTCGGGACCCAGCCCGAGCCCGACCCGAACCAGGTCCCGGTCGAGGCCGCCGAGGTGTACGTGGACGACGCGGCGTTCTCCGCCAGCGGCGGCCAGCGCAAGCGCTGCCGTCCGCACCGCCGACGCTGTGCCCGCTGACCTGCTCAACTGAGCCGGTGCGCCTAGCCGTCTACGAGGACGCGATCTACCACCGCGACGCGCACGGCGGGCTGAGCGTCCATCGAGCGTTCCCCCTGTTCATGTTCGGCCTGGGTGCCGACGTGGACCGGCTGACCGTCCTGGGCCGCCTGGATCCGAGCCCCGGCCGCTCGCACTACGCGGTGCCGGACGCGGCCGCCTTCGTCCCGCTCCCCCACTACGCGAGCGCCGCCGACATCCCGGCCGTGCTGCGGGCGCTGGCCGGGACGGTCCGGACCTTCTGGCGCGTGCTCGGCGGGGTCGACGCGGTGTGGGTCAACGGTCCGAGCCCGATGGCCGTCGTACTGGCCGTGCTCGCCCGCGTGCGCCGGCGCCGGGTCGTGCTCGGCGTCCGTCAGGACACCCTCGCCTACGCGCGGAGCCGCTTCCCCGGCCGGCGCGGTCCGCTTCTCGCGTTCCGCGCGATGGAGGCGACCTGGCGGGCGCTCGCGCGCGGCTCCGCGGTGACGGCCGTCGGTCCCGCGCTGGCGGATCGGTACCGGGTCGCGCGGCGCCTGCATGAGCTCAGCGTCTCCTTCGTGACCGACGCCGACCTCCACGAGCCCCGCCCGCCCTCCACCGCCCCGCCGGTGCGCGTCCTCTCGGTCGGGCGGCTGGAAACGGAGAAGAACCCGCTCCTCCTCGCCGACATCGCCGGCCAGCTCGGCGACGGGTACCGCCTCGAGATCATCGGGGAGGGGCCGCTCGAGCCCGACCTCCGCGAGCGCCTGGTCGCGCTCGGGGTCGCGGATCGGGTCGAGTTGCTCGGCTATGTGCCACTCGACGGCGGGCTGCTCGATCGCTACCGCGCGGCCGACGTCTTCCTGCACGTCTCCTGGACGGAAGGCCTCCCACAGGTCCTGCTGGAGGCGTTCGCCGCCCGGACACCGGTGGTGGCCACGGACGTCGGCGGGGTCGGCGCGGTCGCGGACGGCGCCGCGCTGCTCGTCCCCCCGGGCGACGCGCGGGCCGCCGCGAACGCCGTGCGACGCCTCGCCGGCGACGCCGACCTGCGCGACGCGCTGGTCGCGGCCGGGCTCGAGCGCGCCCGCGAGCGCTCCGCCGAGTCCGAGCGGCGGCGCCTCGTCGCGTTCATCCGCGGCGGTTGAGCACCGCCCGCATGCGTCCGGTGACCCGCCGGCGCTGCGTGCCCGACAGGCCGAGGGTGAGCGCCGCGGCGCCGACGGCCACCATCGCGGCGCCGCCGACCAGCATCACGGCGATCCACGAGCCCACCTGCACGGACGGCGCGAGCGCGACCGCTCCCGCAAAGCAGGCCGCCGTCACCAGCAGCGGCCGCAACGCTCCGAGCACCTGGCCCTGCACCGGCAGCCCGAGGGCGCGACAGACCATCACCGGGTAGGCGACGCCGACGATCGCCCGGCCGGCGACGAACCCGAGCGCGAGCCCGGCGATCCCGTCGTCGAAGGCGCGGATGCAGAGCACCGCAAGTGCGATGGAGACCGCTCCGGAGGCGAGTCCGATCAGCACCTTGCTCTTGAGCTCGAGCGTCAGGTCGATGATGCTCGAATCGTTGCGGATGAAGGCGAACTGCAGGCTCAGGATCACGACGAGCAGCGCGGTCAGGTCGGTGGGCACGTACTCGGCTCCCACCCAGACCGTGACGAAGGACGCCTGGATCAGGAGATACGCCGCACCCGAAGCGGTCGCGAGCAGCCACGTGACCGTCATCGCCTCCGAGCGCACCCGCGCCGCCCGGTCCGTCTCCCCCGCCCCCATCACGCCGCCGAGCCCGGGCATGACCGCCGAGATCACGATCGCCGCCACGCTGAAGATCGCCTCGGGCACGTACCGCGACAGCGAGTACACGGTGACCTGCTCGGGTGAGCCGGCGATGCCCAGCACCACGATGTCGCTCGCGCGCATCAGCTGCATGACCAGGTTCCAGAGCAGGAACCAGCCGCTCAGGGTCATGAACCCGCGCACGACGCCGCGGGGAGGGCGCTCGATGCCGAACCAGCCGACGTTGCGGCGGGCGACCCGCAGGAACAGCAGGCCGGTGAGCGCGGTGGTCGCCACCAGCGCGCCCGCCACCCCGACCAGCCCCAGCCCGGTCACGGCCGCGACGATGGTCATCGCGCCCCCGAGCAGGACGATCAGCGTGGAGCTGCCGAGGCGCTTGTAGCCGAGGTTCTCGCCCTGCACCACCGACTGCGGGATCAGCAGCAGGTTCTCGACGACCAGGTTGACGACGAGCAGCCCGGCGGCGACGCGGACCGTCAGGTGCAGCGAGTCCGGCAGGCCGAGCAGGGTCGGTGAGAACCAGGCCAGCACACCTCCGATCAGCGCGAGCGGAGGCAGGAACACCAGCCAGACGGCGACGGCGCTGCCGACCTGGGCGCGCTTCTCCGCGACCTCCTCCGAGTGCTGGTCGCGGGCGATCGTCCACTTCAGGGCCTGGCTGGGCCGGCCCCCGGCGGGCGTCGCGTATCCGACGAGCCGGCCGAGCGTCTGGTAGACGCCGTACGCGACATCGCCCAGCCGGGTGACCAGGAAGGGCGCGACGATCAGACCGACGAGGATCCGCGCCCCGTAGTCGAGCATCGCCGCGACCATGTTCAGGCTCGCCTTCCGCGACAGCGTGTCGTCGCGCAGCCGGAAGCGCCGCAGGGTGGCCATCAGCGCGGGTGTCCGGCCGCGGCCAGGACTGCCGTGGCGATCTCGCCGGCCGACTGCCGGCTCGTGTCGAAACGCAGGACGCTCGGCCCCCCGTTCCCCGCCTCGAGGCGGTCGAGCACCTCGGCGTAGACGGCGCGGTCCGCCGCCAGCCCGGCGATCACCTCCGCCTCCGCGGCGCCCTTGTACCGATGCGCCTTGGCACGGGTGTCGATCCGCTCGGCGAGCGTCGCGTCGGGCGCGTCGAGCCAGACGACGACGTCGAGACGAGCGCGCCAGCGGTCGAGCTCGGCGCGCCGGAAGGCGCTCAGGCGCTGATCGCGCAGCAGCGGCTGGCTGAGCGTGTAGAGCGGGCCCTGGTCGAAGACGAGCGTGTGCCCTCTCGGCCGGCGCGGGCCCTCCAGCACGGGGACGAGCGCGCGCAGGTAGGCCGTCATCACCAGCAGCTCGAAGGACCAGCGCCGGCTGAGGGCGCCACGGCGTCCCACGGCGCCGAGTGCCCAGACCAGACCGGCCGCCAGCGCCGCACGGTGGGTCCTGCGCAGGATCGGCATCAGGGCCACGTCCTCGTGGCGCCGCAGCGCCTCCAGCACGGTGCTCTTGCCGGCACCCGGCGGGCCGACCAGTTCGACGAGCGCGAGCCTCGCCACCTCAGATCGCCGCCCAGATGAGCGCTTGGAGGCGGGCGAGCACCTCCTCGCGCGGGGCGCCCGCGTCCACCACGTGGGCGTCGACGCCGTTCCAGTCCACCGCCCAGAGCTCGCGCCAGCGTCCGCGGACGAAGTCGGCGTCCTCCTCGGGCTTGCGGGCGACCGCGACCTCCGGGTCGACCCGCAGCACGATCAGGACGTCAGGATCGGCGATGGCCGCGTAGTAGTGGCGCTCGATCCGCTCCAGCACGCCGACGAGCGCCTGGAAGCGGCGCGGGTCGCTCTGCCGCCGGACCCGGGGAGCGTCCATGCCGGTGAGCTGGGGCAACGGGAACCGGTCACAGACGACCAGGCCGCCGTTCGTGGTGACCCGGCGCGCGGCGCGGAAGGCCAGATAGCGGTCTCGCGCGAGCGCGGTGGCGAGCACAGCTTCCTGCGTCGACCGCGATCGCTTCCGGCGTCCGGCGACGCGCCGAGCCGCGCCGCGCCCCTGCGCGAGGTGGGTGAGCGCCCGGCGCGTGACCGAGGCCGGAGGCCGCCCCAGGTGGACGCGGGTCACGGCGAACGTCCGGCCGAGCCAGGCATCGACCGCCTCGACGGCGGTCGTCTTGCCCGCGCCGTCGGCGCCGACGAGCGCGATCATGCTGCCGCCCGCCACCAGCTGCTTGCGCGCCGCAGGCCGTCGCGCCAGGTGGCGGACGATCTCGACGCCCCGGCGCTCGAACTTCAGGCCGACGTCCGCAGCCCGCGGACGCCGTCCGTACGGGGCCAGCGCGCGCAGCAGGGCACGGCCGGCCCCGACACCGGCGAGAGCGCCCGCGTCCGGTTCGAGCGCCGCCCGGCAGCGCTCGAAGGTGCGCCGATCGAGGATCGGCAGCCGGCTGGCGAGCGCCGCGGCCACCTGCTCCGGATCCGTGCGGGCCTCGAGGTAGGCCAGTTCCGTGCGCGCATCGCCGGGCACCGGTCCCTTCAGCGCCGCGAGCGCATCCCAGGTGTGGTGCTTGAGCACCAGCCGGACCACCAGCAGGATCAGCTCGAGCTCGGGCGGTGGCACCCGCAGCTCCCCCACGGGCACGGATTCCTCGACGAAGGCGCGCTCCAGGGGCAGCCGGTAGTTCTTCGTGAGGTCGTCGCCCACGATCAGCTGGTGGTGCGCGTGCACGTGCACCATCCGGCCGGCCTCGGCGTCCCAGCCGTAGTAGTCCAGGACGCCCGGCAGCGCGTTCGCCCTGCGCACCGCGAGCTTGAAGCCGAGCCCGTGGAGGACGGCGGCGAACCGCGCGCCGTCCCTCCGGGCCACGAGCAGGTCGAGGTCGTTCTCGCCGCGGTGCGACTCGGCGAGGAAGGCGTTGCTCTTGAAATGGCAGTAGCCGACCTCCTGGTCGCGCAGCGCGCGACCGAGGTCGCGGACGAGCCCGAGGGCCGCCTCGTCCACCGCGATGTCGGGCTCGGACCGGCTCAGAGCACGCTGAACTCTACGGTCAGCGCCGTCGCGTATCCGCCCTCGTACGAATCCGCGGTGCGCTGAGTCGTGCCGCTGACCAGCACGGCCAAGGCGTTCCCGGACGCCCAGCCCGGCCGGTTGACGACCTCCTGCAGCAGGGTGGTGAGATCGGGCGTGCGCTGCTTGGTCCCCGCGGCGCCGCCGACCCACTCGGGCACGGACCAGCTCACGGCGGCCGTGGTCTTCGGACGCGAGGACAGGTCGAAGGCGGCGCTGGTGAAGGCCGACGCCGAATCGGAGGCCTGTGCTCGCAGGGTGAACGTCCCGGAGGAGCGTTCGGACTTGTCCGCGCGGAACTGGATGGTGGCGCTTCGGATGGTCGCCCCGCGCGGGATCGCCAGGCCGCTGAAGCGCACTCCCGCCGTTGTCCGGCCCTTGTCGCCACCGAGCTTGATCTCGCGCGCCGTCCGCCGGACGCTGCCGCTGCGTGCCTGATCGGCGTCGTCGGAACCCCCGCTCACGCGGACGGTCAACGTGCGCACGGGCGGGTTGTGCACGGTCACGGCGACGGCCGCCGACGCGCTGCTGTTCCCGGCGGTGTCCGTGGCGACCGCGGTGATCGAATGCGAGCCGTCGGTCGTCGACGTGGTGGCCCAGCCCAGCGACCAGCCGTCCGCGCCGTTGCTGTCGGTGCCGATGGACGTCCCGTCGACGAGGAAGCGCACCTGCGCGACGCCCTTGTCGTCGGTGGCGGCGGCCCGCACGGTCGTGGTCCCGGTCACCGTGGTGCCCGCCGCAGGCGCCGTCACGCTGACGGAGGGAGGCGCATCCGCCGGCGGGTCCGCCGGGAAGCCGAGCTCATGGATCAGGCCATCGTTCTCGCTGGGGTCCGGACCGTTGTCCACGTGCCGGTCGACGACCCAGTAGGCCATCGTGCCCGGAGCGTCGGTCGGGTCGGAGGTCGGCGCGATCTCGATGTCGGAGAGCTGGCGCTCTGTCGTGGGGATCGACGTCAGGTCGATGATGCGCGCCAGGCTGCCCGACTTCGTCAGCTCGAAGGCCTTGGTGCGGGTGGGATCGACGGCGAGCAGGGTGTTCCGGAGCGCGTCGATGCCGACGCCCTCGCAGTCGCGCATTCCGTGCACGGCGAGGTCGAAGTGCCCGACGACGTCACCCGCGTCGCCGAAGGTGCCGTTGACGGGGTCGATCTCCCACATCTCGAGGCCCACGCCGTCGCACACGAAGAGGTGGCCGGTCGCGGTGTCGAAGGCGACGTCCTCGGCGTCCACGACCCCCACCGCCGCCGTGCTGAAGCGGTAGAACGAGTCGTCGGCCGTGCCGTGCTTGCCGTCGGCGCCCGGGCGGTCCACCGTGACCCGGTTGCCGTCGTCGTCGGACACGTACAGCGTCCGGTCGGCCGGGTTGATCGACAAGCCCGTCGGCTCGTTGCTGAAGCGGCCGACGGTCGTGCCCGTCCCGAACCCGGCGGTCGAGCCGCGCGGGAGCGTGAACAGGTTGAAGCCCTTGTAGAGGGGCATCTCCTCGACCTCGGAGTCCCCGATGATGAAGCTGTCGGTGGCCTGGTCGTAGGCCAGGCCGGCCGGGTCCGGCGAGGACGGGCTGAAGGCGGACGTGTCGATCGAGCGCAGGTACGGCGCCGCGACCTCGCTCACCGCCGCCGCCGACACGGTCTGCTTGCCTGATGCGAGGCCGACCTCGACGATCCGGCGGGAGGCGGGACGCCCACCACGGTCGTCGACGTAGAGGTGAAGGTTGGTGGAGACGTCCGTCGGGTCGCTCGAGCGCCCGAAGGCGGCGTGCTCGGGCCCGTTGAGACCGAGGCCGCTCAGGCTCGCGGCTCCGTGTCGCGCGCCCCGGCTGTCGAGGCGGACGAGCGACCGGCGCGTGAGCGCGTAGGTCAGGCCGTCGGCCGGGTTGAAGGCCGCAGCGGCGACGCGGCTGCGCAGGCGCGCGGGGGCGGCGGCGACGGCTCTGCGGGCCAGGCTCCGAGTCGCGGCGGTCGTGGCCGGCAGCTGAGCGGTCGATCCGACGACGACCTGGATCGGGTAAACGCCGCGCAGCGGCGCGGCGTCGGCCGGCGACCCTGAGAGTCCAGTGCCGAGGCACGCGGCCACGGCGATCAGCGATACGAGGGCGCCACGGCGCCGTGCGTTGTGCGCGACGTCCCGCCGCTTTCCTGCTTGAGACACCGAGCCTCCATCCAATGCTTGACGATCCTTGTCCCCGGCGACGATAACAGTGGCGAGGACCGATTGGAACACCTTCACGTCGCCGTACGACGAATGTCCAGCCCGGGACCGGTGCCTAGGCTGGAGCCGGCTTGCGGACACGTCGTGGTAGCCGCTCCATCAGCGCTGCGGTTCTGCTCGGCATCGCCGCGGCGATCGGGTTCGCCACGAGCGTCCGGATGGCACCGGTCCCCGTTCACTGCGATCGCTACGCCGCCGCCGGAGGCTCGGATGCCGCGCCAGGGACACGCGCCCGGCCCTTCGGGACACCGAGCCGGCTCGCGCGCGCCCTCCGGCCCGGGGAGACCGGGTGCCTGCGGGGCGGCACTTACACCGCCGGCCCGGACGGCTACGTGCTGGCCGTGACCGCCAGCGGCCGACCCGGCGCGCCGATCGTCGTGCGCAGCTCCGCCGGCGAACGGGCCAAGCTGGTCGGCATCGTCACCGTCACGCACGGCGCCCACGACGTCCGTCTCGGCCACCTCGACGTCGTGGGCACCGGATCGGCCAACACGGTCAAGGTGTACGGCAGCGACGTCACGATCGAGGCCTCCGACATCAGCAATCTCGGGCGCGGGGAGAGCTGCATGATCCTGGGCTCGACGGCGGGCGGAGAGGCGGTCCGGCCGGTTGTGCGCGGCAACTCGTTCCACGACTGCGGCGCGAAGGCCGACGGCAACAAGGACCACGGGATCTACGCCGCCCAGGCTCGCGATGGCCAGATCACCGGCAACCGCTTCGTCAACCCCGCCGCCTATGCCGTCCAGCTCTACCCGAACGCGCAGGGGTTCCGCGTCGTCGGCAACGTCGCCGACGGGGGGCCGGACACGGTGCGGGGCGGGATCGTCATCGGCGGCGATGCCGACTCCGCCTCCAGCGACAACGTCGTGGAGGGCAACGTCATCGCCTACACGCGCAGCGCCGGGGTCGACGTCTCCTGGGAGGGCCGGGTCGGCACGAGCAACGTCGTCAGGCGCAACTGCCTCTGGGAGACGGGTGGCATCGCCGCCGGGACCGGGCTCCTCGCGGAGGACAACGTCGTCGCCGACCCGGACTTCAACGATCGCGCCGGCGCGGACTACCGGCTCGACGCCGACAGCGGATGCCGCAGGATCGGTCGGCTGCCCGCCGTTCCGATCGGACATCCGTCCAAGTCCGTCCGGTGAGGGGCAGCGAACGCGCGGGCAGGTCGACATAAGGAATGCGCAGTCCCGAGGCCCGGCCTCCCCTCTCGTTCCCGTCCCAATGCCCGCCCGTCTCCTCCTCATCATCCTCGCCGGCCTCGCGCTGAGCGCGGCCCCCGACACCGCCGCCGCCGCCGGCTGCGACCACGTCGCCGCCCCGAACGGCGCTGACCGCGACGCCGGGACGGAGTCCGCTCCCTTCCGCTCGCCGCAGCGCCTCGCCGACGCGCTCGCGCCAGGCGAGACCGGCTGCCTGCGAGCCGGGACCTACACCCGGGGCCGCAACGGCTACGTGGCACGCTTCGCGCGGGGTGGCACGCCCGCGGCCCCCGTCACGATGCGTTCGTATCCCGGCGAGCGAGCCCGGCTGGTCGGCATCGTCATGGTCGCCCACGGCGCCGATGCCGTCCACCTATCCGGCCTGGACTTCGAGGGCACGGGCGGTCACAACTCGGTGAAGATCTACGCGGCCGACGTCGTCGTCGAGGACTCCGACCTCACCAACCGCATGCGCGGGGACAGCTGCATGATGCTCGGGTCCGCGCAGGGCGGTCGTGCCCTGCGACCGATCATCCGGCGCAACGTCATCCACGACTGCGGCGCCGTCGAGCACGGCAACAAGGACCACGGCATCTACGTCGCCGATGCACGGTCGGGCCAGATCACCGACAACGTCATCACCAACCCCGTCGCCTACGGGATCCAGCTGTACCCGGACGCCCGCCGCTTCGAGGTCGCGCGCAACATCATCAACGGCGGGCCCGACAGCGTCCGCGGCGGCGTCGTGATCGGCGGCGATGGGCGGACCGCCTCGCGTGGCAACGTCGTCGAGCACAACGTCATCGCCAACACCGCGACGGCCGGTGTCTCCACCTACTGGCCCGGCAGGGTCGGCCGCGGCAACGTGATGCGCGACAACTGCACCTGGGCCGCGGGCAGCCCGGCGTCGGCCGGGCTCACCAGCCGCGGCAACCTGGTCGCGAACCCGCGCTTCCGCGACCCCGGGCACGGGGACTTCCGGCTCAGCCCCGGCAGCGCGTGCCTCGGGCTGCTGGGCGCTCAGGTCGCGGCCGCCGGCCGCTGAGCCAGCGACCGGATCGCGACCGCCAACGCGAGCAGCAGCCACAGCTGCTTGTTGTAGATGGAGTTCGAGAAGAACGCGGACGACAGCATCCCGCACAGGCCGAGCAGCAGCGCGCGGCTCATCAGCTCCATCGGCCGATCGCCGGCCGCCCGGAACCGCCCCGCCGCGGTCAGGCACGACTTCAGGCAGAAGCCGAGGATGCCCAGGTAGGCGAGCGTGCCGAAGATCCCCAGCTCGGCCTGGACCTGCAGGTAGATGTTGTGGGCGACGTGCGGGTCGTCGACGATGTAGTCCGAGCGGTAGACGGCACCCGGCTCGAGCAGGTAGTGGACGGTCGAGTTCCGGTAGTTGTCCGCTCCGACGCCGAGCACGGGGTTCGCCTTCACCATCCGCAGCCCCACCTTCCAGATCTCCGTCCTGCCGGAGCCCTGGGTGTCGGCCTGGGTGATCCGATCCAGCGCTGTGGACGGCGCGAGCGCGACGAGGTAGACGGCGCCGCCGGCGGTCGCCAGCACGGCGAGCGAGAGCGCCAGCAGCCGTCGGCCCCGGCCGATCACCAGCGGGGCGACCAGCATCACGAACGCCATCCCGACCAGCGCGCCGCGCGACACGGTCGCCAGGAGGGCGAGCACCGACAGGCCGGACGCGCCGAAGGCGAGCGCGCGCAGCGGCGGAGCCAGGTCGCGGGAGGACCCGAGCGCCGCTGCGAAGACGGCCGAGACGATCAGCAGGTCGCCGAGCTCGTTGGCGTTGATGCCACTGCCGCCGAGCCGGTCCTCGCCGTCGGAGAGCCCCGTCGTGAGCCCGAACGCCGCCGACACCAGGCAGCCGACGATGAACAGGGCGAACATCCAATAGACATGGCGGCGCTCGCGAACCGCCGTGAAGACGATCGGCACGAGCACGAGGTTGAGCACCCACCGCTGCGCGCCGCCCAGGGCCGTCCCGGGAAGCTCCGCCCACAGGACGCTGACCGTGACCCACGCGCCCAGCGCGACGAGCGTCGCGACCAGCGTGGGATGCGCCGTGACGAGCTGGCGCTTCTCCAGGCGGCCCGTGGCGACGAGCGCCAGCCACGAGAAGGCGAGGATCCCGCCCGCCAGCTTGGCGACGGACAGCGACTCGAGCGCGCTGATGCTCTCCAGGAAGGTGACGCCGAGGAAGAGCGCGACGCCGAGCGCGAGGTCGTTGAAGACGAGCACCACGTAGACGAGCCCGAACGCAGCAGCGAGGCCGAGCGCGGGCGAGAACCCGGCCAGCACGCCCACGCAGGCGGCGATCAGAGGGACGGCCGCCTGCCAGAGCCGCAGCGGGAGCGCTGTCGTGCTCACGGCGCCGCGGCGCCGGACGCTGCGAAGAAGGCGAACTCCTCGCGCAGGCCCTCGGCGAACGCCATCTGCGGCGCGAAGCCGAGGTCGCGCTCGGCGAGCGACGTGTCGGCGCCGGTGTCGCGGACGTCGCCGCGCTCCACGGCCTGCCGCTCGACGCGCAGCGTGCGGCCCGCGTACTGCTCCAGCAGCTCGATCGCGTCGTTGACGCTGACGCGCGAGCCGCCGCCGATGTTGTAGGCCCGCCCGGCCACGCCTTCGGCGGCGCCGGCCGACCGCACCGCGGCGACCACGTCGGCGACGTAGGTGAAGTCCCGCGTCTGGCCCCCGTCCCCGTACAACGTGAGCGGCTGGTCCTCGAGCGCCGCCCGGCAGAAGCGGTTGAAGGCCATGTCGGGTCGCTGGCGGGGGCCGTAGACCGAGAAGAACCGCAGGGAGACCGTCTGGACGCCGAAGTTCCCGAAGTAGGTGTCGCACAGGTGCTCGGCCGCGAGCTTGGTCACGCCGTAGGGCGAGAACGGCCTCGGGGTGGCGTCCTCCCGGGTCGGCAGGGTCTCCGCCTGCCCGTAGATCGACGACGACGACGCGTAGACGAACCGGCGCTCCGGCGTGGTCTTGCTCGCCTCCAGCAGCAGCTGCGTGGCCGTGATGTTGTTGCGCTGGTAGTTCTCGAAGCGCTGGCCCCAGCTCGAGCGAACGCCCGGCTCCGCGGCGAGGTGATAGACGACGTCGCATTCGGCGACGAGCTCGGCCAGGTCGCCGCGCGAGAGGTCGAGCGGGATGAAGTCGAACTCCTTCCACTCGAGCGCATGGACGAGGTTGCTGCGCTTCTCGCTGCGGCCGTAGTTGTCGTTGAAGCAGTCCACCCCGACCACCTCGTGACCGTCGGCGAGGAGCGAATCTGTGAGGTGCGAGCCGATGAAGCCCGCACAGCCGGTCACGAGTGCGCGCATGGTCTCCGATCGTACCGTCGCCGTAGGATCGCAGCGCACGGATGCCCCGCCACGATCTCGCCATCTACGCGCCGGGCGCCTCGACCTTCTACGACGCCGCCGCCGCGTCCAACAGCGGTGGCGCGGAGCGACAGACGGTGCTCCTCGCCCGCGCGCTCGCCCGCCGCGGGCTGCGGGTGGCCCATATCGTCCACCCGGTGGCCGACCCGCGGCCGATGGCCGATGCCCCGGTGACGCTGATCGAGCAGGCCAAGCCCGAGAGTCACGGCTCGCTGCGCGATCTGGCGGCCAAATCGCGTCAGGTGTGGTCCGGCCTGGAGGCCGCCGACGCCGCCGTGCAGGTCTTCCGCGGCGCCAACGGGACCATCGGGGTCGGGGGGCTGTGGGCGCGGAGGCACGGTCGGCGCCTGGTGTTCGCCGGCGCCAACGACTCCGACTTCACGCTGGCGGGCTTCACGGGGCCGCGGGACCCGCGCGCCGCGTTCTTCCGTGGCGGCATGCGGGTCGTGGATGCCGTTGTCGTCCAGTCGGCCGATCAGGAGCGGCTCGCCCGGGAGCGCTTCCCGCGGTTGACCGACGTCGAGCAGGTGAACTCGTTCGTGGAGGAGAGCCCGGCCGCGACCGGACCGGGTGAGGCGTTCCTCTGGGTCAGCCGGCTCGTGGACTACAAGCGGCCGATGCTGTACGCGGACCTGGCCGAAGCGGTCCCGGAGGCTCGCTTCTGGATGATCCCGACCTGGACGCTCGACGACGGGCACGACGACGCGCTGGCCGAGCTCCAGGCGCGCGCAGCGACGATCGACAACCTCGAAGTGCTCGATCAGCGGTCCCATTCAGAGCTCCAGGAGCTCATCGGCCGCGCGGTGGCGATGGTGAACACCTCGAGCTTCGAGGGCATGCCCAACACGTGGCTGGAGGGATGGGCGCGCGGTGTGCCGGCGCTGACCCTGTCCTTCGATCCCGACGACCGGATCGCGGCGCACGACCTGGGCGTCGCGGCCGGCGGCAGTTGGGAGGACTTCGTCGGTGCGACCCGGCGCCTGTGGGAGCGGCGGTCCGACCGGGACGGGCGCGGTGACACGGTCCGGGCGTACGTCGCGGATGTCCACGGGCGCCAGGTGTCCGACCGGTGGGCGGCGCTGATCGACCGGTTGCTCTAGAAGAGCGAGGTGTCGCCACGGACGACGTTGAACAACCGTGGCAGCTGCTCGGCGCGACTGGCCCGCAGCATCCGGCCGACGGTCGTCTCCCCCGAGGTGGCCTGCGCGCCGACGACCGCGCGCATGCGCTCATGGTGCGCCGTGCCCGAGCCGTCGATGGCGATGCGGAAGGACAACAGCTCGACCGGGCGCCCGCGCCGGTTGCACGTCCGCTCGCGGTGGAACACAGGCCCGTTGGAGCTGTGGCTGACGGCCAGCGCCAGGACGCCCATCAGCGGAAGCGACAGGATCAGGAGCGCGCCGCCGAGGACGACGTCGATCACGCGCAGGGGCGACCACTTCTGCGTCTCGGCGACGGTCGTGGGGGACGTGAGAGTTCGGACGCTGCCCATGCGTGTCCTATCGGTCGAGCCCCGGGCCTCTCCTGAAGATCACGGCCCAACGGTGGACAGACGATTGAGCGGCCTGGGAAGCTGTCGGTGGTAATGACCTTGCGCGTGGGTATCGACACGGTGGAGGTGGCGGCCGTCGAGGCGGCGCTGGCGGCGCATGGCGAGCGCTACCTCGAGCGCGTCTACACCCCGGCGGAGGTGGCCGACTGCGATGGTGACGCAGAGCGCCTGGCCGCGCGCTTCGCCGCCAAGGAGGCCGCGTTGAAGGCGCTGCGGGCCGGCGATGGCGGCGTCCCGTGGCACGCTGTGGAGGTCCGCCGCACACCGTCGGGGCACCCCGAGCTGGCGCTGCACGGCGCCGCCGCGGTTCTCGCCGCCGACGCAGGACTGGACGAGCTGGCGGTGTCCCTCACGCACGAGGCTGGCCTAGCCTCGGCAGTCGTCGTGGCACAGACCGCGAAAGTTTCCGGCCCAGCGGCCGATACGAGATCTGACCGCCCTTCGCAGGAGACCGCCCCGTGAACGATCGAATCCGCAAGATCCTCGCCGACCATGCCCGGCTCAACGTCGACGCCGCATCGCTGGCCGACGGCGACGACCTCTACCAGGCGGGGATGACCTCGCACGCGAGCGTCCAGGTGATGCTGGCACTGGAGGACGAGTTCGACGTCGAGTTCCCGGACGCCATGCTCAAGCGCAGCGTGTTCGAGAGCATCGCGAACATGGCCGAGGCGATCTCCACCCTGACCTCGGAGACGGCCGCCGCGTGACCGCCGTCGCCGACACGGCCGTCGACTTCGACGCCACCTTCCTGGCCTCCATCCGGCGGATCGCCGACCAGGTCGCGGCCAAGCACGCGCTCGACGTCGACGCCAACGCGCGGTTCCCGCAGGAGTGCATCGACGCGCTCCGCGAGGCACGAGCGCTGTCGGCCTTCCTCGACGGCGCGTCCTTCGAGGCGCTGGCCCAGGCGTGCTTCGAGCTCGGCCGCCGCTGCGGAGCCAGCGCGATGGTCTTCGCCATGCATCAGATCCAGGTCGTCACGATGGCCCGGCACGGCGCCGGCCAGGCGTTCTTCGACGACCACCTACGCCGCATCCAGGCCGAGCAGCGCCTGTGCGCGTCCGTGACCTCCGAGATGGGCACGGGCGGCGACATGGGCAGGTCCGTGGCGGCGCTCGAACCGACCGAGGACGGGCAGCTGCGCTTCGTCAAGCAGGCTCCCACCGTCTCCTACGGCGCCTACGCCGACGACCTGCTCACCACGGTGCGCCGGACGCCGGAGTCCGAGCCGTCCGATCAGGTCGCGGTCCTATCGCGCTCCGACCAGCACCAGCTCGAGCCGCAGGGCACCTGGGACCCGTTCGGCATGCGCGGGACGTGCTCCCCCGGCTACGTCGTCGGTGCGACGATCCCCGCCGAGCAGGTCCTCCCGGTCCCCTTCTCCACCATCGCGCCGGAGTCGATGGTCCCGGTCTCCCACGTGCTCTGGTCCCACCTGTGGCTGGGCATCGCCACGGACGCGTTCGACCGCGCGCGGGCCTTCGTCAAGGCCGCCGCCAAGCGCTCACCAGGCACGCCGCCGCCGGCGGCCATCAAGCTCTCCCACGTGATGAGCGAGCTGTCGCTGCTGCGTGCCGAGGTGCGGGGCGGGGTGCGCGACTACGTCGAGCACATGGACGGCGACGAGCGCGAGTGGCTCTCCACCATGGCCGCCGTTCTGCGCTTCAACAATCTCAAGATCGCGGCCTCCGAGCAGGCGCCGCGGATCTGCCAGGGCGCCATGGGGGTCTCCGGCATCGTCGGCTTCAAGAACGACACGCCGTTCGCCGTCGGCCGCCACCTGCGCGACACCATGTCGGCCTGCCTGATGGTCGCCAACGAGCGCATCCACCAGACCAACGCGGGCCTGCTGCTGATCGCCAAAGACGTCTGATGGCCGAGGTGCGGGCAGGCACCGAGGAGGAGACCGCGTTCCTCCGGGAGTTGACGGCGGACGGGCTGTTCATCGAGAGCGGCGTGCCGGGCGTGTACGGCCGCGGGTCCGTGTTCGAGGACGTCCGTGAGGGCGTCGACGCGCTGATCACGCGCAACGCGGCGGACGACCGGTCCGAGCGGCTGCGGTTCCCGCCGGTCCTCCCCAAGCGCAACCTCGAGGACACCGGGTACCTGAAGTCGTTCCCGCACCTGGGCGCATCCGTGTTCGGGTTCGAGGGCTCCGAGCGGGACGCGCTGACGCTGGCGGAGACCGCGACCGCGCACGGCGACTGGAGCGGCTTCCAGGCGCAGACCGACCTGGTGCTCACGCCGGCGGCGTGCTACCCGGTCTATCCCGCGATCGCCAAGCGCGGGCCGCTGCCCGAGGGCGGCGTCGCGATCGACGCGGGCGGGTCGTACGTCTTCCGCAACGAGCCGTCGGGCGACCCCGCGCGGCTGCAGATGTTCCACCAGCGCGAGATGGTGCGCATCGGCGAGCCGGAGACGGTGGCGGCGTGGCGCGAGAAGTGGCGTGACCGCGCCATCATGCTGCTGCGCGGGATCGGGCTGGATGCCGAGTTCGACGTCGCCTCCGACCCCTTCTTCGGTCGCTCCGGCCGGATGCTGGCCGTGTCACAGAAGGAGCAGGCACTGAAGTTCGAGGTGCTCGTCCCGATCGCCTCGCCCGGTCCCACCGCGGTCGCGTCCTTCAACTACCACCAGGAGCACTTCGCCGAGGTGCACGGGCTGCAGACCGCAGACGGCGGCGTCGCCCACACGGCGTGCCTGGGGTTCGGCCTGGAACGGGTCACGCTGGCGCTGTTCCGAAAGCATGGCCTGGACCCGTCCGCGTGGCCCGGCGACGTCCGCTCGGAGTTGTTTTGACGATCACCGACTACGACCCGCATCTGATCCACCAGCCGGGGCGCGACTACCCGGAGACCAACTGCTACACGGACACGATCGTCGAGCTGCTGCACTCCCGCGGCCTGGAGCCGCTGGCGATGCTCGGCCATCTCGTGCGGACGGACTTCGAGGGCGACCAGTTCACGTTCTTCAAGCCGCCGCAGGGCGACCTCGAGCTCCTGTACGGCGTCGACATCCACGAGATGCAGCCGGTCGGCGCGCTACCGGACCAGATGGCCAGGCAGGTTGCACTGGGCCGCAGCGTCACCGCCGAGCTGGACTCGTTCTTCCTGCCGGACACCGCGGCCACCGACTACCGCCGCGCGCACGTCAAGACGACGGTCGCCGTGGAGGCGATCGACGTCGAGGGTGAGTGGCTGCGCTACTTCCACAACCAGGGCCGTCACGAGCTCTCGGGAGAGGACTACCGGGGGGTGTTCCGGCTCGACGGCGCGCCGGAGGGCGTGCTGCCGCCGTACCTGGAGTTGGCCCGCTTCGACGGCCCCCGTGCCACGGATCTGCGCGGAACCGCGCGTGGGCTGCTCGCCCATCACCTCCGCTACCGCCCGTCCGACAACCCGTTCGATCGGTTCGGCGCGCGCCTCGAGGCCGATCTTCCCCGGCTGCTGGAAGGCTCCTCGCAGGACTTCCACGCGTACGCGTTCGCGACCGTTCGGATGGCGGGCGCCGCCTTCGAGCTCCTGCAGACGCATTGCGAATGGCTGCTCGAGCGCCGCGTGGAGCCCCTGGACCGGATCGTCGAAGGCGCGAAGGTCCTCTCGTTCCGGCTGGCCCGCCGCCGGGCCTTCGATCACACGCCCGCCGTGACGGGGATGGCCGCCGCCTGGCAGGAAGGGATGGAAGAGTTGGAGCGTGCGGTCGCGGATTGACGGCTGGACCCCGGCGGCGACGGGTTCCGGTGACGACGTGGGGTTCTCGTGTGCGGCCACCGTCGACGCGCCCTGCGAGGGGGAGCTCGTCTTCGACGGGATCGCCACGCTGGCCGATGTCCTCGTCGACGGCGAGGTCGTCGCGTCGTCCGAGTCGATGTGGGTGCCCGTGCGGGTGCCGGTGACCGCCGGGACGCACGCCGTCGAGGTCGTCTGCCACCCGCTCACACCGCGCCTTGCCGAGCGCCGCAAGCCACGCGCCCGCTGGCGTCAGAAGGTCGCCTACGACGGCAACCTGCGCTGGTTCCGGACCACGCTGCTGGGGCGCGCACCAGGCTTCGCACCCGGCCCCCCGGTCGTCGGGCTCTGGCGGCCGGCGTGGTTCGTCGCGGGCGAGCCCCGCCTCGAGCTGCGACCTCGCCTCGAGGGACCGGACGGGGTGGTCGCGTACCGCAAGGACGGCGGCGCCTGGGCGGAGCTGCGCATTGCGGACGTCGAACCGTGGTGGCCGCATACGCACGGGGCGCCGGCGCTCCACGATCTCGATTTCCAGGGGGTGCGCCGGCGCGTCGGGTTCCGGTCGGTCCAAGCGCGCGGCGACCTGCTTGCCGACGGGCTGCGGCTGGCGGTCAACGGGGTCGAGGTGTTCGTGCGCGGCGCGGTGTGGACCCCGGTGCCGGAGGGCGAGGAGCGGGCGACGCTCGAGGCCGCGCGCGACGCGGGGCTGAACTGCATCAGGCTGGCGGGGACGGGCGTCTACGAGTCGCCGGCGTTCTATGACCTCTGCGACGAGCTGGGGCTGCTTGTGTGGCAGGACCTGATGTTCGCCAACCTCGATTACCCGTACGACCAGCTCCCGCTGGCCGACGAGATGGGCGCGCTGGCCGACCTGGTCGGGGGACGGCCGTCGCTGGCCGTCGTCTGCGGCGGCTCGGAGGTCGAGCAGCAGGCGGCGATGCTCGGGCTCGACCCGGCCATCGCGCGGCCGCCCGTCCTGCCGGGCGCCGACGAACTGGACGCCATCTACGTCCCCAACGCGCCGTGCGGGCTGACGCGGCCGCTGGCGCCCGCCGAGGGCGTCTCCAACTGGTTCGGGGTCGGCGGCTACCGGCGCCCACTGGCCGACGCCCGGGCCGCCGGGGTGCGCTTCGCCTCGGAGTGCCTGGCGCTCGCCAACGTCGGCGCCGACGCAGACGTGACCGGGTCGATGCGCGACGTCGACTCGCCGTGGGACTTCCTCGACGTCACGCGCCATTACCTCGGCGAGCTGTACGGGCCGGACGCGTCCGACGCGCTGCTTCCGTGGGTCTCCGGAGACGTGCTGGCGGAGACGTTCGGCGAGTGGCGGCGCGCGGGCTCCCCCTGCGGCGGCGCGATCGTCCTGTGGCTGCGCGACCTCGCGCCGGGCGCGGGCTGGGGGCTGCTCGACCACACGGGCGCGCCGAAGGCGGCGCTCGCGGCCCTCCGGGCCGTGCTGGCCCCCGTCGCGGTGTGGACGACGGACGAGGGGCTCGGTGGCCTCGCGATCCACGTCGCGAACGATCGGCCGGAGCCGCTGGCCCAAACCCTGCGGGTGACGCTCTACCGCGATGGCGAGCACGTCGTCGGGGAGACGACGGCGCCGCTGGACGTGCCCGCTCACGGCAGCTGGACCGGTGACGTCGAGTCGCTGCTCGGCCGCTGGGTCGACGCCGCGTACGCCTATCGCTTCGGCCCGCCGCAGCACGACCTCGTGGTCGTCGCGCTCGACGACCTCGGGCTCGCCCACGCCCGCGAGCCGGCGGGCCGGTCCCCCGTGCGCCACAGCCCCGAGGCGCTCGGGGTCGAGCTGGAGGATGGGGTCCTCAGTACCCGTCGCACGCTGCTCGGCGCGCGCATCGACGCCGGCCCGCAGTTCGTGCTCGAGCCCGGTCGCAGGCGGGCCCTGTCCCCCGGCACGCTGACGGCGCGGAACCTGGACGGCGTGGTCGCGCTGTGAAGTCGGTCTACCTGGGGCCGGTCGCAGGAGTCCTGCACGATCCGCAGGGCCCGCCGAGCGGGCTCGGCGTGCTGTTCGTGCCGCCGTTGGGCTGGGACGACCAGAGCACCTTCCGCCCGCGTCGCGCCTGGGCCGCCGCCCTCGCGGAGGACGGCCACACCGTCCTCCGCATCGATCTGCCGGGCACCGGCGACTCCGGCGGCAGCCCGCAGGACGAAGGGCTGGTGGACGCCTGGCGCGTTGCGATCGCCGACGCGGTCGCCTGGCTGGGGGCGGAGCGGACGGCGATCGTCGCACTCGGCCTGGGCGGGCTGCTGAGCCTCGGTGCCGGCGCCGACTCGCTGGTCCTGTGGGGCGCGCCCGCCCGCGGCCGGAGCCTTCTGCGCGAGCTGAAGGCCTTCGGGCGCCTGGAGGCCGCCCAGACCGGCGAGGCGCCCGGCGCCGGCGCCGGCCTGACCGCGGGCGGTCACACGCTGTCGGAGGCGACCGTGGCAGCCGTCGGTGCGCTGGAGGCGGGCGCGCTGCTCGCGGACGGCGCCCCGACCCGCGCGCTGCTGCTGGGCCGCGATGGCGTCGAGCCCGACGCGAAGCTCGCCGATGCCCTGCGCGCCGCCGGGACCGAGGTCGAGACGGACCCGGGCGAGGGCTGGGGCGCCGCCACCGCCGGACCGCAACTGGCCGAGGTCCCGACCGTCACGATCGAGCGGACCCGCGCATGGCTGCGCACGGGGGCCGGCTCAGCCGCCCCTTCCCCCGCTGCCGCCGCCGACCACCTTCCCGTCCCCGGGGCGCGCGAGACGGCGCTGCGGATCGGTCCCTGCTTCGGCGTCCTCACCGAGCCCGACGGCGGCGCCGACCTCACTGCGGTGATGCTCAACGCGGGCGCCATCCGCCACATCGGCCCGAACCGCATGTGGGTCGAGGCGGGGCGGCGCTGGGCGGCGCGCGGCATTGCGACGTTGCGCGTCGACCTCGAGGGGATCGGCGAGGCGGACGGCACCCACGATCCCTACGTGGACGACGTCGCCTTCTACGCGCCCGACCTCACCGACCAGGTCGGGCGCATCCTCGACGTGCTGGCCGAGCGCGGGCTCCCCCCGCGCTTCATGCTCGCCGGCCTCTGCTCGGGCGGCTATTGGGCGCTGCACATCGCCGATCGCGATCCACGCGTCAAGGCCGTCGTCCTGCTGAACCCGCAGCTGCTGTTCTGGGACGCGGAGGCAGGCCCGCGGCGCGAGGTGCGGCGGGCGCTCAGCGTCCTCACGCCGAAGGGCTTCCGGGCCCTCCTCCGCGCCGACCGCCCGTTCGCGCGCCTGCTCGCGGTCATCCGCTACCTCCTCGCGAGACCGTTCCGCCCCGGCGGGGACGCCGTGCCCGCCCAGTCCGCCGTCCGTGAGCTGGTCGACCGGCTCGTCGCGCGCGGGCAGCACGTCGCGTTCGCGTTCTCGGGCAGCGAGCCGTTGCACGACGAGCTGCGCCGCTCGGGAGACGCGGAGGCGCTCACGATCCACGCCCTCCCGCTGCGCAGCCACACGCTCAAGCCGCTGGAAGCGCAGCGGGCCGCCCACGCCGTCCTCGACGGCGCGGTGGAGCGAGCCCGCGGCTAGTAGTAGCCCGTGCGGGCGTGTCCGCCCAGCACCACGAACCCGGCCGGCTGGATGTTCTGCTGGGCCAGCATCTCCGACAGCTCGGTGAGGTCGCGGAAGTTCGTCTTGCCGATCCGGACGACGATCAGCAGGTCGTCGACGGCCTGCGCGAGCGCCAACGTCTCCGCAACGTGGTTGAGCGGCGGGGAGTCGACGATCACCCAGTCGGCGAGACGCTGGGCCTGCAGCAGCAGCGTGTCCGCGGACAGGTGCGAGAGGACGTCGGCCGCGGGCGCCTCGCTGGGGGCGTTGAGCAGGACGCGCAGCTTCGCGTCCTCGCTGCCGACCGGCATCAGCGCGTCGACCAGGTAGCGGCGGCCGGTGACGACGCTGGCGAGCCCGACCTCGGCCTCCATCTCCAGCGCGCGGCCGATGGAGGGACGGCGCGAATCCGCTTCGATCAGGATCACGCGCTTGCCCGCGGCGGCGATCGTGGACGCGAGGTTGATGGCGGCGGTCGTCTTGCCGTCGCCCGGCGACGGGCCCGTGACGAGCAGGACCCGGCCCGCGAGCGAATCGCGCCGCGTCGTCGTCAGCGCCGCTCGCAGCGCCTGATAGCCGTCGAGCGCGCCGAGCGAGAGCTCCGACGGCAGCAGCGGCCGGGCGCGCTTGCGGCGTTCGAGCGGGATGCGGGCCAGGATCGGCAGGCGGAAGCGCGCGCGCAGCTGGTCCTCGCGGCGCAGGCGCGGGTCGAGCAGCTGGAGGGCGAAGGCGCCGACGAGGCCCACGACGAGACCACCGATGATCGCCGCGGCCGTGGTCAGCAAGGGCTGCGGGGACGCCGCGGAGGTCGGCAGCTCGGCCTGCGACTCGAAGCTCACGGACGGGTCGTTGCCGGAGCGCAGCTGCTGGAGCACCTGGAGCTGCGAGGCGGGCGAAGAGGGGTTGGCGAGCTGATCCGCCGTCGGGGGCCCCTGCACCTGGGGCTCCAGGCGCTTGATGAGGGGATCGAGCTCCTCGTGGAGCCGCTCCGTCCGGTAGGCGACGAACTGCTCGCCGAAGGCGTCGGCCAGGGCCTTGGACGCCTCGGGGGTGGAGCCCTGTGCGGTGATGGTGATGATGTTGCTCTGGGCAAGCGGCTGGACCTCGACCTTGCGGCCGAGCGCGCGCACCGTGGTGTCGAGCTTCAGATCCTCGATGACGCGCCGCGACACCGGCGCCGAGGTGGCCAGACGGGCCACCGTCTCGACGTCACGGGTGGGGTCGCTCGACTCGCGGATGATGCCCGGGACCGCCACCTGCAGGTCGCCCTGGGGCGAGATCAGCAGGTCAGCCGACGCCTCGTAGACCTTGTCGGCCTGCGCCAGGTAGAGCAGGGCCATGCCGAGGCACGCGGCCAGCGCGCCGGCGATGATCCAGCGGCCGGCACGGATCGCCTCGACGTAGCTGACCAGACCCTGCGCCTCGCTGCCGGGGACGAGCCAGCTCGACTCCGCCCGCCTGGCGGAGCCCGCGGGCGGAGGGTCGAAGGGTTCGGCGCTGGACATGCGGCGCGCCATGCTACGGGCATCGGGATCGGTCGCGCTCACGAGACCTTCTCCCTATCGGCGTAACTGTTGGTGAGGACGAGCCTGATCGCCGCGTCGGGAGCCAGTCCGCGCTTGGAGAGGATCTGCGCGGCGATCCCCGGCAGGACGGCGTCTCTGCGGTTCAGACGCCGAGCCGCGGCCAGCTCGCGCTTCGCCAGGGCACGGTCTCCGCTGTCCGCCGCGAGGGCGGCCAGGCCGAAGTGCGGGAGCCAGGTGTCCTCGCGGTCGAGCGCCTGGCGAAAGCCGGCTTGCGCGATCGCGGTGTCCCCGCGGGTCGTGGCGATGACGCCCTTGAGCACGTGGGCCTGGGCGTCGAGCGGATCGAGATCCGCAGCCCGGTCGAGGTCGGCATAGGCGAGGCCGGCGTCGGTCCGCCACGTCTCCGACGCACGGTCCCGGTAGCGCAGGGAGAGCCACGGCCCCAGCAGGCACGCGAAAGCGAGCAGCAGCACCACGCCGGTCACCGCCAGCGCGGGCAGACCGGCCGGCACGTCCTCCGCGGGGGTCGCGCCCTCGAGGCGCCGGCGGCGCTCGGTGTGCGCCCGTCCCGCGACGACCAGCGCGACGAGGGGGAAGCCGAGCGCCGGACCGGTGAGCACGGGGTAGGCCTCGAGCCAATCGAAGAGGCCGTGCGCGACGAAGTAGGCAAGCATCGCCAGCGCGGTCGCGGTGACCAGACGTGCGCGAGCGGGTGCCCGGCGCGTTCCGAGCGCCAGCCCGCGAACGGCGAGCACGAGGAAGGCGAGGATCAGGCCCACGCCCACGATGCCGGTGTCGCCGACGACCTTCATGACGACGTTGTGGGGATACCGCGACGGCTTGGGGTAGCGGCGCTCGATCGTGTAGCGGTGCTCGAAGCCACCGGCGCCCAGGCCACCGAGCGGATTGGAGCGAAAGCCGTCGAGGGAGACGCGCCAGTAGTCGTAGCGCTCCAGCGGGTCCGCGGAGGTGAGGCGGCCGCCGGCGTCATTGGCCCTGGTGCCGCCGTAGTCGACGCCGGGGTGCTTGAGCGAGCGCCACTGGTCGCTGAGGGTGTCCGAGATGCTCGCCGACTTGGCGATCCCGACGCCGAGCACCGAGACCACGCAGACCCCGGCGAGGACGAAGCCGCCGAGGCGGGCGAGGCGCTGACGCTCATCGTCGAACTGGACGCGGTCCTCCGCGACCGCGAGAGCGATGCCGGCGGCGACACCGGCGGCGACGGCGACGAGCATCGCGGTCAGCGCGTCCCCGAGCGCACCGGATGCGGTCCCCGAGCTCGCGGCCGTGTAGACATCCCCCACCGGGCCGGCCACGGCCACGGTCGTGGCAGCGAGCAGAAGCGCGTGCAGGGTCAGCCGCCAGCGGAACGGGACGGTGAACGCGAGCACGGCGATCGTGGCGAGTCCCCCGAGGATCGAGCCCCGCGACTGCGGGAGGAGCGCGTAGGCGCACAAGAAGGTGGCGAGGCCCTGGCCGGAGGCCTTGGCCGGGATGGATGCGTCGGGGCGGGCGGCGAGCAACAGGGCCGGCAGCGCCGCCATGAACGCGAACGCCGCCGTGGCGTTCGGGTAGTCGAGCGGTGGGGCGAAGCGGAAGTCCTCGAAACGCGAGGTCAGGTCCGACGTACCTAAAGCCGACAGCAGCGCGGCCAGGCAGGCGGTCGCTGCCGCGGCCGAGAAGGCGAGCATGAGCATCGCCGCCGTCCGGGTCTTCCAGGGCGCCAGCGACAGCGTCCACGCTCCCGCGAGCGCGAGCAGGAGCAGGTTGGCAGCTTCGAGCGCCGTCCCGGGCGCGTCGCTCCAGAGCAGCGACAGGTAGCACCAGGCCGTGAAGGCGATCAGGATCTGCAGCGGCCGCCGCGCGGGCGCGGGCGGGAGGATCTGCCCGCTACCGACGATGGCGACCGCGAGCAGGCCGAGCAGCACGATCCCCGCCGGCAGCCAGGTGCCGGGGCGGTAGCCGCCGGACCGGAACATCAGGACGGCCCAGACCGTGAGAACTCCCGCCGCGGGCAGCATCCGCGTCAGCTCGTAGGCGTCGAGGTCGCGGCGCAGCCGTCGCATCCTCGGAGTATCGACGGTGGACCGGCGGCCCGTTAACGACCGCGGGGCGCCCGTGGGCGCCCCGCGGCGAACGTGCTACTTGGTGCCTCGGTCAGGCAGTCCCGCGATGCGCCACACGGCGCATCGTGAAGCCGCCGCCGAGCAGCGCGAGGCCAGCGAGGGCGACGAGGCCGGCCTGGAAGCCGGTGAAGGGCAGCTGGCCGGAGGCGACCGTCGGAGCGGTGGTCGCGCAGTCGGCCGTGGAGCCGTACGCGACGGCGTTGCCGCTCGCGTCCTTGCCGTCGGCGGCGGAGCAGACCTTCGCTGCCGTCGCACAATCCGCGGACGAGCCGTAGGACACGGCGTTGCCGCTGGCGTCCCGGCCGTCGGCAGCCGCACAGACCGACGGGGCCTGGCCGCTCTCGACGTCGTCCTCGACCGCGGGGGCGGGCGCGTTGCCACCGCCCTCGACAACGTCGAGAACCTGGCCGGTGCTGTCGTAGACGTCCTGCGCGGGTGAGGCCGGCGCAGGTGAAGTCTGCGCGGATGCGGTGCCGGCGGTGGCCATGGCCACGGCGAGCACAAGCAAGCTGATGATGGTGAAGGCCCTGCTCTTCATGGGTGCCTCGTTGCCTCCTGGTTGCTGGGCGTCTCGGCCATCCTGGCCTGCCCGAATTCCGAAACTCTGTCCATAGAGTACGCAACGCACCGGCGGTTGCAAACCTTTCGGTGCTAGACCCCATTCAGCGAGATCCTGCGAACTCCTCTGACGTGACCACGGGGGATCCGCGAAGTTACGCCCGCCGCAAGTTTGGCAGGTCCGGCGGCGTTTAACGTGTAGTGGACGAACGTACGACGGCGCTCTGTTGCGAACACCCATTGTTGTTGCAACAATGACGGCGCAAGCGCAGGGGGTCCGGCAGAGCAGGGAGCGCCGATGTCGGACAAGCGCCTGTCGAGTCGTACATTTGTCAGGCGAGTTGAAAGAGGCTGGATGCCGACCGCAGAACACATTCGCAGCAAGGAGGGTCTGACGACCACCGAGGTCGACCGCATCATGGTCGCGACCACTCCTACCGCTGTCGCCCGGCGCGAGACGTGGCTGTCCGAGCCGGTCGCCGAACTGGTTCGCCTCACACAGGCCGGCATCAAGCGCACCTTCGATATCGCGATCTCGGCCACCGTCCTCATGCTCGCGCTGCCGCTGATCATCGTTGTCGCGCTGATGGTGCGCGTCGAGTCTCCCGGCCCCGTCTTCTACCGCGCGCGGCGCGTCGGCCGTGGCGGTCGCCCGCTGCGGATGCTGAAGTTCCGCAAGATGCACCACAATGCATCCGGTGCGCCGCTCACCATGTCCGAGGACGAGCGCTTCACGCGCGTGGGCAGGCTGCTCGCCAAGACCAAGCTCGACGAGATCCCGCAGCTGTGGCACGTCCTGAACGGCGAGATGAGCCTCATCGGCCCGCGGCCGGAGGACCCGAAGTTCGTCGCGGAGCGCTTCGACGACTACGCCGACATCCTCTCCGTGCGCCCGGGCGTGACCGGCCTGTCGCAGATCGCCTTCGCCGAGGAGAGCGCGATCCTGGACAAGATCGACCCGATGGAGCACTACCGGACGCGCATCTTCCCGCAGAAGATCCGGCTGGATCGCATGTACGCGGAGACGCCGTCGCTGCGGATGGACCTCTCCATCCTGTTCTGGACGTGCGCGGCCGTCGTGCTGCGCCGGCAGGTCGCGGTGCACCGCGAGTCGGGCCGCATGAACCTGCGACGCCGCTGATCCTGTTATGTAGGGCGGCGTGATCGCCCGCTTCGAACTCGAGCGCCTCCAGCGCATCGACGCCTCCGAGGCGACGGCGCTGC
This sequence comes from uncultured Solirubrobacteraceae bacterium, assembly GCA_963740765.1. Lineage (GTDB taxonomy): Bacteria > Actinomycetota > Thermoleophilia > Solirubrobacterales > Solirubrobacteraceae > DATLGB01. Next base: position 70,494 of record CAVUFN010000008.1, on the reverse strand, counting down.
TGCGCGTGTCAGGGACCTGGGACGGCCCGGCGGGCGACATCGAGCTCGAGATCGACGGCGCGCGCTTCGCCGCGCTGCCCGATCCCAGCGCCCGCCCGATCGAGGGCGGCCCCTGGCGCCGCGCGTTCCCGGTCCCCGCGGCCGTCGCCGACGCGGCGATCACGATCCGGCTGGTCGGAGAGGGCGTCGAGCCGGCGGTCCTGAAGGGCGAGACGCCGAAGCCGCCCCCCTCCCCCGCGCGTCCGCCCGCCACCGCCCCCGCGGTCCAGCAGGCCACCGCCGACCTCATCCAGCGCCTCGCGGACGAGCGCCGCGCGCGCGAGAACGCCGAAGCTGACGCCGCCGCCCAGCGATCGGCACTGATCGCCGCCGAGCGCGACCTCGCCATGCTGCGCGAGCGCAGCGAGGCCAACGAGGACGCGCTCCGCGAGGTCATCCAGGCAGCCGAGCGCGCCCGCGCGGAGACCGCCGCCGAGCGTGACGACGCGCTCGCGGCTGTCGAGGCCGACCACGCCGCCGCCCTCGACGCGCTGCGCGCGGAGCGCGACGCGGCGCTCGACGCGGCTGACGCCGCGCGCGCGGCCGCGGAGGCCGACCGCGCCGCCGCCCTCGAGACCCTGCGCACCGGGCGCGACCAGGCGCTCGCGGCGGCGGAGGCAGAGCGCGAGGCGCTGGCGGCCGAGCACGCCACCGCGCTCGAGACCCTCCGGGAGGAGCACGCGGCGGCTCGTGAGGCCGCCGAGGACGAGCATCAGGCCGCGCTCGGTGCCCTCCGGGCCGAGCTCGAGTCCGCGCGTGACGCCGGCGAGGCCGACCACGAGGCGGTCCTCGAGGCGCTGCGCGCCGAGCGTGACGACGCTCTCGCCGCCGCGGAAGCCGCGCGGGAGTCGCTCGAAGGCGAGCGTGCCGCTGCGCTCGAAGCCCTCCGGGCCGAGCAGGACGCAGCCCGTGAGGCGCTGGTCGCCGAGCATCGGGCCGCGCTCGACGCCCTCCGTTCCGAACGGGACGACGCGCTGGCCGCCGCCGACGCGGCGCAGGCCGGCCACGCGAGCACGCTCGAGGCCCTCCACGCAGAGCACGCCGCCGCGGTCGCGGCGCTCCGGGCTCAGCTCGACGAGGCGCTCGCCTCCGCCGAGGCCGCCCGCACGGCCGCGCAAGCCGACCACGCCGCAGCGGTCGAGGCCCTCACCGCAGAGCGTGACGCGATCGCGGCCGATCGGGACTCGGCGCAGGCCGCGCTCGCCGACGCGCGGACCGCCGGCACCGACCTGGCCTCCGAGCGGGAGCGGCGGCGGATGCTCGAGGGGCGCCTGGCGGCAGAACGCGAAGCCCGCCAATCGCTGGAGGCGTCCCTGCGCGACGCCCGCGGCCGCGTGTCCGAGGCCGAGCGCGCCGCCGATCAGGCCACCCGTGCCGCCCAGGAGGCCCAGGAGCGCGCGTCCCGCGAGCTGCGCCGCCTCGAGCAGGGAGACGCCGCGCTGACCGTCGTCTTCGACGCGGCCCGCGCCGCGGAGGAGCGCGCGAAGACGGCCGAGGCTCAGATCGACGCGTCCGAGGCGCGGGCCGCCGAGGCCGAGCGCCGGCTCGAGGAAGCCGCGGAACGTGAGCGGGCCCTGGAGGCGCGCGCTGCGCAACTCGAGACGGAGCTCGCCGAAGCTTCGGAACGCGCCAGCGGGCTGGCCGGCTACGAGGCGACCGCCGCCGAGCTGGAGGCAGCGCGCGAGGAGGTCAGGCGCGTCACCGCCCGCGCGGAGGAGCTCGAGGCCGCGCGCGCCGAGGCGCAGGAGGCGACCGCCGCCGCCGAGACCCGCGCTGACGAGCTCGAGCGCATCGCCCAGCAGCACCGGTCGCTGCAGCACACCACCGCGCTCCAGCTGGCGGCCGTGCGCGAGGAGGTCCAGGCGCTGCGCCACGCCGAGCGCGCGGAGCTGAGCGACCAGGAGCGCACGATCGCGGACCTGCGCGAGCGGCTGGACCGCGCGGGAGCGGACGCCGCCGAGGCCCGCGAGGACCTGGTCGCCGCCCGCGCCGACGTCGAGGCCGCGCGGAACGCGCGGGCCGACGCCGAGGCCGCCCAGGCCGCCGCGGCTGAGGCGCAGGCCGAGGCCGAGCGCGCCCGCGCGGAGGCCGAGCAGGCCAACGTCGACCGGGAGACCGCCGCCGCCGCTGCCGCAGCGGCACGGGCCGAGGCCGCCGAGGCGCACGCCGCCGCCGAGGCCGCCCACGCCGAGGCCGAGACGGCCGCCGCCGAGCGCGCCGCCGCCGAGGAGCGCGCCGCCGCAGCGCGGGCCGAGCTGGAGGGCGCCCACTCCGAGGTCGACGCCGCGCGCGCAGCGCTGGACGCGGCGCGCGCGGAGGCGGCGGCCGCCCAGCAGGAGCTGACCAGTGCCTCCAAGGCCGACCTCGACGCCGCCACCGCGGCAGCGGACGCGGCCCGGGCGGAGGCCGAGGAGCTGCAGGCCGCACTCGACGCCGCCCAGGCCCGCGCGGACGGGCTCGGGGAGGAGTTCGAGGCCGCCCACGCCGACGCCGAGGCCGCTCACGCCGACGCCGACGCCGCCCACGCCGCGCTGGAAGCCGCGCGCGCGGAGGCCGCCGCCGCCCAGCAGGAGCTCACCAAGGCCTCCCAGGCCGACCTCGACGCCGCCACCGCGGCCGCGGACGCGGCTCGGGCGGAAGCCGACGAGCTGCAGGCCGCGCTCGACGCCGCCCAGGCCCGCGCCGACGCGCTCGACACCGAGCTGCAGACCGCTCGCGACGACGCCGGCACCGCACGGGCGGCGCTGGAAGCCGCGCGCGCCGAGGCCGCCGCCGCCCAGCAGGAGCTCACCAAGGCCTCCCAGGCCGACCTCGACGCCGCCACCGCGGCCGCGGACGCGGCCCGGGCGGAAGCCGACGAGCTGCAGGCCGCGCTCGACGCCGCCCAGGCCCGCGCCGACGCGCTCGACACCGAGCTCGACGTCGCCAGCGCCGAGGCCGCCGCCGCCCGGGCCCGCGCGAAGGAGCTCGAGGCGACGCTCGCCTCCGAGGCAACGGCGGAGGCCGCCCGCGTCGCGGCCGCGCGCGAGATGGCCGACGCCGCCCGTGCGGACGCCCAGGCCGCCCGCGAGGACGCCGAGGAGGTCCGCGCGCGGGCCGACGAGCTCCTGGCCACCGCGGAGCGCGCCCGCGTGGAGGCCGAGGAGGCCCGGCGCGACGCGACCGCTGTCCGCACCGAGCTCGAACGGGCCCGCGAGCGCGTGCAGCGCCTCGAGGCCGAGGCCGTCGACGCGGGCGAGCTCGACGCCGAGCGCGCGCGCGCCGACGCGGCGGAGGCGAAGGCCGCCGAGCTCGCCGACCTCGAGCCCGCGCTCGCGGAGCTGCAGGAGCTCGTCACCTCCGAGACCGAGAAGGCCGAGCGCCGCGCCGCTGCAGCGGTCGAGCTCGAGCAGGAGCTGGTGGCGCTCCGGCAGGCCGCGGACGAGCGGGACGACAGCGAGGCGCTGGCTGCCGCCGAGGCGGAGATCGAGCGCCTCCGGGAGATCGCCGCGCACACCCCCGAGATCGTTGAGGCCCTCGCCACGGCACGATCCGACCTCGAGCTGCTGATGTCGGGCACCGAGCAGGCCTTCCTCGCCGCCCAGGCGGAAATCGAGGTGCTGCGCGAGGAGACCGACCGCGGGACGACCATCGAGGCGGCGGTGGCGACCGCACAGGACGGCATCGAGTCCCTCCAGGCCCAGCTCCGGGAGCGCATGCAGGCCGACGACGAGGCGGAGCGCGAGCGGATCGCCGCCGTCGAACGAGCCGCCGCGCTGGAGGGCCAGCTGGAGGCGTTCGAGCGCGAGATGAGCCGGCTCCGGGACCGGGCGACCGACGTCGCGTCCCGTGACGACAGCCCGGAGGTCCTCGAGCTGCAGCGCCGCATCGAGCAGCTCGAGACGCAGAACGACATGAACGACCGCCGGGTCGAGGAGCTCACCGCCCGCCTGCAGGACGCCCAGCGCGAGACGGAGATGGCCATCGAGCGCGCCCGCGACGAGGCCGAGGCGCGCGACCGCGCCGAGGCCCAGGCGCGCACCGGCCCCGGCCGAGCGCCCGAGCAGGCGTGGGCGCCCGTCGGCGACACGAATTCGGGTCCGTTGCTCGCCCAGGTCGCCGCGCTCGAGGTCGAGCTGGCCAGCGCCCGCGCGGACGCCGATCGCCTCAGCGGGGAGTTGCTGGACGCGCGGCGCGAGCTGTCGGCGGCCGGCGACCAGCTCCGCGAGGAGGCCGAGCTGCGGATGCGGGCGGAGTCCAGGGCGACCATGGGCGACCGGTGACCGACACCCTTGCGCTCTGCTACCACGCCATCAGCCCGAGCTGGCCGGCCGACCTGTCGGTCACGCCGGACGCGTTCCGCGCCCAGCTGAGGCGCCTCGATCGGGCCGGCTACCGCGGCGTCACCTTCACGCAGGCGGTGCAGGCCCGCGCCCGCGGCAAGGTCGTCGCCGTCACCTTCGATGATGCGTTCCGGTCCGTGCTCGAGATCGCCAAGCCCGCGCTGGACGAGCTCGGATGGCCGGGCACGATCTACGCCGTCACGGACTTCGCCGCGGCCGGCACCCCGCTGCGGTGGGACGGCGTCAGCCAGTGGGCCGAGACCCCCTTCGCGGCCGAGCTGGCCAGCCTCGGCTGGGACGAGCTGCGCGGGCTCCGCGACGCCGGCTGGGAGGTCGGGTCGCACACCGTCACCCATCCGCGCCTGACCCAGTGCGACGACGCCGACCTCGACCGCGAGCTCACCGCGTCGCGCGCGGCCATCGAGGCTGCCCTGGGCGAGCCGCCCGCGAGCCTCGCCTATCCCTACGGGGACGTCGACGCGCGCGTGGTCGAGGCGACCGGCCGCGCCGGCTACGCGACCGCTGCCGCGCTCCCCGCCCAGTGGGGCGAGCTCGGCGCCCTGGAGTGGCCACGGGTGGGCATCTACCACCCCGACGACCTGCGTCGCTTCCGCCTCAAGACCTCGCGGGTCACCCGTCGGGCCCGCGAAGTCCTGAGGCGCTGAGCGCGTTAGCGCTTAGGCGATGATCGGGATGATCAGGAGCGCGACGATGTTCGCGACCTTGATCATCGGGTTGATCGCCGGGCCGGAGGTGTCCTTGAAGGGGTCACCCACCGTGTCACCGGTGATCGAGGCTTCGTGGGCGAAGGAGCCCTTGCCGCCGTGGGCGCCGTCCTCGATCAGCTTCTTCGCGTTGTCCCAGGCGCCGCCACCGGCGGTCATGAGGATGGCGAAGAAGAGGCCGACGACGATGACGCCGATCAGCAGGCCACCGAGCATCTTCACGGAGATGATGCCGACGATGACCGTCATGACGATCGGCAGCAGCGACGGGAGGATCATCTCGCGCTGCGCGGCCTTCGTGACGATGTCCACGCACTGGCCGTACTCGGGCTTCTCCGAGCCGTCCATGATGCCGGGCTTCTCGCGGAACTGGCGGCGGACCTCCTCGACGACGGCGCTGCCGGCGCGGCCGACGGACTCCATCGAGAGGGCGGCGAACAGGCAGACCATGAGGCCGCCGAGCAAGAGGCCCATGAGGACGTCCGGGTCGTCGATCTCGAACGAGATCGGGCTGCCGAGCTCCTTGAAGAGCTCGATCTTGAACGCGGCGAACAGCACCAGGGCGGCGAGCGCGGCGGAGCCGATCGCGTAGCCCTTGGTGACGGCCTTCGTCGTGTTGCCGACCGCGTCCAGCGGGTCGGTCACGTTGCGGACGTCCTCGGGCATCTCGGCCATCTCGGCGATGCCGCCGGCGTTGTCCGTGATGGGGCCGAAGGCGTCGAGAGCGACGATCAGGCCCGTCAGCGACAGCTGCGCCATGACGGCGACGCCGATGCCGTAGACGCCGGCGAGGCCGTGCGCGCCGGCGATGCCGAACACGATCACGAGGGCCGGGAGCGCCGTGGCCTGGAGGCCCTGGGCAAGGCCCTGGATGATGTTGGTCGCGTGCCCGGTCTCCGACGCCTTCGCCGTCTTCTTGACCGGCGAGAAGCGCGTCGACGTGTAGTAGTCCGTGATCACGAACAGCAGGCCGGTGACGCCCAGGCCGATCAGCGCGCACAGGTAGAGATCGCCGACCGAGGGGGCGTCGACGCCGGGCAGGCCGTCCATCATCCACTTGGTGACGGGGTAGAAGGCCAGCGCCGAGATGACACCGGCGACGATCATGCCCTGGTAGAGGGCGCGCTCGACGTTGCCCGTCTTCGTCTTGACCGCGAAGGTGCCGATGATCGAGGCGATGATCGACACCGCGCCGAGGACGAGCGGGTACAGGATGACGTTCTGGGCGTCCTCGAACGAGAGGGCGCCGAGCAGCATGACGGCCACGGCGGTGACCGCGTAGGTCTCGAACAGGTCGGCGGCCATGCCGGCGCAGTCGCCGACGTTGTCGCCCACGTTGTCGGCGATGACGGCCGGGTTGCGCGGGTCGTCCTCCGGGATGCCCGCCTCGATCTTGCCGACGATGTCCGCGCCGACGTCGGCGCCCTTGGTGAAGATGCCGCCGCCCAGACGGGCGAAGACGGAGATCAGCGAGCCACCGAAGCCGAGGCCGATCAGCGCGTCGACCGCCTCGCCCTTGGACGTGTCGAAGAACATGGTGAGGATGCCGTAGTAGCCGGCGACGCCCAGGAGGGCGAGGCCAACGACAAGCATGCCGGTGACGGCGCCACCGCGGAAGGCGACGTCGAGCGCCGGGCCGATGCCGCCGCGGGCCGCTTCCGCCACACGGGCGTTGGCACGCACGGACACGTTCATGCCGATGAAGCCGGCCGCAGCCGAAGCAGCACCGCCGATGGCGAAGCCGATCGCCACCTCGATGCTCTGCAGCGGGATCAGGACGACGAACAGGACGACGCCGACGATGCCGATCGTCGTGTACTGGCGGCGGAGGTAGGCCGAAGCGCCCTCCTGGATGGCCAGCGACAGGCTGCGCATGGTCTCGTTGCCGGGCGACAGCGCCAGCAGGGAGCGCGCGGTCACGGCCCCGTAGAGCACGGCGGCGAACGCGCAGACCAGCGCGACAACGGCACCGTGATCGGTCAGGAACTCAGTCAAAACGGGATTCCTCTGGTTTCAGGAAGATGGACATGGGCGGACGACGTGCCCGCACAAAACAGCGGCAGCCGATGGCTGCCGCGGAAGCGTGGGAGGATACCCGGTGTTCCGGCGGTCGTTACTGACCGGGGACCCAGAGGCGCCCGCTGCCCTGCCCGCCCTGCGGCGCAGGGTCGCTCTGGGGCGCGGTGGCGGGCGGCGTCTGGGCGCCGGGACCGCCTGCCTCACGGGCGTAGTGCATCTGCAGCTGGCTCAGGGCGTCGCGGAACGGGCCGAGCTGAGCGCTGTGGCGCGGCTCCACGATCGCCAGCAGCGCGCGGGCGGCCTCGATGGCGATGCGCAGCTGCTCGTTGTCGGCCTCGATGCCCGCGTCGGGCGGCGCGCCGACGGCGCCCTTGCGCGCCCCGAGGTTGATCAGGGAGACGATCGTCTGCAGCACGACGTCGTCCACGTGGACCTGGTCGAGCTGTGCCTCGAGCTGCGCCAGCTGCTCCGGCGTGAGCTCCTCTTGGGACTGGTCGCTCATCGCGACACCTCCTGCCTGTGCTTGGAGATCGCCGAAGGCGATAGGTCGAAGTGGGCGTTCGTCTCGTTCACGGTTTCAGCGTAGACCTCGGCCGGAGAGGCGCCCTGGTCGATCCGGCGGCGCTGGCGCTGGGCGCCGTTGAGACGATCCCCACCACCCAGGTCGACGGACACGCCCGCCCACGCCGAGAGCCGCTCGACGGCCTCGGCGGCCGGGTACTCCTCGAGCGTCCGCAGGTCGAGCAGCGTCCCGTCCAGGCCATGGCGGATCGCGCGCCACACGTTCTCCTCGATCAGCCGGCCGGGAACGTCGGGCGGCGCCGAGCCCTCGTCGACCTCGCGCAGCGCGGCCAGCACGCAGGCGTGGATCAGGGTCACCAGCGCGTCCGACTCGGCGGCGCTCGATTGCGCGTCGCAGATGCGGACCTCGACCGTCCCGAAGTCGTGGTGCGGGCGCACCGACCACCACAGCTGGGTGAACTCGACGATCGACCGCGTGCGGACGAGCAGGTCGACGTACTCGGCCCAGGCGGCCCAGGTCCCGAACGCGTCCGGGATCCCGCAGCGCGGGAAGGACTTGGTGAAGATCTGCGTGCGGGCGGTGTGCAGGCCGGAATCGCGCTGGTCGACGTACGGGGAGTTCGCGGAGATCGCCAGCAGCGTCGGCAGGACGGGCCGCAGCCGGTCGCACACCTCGATCGCGCGGTCGCCGCCGCGGACGCCCACGTGCACGTGCACGGAGAACGTGTTGTTGCGCCAGGCGACGTACTTGAGCCCGTCCCCCACGCGGCGGTAGTGCTCCGTGTCGATCAGGTGCTGCTCGCGGTAGTCCGACAGCGGATGCGTGCCGGTGGCGCCGAGGCGCATCCCGTGGTCGTGGGCGAGCGCCAGCAGGCGGCGACGGCAGTCGGCCTGGCGGCTGAGCGCGTCGGCCAGGTCCTCCCCGCGCCCGCTGCGGATCTCGATCTCGGAGGAGATCAGCTCGCCGGCGACGGACTCGGCCAGGACCGGGTCGGCCATGGCGGCGTCGCGCAGTTCCTCGAAGCGCGGGACGAGCGCGAGCGTGTCGGGGTCCAGAAGCGCGTACTCCTCCTCGATCCCGACGGTCCCGTCGACCGCCGTTTCGAACTTCTCGAAGGCGACCTTCGTATCGATCACGTCAGATAGAAGTACAGCGCGTAGAGCAGGTCCACGGCAGGGCTGGAGGTGTGGACGGTCACGTCCGGCGGGACCTGCAGCAGCGCCTCGGAGTAGTTGAAGATGATCTTGATGCCCGCCTCGACGAGCTGGTCGGCGAGCGGCTGAGCGGCAGCCGTGGGGACGGCGAGGACCGCGACCACGATGTCCTCTTCGGTGATGACGCCCTGGACGTCCTCCATGGCGCGGACGTGCGCAGCGCCGATCTCCTCCCCCACCTTGCCGGCGTCGGCGTCGAAGACGGCCACGACGTTGAAGCCGTGGTCGGCGAAGATGTCCGAGCCGGCGATGGCCCGCCCGAGGTGCCCGGCGCCGAACAGCGCGATGTTGTGCTGGCCGCTGGAGCGCAGGATCTTGCGGATCTGGCTGACCAGCGAGTCGACGTTGTAGCCGACCCCGCGCTTGCCGAACTTGCCGAAGCCGGACAGGTCGCGGCGGATCTGCGTCGAGTTGACGTGGGTGTAGTCGGAGAGCTCCTGGCTGGAGATCGTCTCCTTGCCCATCTTGCGCGCCTGCGTGAGGACCTGCAGGTAGCGCGACAGCCGCGCGGCGACGCCGAGGGACAGGCGCTCCGTCGCGGTCCCGTCCGTCATGAGGTCGCCGAAGGTCATCTAGTCCAGGAGCTTACGTCGTAGGGCGGGCACGTCGACCGCGAAGTCGAACAGCTCCTCGCCGTCGACCGCGATCACCGGGATGCGCTCCAGGTAGCGCTTGAACAGCTCGTCGTCGTCCTCGATGTCCACCCGCTCCAGGGCGTGCGGGACGTCGAGGGTCGCCAGCGCCCGCTCGGCCTCCTCGCACAGGTGACAGCCGGCGCGGGTGTAGAGCGTGACCACCCTCACTTGACCGTGATCGGTCCGGAGACGGCTTCGGTCGGATCGCCCTGCCCGGGCGCGCGGGCCGCGACGCGGAAGACGTACTCGCCGGGGTCGAGGCGGCCGAGCAGCTTCGCCGGGATGGAGTAGGCGTAGGCGCCGGGCAGCACGCCGCGCTCCCCACCGGGCGGGGTCAGGCGCTCGACCGGGTCCTCGGAGCCCTTCTTCGTGAGCGTGAGGTCGAGGCGGGCCGCGGGCACGACCGTCGCCGGGCGCCCGCCGTCGGGGTCGCCGCGGTCGAAGGCGCCGAGCGTGAAGGCGACGTCGCCGGGCGCGGTGGCGGCGAGGCCGCCGACGGTGACGGCGGTCGCCGTGGGGGGCGGGGCGTCGGCGTCCGGTGCCGGGAGCGCGTCCAGGTTCCCGCGCGCGATCTCGACGGCGACCCGCGCCGCGGCGACGGCCGAGCCACTGATCAGCTCGCCCGCGGCGACGATCGTGCCCGGCCGCACCAGGTCCGGCTTGACGGTGCCGTCGTACGCCGGCCCGGCGGCCGCGAAGCGCGAGCGGTTGCCCGTCGCGAACGGCCCCTTGGGCGGGGTCAGGCCGGAGGTCTCCGCGCTGGCGCCGGCGTCGAGGTCGAGGATCGCCTCCGCCGCGGCGCCGGTGACGCCGAGGACGGGCACGGCGACGCGGCCGGCGGGCATCGTCGGCACCACATGGTCGGCGCCCGGGTCCGCGAGCAGGACGGCGTCCGCACCGGCGCCGGCGGCCGCGGCGACGCGCGCGCTCGGGTTGGCGCCCGCCTCGACGACGGCGAGCGTGCCGTTGACGTCCTCGTCGGCGACCAGCAGCGCGGCGGTCGTGTTGGCGGCCGGCGGGCGCGAGGTCTCGAGCGTCCCCGCCGGCGGCGTCCCGGCGAGGACGGCGGCGCCGGTGACCGTGACGTCGCCGACGCGCAGGGCGGCGCGCGCGGTCGCCTGCGGGCCGCCGAGGGCGCCGACGGCGATCGCGGACACGGCGGGCGAGCCGAGGGTCCCGGTGCCCGTCCCGTTCTCTCCCGCGGGCGCGACCACCGTCGTCCCCAGCCGCCCGGCGGCGCGGACCGCGACGGCCTCGGGCGCGTCGGCGAAGCTCGCGTAGGGCGCCTGGACGCCGATCAGCGCGGTGGCGTCGTGATCGGACGTGTCGCCATCGCGGTCGGGGTCGACGGTGCGCTCGAGGCCGGCCAGGAGCGTGTCGGTGCGGGCGTATTCCTCGCCCTGCTGGAGGTGTGAGATTCGCACCACTTTGGGGCGGGCGCCCAGGCTCGACAGCGCATGGAAAAGGGGTTCGCCGCCGGCCTCGCGGCGCTGCGGGTCGCGCAGGTCGGTGCCTGGGAAGGGGTGGCTGTCGCGGTCGACGGCGTCGTAGCCCGTGCTGTTCGGGACGCCTCCGGCGAGCAGGGTGATCTCCGGGCCGCTGGTCGGCGCGGGAGCGTCCTTGCCGGCGGCGGGGACGGGCTGGGAGAAGGCCGGGAAGAAGCGGCGGTTGGCCCGCACGCGCGCCCCGAGACTCTGCAGCGCGGACAGGTCCTTCGCCCGGATGGTGGCCGCGAAGCCGTGCCAGGTGCGTTCGTAGGTGACGACGTTGCGCAGCGTGGCGCCGCGGGCGCGCAGGGCGCTGATCAGCGCGCGGGACTCCTGTTCGAGTGAGCGGACGTAGAAGCGCTGACGGCGGTCCGAAGCCTTGGCGCGCTTGGCTGAGGCGCCGAGCGCGGGGCGCGGGAGCTCGATCAGGACGCGCTCCGTGCGCGCCGGTGGGAGGGCCGGGCTGCGGCCGTCGTAGGGCAGCGGATCCGCTGTGGTGTCCCCGAAGATGCGCGGGACGTCTCCGTCCTTCTGGCCGGTCAGCAGGGCGATCAGGCCGGCGATCGCCAGGGCGCCGATGATCCCCGCCGCAATCCACCGCCTCGCGAGCGCACTTTGGGTCGCTGTAGCGACCCTTTCTGCGCTCGCTGGCGACGACCCCGCCTCCTCGGTGCCCTCCGTCATCGAGAGGGGTAGGCGTCCAGGCCCAGGTATTCGGGGAACGCAAGGGGCGTGACGTACCGCGCGGCCGACGCGATCATGGCCGCGTTGTCGGTGCACAGCGCGCGGGGCGGGACGTGGACGTCGACGCCGAGCGCCTCGATGCGCTCGCGCAGCAGCCGGTTCGCGGCCACGCCGCCGCCGATAGCGACCCGCTCGAGCCCCGTCTGCTCGATCGCCTGCTCCACGCGCTCGATCAGCGCCTGGACGATGGCCTGCTCATAGGCGGCCGCCAGGTCCGCGCGGCGAGCCGCGGCGCCCGCCTCGCCCAGGTCGCGGATCGCGTAGAGCAGCGACGTCTTGACGCCCGCGAAGGAGAAGTCGAGGCCGGCGACCTTGCGGGCGACGGGGAAGGCGAAGGCGCTCGGGTCCCCCTCGAGAGCGAGCCTGGACAGGGCCGGGCCGCCCGGGAAGCCGAGGCCGAGCATGCGCGCGCCCTTGTCGAACGCCTCCCCGGCAGCGTCGTCGAGGGTGGCGCCCAGCGTCTCGTAGCCGTCGTGGGCCTCGACGCGCGCGAGCAGCGTGTGGCCGCCCGAGGCGATCAGGCACAGGAACGGCGGCTCGAAGCCGCCCAGGAAGTTCGCCGCGATGTGACCCTGGAGGTGGTCGACGGGCGCGACCGGCAGCCCGCGCGCCGCGGCCAGCGCCTTGCCCGTCGCGATTCCGATCAGCAGCGCGCCGATCAGGCCCGGCCCCTGGGTCAGGGCCACGAGGTCGACGTCGTCCAGCGTCGCGCCCGCGGTGCGCAGGGCGTCGTCGACCACGGTGTTGACCAGCTCGAGGTGGTGGCGCGAGGCGATCTCCGGGACCACGCCGCCGTAGCGGTCGTGCACGCCCTGGCTGGAGACGACGTTGGCGAGCAGTGCGTCCCCGTCGAGGACGGCGGCGCAGGTGTCGTCGCAGGACGTCTCGAGCGCGAGGACCACGCGGTGACCGGCTTCGCCGGTACCGGCCTGAGGCTGCGCACTCACGAGCGGATGGCGGCGCGCGGGTCCGCGTTGGGGATGTCGTCCAGCGACCCCCGCCGCGTCGCCGGCGTGCGCCACATGATGAGCGCGTCCTCGCCGTTGTCGGAGTAGTAGCGGCGGCGGACCCCGGCGGTCTTGAAGCCGAACCCCTCGTACAGCTTGATCGCCGCGTCGTTGGACGGGCGGACCTCCAGCGTGACCTGCTCGTCCGGGGTGGGTGGGGCGCATATCCGGTCCAGCAGCGCCTGGACGAGCGTCGTCGCGATCCCGCGGCGGCGCCGCCCCGGGTCGACCGCGATGTCCATCAGGTGCCAGACGGTGTCGTGGCGCGAGCAGATCACGTAGCCCGCCACCGTGCCGGCGTCCAGCGCGACCAGGCACACGCCGGCGGGCTTCGACAGCTCCAGCACGAACATGGCCAGCGACCACGGCGTCGGGAACGCGCGCCGCTCGATGGCCACGACGGCGGGGAGGTCGGCGTAGGTCAGGCGGCGGATCTCGGTCATCGCGGCTTGGCGTCGGGCTCGCGCCGGTAGTCGGGCAGGAGGGTGTCCCGATCGGCCGGCGACGCGGCCGCGCCGAGGCGACAGAGGGGTCCGGCGCTGATGCGATGGACCGGGTCCGCGTCGCCCGGAACCGCCGCTCCGGCGCGCTCCAGCGTGTCCCGGAAGCGTAGGGCCCCGTCCCCCACCGCGAGCGCCGCGCCGATCGCCTCCGCGGCGGCCTCGGGTGGGAGGGCGACGGGCTCCAGCACCGCGCGGCCGCGGTCGAAGACCGCAACGAAGACCTCACCCCGCCGGGCGTCGAGGACAGCGGCCACGCGCCCCTCCCCCGCCCCGGCGGCGAGCGCTTCCAGCGAGGACACCCCGACCAGCTCGATCCCGCGGGCCTGGGCGAGCGCCCGAGCGGTGGCGATCCCGATGCGCAGACCCGTGAATCCGCCCGGCCCGACCCCGACGGCGACGCGCGCGACCGCGTCCCAGTCCGCCACGACCTCGTGCACCAGCTCCAGCACGCGGCTGGCGTGGTTGGGCCGCCCCTCCGGATCGTCGCGGCGCTCCACGACCTTCCCGTCGACGCCCAGCAGTCCGACGACGGTCGACGGCGTGGCGGTGTCGATGCCTAGGACCACGACAGCTCCCGTGCGTCCCCGCCCAGGTGCGAGAGGCTGACCCGGTGCGTGGCCGGCCGTGACCCCGGCTCGCCGTGCTCGGGCCATTCGACGAAGGTGATCGTGTCCGGGCCGAAGTAGGGATCGAGGAGGCCGGGGTCCTCGTCGTCCATGCCGGCCAGCCGGTAGAGGTCCAGGTGGGCCAGCCGGACGTGGGGTGGGTGGGACGTGTACAGGTGGCCGACGACGAAGGTCGGCGAGGTCACGCGCTGCGTCACGCCCAGCGCGCGCAGGGCACCACGGACGAAGGTGGTCTTGCCCGCCCCGAGGTCGCCCGACACCAGCACGACGTCCCCTGGGGTCAGGCGCGCCGCCAGCTCGGCGCCCGCCGACTCCGTCTGCTCGGCGGAATCAGAGCGGAGGCCGGGCATCGAGTGCCACCCGGAAGCGCAGCGCGAACCCGAAGCCGAGCAGGGTCAAGCCCGCGAGCGCGAGCCGGAGCGGGTCGGCGCCCGTGTTGGCGAGCCGCCGCGTCCGGCGCCCGGGCGTGGCGGTCGGCTCGGCGGTGGCGGTCGGCTCGGCGGTGGCCGTCGGCTCGGCGGTGGCCGTCGCGGTCGGGGTGGAGGTCGCCTGCGCGCCGAAGCCGCCCTTGGGCCGGTCGCGCAGCTTGGGCGCGTCGAACGGCTTGGGCGTGGGCGATTGTGCAGGGGCCGGCGCCGCGAGCAGCACGAGGAGAAGAGCGGCCGCGGCCGCGATGCGAGCAGTGAACACCATCCGGACCGAAGGCTATTCGAGGCCGCGGACCCTTCCCCTACCGTCGGCTGCCGAAATGGAGGCGCAGGCACCCACGGCGGCGCCCTCCTTGCGCGCCCGGCTCGAGACGCTCCGCGGGTCGGACACGGCGCAGGCGGCCGGGCTCGCCGGCGCGACCGTCGTCCAGCAGCTGACGGCGATCGTCTTCACGGTCGTCTTCACCCGGATCCTGGGGACGGACGGCTACGGCGCGCTGGCCGCGCTCATCAACTTCAGCGTGATCCTGATCGTGCCCGGCTCGGCCCTCCAGGTCGCCGCGGCGCGCCAGGGGACGCTCGGCCGCCTGGGCGAGGGCGGGGAGCTGGCCGCGACCCTGGACCGCTGGACCCGCCACATCCTCGTGGGGATCGCCGGGGTCGTCGTCGTCTCGATCCTCGCGCGCGCCCCGCTGGCGGACCTCGTCAACGTCGAGGAGGAATGGGCGGCCGCCGCGGTGCCCGTCAGCGCCGCCGTGTGGCTGCTGCTGTGCGTGCAGCGCGGGCTGCTGCAGGCCGCCCGCGCCTACCGCCCGGTCGCCCTCTCGATCGTGATCGAGGGCGGCATCCGCATCGTCGCCGCCCTCGTGCTCGTCGCCGCCGCGCTGGACGTCACGGGCGCCTACCTGGGCCTGCTCGCCGCCTGGGCGACGATGAGCGTCGTCCTCGGCCGCGTCCTGCGCGCCCGCCTCGGCGCCCCCGCGCGGGACACGCAGCCGCACCCGCTGCACGCGCTGGCCCGCAACGCGGCCGTCCCGACCGCGGGACTCATGCTGGTCGCCGCCCTCCAGAACGTCGACGTCATCATGGCCCGCCACGCGCTCGACGACGACACCGCCGGCGTGTACGCCGCCACGACGGTCGCGGCCAAGACGATCGTGTGGGTGTCCGTCGGCGTCGGGCTGTGGGTCCTGCCGGAGGCGACCCGCCGGGCCGGCGACGGCGACGACCCGCGTGGCGTCCTGATCCGGGCGCTGGGCGTGATCGTCGCCCTGTCGGTCCCCGCCCTGGCCATCTTCGGGCTCGTCCCCGCGCTGCTGCTGCGGGTCGCCTTCGGGGCCGACTACGAGTCCGGGCAGACGGTGCTGTTCCTGCTGGGGCTCGCCTTCAGCTGCCTCGCGTGCACCTACGTCACCGTCCAGTTCCTGCTCGGTCTGCACCGGCGGGCGTTCGTGCTCGGGTTGCTCGTGGCCGCGGCGGCGGAGCCGTTCGTGCTCGAGTCGGCCGCCTCGCTGCGGGACTTCGCCGTGCGCGTGCTCGTGCTGCAAGCCGTCACCGCCGTGGCGGTGGTGCTGGTCGGCTTCGCGGTCGGCCGGTACCGTTCCGGACGTGCTTGACCGCGTGCGTCGTACCCCGGGCGGGCGGGCCCCCATCACACCGGCGGCGGAGCGCAGCGGGCGCAGCGTGCACCTGCGCGAGGTCGACTACGGCGACCGCGAGGAGTTCCTGGAGCTCGTCCGCGCGAGCCGTCCGCTGCACCACCCCTGGGCGTACCCGCCCGAGCGCGGCGACCAGTTCGACGAGCTCGTCGCGCGCGCGCGCCGCGAGGATGTCGTCACCCTGCTCGGGTGCCGGGACACCGACGACGCGGTCTTCGGCGTCTTCACCATCTCCCAGATCGTCCGGGGCGCGTTCCAGAGCGCCTATCTCGGCTACTACGGCCACGTCGCGTACGCGAACCGCGGCTACATGCGCGCCGCGCTGGAGCTGGTCCTCGACCACGCGTTCGGGGCGCTCGCCCTGCACCGCATCGAGGCCAACATCCAGCCCGGCAACGCACCGTCGGTCGCGCTCGCCCGTGGCGCCGGCTTCCGCCTCGAGGGCTTCTCGCCGCGCTACCTGCTGATCGGCGGCCGCTGGCGCGACCACGAGCGCTACGCCATCACCGCCGAGGACCGCCGGGCCGTCCGCTCCGGTTAGAACAGCCCGAGCTGCCCCGCCGGCGCGTCGGGCTCGGGCGGCGGAGGCGGCGGGGCCGGCGCGGGCTGCTCGGGGTCGGGCAGCGCCAGCAGCGCGGGGATCCGCGCGAAGTCCGCACGCAACAGGTCGAGCTGCTCGCGGGTGTAGAGCGCCGCCGCCGGGTGCAGCAGCGGCAGCAGGCGGACGGCGCGCGGGCCGATGACGCGGACCTCGGCCTGCCCGTGGATGCGGGTGACGTTGGTCGGATCGCCGCGCAGATGCCGGGTGGCGAAGTTCCCCAGCGCGCACACCAGCCGCGGGCGGACCAGGTCGAGCTGGGCGAGCAGCCAGCCCTGGCAGTTGGCCAGCTCGGCCGGCAGGGGGTCGCGGTTGCCGGGCGGCCGGCACTTCAGGCAGGTCGTCAGATAGACGTCGGCGCGGCTGCGGCCGATCCCCGCCAGCAGCTCGTCGAGCAGATCGCCGACCGGGCCCGCGAACGGGCGGCCCTGCTCGTCCTCCACCCGCCCGGGCGCCTCGCCGACGAACATGAGGTCGGCGCCCGGGTCACCCGACCCGACCACCACCTGCGTCCGCGTGGCCGCCAGCTGGTGACAGAGGACACACGTCTTCGCTTCCGCGAGCACGGCTCTACAATCGCAGGTGACAGGGCCGTCACCTTTCGCCGGGATGGACCGCTGTCGAGTGAGCTGATGCTCGAACTTCCCCCCATCGCCGTCGTTGGCCCGGGACGCCTGGGCACGGCCCTCAGCGCCGCACTGCGCGCCGCCGGCGCCCGCGTGGAAGGGCCGCTGGGACGCGGCGAGCAGCCGGCCGCGCCCGTCGTCCTGCTGTGCGTCCCGGACGGCGCGATCGCGGAGGCGGCCCGAGCCATCCCGCGCGGGCCGGTCGTCGGCCACTGCTCCGGCGCCACGACGCTCGGACCGATCACGGCCGCGCGCCACCCGTCCTTCTCGCTGCACCCGCTGATGACGGTCCCGGAGGGCGGCGCGCGCTTCGCGGGCGTCCCCGCCGCCGTCGCGGGCGATCCCGTCGCCTCGCGGATCGCGGAGGCGCTCGGGATGCGCCCGTTCCACATCGCCGACGAGGACCGCGCGGCCTACCACGCCGCCGCGTGCATGGCGTCGAACTTCCTCGTCGCCCTGGAGAGCGCCGCCGAGCGGGTGGCGCTTACGAGCGGCCTGGAGCGGGAAGCGTTGGTGCCGCTCGTGCGCGCGACCGTCGACAACTGGGCCGTCCACGGCCACGCGGCGCTGACCGGCCCGGTCGCGCGCGGGGACACCGAGACCGTCGAGCGTCACCGTGACGCGCTCCGCGAGCGCACCCCCGACCTCCTGCCCCTCTACGACGCGCTGGCGGCGGCATGCTGACCTTCCGCACGGTCGCCGAACTGCGTGGATGGCGCCGGACGCAGTCCGGCACCGTCGGGCTCGTCCCGACCATGGGCGCCTTCCACGCCGGGCACCTGAGCCTGATCGACGCCGCCCGCGCGGCCAACGACCGCGTCGTCGTGTGGCTGTTCGTCAACCCGAGCCAGTTCAACGAGTCGGCCGACCTGGCCGCGTACCCGCGCGACGAGGCCCGGGACGCCGCGCTCGCGCGCGAGCACGGCGCCGACGTCCTCCTCGCCCCCGGCGTCGACGAGGTCTACCCGCCCGGCTTCGCCACCACGGTCACCGTCGGCGGGCTCGGCGACGTCTTCGAGGGCGCGCACCGGCCCGGGCACTTCGCCGGCGTCGCCACCGTCGTGACCAAGATGCTGAACCTGGTGCGCGCCGACCGCGCCTACTTCGGGGCCAAGGACGCGCAGCAGGTCGCGCTCGTGCGCCGCCTCGTGCGCGACCTCGACATCGAGACCGACATCGTCGCGCTGCCGATCGTCCGCGAGGAGAACGGCCTGGCCATGAGCAGCCGCAACGTCCACCTCAGTGCGGCCGAGCGCGAGCGGGCGACGGCGCTCAGCCGGGCGCTGCGCAAGGCCGCCACCTCCGGCGACCGCGACGCCGACGTCCTGCGGGACAGGGTCCTGACCACCCTCCGTGACGCGGGCCTCGAGGCGGAGTACGTGGCAGTGGTCGATCCCGACACCTTCGAAGCGCCCGTCAACGGGCGAGCCCTGATCGCCGTCGCGGCCCGCGTCGGCGGCACCCGTCTCATCGACAACATGGAGGTCGCAGCGCCATGAGCAGTGGAATGCGGTCCGATCGCAAGCCGGTCACCCTCACCAAGCTGGCGGAGCGGAAGGCGCTCGGCGAGCCGATCGTGATGATCACGGCCTACGACCACCCGAGCGCGACCGTGGTCGAGGAGGCCGGCGTCGACCTCGTGCTGGTCGGCGACTCCGCGGCGAACGTCGTCCTCGGCTACGGGTCGACCGTCCCCATCACCGTCGACGAGCTGCTGATGCTCACGCGCGCGGTGCGCCGCGGGCTGACCACGCCGATGCTGATCGGCGACCTCCCCTTCGGCTCCTACGAGGCCAGCGACGAGCAGGCGGTGCTCACGGCGCAGCGCTTCATCAAGGAGGCCGGCTGTGACGCGGTCAAGCTCGAGGGCGGCGGGACGTCGGTCGCCCGCGCCCGCGCGATCGTCAACGCCGGCATCCCGGTCATGGGCCACGTCGGCCTCACCCCCCAGACCGCCGTCAACCTCGGCGGCTACCGCGCCCAGGGCCGCACCGCCGAGCGCGCGTCGCAGGTCATGCAGGACGCCATGGACCTGCAGGCCGCCGGCTGCTTCGCCGTCGTCTTCGAGGCGATCCCGACCGAGGTCACCGACATGGTCATGCAGCACATGGAGATCGTCGTGATCGGCATCGGCGCCGGCCCCGCGACGGACGGCCAGGTGCTCGTGCTGCACGACCTGCTGGCCGTCCACCGCGGCCACGTCGCCAAGTTCGTGCAGCAGTTCGCGGACGTGCGCAGCGAGATGATCAAGGGCGTCGCGGGCTACACGGAGGCCGTCCGGACCCGGGCCTTCCCGGCACCCGAGCACGGCTACTCGATCCCGCCCGAGGAGCTCGAGCGCCTGCAGGCACGCCCCCCGCAGCGAGACGTGCCCGCCTACGACTGGTAGCGACCGCGCAGGTCCTCTGACGCGACTGCTGCCGGTCCCGGCGCTACTGTCACGCGCCATGGCGCGTCTTTCGCAGCTCTTCATGCCCCGCGAGCGCGAGTTCTACGACCTCTTCGAGGAGGCCGCGGCGAACATCGTGCGTGCCGCCGCGATGCTCGAGGAGATGCTCGAATCGTGGCCCGAGAAGGCCGAGCTCGCCCGGGAGATCCTGCTCGCCGAGCAGGAGGGCGACCGGATCACGCACGACATCATCCACAAGCTCAACCAGACGTTCGTCACGCCGATCGATCGCGAGGACATCCTCGCGCTGGCCTCGGGCCTCGACGACATCCTCGACTTCACCGAGGAGGTCGCCGACTTCCTGGGCCTCTACCGGATCGAGGCGCCGATGGACCAGGCGATCGAGCTGGCCAAGGTGCTCCACCAGGCCAGCCGCCAGGTGGCGGAGGCGCTCCCGCGCCTGCGCGGCCAGGAAGACGTCTCCCACTATGTCGTCGAGATCCACCGGCTCGAGAACGACGGCGACCGGATCGAGCGCATGGCGCTCGCGTCGCTGTTCGAGCGCGCGGTGGACCCGATGGTGGTGATCCGCTGGAAGGACATCTTCGAGCGGCTCGAGCAGGCGGTGGACGCCACGGAGAAGGTGGCGAACACCATCCAGGGCATCGTCCTCAAGAACTCCTAGGACATGCAGTCCGATCTCGTCCTCGTGATCGTGGTTGGCACGGCGCTGGCCTTCGACTTCACCAACGGCTTCCACGACACCGCCAACGCGGTCGCCACGTCGATCTCCACGCGCGCCATGCCGCCGCGGGTGGCCGTCGGGCTGGCCGCGGCGCTGAACTTCGTCGGCGCGTTCCTGTCGCTGGAGGTCGCGGCGACGATCGCCAAGGGCATCGTCAACGCGGACGTCGTCACGCCCGAGATCGTGTTCGCCGGGTTGATCGGAGCGATCTTCTGGAACCTGTTGACGTGGTACTTCGGTTTGCCCTCGTCGAGCTCCCACGCGTTGATCGGCGGCATCGTCGGCTCGATGCTGGCGGCAGAGGGGACGAGCGGCGTGCTGGGCGACGGCATCGTCGAGAAGGTCGTCATCCCCGCGCTGGTCGCCCCCGTGCTGGCGTTCGCGACCGCCGGGCTGGCCATCCTCATCTGCTACCGGATCGTCGGCGGCCGCCGGCCGGGCGCGGTGAACCGCGGCTTCCGAGCGGGCCAGATCGTCACCGCGAGCCTCTTCTCCATCGCCCACGGGACCAACGACGCCCAGAAGACGATGGGCATCATCTTCCTCGCCCTGGTCGCCAACGGGAACCTCGCGGCCGACGCCGACGTCCCGACCTGGGTCGTGCTGTCCGCCGCCTCCGCGATCGCGCTGGGGACCTACGTCGGCGGCTGGCGCATCATCCGCACCATGGGCTCGCGGATCATCAAGATGGACCCCGCCCAGGGCTTCGCCTCGCAGGCGTCGGGCGCCGCGGTCATCCTGTCCGCCTCGCACGTCGGCTTCCCCCTGTCGACGACGCACGTCATCTCGGGCGCGATCATGGGCGCCGGCGCCGCCAAGCGCGTGTCCGCCGTCCGCTGGGGCGTCGCGGGCAACATCGTCGGCGCCTGGATCCTCACCCTTCCGGCGGCCGCGGCGGTCGGGGCGCTGACCTACGGCATCACGCGGATCTTCGGCACCGGTGCCGCCGGGCCGGTCGTGGTCTCGGCAGCGCTCCTGCTGCTGCTCACCTACGTCTTCGGCCGCCGCCTGCTCTCCGGCCGGACCCTGACGGCGGACGCCTGATGGTCGCCGTCGTCGAGTGGTCGCTGATCCTCCAGGTCATCTGGGTGTCGCTGGTGGCCGGAACCGGCGCGACCGTCCTCTTCTCGCTGGTCGTCTTCGCCTCCAGCCGGGCCGCCGAGGCGCGCCGCGAGAACGAGAACCCCGCCATCTACGGCGTCCTGGCGGTGGTGTGCATGACCATCTTCCTCGGCCTGGTCGTGCTCGCCATGACCGTCATCCTCAACAAGAGCTGATCAGCGCACGCTGCGGATGGCGCGGGCGGGGGCGCCGACCGCGATCGAGTGCGGTGGCAGGTCGCGGGTGACGACGCTGTTGGCGCCGATCACGCAGCGCTCGCCGACCGTCACCCCGCTGGTGATCACGACGTTGGCGCCGCACCAGACGTTGGCGCCGACGCGGGTCGGGCCCTCGCTGGTGAAGCCCTGCCAGGGCACGGGCGTGTCGGGGTCGTCGAAGCGGTGGTCGGCGTCCGTGATGAAGCAGCCGTTGGCGAACATGCAGTGCTCGCCGATCTCGACCAGGTCCTGGGCGGCGACCATGACGCCCAGGTTGAGGAAGGAGCCGCCGCCGATCCGGATCGTGCCCGCCCCGGTGAGCCACACGCCGGGCTCGAAGAGGACGTGCTCGCCGAGCTGCAGGCGGTTCTCGCGCAGCATCTGCAGCGCCTCGCCGTACAGCGGGCCCTTGGCGTGGCTGCGGCGCCTGGCCAGCTCGTAGTGCAGCTGGGCGCGCTGCAGGGGCCGCTGGGTGCGGCCGTACCAGCGCCACTTCTGCCACCAGAGCTTCGCGTCGGCCGGGTTCACAAGAGAAGTCCCCTTGCGGGCATCCGGCCCGCAAGACATGCAAACGGCCCCATCCGGGTGCCGATGTTACGTGTCCTTGCGCAAGCGAGCCTGCCGGTTGCCGTAAAGCCGCTCGCATGCGGGTCTTTCGGAAGGAATCAGGCTAGACACGGCGTCATGCGCCGATTCCCCGCCGCCCTGATTGCCGCGGCCGCTCTCGCGGCCCCGGCCAGCGCGAACGCCACCGTTGCCCACACCGTCGCCCCTGGCGAGACCCTGTGGAGCATCGCGGCGGCCAACAACCTGTACACGAGCGCCCTGGCGGCGCACAACGGGCTCTCGGTCGACAGCCAGGTCGTCCTCGGTCAGACCATCATGGTCCCGACCGCGGACGAGGCCCTCGTCTCCGTGAACAACGCCATCTCCGCCGGCACGCTGTCCCCCTACGCGGCGACGGACGACACGCCCTCGGCGCCCGCCGCGACGGCGACGTCCTCCACCACGTCCTCGAGCGCCCCCCAGGCCATGGGCGGCTACACCGTCCGGCCCGGCGACACGCTCTCCGGCCTCGCCGCCGGGGCCGGCGTCTCCGCTGAGGCCTTCGCCGCCGCCAACGGGCTCGACCCGAGCGGCGTCCTGCTCGCCGGCACCGTGGTGAAGCTGCCGACCGGCGCCCCCACCCCGGCCCGCGCCGACGAGCCCGCTCCGGCGCCCGTCGTCCCGGACGCGAGCCCGCACCCGACCGGCACGCGGCTCGACTCCGGCACGGTCTCCTCCGTCGCCTCGGAGAACGGCGTCTCCGGCTCGCTGGCGTCCGCCGTCGCCTATCAGGAGAGCGGCTTCAACAACTCCATGGTCTCCAGCGCCAACGCGCGCGGCGTCATGCAGGTCATGCCCGGCACCTGGTCCTGGATCCAGGACAACCTCGCCTCCCGCCCGCTCAACTCCGACTCCGCGACCGACAACGTCGCCGCCGGGTCGCTGTACCTCCGGCACCTGCTCGAGCAGACCGGCGGGGACGAGTCCACCGCCATCGCGGCCTATTACCAGGGCCTCAGCTCCGTGCAGTCCAACGGGATGCTGCCCGAGACCGAGCAGTACGTCGCCAACGTGCAGGCGCTGAAGTCCCGCTTCGGCGGCTAAGTCGTACTCGCTGACCCAAGTGCCGCTGTCCGGAGCACCGGGCGGCGGCGCGCCGAGGCGTCAGGCGGCCGCCGGAACCTTCGCGGCGGCCGGCGGCTTGCGCCGCCCGCCCCGCGCGGGCCGCGCGGCCGCGCTGACCCCGTGCTCCAGCAGGTACCGGCCGGTGTAGGACTCGGGGACCGCCGCGACCTGCTCGGGGGTGCCGGTCGCCATCAGGACGCCGCCCTCCTCGCCCCCCTCGGGCCCCATGTCGATGATGCGGTCGGCGGTCTTGATGACGTCGAGGTTGTGCTCGATGACGACGACGGAGTTGCCGGCGTCGACGAGGCGCTGCAACACCTCGAGGAGCTTCTCGATGTCGGCGAAGTGCAGGCCGGTGGTGGGCTCGTCGAGGATGTACAGCGTCGAGCCCGTCGCGACCTTCGACAGCTCGCTGGCCAGCTTCACGCGCTGCGCCTCGCCGCCGCTCAGCGTCGTGGCCGGCTGGCCGAGGCGCATGTAGTCGAGCCCGACGTCGTGCAGCGTCTGCAGGCGCCGGCGGATCTTCGGGATGTTCTCGAAGAAGTCGAGCGCCTCCTCGACGGGCATCTCGAGCACGTCGGCGATGTTCTTGCCCTTGAAGCGGATGTCGAGCGTCTCGCGGTTGTAGCGCTTGCCGTGGCACTGCTCGCACGGGACGTAGATGTCCGGCAGGAAGTGCATCTCGATCTTGATCTGGCCGTCGCCGCGGCAGACCTCGCAGCGGCCGCCCTTGACGTTGAAGGAGAAGCGGCCCGGCTTGTAGCCGCGGGCGCGGGCCTCCTGCGTCTTGGTGAACAGCTCGCGGATCTGGTCGAACAGCCCGATGTAGGTGGCCGGGTTGGACCGCGGGGTGCGACCGATCGGCGACTGGTCGACGGAGATGATCTTGTCCAGCTGGTCGAGCCCGCTGACGCGCTTGTGCGCGCCCGGGCGCAGCTTGGCCCGGTGCAGCTTGTTGGCGACCGCCTTGTACAGGACCTCGTTGACCAGCGTGGACTTGCCGGAGCCCGAGACGCCCGTCACGCAGGTGAAGACGCCGAGCGGGACCTTGACGTTGACGCGCTTGAGGTTGTGCTGGGTGGCGCCCTCGATGTCCACGTAGCCCGACGGCGTGCGCCGCTTGGCCGGGACGCGGATCGCTCGCGCGCCGCTCAGGAACTGGCCCGTGGCCGACTCCGGCACGCGCATGATCTCCGCCGCGGTGCCCTCCGCCACGACGTAGCCGCCGTGCTCGCCCGCGCCCGGGCCCATGTCGACGATGTGGTCGGCCGCGTGCATCGTGCCCTCGTCGTGCTCGACCACCAGGACGGTGTTGCCGAGGTCGCGCAGGCGCTCCAGCGTCCCGATCAGCCGCTCGTTGTCTCGCTGGTGCAGCCCGATCGACGGCTCGTCGAGGATGTAGAGGACGCCGACCAGCGACGAGCCGATCTGCGTGGCCAGCCGGATCCGCTGCGCCTCGCCGCCCGACAGCGTCGCCGCCGCGCGCTCCATCGACAGGTACCCCACGCCGACGTTGTCCAGGAAGCGCAGGCGCTCGTCGATCTCGCGCAGGATCAGCCTGGCGATGGCGCGGTCCTGCGAGGACAGCTCCAGCCCCTCGAGCCAGACGATCGCCCGGTGCGCGGAGAGGTGCGAGAACTCGTGGATGGCGAGCTCGCCGACCTTGACGGCGCGCGACTCGGGCCGCAGCCGCGAGCCGCGGCACTCCGGGCACGGTCGCATCGTCATGTACTCCTCGATGCGCTCCCGCGACCAGTCGGAGTCCGTCTCGCGGTAGCGGCGCTCGAGGTTCTCCACGATGCCGTCGAACGTCGTCGTGTAGGAGCGCCGCCGGCCCATCCGGTTGCGGTAGGAGATGTAGATCTTCTCACCGTCCGTGCCCTCGAGGAACGGGCGGGTCTGGCGCTCCGTGAGCTCCTCCCACGGGACGTCGAGCGGGATCTCGTAGCGGTCGGCGATCGCCGCGATCAGCTGGTCGTAGTAGGCAGTGTGCCCGGAGGTCCACGGCAGGATCGCGCCCTCGGAGATCGTCAGGGACGGGTCCGGCACGATCAGGTCCGGATCGATCTCCATCTGCGAGCCGAGGCCCGTGCAACGCGGGCAGGCGCCGTGCGGCGAGTTGAACGAGAACGAGCGCGGCTCGAGCTCGGGCATCGAGATCCCGCAGTGCAGGCACGCGAAGCGCTCCGAGTACGTCTTGACCTCGCCCGTCCCGGCGTCCTCGACGTCGAGGATGCCGTCGGCCAGCTGCACCGCGGTCTCCACCGAGTCCGCCAGCCGCTTGCGCAGGTCGGGCCGCATGATCAGGCGGTCCACGACCACGGACAGGTCGTGCTTGAACTTCTTGTCGAGGACGATCTCCTCCTCGAGCAGCCGCAGCTCGCCGTCCACCTTGATGCGGGTGAAGCCCTCCGAGCGCAGGTGGTCGAGCTGGTCGCGGAACTCGCCCTTGCGGCCGCGCACGATCGGGGCGAGCACCATGAAGCGCGTCCCCTCCTCGTAGGCCATCAGCTGGTCGATGATCTGCTCCGCCGACTGCGCCGCGATCGGCCGCCCGCAGTTGAAGCAGTGCGGCTTGCCGATCCGCGCCCACAGCAGGCGCAGGTAGTCGTAGATCTCCGTGACCGTGCCGACCGTCGAGCGCGGGTTGCGCGACGTCGTCTTCTGATCGATCGAGATCGCCGGTGACAGGCCCTCGATCGAGTCCACGTCGGGCTTGTCCATCTGCCCCAGGAACTGGCGGGCGTAGGCGGACAGCGACTCGACGTAGCGGCGCTGGCCCTCGGCGTAGATCGTGTCGAACGCCAGGGACGACTTGCCCGACCCCGAGAGGCCCGTGATGACGGTCAGCGAGTCGCGCGGGAGGGTGACCGTGACGTCCTTGAGGTTGTGCTCGCGGGCACCACTGATCACCAGCTCGTTCGACCGACTCATAACTCCGCTCCAGGCTAGAGGAGCGAACGGACGTTCGTGGTGGGCGGGAGCCCATACGAAGTCGCAAACTCCGGCCAGTACCGTCCCTTGGCAGTGCCCGATCCGGCCCCGCACGAGCGCCGCGCGCGTATGCCGTCCCAATCGCCGCAGCGAGACGCCGCGGAGAAGCCGTCGCGCCGCTTCCGGCGCCCCGGCTTCCTGATGCTCGTGGTCGGCGCGCTCGCGCTCAACTGGGTCCTCGCCCAGGTGCTCGCACCGCCCGAGCCCAAGATCACGGTGCCGTACTCCCCCACCTTCCTCAGCGAGGTCCGGTCGGGCAACGTCATCCGCATCAGTCCGCTCGGGGAGACCGTGGTGGGCAAGTTCAAGACCGAGGTCGCCGACCCGGAGCACAAGGACACGAAGGCCAAGAACTTCGAGACGGAGATCCCGCAGTTCGCCAACGGCGACCAGCTCGAGGCGCTGCTGCGCGAGAAGAACGTCACGATCGACGCGCGCTCGATCACCGGCGACCGCAACATCTTCCTGCAGGTCCTGCTCGGGTTCGGCCCCGTCCTGTTGATCGTGGGCCTGTTCGTCTACATGGCGCGCCGGGCCAGTGGCGGCGGCGGCGGGCTGGGCGCGCTGGGCAACTTCGCCCGCTCGCGCGCCAAGCGCGTCGACAAGGACGAGCAGCGGGTCACCTTCAAGGACGTCGCCGGCATCGACGAGTCCAAGGCCGAGCTGCTCGAGGTCGTCGACTTCCTCAAGAACCCCGACCGCTACCAGGCGCTGGGCGGTCGCATCCCGCGCGGCGTGCTGCTCGCCGGCCAGCCCGGCACCGGCAAGACGCTGCTCGCCCGCGCCACCGCGGGCGAGGCGGATGTTCCGTTCTTCTCGTCGTCGGCCTCCGAGTTCGTGGAGGCGATCGTCGGCGTCGGCGCCGCGCGCGTCCGCGACCTGTTCAAGCAGGCCAAGGAGGCCGCGCCCGCGATCATCTTCATCGACGAGCTCGACGCCGTCGGCCGCTCGCGCTCGGGCGGCGCCGGCTTCGGCAGCGGCTCCAACGACGAGCGCGAGCAGACGCTCAACCAGATCCTCACCGAGATGGACGGCTTCGACTCCGATGCCACCGTCATCGTGCTCGCCGCGACCAACCGCGCCGAGGTGCTCGACTCGGCGCTGCTGCGTCCCGGCCGCTTCGACCGCCGCGTCACCGTCCCCGCGCCCGACCTCGACGGCCGCCAGCGCATCTTCGAGGTCCACACCCGCTCGCTCCCGCTCGACTCCGACGTCGACCTGCAGCGCCTCGCCGCCACGACGCCCGGCATGGTCGGGGCCGACATCGCCAACCTCTGCAACGAGGCCGCGCTCCAGGCCGCCCGCCGCGAGCACACCAAGGTCATGCAGGCCGACTTCACGGACGCGCTCGAGAAGATCATCCTCGGCGCGCCGCGCAAGATGGTCATGAGCGAGGAGGACCGCCGCCGCACGGCCTACCACGAGGCCGGCCACGCGGTCGTCGGCATGCTCACCGCCGGCGCGGACCCCGTCCGCAAGGTCTCCATCATCCCGCGCGGCCGTGCCCTCGGCGTGACGTTCTCGGCCCCCGACAACGACCGCGTCTCCTATGACCTTCAGGCGCTCCACGCCAAGATCGACGTCGCGCTCGGCGGTCGCGTCGCCGAGGAGGTCATCTTCGACTCCATCACCACCGGTGCGGAATCCGACATCGAGCAGGTCACCGGCATCGCGCGCGCCATGGTCGGCCGCTGGGGCATGAGCGAGGAGATCGGCTTCGTCAACGTCGCGCCCACGGACGGCAACCCGTTCATGGCCGCCGAGTTCTCCGACGAGCTGCGTCACCAGGTCGACGTCGCCGTCAAGAACCTCGTCGACCGGGCCCACGTCCGCGTCGTCGCGCTGCTCGAGGACAACCGCGACCGGCTCGACGGCCTCGCCAACCGCCTCCTCGACAAGGAGACGGTCGACATGGACGAGGCCTACCAGTCCGCCGGCCTCGAGCCGCCCGTCTCGACGCGCGCGACGCCCGAGCTGACGCCAGGTTGACCGACGACGTCCTGCTCGTCGAGCAGGTCGCGCGCCTGCGGCGCTCCCCGTTCTACCGCGAGCGCCTCGGCGGCGACGAGATCCGCACGGTCGCCGACCTGCGGCGGATCCCCTTCCTGACCAAGGAGGAGCTGCGCGCCGACCAGCGCGCCCGGCCGCCGTTCGGAGACCACCTGTGCGCGGACCGCGCCGACCTCGTGCGCATGCACGTCACCAGCGGGACGACGGGCGACCCGGTGGCGATCGGGCTCACGCGTGCCGACCACGAGGCCAACTCACGGGTGGGCGGGGCCGCGTTCGCCATCGCCGGCCTGCGCGCCGACGACCTCGTCGCCCACTGCCTCAACTACGCCCTCTATGCCGGCGGGATCGCCGACCACATGGCGCTGGAGTCGAGCGGGGCGACGGTCGTGCCGGTCGGCGTCGGCCAGTCCAGGCGGCTGCTGGACCTGATCGGGCCGCTCGGCATCACCGCGCTGTTCAGCACGCTCTCCTACCCCGCCTACCTGGCCGCGCAGGCCGGCGGCGCGCCGCCGGCCGGCCTGCGTCACATCGTCACCGCCGGCGAGCCCGGGGCGGGCCTGGCCGCCGTGCGCGCGGAGATCGAGCAGGCCTGGGGCGCGACGGTCAGCGACACCTTCGGCATGAGCGACGTCTGGTCGACCATGGGCGGCGAGTGCGGGCGCGGCGACGGGCTGCACCTGACCTGCCTCGACCACGCGGTCCTCGAGCTGATCGACCCGGACACGGCCGCGCCGCTGCCGCTCGAGGACGGCGCCTCCGGCGAGCTGGTGTGGACGCACCTCCAGCGCGAGGCCTCGCCACTGCTGCGCTACCGCTCCGGCGACCTCGCCGAGGTGTGGACGTCACCGTGCGCGTGCGGGCGCGACACCCCGCGCATTCGCATCACCGGCCGCCGCGACGACATGCTGCGCGTCCAGGCCGTCAACGTCTACCCGTCCGCGATCGGCGCGCGGGTCGGCCACCTCGGCCGCTGGCGGGTGATCGCGACGGGCGACCCGATCGCCCCGCCGCTGCGCCTGGAGATCGAGACGGAGGCCGACGTGAGCACCCTCGGCCGCGAGCTGCGCACCAGCCTCGGCGCAGCCTTCGAAGTGGTGCGATTGGATGCCGGGACCTTGCCCGTCTCCGAACACAAGACCCCACTCGTGGAGCGCCGCCCATGACCACCATCACCTGGGACCGCCAGGACCGGCTCAACGCCTGGGACCTGGACACGATGACCGCGATCGCCGACCGCATCGAAACGGCCGGCGCGGACGAGCGCGAGCGCACGATCGTCCTGCGCGGCGCGGGCGGGCACTTCTCCGCCGGCGACGATCTCCACGCTGCCCTCGCCTCCACCAAGGAGACGTGGGCGCAGACGATCGCGGCCTTCCAGCGCCTGACCCGCGTCGTGCTCGCCTCCCCCCTGCCCGTCCTGTGCGCGATCGACGGCGTCTGCGTCGGCGGGGCCTTCGAGTTCGCCTGCTCCTGCGACGCTCGGCTGTTCACCGACCGCTCGCGCTTCCTCACCCCCGAGGTCCGGATCGGCTTCGTGATGAGCAACGCCGGGTCGCTGTTCATCCCGCACGTCCTCGGCGAGTCCGCCGCCCGCGAGCTGCTGCTCACCGGCGCGGAGAAGGACGCCCGGTGGATGGCCGACCGCGGCTTCGGGACCCGCACCGACGACCTCGACGCCGCCATCGCCGCGTGGGAGGCCGAGATCGCGGCGACCTCCCGCACGGCCGTCGCCTCGACCAAGCAGCTGCTCAACGCCCGCTGGGGCACGCTGCTGGACGAGGCCATGGACCGTGAGGAGCGCCTGTGCGTCGAGCTGTTCGACTCACCCGACGCCCAGCGCGCCCTCCGGGACTTCGACGCGGCCAGCGCCTGCTGACCGGACCGCTCAGTTCGGGCTGACGAGCGCGCGCTCGATGAGCGCTCCGACCGAGAGCCAGTGCTCGCGCGTGGCGGAGGCGGTCCGCTCGGCGTCGCCGGCGGCGGCACGGGCCAGGACCGCCTCGTGCTGGGCGAGCGCGCGGCGGCCGGGCAGTGGTCCGGCGTGGAGCATCTCGAGGCGGTGCAGGCGCGGGGCGAGCCCGTCGATCACGCGCTGGAGGTCGGGGTTCCCGCAGCCGTCCACGAACACCGAGTGGAAGTGATCGTCGGACTCCCAGGTGACGCGGGGGTTCCGGGCGGTCAGCGCCGCGATGTGGCGATCGTTGTGGGTGCGCAGGGCGAAGAGCGCCTCCGCGCCAAGCTCGGGCACGGCGAGCTCGGCGGCGAGCGCGTGCAGGGAGGCGATCACCTGGAACAGCGCCCGGGCGTCCCCCGGGTCGATCGTGGACACGCGGGTGAACCGCTGTGGCTGGGTCTTGACGAGCCCCTCCCCCTCGAGCCGCGCGAGCGCGCCGCGCACCGGGGTACGGCTCAAACCGAGCCACGAACACAGCTCGTCGTCGTGCAGCATCTCGCCCGGCGCCAGGGTTCCGGTGACGATCGCGTCGCACAGCGTCACGTAGGCGCTGTCCTTCAACAACTCGCGGCGGACGGTTCCCCTCTCGTCAGGAACTGGCATTCCACACGTCAGTGGATCACATCGGTCAAGGCCCTTGTGCCCTCGGGCGGTGAGGAGTAGACCGGAGGTTGACGTGTGCTTGGCAATCCCCGGCAGGGTCATCGAAGTGGTTGACGAGGCGAACCGCCTCGCCCTCGTCGACGTGGCCGGCGTGCGGCGCAACGTCAACATCGGCCTGCTCGACGCGGACGGGGTCAGCGCCGGGCCGGGGGACTGGGTGCTCATCCACGTAGGCTTCGCGCTGTCGCTCGTCGACGAGGCGGAGGCGGAGGCCACGCTGAAGATGCTCCAGGGCATGGGTCAGGACTACGAGGCCGAGTTGGAAGAGCTGAAGGCGTCGGTGATCGAGTGAGTGACGTCGCACAGAGGGACGAGCTTGCGAGTCCCGACGAGCGAGACCGATTCCACTGCATCACCTGCTCCGACGAGGGCTGCCCGATGACGGTCGTGCTCGTCGACACGGATCGCGCGCTGGCCCTCTGCGAAGGGCCGGACGGCGAGCGCCAGTCCGTCGAGATCGCGCTGGTCGACGCGACGGTGGGCGACACGCTGCTCGTGCACGCGGGAACGGCGTTGCTGCGCCTATGAAGTACGTCGACGAGTACCGCGACGCCGACATCGGCCAGGTCCTCGCCGGGGAGATCCTCGCGGCGGTCGAGCCCGGCCGCCACTACAAGCTCATGGAGGTGTGCGGCGGGCACACGCACTCGATCTACAAGTACGGGATCGACGACCTGCTGCCGGCCAACGTCGAGCTCGTGCACGGCCCCGGCTGCCCGGTGTGCGTGATCCCGATGGGACGCGTGGACGACGGCATCGCGCTCGCCCGGCAGGACGGCGTCATCTTCACCTGCTTCGGCGACATGATGCGCGTGCCCGGCTCGGACGGCTCCTTCCTCGAGGCCAAGGCCGCGGGCGCCGACATCCGCATGGTCTACTCGCCGCTGGACGCGCTGCGGATCGCCAGGGCCAATCCCGACCGCCAGGTCATCTTCTTCGCGATCGGCTTCGAGACCACCGCCCCGTCCACCGCGCTGACGCTGATGCGCGCCCGCGCCGAGGGCATCACGAACTTCAGCTGCATGTGCAACCACGTGACGATCGTGCCGCCGCTGCGCGCGCTGCTCGACTCGCCCGATCTGCGCCTGGACGGCTTCGTCGGCCCGGGCCACGTCTCCACCGTGGTCGGCGCCCGGCCGTTCGAGTTCATCCCGCGCGACTACGGCAAGCCCATCGTCGTGTCCGGCTTCGAGCCCGTGGACATCCTGCAGTCGGTCCTGATGATCCTGCGCCAGCTCGACGACGGCCGCCGCGAGGTGGAGAACCAGTACGGCCGCGTCGTCCCCTACGAGGGCAACCCGAAGGCGCTGCAGGTCATGCAGGAGGTGTTCGCGCTGCGGCCCCACTTCGAGTGGCGCGGACTGGGCTTCATCTCGCACTCCGGCCTCCGGCTCTCCGACGCGTACGCGGAGTTCGACGCCGAACTGCGCTGGACCGTCCCCAACGTGCGCGTCGCCGATCCCAAGGCGTGCCAGTGCGGTGAGGTCCTCAAGGGCGTCATCAAGCCCTTCGAGTGCAAGGTGTTCGGAACGGCCTGCACGCCGGAGCGCCCGATCGGGACGTGCATGGTCTCCAGCGAGGGCGCCTGCGCCGCGTACTACAACTACGGCCGCTTCGCGCGGGAGCGCGAGGTCGTATGAGCACCGCCATCGACCGCGAGGAGCGCATCCTCGGGATCATCGAGAAGACCCGCGCCAAGCAGGCGAAGTTCCGCGACGCGCGCATCACCATGGCGCACGGTGCGGGCGGCAAGGCCACCAACGGCCTCATCGAGGGCGTCCTCGCCCCGGCCTTCGGGATGGACGAGCTGGCCGACGCCGCGACGGTCGGCGACCTCGTGATCACCACGGATGCCTTCGTCGTCAAGCCGCTCGTCTTCCCCGGCGGCTCGATCGGGGAGCTGGCCGTCAACGGGACGGTCAACGACGTCGCGATGGGCGGCGCCCGGCCGCTGGCGCTCAGCCTCGCCCTGATCCTCGAGGAGGGCCTCGAGGCCGACGTCCTGCGGCGCGAGGTCGACGCGATCGCCCGCGCCGCCGAGCACGCCGGCGTGCGCATCGTCACCGGGGACACCAAGGTCGTCGAACGCGGCAAGTGCGACGGCATGTACGTCACCACGACCGGCATCGGTCACCGCGACCACCGGGCGCAGCTGTCCCCGTCCGCGCTGCGTCCGGGCGATCGCCTGCTCGTCTCGGATCGCATCGGGGACCACGGCACGGCGATCATGCTCGCCCGCGGGGAGTTCGACCTCGGCGCGGAGATCGAGTCGGACACCAAGCCGCTCTGGCCGCAGGTGGACGCGCTGCTCGATGCGGCCGGCCCGGGGGTCCGGTGCCTGCGCGACGCCACGCGCGGTGGCGTCGCCTCGGTGCTCAACGAGCTGGCGCGCGCCAGCGGCGTCGCCATGCTCATCCAGGAGGGCAACGTGCCCGTCCACCCGGCGGTGGCGGGCGCGAGCGAGATCCTCGGGATCGACCCCATGCACGTCGCCAACGAGGGCGTCTTCGTGGTGGCGGTCGCGCCCGAGCACGCGGACGCGGCCCTCGCAGCGCTGGGACCGCAGGCGGCAGACATCGGCGAGGTCAGGACGGACCCGCCCGGCACCGTGCTCGTGCAGACGGCGTTCGGCGGCAAACGGGTGATGGACCAACTGGTCGGCGATCCGCTCCCGCGGATCTGCTGAACGAGAGGAGAGGGAGAGATGGCGGCGATCGAATTCGTACCCAATCAGGCGGAGACCGAGGCGATCACGGCCCACGTCCTGTGGATCACCGTCGGTCTCTCCTGCGAGGGGGACTCCGTCGCGATGACCTCGGCCACCAACCCGAGCCTCGAGGACATCATCACGGGCGCGATCCCCGGCATGCCCAGGGTCGTCGTGCACAACCAGGTGCTCGCCTACGAGGTCGGCGAGGAGTACATCCAGGCCTGGTACGACGCCGAGGCCGGCAAGCTCGACCCGTTCGTCCTCGTGATCGAGGGTGCGCTCGGCAACGAGAAGATCAACGGCGACGGGCACTGGACGGGCTTCGGCGCCGATCGCGTGACGGGCCAGCCGATCCCCGTCAACGACTGGGTCGACCGGCTCTCCGACAAGGCTGCCGCCGTCGTCGCCGTCGGCACCTGCGCGACCTACGGCGGCATCCCCGCCATGCGCAACAACCCGACGGGCGCCATGGGCATCCGCGACTACCTGGGCTGGAACTGGAAGTCCAAGGCCGGCATCCCGATCGTCAACATCCCGGGCTGCCCCGCCCAGCCGGACAACATGACCGAGATGCTCATGCACCTCGTGTTCGCGCTGGCGGGGATGGCGCCGGTGCCCGAGCTCGACGATGCCGGCCGGCCCGTGAGCCTGTTCGGCCGCACCGCGCACGAGAGCTGCAACCGCGCGGCGTTCTACGAGTCCGGCAACTTCGCCACGGAGTACGGCTCGGACCACCGCTGCCTGGTCAAGCTGGGCTGCAAGGGCCCGGTGGTCAAGTGCAACGTGCCGCTGCGCGGCTGGCAGAGCGGCGTCGGCGGCTGCCCGAACGTGGGCGGGATCTGCATGGCCTGCACGATGCCGGGCTTCCCCGACAAGTACATGCCGTTCATGGACGAGGACCCGAACGCGAAGCTCTCCTCGAACCTCGCGAAGTTCACCTACGGGCCGCTGCTGCGCTGGGGCCGCAACCGCTCCATCACCAAGAAGTTTGACCACGAGCCCGAGTGGCGGCACAACCGTGCCGAGCTCACAACGGGCTACCAGAAGCGCTGGTAGAGAGGGAGAACGAGATCACATGGCCGTCACGGACACACCCCGCGACCAGAAGGTCGTCGTCAAGGAGATGTCGTGGGATCCCGTCACCCGGATCGTCGGGTCGCTGGGCATCCACACGGAGATCGACTTCACCAACCAGCAGGTGCTGAAGTGCTACTCGACGTCGATGCTGTTCCGCGGCTTCGACATCTTCATGAAGGGCATCGACCCGCGCGACGCGCACTTCATCACGAGCCGGATCTGCGGCATCTGCGGTGACAACCACTGCACGTGCAGCTGCCTCAACCAGAACATGGCCTACGGCGTCAAGCCGCCCAAGCTCGGCGACTACGCGTTCAACCTCGCGGAGTCCGCGGACTTCATGTTCGACCATGCGATCTACAACGACTGCATGGCCAACGTGGACTACTCCGAGCAGATGGTCAAGGAGACCAACCCGGCGGTCCTGACCAAGGCGGAGAACACGCCCTCGCCGCACGCCGACATCCACGGCTACAAGACGATCGCCGACATCATGCGGGCGCTGAACGCGTTCACGGGCGAGTTCTACCTGGAGACGTTGCAGGTGGCCCGGTACACGCGCGAGATGTACTGCCTGTTCGGCGGCCGGCACACGCACCCGTCGACGATCCTGCCGGGCGGCTGCAGCGCGGACATCACGCAGCAGACGCTGACGGAGTACTACGTGCGCCTGATGCGCTACATGGACTACTGCAAGCGCACCGTGCCCATGCACGACGACCTCTACGACTTCTTCTACGAGGCGCTGCCGGGGTACGAGCAGGTCGGCTACCGCCGCACGGACCTGATCTGCTGGGGCGCCTTCGACGACCCCGAGGTGGTCGACTACAGGTACGCGAACATGAACGAGTGGGGCAACGCGCGGTTCGTGACGCCCGGCCTCGTGTTCGACGGCGAGCTGATCACCACCGACCTCGTCGAGATCAACCTGGCGATCCGGATCCTGATGGGTTCCTCGTACCACGACGACTGGGCCGGCAAGGAGCAGCCGTTCGTGACCAAGGACCCGCTGGGCAACCCGGTCGACGAGCGCCACCCGTGGAACAAGGTGACGCTGCCCAAGCCGCAGGCGCGCGACTTCGCGGACAAGTACACGTGGGTCAACTCGGCGCGCATGTACGACAAGCGCAACGACACGTTCGTCGCCTCCGACACCGGCGGCGGCCCGTTCGCGCGCCAGTGGGTGACGGCCAAGGCCGGCAAGGTCGACCTCGGCTTCCTCAAGGCGACGGGCGAGTCGATCAAGATGGTGCTGCCCAAGACCGGCTTCATGCCCGAGATGGAGCTCGAGTGGAAGATCCCGAAGTGGTCCAACGCGATCGAGCGCCAGCGCGCGCGGACCTATCACCAGGCCTACTCGGCGCTGGTGGGGCTCTACAACCTCGAGAAGGCGCAGGTCGAGGTGCGGGCCGGGCGGACGAAGTCCTGGAACGACTTCACCGTCCCCGAGGAGGCCGTGTCGGTCGGCTTCCACGAGGCCGCCCGCGGCGTGCTCAGCCATCACATGGTCATCCGCGACGGCAAGATCGCCAACTACCAGCCGTACCCGCCGACGCCGTGGAACGCCAACGGCCGCGACCTGCACGGGACGCCGGGGCCCTACGAGGACGCCGTCCAGAACACGCCGATCTTCGAGGAGAACGGCCCGGACGACTTCAAGGGCATCGACATCATGCGCGCGGTCCACTCGTTCGATCCGTGCCTGCCCTGCGGCGTGCACATGTACGGCAAGGGCAAGGTGCGCAAGGTGGTGCACACGCCCACAGCGATGTGCTGAGAGACGAGCCACCCACCCACGAGCTCTTCGAGATGTACGACGAGGGTCTGCGGCGGATCCTCGCCATCGTCGGAGAGGAGCGCCTGTCCGAGCTGGCGGCGGACGGGGCCGTGGCGAGCGTGCTGCTCGCCCACGACCTCTACCCCGTCCCGCTCGAGGACCGCGTCCGCGAGGCGCTGGACTCCGTCCGCCCCTACCTCGAGTCCCACGGCGGCGACATCGAGCTGCTCGGCATCGAGGACCGCGTCGCGCGGCTGCGGCTGAGCGGGTCGTGCGACGGTTGCTCGGCCTCCTTCGCCACGCTGGAAGCGGCGGTGGAGACCGCGCTGCGCGAGGCTGCGCCCGACCTCGACGGGATGGACGTCGAGGGCGCGGTGGCCGCGCCGCCCGAGCGCCCGCCGGCGTCGTCGCCCGCGTGGGTGGTGCTGCCGGTGGACCCGAGCCGCGGCGAGACGGCCGCGGTCCGCGGGCTGATGGTCGCCAACGTGGCCGGCACGCTGCTCGCCTACCGCGACTGGTGCGCAGGCTGCCCGGCCCCGCTGTCGCAGGGGATGCTGGTCGGCGGCACGCTGACCTGCACCTCCTGCGGCCGCGCCTACGACCTCCCCCGCGCCGGGCGCGAGCGCGACGGGGACCTCCAGCTGGAGCCGGTCCCGCTGCTGCGTGCCGGCGGCCAGGTGAAGGTGTCGCTGCCCGACGACGCGGGCGAGGAGGAGCAGCACGGCCGCGACGGGCACTGCGAGCTGTGCCCCCTGGGCCTGTCCGAGCGCCACCAGCACCTGCTCAACCTCGTCGAGCGCCGCATCGTGTGCGTGTGCTCGACGTGCTGGTCCATGCACTCCGGTGACCCCGAGTACCGGGCCACGGGCGGCCGCGTGCTGTGGCTCGACAGCTTCGCGCTGGACGACGAGGCGTGGTCGTCCTTCCAGATCCCGATCGGGCTCGCGTTCATGATGCGCAGCGGGCTCGACGGCGGGATGATCACGATGTACCCGTCGCCCGCGGGCGTCACGGAGGCCGAGCTCGACACGCTGGCGTGGACGCGCATGGTCACCGACAACCCGGTGCTCGACGAGCTCGCCACGGACTCCGAGGCACTGATCGTCAACCGCCTGGCGAACCCGCCGCAGCACGTGATCGCGCCGCTGGACGAGTGCTACCGGCTCGTCGGGATGA
Source organism: uncultured Solirubrobacteraceae bacterium (assembly GCA_963740765.1). Classification (GTDB taxonomy): domain Bacteria; phylum Actinomycetota; class Thermoleophilia; order Solirubrobacterales; family Solirubrobacteraceae; genus DATLGB01. The sequence continues at coordinate 32,852 of CAVUFN010000008.1, read as the reverse complement.
TCAAGTCGCGCTGGTCGGGCATCTCCGGCGGGCCCGAGCTGGCCGCGACGGTCGAGGAGTTCTTCGCCGGGCTGCAGGACGCCGCCGTCGCCGCATGAGCCTGATCACCACCGAGCCTGCGTTCAGCGTGCTCGACGTCGCGCCCGTCGCCCACGCCGCGACGCCGACGCTCGAGTTCGCGCTGCACGTGTCCGACCCGGACGGGCGCGACATCCACACCATCGCCCTGTCGGTGCAGGTGCGCATCGATCCCGCGCGGCGTCAGTACGACGCGGAGACGCGCGCGCGGCTGATCGACCTGTTCGGCGCGCCCGAGCGCTGGGGCGCGACGACGCACTCGTTCCAATGGGCGCACGTCGACGTGCTCGTCCCCGGCTTCACCGGCGCGACGTCGTTCGGGTTGCGGCTGCCCTGCACGTACGACCTCGAGGTGGCGGCGGCCAAGTACTTCTACTCGCTGCCGGACGGCGAGATCCCGCTGAGCTTCCACTTCACGGGGATGGTCCTGTACGCCGGCGAGCACGACCGGCTGCAGGTCGCCCAGGTGCCGTGGAGCTGCTCGGCGCAGTGGATGATGCCGGTCGACGCGTGGCGTCGCGCGATCCGCGCCTTCTACCCCGAGGGCGGCTGGGTGCGGCTGACGCAGGCAACGCTGGACGCGCTGATGGAGCGCAAGGCCGCCCGCGGCGACCACGACTTCGACCAGACGGTCAGGGGGCTGCTCGGGTGACCGACGTAGAGGAGCTCGTCGAGACGCTGCTGTGGGAGGGCTACGCGCTCTACCCGTACACACCGGGCGCGCTGAAGAACGCGACGCCGACGCCCTTCGGGATCGTGTATCCGCCGGTCTACGCGGCCGGCAGCCCGCACACGTTCGACCACATCAAGATGCCGTGCGTCGTCGAGGCCGGAGCCGCGGCCCGGCTGTCGGTGAGCGTCCGGTTCCTGCACGCGAGCGGGGTCCGCCACGAGGCCGTGGCGCGGCGCGTCGACCGATCCGGCGAGGGCGCCGAGGCGTTCGCCTTCGACGGCCTCACGGGGCGCGTGTCCCTGCAGGTCGAGCCGCTGCCCGCCGGCCTGCTGCGCGTGACCGCCCTGGTCGAGAACACCACGGACGTGCCCGAGGGACTCACCCGCACCGAGTCCCTCGTCCACTCCCTGGTCTCACGCACGTCGTCGCCCGCGTGGAGAACGGGCGCTTCGCGTCCCCGTCGGACCCCGGCGAGCACACCGCCACGGCGGTGATGACGTGCTACGCGGTCAACACCTTCCCCGTCCTCGCCGCCGACGACGACAGCGTCATGCTCGGCGCGGCGATCATCCTCCCCGACCACCCGCAGATCGCGCCGGAGTCCAAGGGCAGCCTGTTCGACTCGACGGAGATCGAGGAGGCTCTGCGGCTGCACCTGCTGGCCCTCTCCGACGGCGAGCGCGCGGAGATCCAGGAGCACGACCCGGCGCTGCGGGAGATGCTCGAGCGCGCGATCGCCTCGGCGCCGAGGACCTGATCGTCGACGCTGCACGGGCGCGTGACGGTGAGCGAGCCCGGCACGTCTCAAGGCCAAGGACGCCTACGGGGACGACATCCGCGGCGAGGAGCAGGCGCGGCTGGCCAGCGGCGCGATCGTCCGCCGCGGCGACCGCGTGGCGCTGCGCCCGGAGGCCGGCAAGCACGCCCAGGACCACCTGCTCACCGGCCGCACGGCGACCATCGAGCGCATCTACGTCGACTACGACGACCTCGTCCACCTGTGCGTGACGGTCGACGACGACCCCGGCCAGGAGCTGATGCGCGACATCGGCCGGTACCTGTACTTCAAGCCCTCGGAAGTGGAGGCGCTGGCGTGACCGATCCCTCCCCGCGTCAAGCAGATCCTCGTCGCCGGCGTCGGCAACGCCTGGCTGCAGGACGACGCCTTCGGCAGCGAGGTGGCGCGCCGCCTCGAGGCGCGCGCACTGCCCGACGGCGTCTCCGTGATGGACTTCGGCACCAGCGGGCTCGACCTCGCCTACGAGCTGATCCGCGGCTACAGCGCGCTCGTGCTGCTCGACGCGAGCCGGCAGGGCGGCGAGCCGGGAACGCTGTACGTGATGGAGCCGGAGCGCTCGGACTTCGAGGGCGCGCTCCGCGACGGGGAGAACATCGACCCGCACGACATGAACCCCCACACGGTCCTGCGCTTCGTGTCCGTGCTCGGCGGCTGGCCGGGCAAGGTCGTGGTCGTCGCCTGCGAGCCCGGCGAGGTCGACCAGCCGGGCCTCGGCCTCACCGGCCCGGTCGCGCGCGCCGTGGAGACCGCGGTGTCGCTCGTCCTCGAGCAGGTCGCCGAGCTGCAGACGGACGCGGCGTATGCATGAGCTGTCCATCGCCGCGGCGATCGTCGACACGGCCGTCCGGCACGCCGACGGGCGGCCGGTGTCGGTGGTGACGGTGCGGATCGGGCACCTGCGGCAGGCGATCCCGGACTCGCTGCAGTTCTACTTCGGCATCTGCACGCGGGAGACGGTGTGCGACGGGGCGGCGCTGGAGCTGGAGGTCGTGCCGGGACGGCTGGGGTGCCGCGGCTGCGGGCGCGAGTGGGCCGTCGAGGTGCCCGCGTTCCGCTGCCCGGCGTGTGCGAGCGGCGATGTGGAAGTCCGCTCCGGCGAGGAGCTGGAGGTCGAGTCGATCGAAGTGGAGGCGGCAGCGTGCACCGTGTGAAGGTCAGGGTCGTCGAGGATGCGCTCGACGCCAACAACACCATCGCGCGGGCCAACCGGCGCGAGTTCGACCGTCACGACGTGACGGTGGTCAACCTCATGAGCGCGCCGGGGTCGGGCAAGACGACGCTGCTCGAGCGCGCGTTGGGCGACTGGCGCGACGGTCCGCGCATCGGCGTCCTGGAAGGCGACGTGGCCGGCAGCCTCGACGCCGACCGGCTCGCCCACCGCCACATCCCGGTCGTCCAGCTCAACACGGACAACGGCTTCGGCGGCGAGTGCCACCTGGACGCGAACATGGTGGCCTCGGCGCTGGACGCGCTGCCGCTCGACGACCTCGAGATCTTGATCGTCGAGAACGTGGGGAACTTGGTCTGCCCGGCGGAGTTCCGCATCGGCGAGGACGCGCGCATCATGGTCGCTTCCGTGGCCGAGGGGGACGACAAGCCGCTCAAGTACCCGCTCATGTTCCGGGCCTGCGAGCTGGTCGTCATCAACAAGATCGACCTGATCGAGCACGTCGACTTCGACATGGACCGCATGCTCCACCACCTCGACGCAGTCCATCCCGGCGTCGCGTCACTCCAGGTCAGCGCGCGCACGGGCGAGGGCGTCGACGAGCTCCGCGCGTGGCTCGCGCACCTGCCCGAACGCCGGGCGGTGCCTGCTTGAGGTCACCGGGCGAAGCCGCCACGGCCCGTGCGCAGCAGCCGGCGCGCGCGGTCCGTCCCGGCCTTGCCCGTCCACGGGTGCGGGCCCATCCGCCACGCGTTGGGCCCCATCGTCCCGTACGCGTCACGCAGCTGCGCCTTGAGGTCGCCCCGGTGCGCTCCGCACGCGTAGCGGTGCGGGCCGAACAGCCCGCGCCCGTGCCACGTCAGCCAGCGGCCCGGCTCGGCGTCGACGTACTCCCCGTAGCGCACGTCGAGCATCTGCTCCTCGAGGCTCAGCTGGGTGAGCGGGTCCGGGACGGTGCCGCAGACGTCGCAGCGGAAGACCGGCTTGACCGGCATGGGCCGAAGGTAGCGCCGTGACGACGGTCGGGCATGTCCGCGACGTGACCGCCGAGCGGTTCTTCTCCGGCGAGGCGGACCGGCTGGCGGCCCTGTGCCGCGAGATGGCCGAGCGCTTCGCCCGCGGCGGGCGGCTGCTGGCCTGCGGTGCCTCGGCGGCCGACTGGTCCGACGCGCGCCACGTCGCCGTCGAGTTCGTCCATCCGGTGATCGTCGGAAAGCGCGCGCTCCCGGCGCTCGCCCTGCCGGCGGAGGACGTCGCCCGGCACCGGGGGCCGGACGACATGGTCATCGCCTTCGGCGACTGCGCGGTCGAGGACGCCATCACCTTCGCGCCGCCGACGGACGACCCGTTCGTCGCCCAGGAGCTGACCGAGACCGCGTACCACGTGTTGTGGGAGCTCTGCCACGTGTTCTTCGACCACCTGCCCGGAGCCGGAGACGGAACGGGCGCGTCGTCGTTCCTGTACCCGTTCCTCGGCAGCGCCGCCGGCGACCTCGACGCGGTCACCGCCGACGTGCGGGCGTCCGTGCTGGCCAAGGGCCGGGAGGCGACGGAGCTGCGCTCCCAGACGCTGGCCGAGAACGACGCGGTCATCACCGCCGCCGCGCACGCGCTGCGCGTCGCGGGGACGACCCTGGCGCTCGGCAACGGCGGCTCGGCGACGGACGCCATGGACGCCGTCGCCGACCTGCGCCCGGCCCATCGCGCGCTGGATCTGACCGCGGACACCTCGATCCTCACCGCCGTCGCCAACGACGTCGGCGTCGAGGCCATGTTCGCCCGCCAGGTCATCGCCTACGGCCGGCCGGGCGACGCCGCCGTCGCCTTCACCACCAGCGGCGGTTCGGCCAACGTCATCGCCGCGCTGGCCGAGGCGCGGCGGCGCCGGATGGCGACGGTCGCGTTCGTCGGCTACGACGGCGGCCGCATCGCCGCCGAGGGACTGGCCGACCACGTCGTGGTGGTGCGCTCGGAGCACATCCCCCGCATCCAGGAGGCGCAGGCCACGGCCTGGCACGTCCTGCGGGAGCGCATGGACGCGGTGTGACGGTGCGGCAGGCGCTGCGCGTCGAGGGGACGGTGCAGGGCGTCGGCTTCCGGCCGTACGTGCACCGCCTCGCGCACGAACTGGGGGTCGCCGGGCTGGTGGGCAACGACGAGCGCGGGGTCTTCGTGGAGGTCGAGGGCGCGCCGGAGGTCGTCGCCGCCTTCGTGCGCCGCCTACCCGCCGAGGCGCCCCCGCTCGCGCGCGTCGAGCGCGTGGACGCCCGGGAACTGGCCGCCACGGGGGAGCGGGGCTTCGCCATCGTGCCCTCGCGGCGCGGCGGTGCCGCCGCGGCGCCGGTCACGCCCGACGCGGCGACCTGCGACGACTGCCTGCGCGAGCTGTTCGACCCCGCCGACCGTCGCTTCCGGTATCCGTTCATCAACTGCACCAACTGCGGGCCGCGCTTCACGATCGTCCGCGACGTTCCCTACGACCGGCCGCTGACCACCATGGCCGGCTTCACGATGTGCCCCGCCTGCCGGGCGGAGTACGACGACCCCTCCGACCGCCGTTTCCACGCCCAGCCCAACGCGTGCTCGGAGTGCGGTCCGCGGCTCTCGATGCCGGTCGACGAGGCGATCACGCGGCTCGCCGCCGGCCAGATCCTGGCGGTGAAGGGCATCGGGGGCTTCCACCTGGCCTGCCGGGCCGACGACGAGGCCGCCGTCGCGCGGCTGCGGTCGCGCAAGCACCGGGAGGACCGTCCCTTCGCGATCATGGCACCGGACCTCGCCGCCGCCCAGGCGCTCGCCGACTTCGTGGACGCCCCGGAGCTGCTCCTCTCGCCCGCCCGCCCGATCGTCCTCGCCCCGCGCCGTGCAACGGGGGGGACGGCCTCCTCGGTTGCACCCGGGGTCGGCGAGCTCGGCGTGATGCTGCCGTACACGCCGCTGCACCACCTGCTCGTCGAGGCGGGGACGCTGGTGATGACGTCCGGCAACGTCAGCGACGAGCCGATCGCGTTCCGGGACGAGGACGCGCTGGAGCGGCTGGCCGGCATCGCCGACGCCTTCCTGCTCCACGACCGGCCGATCCACACGCGGACGGACGACTCCGTGGTGCGCGCGGGCGCGATCCTGCGGCGCTCGCGCGGGTATGTGCCGGGCGCCCTGCGCCTCCCGGACGGCCCGCCCACCCTCGCGGTCGGCGCCGAGCTCAAGAACACCTTCTGCGTGGCCAAGCACGGCCGCGCGTGGGTGAGCCACCACATCGGGGACCTCAAGAACTTCGAGACGCTGACCGCGTTCACCGACGGCATCGCGCACTTCGAGCGGCTCTTCGACGTCGCACCACGGCTCGTCGCCCACGACCTGCACCCGGATTACCTCTCGACCACCTACGCGCTCGCCCGGGACCTCCCGGCGATCGGTGTCCAGCACCATCACGCCCACCTGGCCGCCGTCCTCGCCGAACACGGGGAGACCGGGCCCGCATGCGGGGCGATCTACGACGGCGCCGGCCTCGGCACCGACGGAACGGTGTGGGGCGGCGAGATCCTGGTCGGCGACCTGCGGGGCTTCGAGCGCGCGGGTCACCTGCACCCCGTCCGCCTCCCGGGCGGCGACGCGTCCGCGCGGGAGCCGTGGCGCATGGGCGTCGCCTGGCGGGTCGCCGCCGGCCTTCCGGTCCCGGACGAGCACGGGGCGATCGCGAGGATGTGCGAGACGGGGTTCGCGGCGCCGTGGACGACCAGCGCCGGCCGCCTGTTCGACGCCGTCGCCGCCCTCTGCGGGGTCCGCGACCGTTGCAGCTACGAGGGCCAGGCGGCGATCGAGCTCGAGGCGCTGGCCGACCCGGCCGAGGCGGGCGCCTACGCGTTCGACGGCCTCGACGCCCGCCCCGTCATCGGCCGGGTGCTCGCCGACCGGGCCGACCCGGCGACGGTCTCGGCCCGCTTCCACCGCGGCCTGGCCGACGCCACCGCCGCCGCGCTCGCCGCGACGGGCGAGACCACCGCCATCCTCTCGGGAGGCGTCTTCCAGAACCGCCTCCTCCTGCGCCTGACGACGGACGCGTGCGAGCGCCGCGGCCTTCGCGTGCTGACGCCGTGCCGGCTCCCCGCCAACGACGGCGGGATCAGCTACGGCCAGGCGGCCGTCGCCGCTGTTCAGTGATCGTGCGCGTGGTCGTGCTCGAGGCCTTCCTCGTGCACGTGCGGGTGTGCGTGGGTGACGTCGCCGTGGGAGTGCTCGTGCTCGTGCTCGACGTGGTCGTGGTCGTGCTCGGTGTGGGCGTGGACGTGCGTCTCGCCGTCCTCGTGGGTGTGCTCGTGCGCGTGAGGATGGGTGTGCTCGTGTTCCTCCATGCCTCCGAGGATATCCCGGCACGCTCCGCAGATCCCCAGGATCGGGAAGTGGCCGAACCGGGCGTCGAAGTCGAACTCCGCCTGGATCGCGGCCCGCACGCCGTCGAGGCGGCCGGGCGCCACGGCCGTGACGGAGTCGCAGATCTCGCACACCAGGTACTCGCGGGAGCCTCGGCCGACCAGCGCGTAGAGCCCCGGGCCATGCCCGAGGTGGACGTGCCGGACCGCGCCCATGGCCTCGAGCGCTTCGAGGTTGCGATACACCGAGGTCACGTCGACGCCCACGCGCTGGGAGATCGCCTCCGCGGCCAGCGGGGCCTCGGTCGCGAACAGCGTCTCGAGCACCAGGCGGCGCGGCAGCGACAGCCGCCCACCGCCGGCCCGCACGGCCTCCACCACCTGATCGAGGGTGTCGAACCGCAGCGGGGTCGAGTGATGCGCGCGGGTCAGCGCGCCTCCTCGTGCGCGTGGCCGAGCCGCCGCGCCGACACCGCGGCCGCCCAGGCGACCACGAACATCCCGACGACGGCGTAGCCGAGGACGCTCAGGTCGACCTCGGTGCCCGTCGTCACCGCGACGAGCTGGGCGGCGCCGATGAACAGCGCCACCGCGACGGACAGGCCCGTGACCGTGATCCCGTAGAGGCGCTTGTCGCCGGGATCGGAGAGCGCCCAGCCGTAGGCGAAGCTCATGAACGCGCCGTCCAGCGTGTCCATCAGCGACATCCCCGCCGCGAAGAGGATCGGCAGGGCGAGGATCGCCCAGACGGGGAGCCCGCCGGCGGCGGCGCCGGCCGCCGTCGCGAGCAGCGCGATCTCCGTCGCCGTGTCGAAGCCGAGGCCGAAGAGGAACCCGAGCGGGTACATCTGCCACGGTCGCCGGACGGCCCTCGTCGCGCGGCCGAACAGGCGGTTCATCGGACCGGCGGGCACGCGATCCGCGCCGCTTCCGCGCACGAGCTCGACCAGCAGCACGAGGTTCAGCAGGCCGATGCCGACCAGGAACGTCCCCGACACGACCGGCCCGACCACGGCGCCCGGCCCCGCACCGAAGAGGTGGACGCCTGCGGCCAGCAGGCACGCCGCCGCGAAGACGACCGTGGAGTGCCCGAGGGAGAAGAAGAACCCCACGGTCAGCGGCCGCTGCCCCTCCGCCATGAGCTTGCGGGTGGTGTTGTCGATCGCGGCGATATGGTCGGCGTCGAAGGCGTGGCGCAAGCCCAGCGTGTAGGCGGTGATGCCGACGCCGGCGGCCAGCGGGCTGGACACGAGCAGCAGCAGGCCGACGCTGTGGAGGCCGACGATGATCGCCGCCAGAACCGCAGCCCTCCGCCATTCCGCGGGGGTCAGCGACGCCCTAACGCGGGTCCAGCGCGACATGCCTGCCTCCTCACTCGCTCCTGGGTCCGACCCTACTCCCGGGCGGTGACTGTTGCAAGTCGGTTGCGTTAGCCGAGCACGCCGCAGTCGCGCAGCTTGGCCTCGAGGTAGGCCAGGTACGGCTCGACCCGGAGCTCCTGCTGCGTGGCGCGCCGCAGCAGCTCGCGCTGCGTGTACTTGCGTCCGTGGCGGTGCACGTGCTCGCGCAGCCACTCGCGGACGGGCGCGAACTCGCCGCGCTCGATCAGCTCGTCGAGCCCGCCGACGTCCTGGCGCATCTGCTCCCACAGCTGCGCCGCCATCAGGTTCCCGAGCGTGTAGGTCGGGAAGTAGCCGAAGAAGCCCTCGCCCCAGTGGACGTCCTGCAGGACACCCTCGCGATCGTCGGGGACGTCGACGCCGAGCAACCGGTGCATGCCCTCGTTCCACGCGGCGGGCAGGCCGTCGACCTCGAGCGTTCCGTCGATCAGGGCCAGCTCGAGCTCCAACCGCAGCGCGACGTGCAGGTTGTACGTCGTCTCGTCGGACTCCGTCCGGATCAGCGTCCGCCGCACCCGGTTGAGGCCGCGGTAGAGCGTCGCGTGATCCATGCCTCCGAAACGCTCCGGCAGGTGCTCCTGCAGCCGCGGCAGCAGCCAGGCGCTGAACGGGCGGCCCCGGCCGATGACGTTCTCCCACAGCCGCGACTGGGACTCGTGGACGCCGAGCGACGCGCACTCGTACAGCGGCGTCCGGCGCAGCGCCGGGTCGTAGCCGGCGTCATAGAGGCCGTGCCCGAACTCGTGCAGCCCGCTGTAGAACGAGTAGCCGAGGTCGTCGGACCGGTAGCGCGTGGTCAGGCGCACGTCGCCCGGGCCGGGCGACTGCGCGAACGGGTGCGGGGCGTCGTCGAGCCGCCAGGAGTGCGGGTCGTATCCGAGCTCTCCGAGCACGGCCCGGAGCAGTGCGCGCTGGGCGTCCTCGGGGAAGTCGCCGCCGAGGACCTCGTCCTGATCGCCCTCGGTGGCCGCGCCGTCGATGAGCGGCTGCAGGCCCGTGACGAGCGCGGAGAACAGCGGGCGCACCTCGGCCAGCGTCATCCCGGGCTCGAAGTCGTCGAGCAGGACGTCGTAGGGATGCGCGACGTCGGGGAAGCAGGCCGCGTACTCGCGCCGCAGCTCGATCTGGCGGGCGAGGGCGTCGCGGAAGCGCCGGTACTCGCCGGCCTCCACCGCGGCCAGCCAGGCGCCGTAGCCGGCGGTCGCGGCGCGGGACATCTCGACGGCGAGGCGCTCGGGGACGCGCACCGCTTTCTCGCGGTCGCGACGGGTCGCGCGGATCAGGTGGACCTCGTCGCCGTCGGGGTCCTCCCCCGCCGCCCAGGGCTCCAGCGTCTCCAGCATCCGGCCCAGGCCGGGGTCGACGAGCCGCTCGTGGCAGAGGCGCTCGAGCGTGGCCAGCTGGTCGCCGCGGGCCTCCGCGCCGCCCGGCGGCATGCAGACGTTCTGGTCCCACATCAGGAGCGCCATCGCGCCCCTGAGGTCACTGAGCTCCGCGAGATGCTCGCGGAGCCGTGGCAGCTCGGCCGGCTGGGTCAGAGCCCGGCCTGCGCGTACACGTCGTCGAGCAGGCCGGTCGGATCCGGCAGGTCGAAGTTGTCGCGCAGGTAGGCCTCGGTCTCCTCGCGCGGCGTCCCGTTGAGGGCCATGTTGAAGGCGATCAGGCGGGCGCCCTCCTCGTCGGCGGGCCGGTCCTCGTCCTCGACGACGTGCGAGTCGACGTCGGCGAGCGGGGAGTCCACGATCGGCTGGGCGACGGGCTCGGCCACCGACGGCTCGTAGGCGCTGCCGACCGACGAGGCGGACGCCGTCGGGTACGGGTCGGGCTCGAAGGTGCTGCCGGTCGAGCTGCGCAGATCGCCGACCGAGTTCTGCAGCAGCGACAGGTCGGACGAGATCTTGGTCGCGCCGGCGCGGACGCCGTCGAGCAGGGTCCGCAGCTCGGACTCCATCGCGCTGATGCGGTCGAGCATCTGCGTCGCGGACTCGGACACGCGGGTGACGTGATCGCGGGCCTCGGCACCGGCCTCGGCGCGGGCGGTCTCGGCGGCCTCGCGGGCCTCCTGACGAATTCTGCGGGCCTCGAGGTCAGCCTCGCGCTCTATGTCAGAGGCGCTCTGCTCGGCGGCCTCGACGATCAGGCGCACCTGATCGGAGGCGGCGGACGCCAGGGCCCCGCCGGAGCGGTTGGCGCGCCGCGCGGCCTCCAGCTCGTCGGCCAGCATGCTCAGGTGCGCGTCCACCGCCGCCGGGTCGTAGCCCCGGCGACCCATGGGGAAGTCACGCTTCTCGATCGACTGTCGGTCCAGGGACATGGCGCGCATCCTACCGTCGCGGCAGGTCCCCTTTGATCAGTAAGCCGTCACGTTCGAGGCCGGGGATGACGCGCTCCGCGCCAGCAGGCAGCGGAGCCCCCTCCAGCAGAGCCGCCAAGGTGCGCCCGCGCAGGTAGCGGTCGGTGTCCTCGAAACGCTCGCGCTTGCGCCTCGGGGCCGCCGGATCGGGGTGGCGGGCACAGGTGGGGTTCAGGGGACAGTCCCCGCAGTCCCGCTTGCGGGCGGTGCAGAGGGTGGCGCCCAGTTCCATCATCGCCTGGTTGACCGTCGGGCTCGGGGGCGGAGCGGAGCCGTGGCGGCGCGCGACGCGGCGCCAGTTGGTGTCGACGGCGGCGACGTGGGCACCGAAGGCGAACGACGCGACCGCCGCAGCGGTGTACGGCCCGACGCCGGGCAGCGCCTCCAGGTCCTCGGGCCAGCCCTCCTCGGCGATCTGCGCAGCCGCGCGCTGCAGCGCCAGCGCGCGGCGGTTGTAGCCCAGCCCGCTCCAGTGCCGCAGCACGTCGGCGGGCTCGGCCTCGGCCAGCGCGCGCGGCGTGGGGAACGCCGCCAGCCAGCGCTCGTAGTACGGGACGACGCGGGCGGCCTGCGTCTGCTGGAGCATCACCTCCGAGACGAGGATCGCGTAGGGATCGCGGGTCTCGCGCCACGGCAGTGGCCGCTTGACCCGCTCGTACCAGTCCGTCAGCGCGGCCGCGTCCACGTCCGCAAGGCTACGCCCGGCGCATTGGGCATCTCCTGGATGCCTGATCCTCCACGGGCAGCGTCCGGGGCCTCCTTCAGGCGGGATCGTTCGCCGCGTCGAGCTCGCGGCGCAGATCGCGGATCTCGTCGCGCAGCTTGGCGGCGTACTCGAAGCGCAGGTCCTCGGCCGCCGCCAGCATCTCCTCCTCGAGCTCGACGAGCATGTTCTCGATCTCGGCCGGGCTCATGTCAGTGTCGCGCTGCTTGCGGCGGCTGCGGCGGGACTTCGGGACCTTGCCCTCGGCCATCAGGAACTCCGAGATGTCCGAGATGCCCTTGACGATCGTCTCCGGCGTGATGCCGTGGTCCTCGTTGTACTTGAGCTGGATCGCGCGGCGACGGTCCGTCTCGTCGAGCGCGGTGCGCATCGCCGCGGTCTCCTTGTCGGCGTACATGAGCACCTTGCCGCCGACGTTGCGGGCGGCGCGGCCGATCGTCTGGATCAGCGAGGTCTCGCCGCGGAGGAAGCCCTCCTTGTCGGCGTCGAGGATCGCCACCAGCGAGACCTCGGGGAGGTCGAGGCCCTCGCGCAGGAGGTTGACGCCGACGAGGACGTCGTACTCGCCCAGGCGCAGCTCGCGGATGATCTGGATGCGCTCGAGCGTGTCGATCTCCGAGTGCAGGTAGCGGACCTTGAAGCCCATCTCGAGCAGGTAGTCCGTCAGGTCCTCGGACATCTTCTTGGTGAGCGTGGTGACCAGCACGCGCTCGTCGCGTTCGACGCGCACCCGGACCTCGTTCATCAGGTCGTCGATCTGATTGCGGGTCTCGCGCACCTCGACGTCGGGGTCGATGATGCCGGTCGGGCGGACGATCTGCTCGACGATGCGCTTGGAGTGCGTGCGCTCGTACTGGCCGGGCGTGGCGCTCACGAACACGATCTGCGGTGTGATGGAGAGGAACTCGTCGAAGGTCTGCGGCCGGTTGTCCATCGCGGACGGCAGCCGGAACCCATAGTCGACCAGCGTCTTCTTGCGCGAGCGATCACCCTCGTACATGCCGCCGATCTGCGGCGTCGTCTGGTGCGACTCGTCGATGAAGCAGACGAAGTCGTCGGGGAAGTAGTCGATCAGGCAGTACGGCCGCGACCCTGGCGCGCGGCCGTCGAGGATGCGCGAGTAGTTCTCGATGCCCGAGCAGAAACCGACCTCGCGCAACATCTCCATGTCGTACTGCGTGCGCTGGCGCAGGCGGTGCGACTCGAGCAGCTTGCCCTCCGAGTCCAGCTCCGCGGTGCGCTCGTTGAGCTCACGCCCGATCTCCTCGACCGCGCGCTCCATCGTCCCCTCGCGGACGTTGTAGTGCGACGCCGGCCAGATCGCGACGTGCTCGAGGTCATCCACGATCAGCTCGCCCGTCAGCGGGTCGAAGTGCTGCAGCCGCTCGACCTCGTCGCCGAAGAACGAGGCCCGGAACGCGGTCTCCGCGTATGCCGGGAAGACCTCCAGCGTGTCCCCGCGGACGCGGAACGTGCCGCGACCGAGCGCGGTGTCGTTGCGGGTGTACTGCAGGGCGACGAGCTTGCGCAGCAGCTCGTCGCGATCCTGGTCGCCGCCCTTGACGAGGATCTGGCAGTTGTCGTTGTAGGTCTGCGGCGACCCGAGGCCGAAGATCGCCGACACCGACGCCACGATGATGACGTCCCGGCGCGCGAAGAGGGACGCGGTCGCCGCGTGGCGCAGCCGGTCGATCTCCTGGTTGATGGCCGAGTCCTTCTCGATGTACAGGTCCCGGCTCGGGACGTACGCCTCCGGCTGGTAGTAGTCGTAGTAGGAGACGAAGTACTCGACCGAGTTGCTCGGGAAGTACGTCCGGAACTCGTTGCACAGCTGCGCCGCCAGCGTCTTGTTGTGCGCCAGGATCAGCGACGGCCGCTGCACCGCCTCGATCGTCGCGGCCATCGTCATCGTCTTGCCGGTGCCCGTCGCGCCCAGCAACGTCGTGTACCGCTCCCCCGCCTCGATGCCCTCCGCGATCCCCGCGATCGCCTTCGGCTGATCCGCGGTCGGCGAGTAGACGGAGTCGAGCTTGAACGGCGGCATCGTCCCGAAGACGCTAGGCGAGCATGCGGTCGGGATCAGACCGCATCCGCACCATCGATGTGCACGCGCTCGCTACAGCCGGATGACGCCGCAGTGGGGGCAACGCGACCGGTCGGGCATGCCGGAGAGGATATTCGCGAACGCTCGGTTTGAGGTGCGGACAATTGTGGGAATGGTCACGAACGATGGAGAGGAGAGTCTCGGTCATCACCGTGGTCGTCGCGCTGGCGGCGATCGTCGCCGGCTGCGGCGGCGGGAGCTCGAACGGCACCGCGAAGCTCACCTTCTGGGCCTACAACGAGCCCTCGGGCGCGTTCGACTCCGCCGTGAAGTACTGCAACGGTCAGGCCAAGGGCGAGTACGAGATCAAGTACGAGAAGCTCGGCGCCAACGCCGACGTCCAGCGCCAGCAGCTGGTGCGCCGCCTCGCCGCCAAGGACTCCTCCATCGATCTGCTCGCCATGGACGTGATCTGGACTGCCGAGTTCGCCGAGGCCGGGTGGATCAAGGCGTTCCCGAGCGCCACCCGGGACGCGGTCGCCAAGGACACGCTCCAGGGCTCGCTGGACACCGCCACCTACCAGGACAAGCTCTACGGCGCGCCGGCGAACTCCAACACGCAGCTGCTCTGGTACCGCAAGGACAAGCTCAAGGGCGACCCCCCGAAGACCTGGAAGGAGCTCATCGACACGGCCGAGAAGATGAAGACCAAGGTCGAGGTCCAGGCCGCGGCCTACGAGGGCTACACGGTGTGGATCAACTCGCTGATCCAGTCCGCCGGCGGCCAGATCCTCGCGGCGCCCGACAAGGCCGCGCTCGAGCCGGATCCGGTCGGCAAGGCGCTGCAGGTCATCTCGCGGCTGGCGCGGTCCTCCGTCGCCGATCCGTCGATCTCCAACTCCAAGGAGGACTCGGGCCGGCTCGCGTTCGAGCAGGGCGTCGCCGACTTCCAGATCAACTACCCGTTCATCTACCCGAGCGGCGCGGCCATCGACGGCTTCCAGGACAAGATCGGCTGGGCGCCCTACCCGCGCGTCGACGCCGACACCCCGTCCAAGGCGCCCATCGGCGGCTTCAACTTCGGCGTCGGCGGCTACACCAAGCACGCCAAGGAGGCCTTCGACGCCGTCGCCTGCCTGCGCAACGAGCGCAACCAGCGCGTGGCCGCGGTCAAGGGCGGCCTGCCCCCCACGCTCAAGACGCTCTACGACAACCCGGACTTCAAGAAGGACTACCCCTTCGCCGACCTGATCCGTGAATCGATCGACAACGGCGCCCCGCGCCCGGCCACGCCGCTCTACGCCGACCTGTCGCTCGCCCTCGCGTCCGCCCTGTCGCCCCCCTCGTCCTTCGATCCCAAGGAGATGGCCAACGGCGGCCTCAAGACGGTCGCCCAGGACGCCCTCGACGGGAAGGGCCTGAACTGATGGGCGCGACCGCCGCCAAGAAGAAGCCGGCGCTCTCGGATCGCACGAAGGCCGAGCGCCGCCTGGGCATGATGCTGTGCGCGCCCGCCGCCTTCGTGATGGTCGCGGTCACCATCTACCCGATCCTCAACGCCTTCGTGCTGTCGCTGCAGCGCGCGGACCTGCGCTTCCCCGACAACAACGAGTTCGTCGGCCTGGGCAACTACGTCACGGTGCTGGGTGCCGGCCGCTGGTGGGCCGACGTCGCCCACACGGTGATCCTGACCGTGATCAGCGTGAGCCTCGAACTGGTGCTCGGCATGCTGCTCGCGCTCGTCATGCACCGGGTGATCTTCGGCCGTGGGCTCGTCCGCACCGCCTCGCTGGTCCCCTACGGCATCGTGACCGTCGTCGCGGCCTTCGCGTGGCGGCTGGCCTTCAGCGGCTCGGAGGGCGGCTTCGTCCCGAAGGCGCTCGGGACGACCACCGACCCGCTGACGGAGACCTGGTCGCTGTACCTGGTGGCGATCCTCGCGGAGACCTGGAAGACGACGCCGTTCATGGCGCTGCTCCTGCTGGCCGGCCTCTCGCAGGTCTCGGACGAGCTGCACGAGGCCGCGCGCGTCGACGGCGCCAGCGCCTGGCAGCGCTTCTGGAAGATCACCGTGCCGCTGATCAAGCCGGCCATCCTCGTGGCGATCCTGTTCCGCACGCTGGACGCGTTCCGGATCTTCGACACCATCTACGTGCTGACCGCCTCGACGCAGAACCGCTCGATCGAGACGGTGTCCAACCTCGGCTACAACACGCTGCTGACCCAGCTCAACCTCGGCATCGGCTCGACGGTCTCCGTGCTCATCTTCCTCATGGTCGGCCTGATCGCGTTCTTCTTCATCAGGCTGCTCGGCGTCAATCCGGAGGGGGACGACTGATGCGCGCGAAGACGATCGCGGGCTGGACCGCCGCCAACACGGTGGTGGTGGTGGTCGCCATGTTCCCGGTGTTCTGGATCCTGAGCCTCTCGCTCAAGAGCCCCGGCGACATCTCCGACGGACGGCTGATCCCCAAGTCGCTCTCGCTCGACAACTACGACAACGTCTTCAGCGAGGTCATCTTCACCAAGGCGCTGCGCAACTCCCTGGGCATCGCGCTGATCGCCACGGTGATCGCCGTGGCGCTCGCCGCGAGCGCCGCCTACGCCATCGCCCGGCTCGACTTCCCGGGCAAGCGGCTGATCCTCGGCGCGTCGCTGGCGATCGCGATGTTCCCGCCGATCTCCGTCGTCGGCCCGCTCTACAACCTGTGGCGCAACATCGGCCTCTACGACACGTGGCAGGGCCTGATCATCCCGTACATGACGTTCACGCTGCCGCTGGCCATCTACACGCTGACCGCGTTCTTCCGGGAGATCCCGTGGGACCTCGAGCAGGCCGCCCAGGTGGACGGCGCCACGCCGTCGCAGGCGTTCCGCAAGGTGATCCTCCCGCTCGCCGCGCCCGGAGTCTTCACGACGATGATCCTGGTCTTCATCTTCGCGTGGAACGACTTCGTCTTCGCCATCTCGCTGACGTCGACCGACCAGGCGCAGACCGTGCCCCCGGCGATCAACTCGTTCTCGGGCGCCTCGCAGTTCACCGCACCGACGGGACAGATCGCGGCCGCCGCGATCGTCGTCACCGTGCCCATCGTGATCATGGTGCTGATCTTCCAGCGCCGCATCGTCGCCGGCCTCACGGCGGGCGCCGTCAAGGGATAAGGAGCTCGACCCATGGCCAACATCGTCTTCGACAAGGTGACCAAGCGCTACGACGACGGCTTCGAGGCTGTCAAGTCGCTCGACCTCGACATCAACGACGGCGAGTTCATGATCCTCGTCGGCCCGTCGGGCTGCGGCAAGTCGACGGCGCTGCGCATGATCGCCGGCCTCGAGGACATCAGCGACGGCGAGATGCGCATCGGAGACGCAGTGGTCAACGACCGCGCTCCCAAGGACCGCGACATCGCCATGGTCTTCCAGAACTACGCGCTGTACCCGCACATGACGGTGGCGCGCAACATGGGCTTCGCGCTCGAGCTGGCCGGGGTCGACCAGTCCGAGATCGACAAGAAGGTCCGCGAGGCGGCCGAGGTGCTCGACCTCCAGGACCACCTGGACCGCAAGCCGGCCAACCTCTCCGGCGGCCAGCGCCAGCGCGTCGCCATGGGCCGCGCGATCGTGCGCGACCCGAAGGCCTTCCTGATGGACGAGCCGCTGTCCAACCTCGACGCGAAGCTCCGCGTCCAGATGCGCACGACCATCTCCAAGCTGCAGCACAAGCTGGGGACGACCACCGTCTACGTGACGCACGACCAGACGGAGGCGATGACGCTCGGGGACCGCGTGGCGGTCATGCTCGCCGGCGAGCTGCAGCAGGTCGACACGCCGAAGGAGCTCTACGACAACCCGGTCAACCTGTTCGTCGCCGGCTTCATCGGCTCACCGTCGATGAACTTCCTGTCCGCGGAGATCCGCGACGGGCGCGTCCACCTCCCGTTCGGGGACGTGCCCGTCCCGTCCGGCGTCCAGGCCGAGGGCAAGGTCGTGGCCGGCCTGCGCCCGGAGGACTTCGAGGACGCCGCGCTGTCGAGCGACAAGGACGGCGTCCGCTTCACGGCGACCATCGACCTGCTCGAGTCGATGGGGTCCGAGTTCTACGCCTACTTCGAGGTGCAGTCGGAGGCCATCTCCTCGCAGCACCTCGACGAGCTGGCCGCCGACGCCGGCGGTGACGACCTGAGCAGCGACGCCAACCAGATCGTCGCCCGCCTCGACGCGGCCTCCACGGTCAAGCAGGGCCAGGAGTCCGAGCTGTTCTTCGAGTCGGAGAAGCTGCACCTGTTCGACCCGGAGTCGGGCGCCTCGCTACGCGCCCAGCGCGCGCAGGGCGGCGGTGACGCCGGCAGCGGCGACGACCACCAGCAGCAGCGGACCGCGGGCGACGGCGACAGCCGCCCCGGCGGCGACGCCGGCTAGCCGCGGGCCGGCCTCCAGCGAGCGGCCGTCGGCCACCGTGCCGGCGACGACGAGTCCCGCCAGCAGCGCCGGGAGAGCCGCGGCCAGCGCCCGGTCGAGCCACGGCGGGCGGTGCTCGCCGAGCCCGAGCGGGACCGCGACGCGCATGAAGATGCAGACCGCGGCGAGCGAGGCGACGGCGACCAGCGGGCTCATCGCAGGCTCCAGGCGGCGCCGGCGAGGCCGGCGATCAGGACCGGCAGCCCGGGCGGGACGAGCGGGATCAACAGGAGGGTGAGCGCCGCGCCGACCAGCGCGCCGGGGCCGAGGTGGTCGCGCAGCAGCCACAGGAACAGGGCCGGGAACGCGGCGTCGAGGCCCAGCCGGGCGGGATCGCCGATGATGCCGCCGCCGCACACACCGATCACCGTGCCCAGCGTCCACCCCACCCAGTCGATCGCGCCGGCGCCGAGCAGGCGCTGACGGGAGCCGTCGGCGATCGCCCAGGCCGCGTCGGACAGCAGCAGGCACGCCGCCGCCCGCTGCCGGCGCGACCGCCCGGGCACCATGGCGCTCATGGCCAGGTAGCGGACGTTGAGCGCGGCCGCCGACAGCAGTGCTGCGCCCAGCGTCCCGCCGCCGGCCAGCACGGAGACGGTCGCGTACTGCGCGCCGCCCGAATAGGCGGTCACAGACATCGCCACGGGGGCTGCGTGGCCGATCACGCCGACGGCCAGGGTTCCGAACGCCGCACCCTCGAGGACGCCGGCGAACGCGAGCGGCAGCATCCGGCGAGCGCCTTCGGCGGCTTCGCTCCCACCAAACATGCTTACGATGGTAGCGGCGCCGCTACCACTAAACTAGCCTTGGATGGAAGCACGCCCGCGATTGATCGGTGGTGACGTCGCCCTCGACCTGCTCAACGCCGTCGACCCCGGCTATCCGGGCGGGGACTACCTGCAATCGCAGTCCGACGTGGCCGAGTGGCTCGCGCACGTCGGACTCCCCGGCGGGGCGCGGCTGGCGGACGTCCTGCGCGCGCGCGCCGCGATCGACGCCGCGCTACGTCCCCTCGCCACCGGCGGCGAGCCCGACACCGCGGCGCTCACGAGCCTGTACGCACGCGCCGTCGGCCGCGCCGAGCTGCGACCCGGCGGCTTCGCATGGGCCGGCCCGGTGGACGCCCTCGTCGCGTCCGCCGCCGCGCTGCTGGCCGGCGGCCCGATCGACCGGCTCAAGACCTGTGGCAACTGCCCGTGGCTGTTCCTGGACCTCAGCCGCAACGGCAGCCGCCGCTGGTGCTCGATGGAGGGCTGCGGCACCGAGGTCAAGATCCGGCGCCTGACGGAGAAGCGGCGCGCTACAGGTCGCCGCGCAGCCGGGTGAGCATCGCGTCGTCGGCGGCATCGTGGGAGCGCAGCAGGAGGTAGCGCTGGGTCTCGAGCCGCACGAAGGCCTCCGTCTCCCCGCCCGAGCCGATCAGGTCGGCCTCGCGGAGCAGCTCGACGGACGGCGCGTAGAGCTCCGCGAACCAGCGGCGCGCGACCTCGGCGCGGCCGATGAAGCGGTTCTCCTCCTGCATCAGCCGGAACCCCCACGCCTCGACGCCCTCCGCGAGCGCGGCGTAGCCCTCCTGCCCCGGCAGGCGGATGTGCGCGTGCTGCTCGCGGGTGAGCGGGACGCGCTCCGCGAACAGCCGCTCGTGGGTGTTGATCTCGAACTCGCTGGTGGCCGGCTCGACGCGCGTGCGGACCTCGGTGACGCGCGCGTCGAGCGTGTCGAGGCCGAGCGCGCGAGCGGCGCTGACGCGATGGTGGCCGTCGATCACGAAGTGCATGTCCCCGACCCGGCGGACGCGGATCGGCGGCAGCTCCTGGCCGGAGCGGTACGCGGAGGCGATCCGCTCCCAGCGCGCCCGGCTCCGCCCCGACGTCGGCCGGAAGGCGCGGTCGAAGTCGCGCGCCCGGTCGACGGTGCCGACGACGCTGTCGAGCTGGATGACCTGCAGGCCGAGGTCGCGCTCGTCCACGTAGCCGGCGGCGTCCAGCACGTCCTCGTAGCGCAGCACCTGGCCGGAGCTGCGCCGCATCAGGTGCCGCAGCCGGCTGATCGCCTGCCGCCGCCGCGCCTTGTTGAAGTCGTACGACGCGTCCGTCCGCGGCGAGCCACTCGAGCCGCCGACGCTCATCGCCGTACCACCACGGCGGACTCGGTGCGCAGCACCTCGGTGCCTTCGAGATGGGCGGGGCCGCCGGTGAGGTTGACCGCGATGTCGTAGTCGCCGCGGCGGTAGGCCCACACGCCGGGCGGGGCCGGCAGGGTCTCGTAGGGCGCGTCGACGAAGGCGCGCCGCAGGGCGATCAGGTTGCGCACGAGGTGCAGGGTCGAATCCGGATCATCGCGCTGTTCCGCGACGGTACTGGGCGCGTGCAGCGGAAGCCACGCGTTCTCGCCCCAGGCGTTGGGATCCCACGGCATCGGGGTGCGGCCGCCGTCGCGCCCGCCGGCCTTGTCGCGCAGGTCGGTCACGTCGCCGTCGGTGAGACCGAGCTCGTCGCCGTAGTACAGGAACGGCGTGCCGCGCAGGGTGAGGAGCATGACCAGGGCGGCGCGGGCGCGCGCGGGGTCGCCTCCGGCCCAGCGCGTGGCCAGCCGGCCCGCATCGTGGTTGGAGCCCGTCCACACCGGCCAGGCGCGCTCGGGCAGCGCCTGCTCCATCCATTCGACGATGTCGCGCAGCGGGTCGGCCTCCAGCGGCGACTTGATGAACGGGATGTTGAAGCCCAGGTGCAGCTCGTCGTCGCCGTCGCCCCAGTAGCGCACCAGCCCCTCGAGATCCATCACGTAGGTCTCGCCCACGAGCATGCGGTCCTCGTACTCGTCGGTCACCCGCCGCCAGCGCTTCAGGACGTCGTGGACCTCGGGCTGGTTCTCCGAGCGCCCCGGGTCGTCGCGCAGCTCGCGATCCTTGACGATCGCCTGGCAGACGTCGATGCGGAAGCCCGCCACCCCGCGGTCGAGCCAGTAGCGCAGGATCGCGTCGAACTCGTCGGGCACCGCCGGGTTCCACCAGTTCAAGTCGGGCTGGGACGGCAGGAACAGGTGCAGGTAGTGGCGCCCGTCCTTCTCCGACCAGGCCGGCCCGCCGTCGAAGATCGACTTCCAGTTGTTCGGCTCGTCCGCCCACGTGTAGTAGTCGGGCCGCTCCGTGAACCACGGGTGGCGGTCCGAGGTGTGGTTGGGGACGAGGTCCAGCAGGACGCGGATCCCGCGCTTGCCCGCGGCGGCGATCAGCCGGTCGAGGTCCTCGTGGGTGCCGAAGTCGGGATGGACGCCCTTGTAGTCGCTGACGTCGTAGCCCCAGTCGTCGTTGGGCGACGGGAAGGTCGGGTTGAGCCAGATGCCGCTGACGCCGAGCCACGCGAGGTGGTCGAGCCGGTCGATGATCCCCTGCAGGTCCCCGTGGCCGTCGCCGGTGGAGTCGGCGAACGAGCGCGGGTAGATCTGGTACAGGACGCCGTCGCGCCACCACGATTCCGCCATCCGGCTGAGACTAGGTCGGGC
The DNA here is from genome assembly GCA_963740765.1 of uncultured Solirubrobacteraceae bacterium. Lineage (GTDB taxonomy): Bacteria > Actinomycetota > Thermoleophilia > Solirubrobacterales > Solirubrobacteraceae > DATLGB01. The sequence continues at coordinate 11,281 of CAVUFN010000008.1, read as the reverse complement.
CGGCGATCACGGATCAGCGATGCAGCAGCCGGTGAGCGCACTCGGGGCCGCTGGAGCAGCCCTTAGTGCACACATGACGGTCGCTCTGGCTTCCAGGCGATTGCGGAAGCAGCCCGCATCGCGCCGAACCGGTCGAAACCTGCCTATACGGACACTTTCGACGGGTTCGGCTGGACCAGCTCGTCGTGGCTCGAGGCAGAAATGGAGGCGCCGCGGTTCACGTGAACCGCTTCTGCTTTGAGACAGCAGACGTGCGAGCGCGGCTAACCGCGGGCCGCGCGGTCCTGGTCACGACGAACGCGATACGTGAGCCACAACCAGTCGAGCGCAAGAGTCACCAGAACGACGGCTCCGGCGAAGTAGAACCAGCTGGGGAGGTCGGTCACGAGCAGGATCAGCGCCCAAGACACGATGGAGACCATCAGCCATCTGGTGAGGAGCGCCCTGAGGAACTGGCCGGACTCCACTCGGTTGCGCGGGTCAGCTGGCGGCGGAACTCCGAGGGTCCCGAGATTGTGCACGGAGACGGCGGTACCCGGCGGCTTCCGTTTTGAGGCAGGAGCGATAGTGCCGGCTTCGAGCGATCGCTCAAGCCGCACATCAGTCGCCGAACCCGCCCAGACTCCGAATAGTTCACCGTTTCGATGGGTTCGAACCCGTGAGCTCATATCGCTTCGAGGCAGAGGCACCAGGGCCGCGGTTCACGTGAACGGCAAGTGCTTCTAGGCACGACCTCGCTCAACGAAGGAGAAGCGGCGCCGGTACCTGCCCGGCCGAACGGCTAGAGGCCGAGCTCGTCCTCGTACTGGCGCCGGTACTGGTCGCGGGCGCTGAGCACGTTCTCGACGTAGTGGCGCGTCTCGGGGAACGGGATGTGCTTGGCGACCTGGAAGGTCTGTCCTGTCGCCGCGGCGCCGGCGAGCCACTCGTCGACCTTCCCCTCCCCCGCGTTGTACGCGGCGAGGGACAGCACCTCGCTGCCGCGGTACTTCTTCAGCAGGTACTTGAGGTAGTAGGTCCCGTAGCTGATGTTGATCTGCGGCGTGGCGAGGTCCCCGTGCTCGAACTGCGTGCCGCCGCTCAGGCCCGCGATGTAGTCGGCGGTCGAGGGCAGCAGCTGCATCAGCCCCTGCGCGCCGGCCGACGACCTCTGGGGGATGAAGCGCGACTCCGTGTAGATGACCGCGGCGATCAGGTCGGCAGGCACGCCCTTCTCCGATGCCTGCTGGCGAATGATGTCCTCGTGGCGCAGCGGCAGCCGCAGCTCGGTGACCGCCTTGTCGAAGGTGCCCGAGATCGCGGCCACGGCGGCGGTCGCAGCGATCCCGACAGCGACGAGGAGGCCCAGGCGCCGGCGCGCCGAGGCGCGGCGCTGCCGGTGGCTGCGCGCAGCGGGCCTGCGCTTGGCGGCGGCCTTCTTCTTGGCGGCGGATCGGGTCGCGGTAGGGGTGCTCACGGCGTGGCGGTCAGTGTCTCCAACACTTCGGACAGTCTCTCCTCCAACGCGTCCAGGGTGGAGTCGTTGCGCACGACGTACGTCGCACGTTGCGCCTTCTCCTCCTGGCTGAGCTGGCGCTTGGTGCGCTCGTCGACCGCCTCGTGGCCGCGGGCGCCGGCGCGCTGGGCGCGGACCTCCTCATCGGCGACGACGGCGATCGTCGCCTGGTAGCCCCGGTCCAGGCCCGACTCGAACAGCAGCGGCACCTCGACGACGAGCGCGCGCGGCGCCGGGTCGCGAGCCGACTGCTCGGTCACCCAGGCGCCCATGCGCTCCCCGACCCGCGGCCACAGCTGGGCTTCCAGCCACCCGCGCTCCTCGTCGGAGGCGAAGGCGTGCCGGGCGACGGCGCCGCGGTCCACCGTGCCGTCCTCGGCGACCACCTCGTCGCCCCAGCGCTCGCGCACGAGGGCGACCATCTCAGGCTCCTCGTAGAGCGCGTGGACGACCGCGTCGGCGGACAGGGTCGCCGCGCCGAGGCGCTCCAGAGCTGCGAGCGCCTCGGACTTCCCCGAGCCGATGCCGCCGGTCAGCCCGACGAACGGCGGACTAGTTGGACTCAGGGTCCTCGGCGGCCGGCTCGGCCGGCGCCTCGGCCTCGGGCTCCGGCGCAGCCTCGGCCTCGGCTTCGGGCTCGGCTGCGACTTCCGGCTCGGCCTCGGGCTCGGCGGCCGCTTCGGCCTCCGGCTCGGGCTCGGCGGCCACCTCGGCCTCCGGCTCGGGCTCGGCGGCCACCTCGGCCTCCGGCTCGGGCTCGGCGGCCGCTTCGGCCTCCGGCTCCGCGGGCGGTGCCTCGGTGAAGATGTCCTCGCTCAGGTCGAGCTCGGGCATGTCGTCGAGGTCGCCGGCGTCGCCCTCGAGCGAGCGGATCGGCAGCTCCTGGCCCTCGACGCGCTTGACGCTCAGCGACAGGCGGCGGCGCTCGGTGTCGATCTCGAGGATCTTGACCTTGACGTTGTCGCCCGGCGAGACGACCTCGCGCGGGTTCTCGACGTGGTGGGCGGCCAGCTCGGAGATGTGCACGAGGCCCTCGACGCCGTCGAGGATCTCGACGAACGCGCCGAACGCGACGACCTTGGTGACCGCGCCCTCGAGCTCGTCACCGATCGAGTAGGTGTCCACGACACGCTGCCACGGATCCTCCTGGGTCTGCTTGAGACCGAGGGAGATGCGCTGGCGGTCACGGTCTATATCGAGCACCTTGACCTGGACGGTGTCCCCGATGTTGAGGATCTCGTTCGGGTGGTTGACATGCGACCACGACAGCTCGGAGATGTGGATGAGGCCATCGATGCCGTCCAGGTCGACGAACGCGCCGAAGTCGACGATGTTCGAGATCTGGCCCTCGATGATGAGGCCCGGCTGCAGGCGGTCGAGGATCTGCTGGCGCTGCTCCTTGCGCTCCTCCTCGAGCACCGCGCGGCGGCTGAGGACGACGTTGTTGCGCGAGCGGTTGAGCTCTATGACCTTGCACTCGATGGGCTGGCCCATGTACTGGTCGAGGTCCGGCACGCGGCGGATGTCGACCAGCGAGGCGGGCAGGAAGCCGCGCACGCCGAGGTCGATGATCAGGCCGCCCTTGACGACCTCGATGACCTGACCCTCGACGGGCGTGCCCGCGTCGGCGGCGGCCTCGATGCGGCGCCAGGCGCGCTCGAAGCGGGCGCGCTTCTTGGACAGGATCAGCCGGCCGTCCTGATCCTCCTTGATGAGGACGAGGGCGTCGACCTCCTCGCCGAGCTCGACCTCGTCGCCGGGGTTGACGGACTTGCGGATCGACAGCTCGTGGGAGGGGATGACCCCCTCGCTCTTGTAGCCGATGTCGACGAGGACCTCGTCCTTGTCGATGCGGACGACGTTGCCGGTGACGACATCACCCTCCTCGAAGGGGGTGATGGTGGCGTCGTAGTTGGGGACGATGCGACCGTCGATCTCCAGGAGCAGCCCGTCGGATCCTTCGACGACGGTGACCCCGGGAGTCTGGGTTTCAGGTTCGATTGTGGCGTTTTCCATGCGTCCTAGAAGTGTAGGCGGCGCGCTATTTGCCCTTCACCTTCCTCGTCGGGCCGACCTTCACGGTCAGCGTCTTGTAACCGGCCTTCCTGAGCGTGATCTTCGCGCTGATGCGCTTGCCCTTGAGCTTCTTGGACAGCTTCAGCGACGACTTCTTCTGCTTCTTGATCCGCTTGCCGTTCGCGTACCACTTGAACGACAGCTTCACCCCCGACTGCGCCAGCTTCGGCAGCCTCAGCTTCAGCTTCTTGCCGACCTTCGCCTTGCCCCTGAGCTTGGCCTTCTTGCGCACCGTCAGGGCCGGCGTCGCGCTCGGCGCGGGGGTCGGGCTGCCGCCGGGGCCCGGGCTCGCGACCGGTCCGGTGACCGTCACCGGCGCGCTGTCGGAAGCGACTGCGTTGGGCGCGCCGATGCCCTTCGCCGTGATGCGCGCCTGGATCTGCGCGCCCGCGTCCTCCGGCCTGACCGTGTAGGTCGTCTGGAAGATCCCGAGCGGCGTCTGGATCGGCACCCCGTTCCGCAGCCACGCGTACTCGTACTTGTTGTTGGCCTCTCGCGTCCACGCGCCCTTGTTCGCGGTCAGCGTCTGCCCCACCGCGGGCGTGCCCGTGACGGTCGTCGGCGTCGTCGCCTGCCGGGTCTCGTCGGCCGGGGTGGTGTCGAGGTAGAAGAGCTTCAGGTCCCCGGCGTCGGGCGTTCCCGGAGCGCGGCCGAAGAAGATGACCTTGTCGTCCAGCACCGCCAGCGATTGCGCGCAGGTGCAGCCGTTGGCAGATCCATCGAAGCCGCCGGCGGTGATCGCGTTGGTTCCGCCCGGCGTGCCGTCGGTGCGCCAGACCGCCTGTCCGAAGGGCGAGTAGCCGCCCACGAAGTAGGCCTGCTCGCCACGGACGACCGGCGTGTTGGGCCCGTAGCCGTCGCCGTCGGCCTCCCCGACCTTGACCGTCCCGGCGTCGGTCCCGTCCGAGTAGAAGATGTCGCTCCCGCGCAGCATGCCGACGCCGGCCCTGAAGGTGAAGGGGTCCGGGCCGGAGAAGGCGCCGTCCCCCGGCGTGATGTCCTGGACGACGCGCGTCCCGGCCTCCGTCCCGTCCGTGCGCCAGACCTCCCCGCCGGTGCCGGGATCGTTGGGCGTGTAGTAGAGGATGTTGCCGTTGGCGACCGCGCCCGGGTCGTCGTAGTACGTACCGGTGAGGCCGGCGTGGTGCTCGTAGAGCATGTGCGTGTCGTTCTTGTCCGCCGGGTTGGAGACCCAGAGCTCCCGCCCGTGCACGCCATCGTCGGCGAGGAAGTAGACGCGGTCGCTCGTCGCCACGAAGGCGCCCGGGTTGCTCCCGGGGAAGCTGCCGGGCGGGTTGGGGTAGATGTCCTTGACCAGCTCGGTGCTCGAGCCGTCCGTCCGCCACAGCTCGGCGCCCTGCCCCGGGCTGGTGTTGACGTTGCTGCGGGCGTAGTACATGTACCCGCCGACAACAGCGGTGGGCGAGAACACGTTGGTCGCGCCGATCGAGTCGAGGCCGCTGCTGATCTTGGTGAAGGTGTCCCCGACGTCCCCGAGCGCGTAGACCGCGTAGTTGGCGTTCGAGTTCTCGCCCTGGAGGCGGCTGAGGATGGCCTTGCCGTTGACGACGCCGACCAGGGTCGCGTTCGCAGTCTCGACTCCGGTGGCCCCACCGCCGTTGGGGGCTCTCAGGGCCTTGGCCGTCTCGACCGTGGTGGGGGCGGCGGCGTCGATGTAGAAGACGCCGGAGGTGCTGTCGCCGGGGTTGGCGTTGAAGTACAGCCGGCTGCCGGCGATGTAGAAGCTGTGCGGGTTGCCGCTGGCGCCGCTGGCGCCCGGGTTGAGGTTGGCCACGAGCTCCGTGGTCGTGCCGTTGGTACGCCAGAGCTCGTTGCCATTGACGTTGTCGTTCGCGGCGAAGTAGACGTAGCCGTTGAACGCGATGAGGTCCGATCCGAAGGTGTTGATCGTCTCCCGGTCGACCGATTTGAAGACCGGGCTGCCCGGATCCACGAGTCGGTCCGCGGACGCGGACGCGGGGATGGCAAGGGCGAGCAGCGCGCCGAGCACGGCGATCCGGGGGAGCGGCATCGCGCGAGACTAGTTCTCAAGCTGACCGACCGTCAAGGTGTCGACGTGCGTAGTCGTACGCCAGTGCGGCGAGTACCCGGCGCTCGGCCGACGTCGGCAGGTCGAGCTTGCGGAAGATCCGCCCGACGTGGCATTCGACCGTGCGCACGCTGAGCCAGAGCTCGGCGGCGATGCCGCGGTTGGTCGCGCCGGAGGCGATGCGCTCGAGGATGTCGCGCTCGCGGCGGGTGAGCGAGGTGATCGCAGGGGACATGCCGGGAGCGTGCCCGTGGCTGCCGACAAGCCGCTGACAGGTGCCTGACAGCGCTGGTAGGGTCGCTCCAGGGTGCTCGAGTTCTCGGTGCTTGGGCCCGTGCGGGCAACGGTCGACGGACGCGAAATCCCGCTCGGCGGCACCCGGCAGCGCTCCGTCCTCGCCCTGCTGCTGCTGAAGGCCGGAACGGTCCTCGGCAGCGACGAGCTGATCGACGCGCTGTGGGGCGAGACGCCGCCCGCCGACGCCGGGCCGGCGCTCCAGGCCCACGTGTCGCGTCTGCGCCGCGCGCTGGCCCCGTACGAGGTGATCGCGACCCGGCCGCCGGGCTACGTCGCCGAGCTGGGCGATGCCGGTCTGGACCTGTTGCGCTTCGAGGCGCTGGCCTCCGACGGGCGGCACGCCGAGGCGCTGGCGACCTGGTCAGGGCCGGCGCTCGCGGACCTGCGCTACGAGCCGTGGGCCGCCGCGCACGTCGAGCGCCTCGAGGAACGGCGGCTCGAAGTGCTCGAGGCGCGCCTCGCGGGCGACCTCGACGCCGGCCGCGACGTGGCCGTCGAGCTGACCGGGCTTGTGCGCGAGCATCCGTGGCGCGAGCGGCTGCGCGGGCAGCTGATGGTGGCGCTGTACCGCAGCGGCCGCCAGAGCGACGCGCTCGACGCCTACGCCGACTACCGGCGCGCGCTCGACGCCGAGCTCGGCTTGGAGCCGGGACCGGAGCTGCGGGAGCTGCAGACGCGCATCCTCCGCCACGACCCGGCGCTCGCCCCGGGTGACCCGACACCGAAGGCGTCCGTGCCCGGGCCCGCGGTGCCCCGCCGGCGGCGGCTCGCACTCGCCGGGGCGATCGCCGTGGCCGCCCTGGCCGCCGGTGTGATCGCCGGCGCCGATCACCACGGAGGCAGCGCCCGGGTGGGCGCGGACACCGGCGGCGTCCTGCTCGACCTCGATCCGGAGACGGGCCGGCCGGGCGCCAGAGCCCACGTCGGCACCACGCCCTCGGCCGTGGCCATCGGGGCCGGCGCGGCGTGGGTCGTCGACGCGGACGGCCAGACCGTCTCGCGGGTCGGCGCCGACGGTGGCGTCGACACCTTCGGGACCGGCGCGACCCCGACGTCGGTCGCGGCGGGTCCCGGCGCGGTCTGGGTCGGGTCGGGCGCGCCGCGCCCCGGCGGGCAGCGCGCCGGGCCCGTGACCACCGCGCTCGCCCGTGTGGACCCGAGGGCGCGGACGATCCGCGAGCGTGTGCGGCTGCCGGCGGGGCGGACGGTCGGCGACCCCAGCGAGGACGCCGTCGCCGTGACCCGTGGTGCCGTGTGGGCGGTGGCGCCGGACGGGTCGGTGGTCCGCCGGTCCGGCGGCACGACTGCACGTGTGCGCGGGCCGCGCGCCCGCGCCGTCGCCGCGGCGGGCGAGGATGTGTGGGTGCTGGGCGAGGGCGGCGCCGTCGGGCGCGTCGATCCGGTCACCCTGCGGGTCGCCGACACCGCTGGCATCTCCGCCTCTGCGGTGGGCGGGCTCGCGGCCGGCGAGGGCTCGGCGTGGGTCACCGCGCCGGGCGACGGCACGCTGTGGCGGGTCGACGCGGGCTCCCCGCCGTCGACCCGCACGATCGACGTGGGTCTCGGCGCGAGCGGCGTGGCCGTCGGCGGCGGGGCCGTGTGGGTGACCAACCCGCTGGCCGGGACGGTCGCCCGGGTGGATCCGCGCACGAACCGCGTCACCCGCACCATCCGGCTCGGCGGCACACCCCGGGACGTCGCCGCGTCCGGCGACCGGGTCGTCGTGTCGCTCACGGGCGACGCCCCCGCCGCGAGGACGGCCGGCGGCGGGCTCCCGCGCGGCACGTGCGGCGCGCTGGTCACCGGCGGGGACGGATCCCCGGACGCCATCGTCGCCTCGGACCTCGCGCTGCAGGGCGGGGTCCGCTTCTCCGCGCAGCAGATGGTCCAGGCGATCGAGCTGGTCCTGCGCGAGCATCGCTTCCGGGCTGGCGACGTCCGGCTCGGCTTCCAGTCCTGCGATGACTCCGTCGCGCGCACCGGCCTCTTCGACGCGGCCAAGTGCGCGGCCAACGCCCGGCTGTACGCGCGGACGCCCGCGGTCATCGGCGTGGTCGGCACGCTCAACTCCCCCTGCACCGCCGCCGCGCTCCCCGCGACCAACCGGGCCGGCCTGGCCATGGTCTCGCCGCTCAGCTCGTCCATCTCGCTCACCCGCGGGTCGCCCGCCGAGCTGCGGCGGCAGTACCCGACCGGCCGCCGCACGTTCGCCCGCGTGTTCGGGCCCGACGACGGGCAGTCCCGCGCACTCGCCGCCCTCGCCCGGTCGCTCGGAGCGCGGCGGGTGGCCACCCTCGACGACGGGGACCCGGCCTACGGGACGGTGCTCGCGCGCGCGTTCGAACGCGACGCGGTCCGGCGCGGACTCGACGTGGTGGCCACGGAGCGCTGGCGTGCGGCCGCAGCGAGCCAGCGCCCCGTCGCCGCGCGCCTCGCCCGGCGCCGCCCGGAGGCGGTGCTGGTGAGCGGGATCCTCGACAACGGCGGGGCCGCGGTGGTGCGCGCGCTGCGCCGCGAGCTCGGCCCCGACGTGGCGCTGTTGCTGGTGGACGGCCTGACGCCGACCGAGTTCATGGTCGACGAGGCGGGCGAGGCGGCCCGGGGCGCCTACCAGGCCGTCAACGGCCTCACACCGGAGGACCTGGGCCCGGCGGGCCGGCGCTTCGCCGCCCGGTTGCGGGCGATCCTGCCGGACGAGGAGGTCGAGCCCAGCGCGCTCTACGCCGCGGCCGCGACCGAGGTCCTCGTCGACGCGATCGCCCGGTCGGACGGAACCCGGGCCGGCGTCGTGGCGACGCTGCGGCGCACCCGGATCGAGACGGCCGTCGGCCGCGTCGCCTTCACCGCCGCCGGCGATCCCATCGGCAGCCCGGTGACGATCCTGCGCCTGCGCCCGGGCGCGCCCGGCCTCTTCGGCGACGCCGTCTTCGACCGCCTCATCAGGCCATGACGGTGTCGGCGAGCGTCCGCTCCAAAGAGCGGCGCTGCGTCTTGACGTCGGACGGGTTCTCGAAGTACTCCTCGACGACCAGCTGATCGCCGCCGTCGAGCTCGAGCACGTAGAAGCGCACGCGCGACTCGACGGTCCCGTACGTGTAGAAGATCATGTCCGTGCCGTCGTAGAGCAGGGGGACGCAGCGGTCCGCGTGGCGGCCGCACTCGTCCGGCACGCGCGGCGGATGCGAGACGGCGCGCACGTCGATGCGCACGCCCTCGAGCCCCAGACGCTTCACGCGCACAGGACGGCTCGTCCTCAGGTGGGGGTGCTGCTCGAGCCAGGCCGCGAAGTCGTCCGGAGCCGGGACCATGTCGCCGGGCGTCCGGCCGCCCTTCTCCGGGTCGAACACCCGGGTGACGCGGTGGAAGGCGAGGATCGCCTGGCCGTGGATGCCGCGTCTGGCGACGCTGAAGTCCGTCTCGATCTCCCCGATCTCGGCGACCCACTTCCCCGCCGCCGGGGTGACGCGCAGCCGCGGCTCGAAGAGCTGGGTCGTGTACGTGGTCCCGGCGTGCAAGGCCCCGCCGACCGAGGACGGGAACGGGGTGCCCGCCGTCGCCTCCGAGGCCGTGGAGGCGGGCGCCGCGAGCTTCGGGGCGGGCTTCGAGCTGGACTCGCCGCAGGCCGCGAGGCCCAGGACGACGATCGGGATGAGGAGGCGGGCGTGCATGCGGCGAGGCTCCCGGGCGGGGGCTCCGCGCGCATCCGTGCACGCACGGCACCGGGCCGGAATGCCGTGCACGCACGGATACCCTTCTCGCCCATGCCCGTCCGCGCGACCAAACGCGGGGCGGACCGCACGCCGCTGTCGGGCGAGTGGGACGTCCTGATCTGCGGAGCCTCCTTCGCGGGGCTCGCCGTGGCGCGCGCGCTGACCGGCAGCGGCGCGCGGGTGCTGATCGTCGACCGCTACGAGATCGGCGAGCGCCAGACCTCCGCGTGCGCGGCGCCGACCACGCTGCTCGAGCACCTCGGCCTGGCCGACTCGATCCGCCAGACCTTCGGCACGCTCGTCGTCCACACCCCGCGGGTGCACGGCCGCTGGGCGCTGCCCTTCACCTTCTCGACGTTCGACTACAAGCATCTGTGCCGCCTGCTGTGGGAGCAGTGCGACGCCGAGTTCGAGACCGCCAAGGTCGAGCGCCGGGAGGGGACCACCGTCGTCACCGACCGCGGCGAGCTGTCGGCCCCGCTGATCGTCGACGCGCTCGGCTGGCGCCGCGTGCTGTCGGGCGGCGAGGCGATCCAGCCGCCCGAGGCGACCCTGTCCCGCGGCCTCGAGGTCCATCCTGCCGGCGCCGGCGCCGACCTCGAGCTGTGGCTGGACGAGAAGTACGTCTCCCCCGGCTACGGCTGGGCGTTCCCGGCGCGCGACGAGGTGCGCATCGGCGTCGGCTCCTTCGACCCGCGGATCCCGGTCAAACAGCCCACGCTCGACCTCGTCGCCGACGTCGACCAGTCCCCCGACGGCTACCAGGGCAACTGGATCCCGCACCGCCTGCGCGACGCGATCGAGGACGGCGTCTTCTTCGTCGGCGACTCCGCCGGCCACTGCCTGCCCACCACCGCCGAGGGCATCCGCCCCGCGCTGATCCTCGGCACCCTGCTCGGCGCCGAGCTGCGCGCCGTCGTCGCGGGCCGCCAGGACGCCGCCGCCGCCCGCGCCGCCTACGCGCGCCTGCACGACTCGCACCGCTTCGACTTCGAGGCGCTCTACCGCGTCCAGCAGTCGATCCGCTTCCTGCACGGCCCGATCCTCGACCGCCTCACCCGCGTCTTCACCCGCCGCCGGATCTCCCTCTGGGCGTTCGGCAAGTACCTCAACATCTCCCACCCGGACCTCGTCGCGGGACCTACTCCCGGACGATCAGGAACGTCCCGGCCGCCAGCAGGAGCACTCCAAGCAGCTTGAGCGCGGTGATCGGCGACTTGGTCACGCCGAGCAGGCCGAACTGGTCGACGACGAGCGAGGCGCTGAGCTGCCCGGCGACGGTGGCGGCGGTGACCGGGCCGGCGCCCAGCGTCTTGACCGTGACCAGCACAGTGGAGACGTAGGCCGCGCCGAGCACGCCGCCGGTGAGGTAGTACCAGGCGGGCACGTGGCCGACGTCCCGGATCTGCCCGAGCCCGCCGCGAGCGAAGGCGGCGATGACCAGCAGCAACACGGTGCCGACCAGGAACGAGACGAAGGCCGACTGGCGCGGGCCGATCGCCTTGGCAAGTCCGGCGTTGATCGGCGCCTGCATGGCGATCAGGCAGCCGACGGCCGCCGTCAGGATCGCTGCGGCGCCCCGGTCCACGGTGCTACTTCGCCTCCAGCCAGTTCGGGCCGACGCCGGCGTCGACGGTCAGCGGCGGGTCGAGC
>CAVUFN010000007.1:0-100855 GCA_963740765.1 uncultured Solirubrobacteraceae bacterium | reverse complement strand
CCGGTCAGGCGCACGTCTACGACTTCTCCAACAACGAGGTCCCCGGCGCCACCGACCGCGACCGCGGCGACCCGCGCGACGTCGGCACGATGGATGCGTTCTACGACGCGCACATGGACCTCATCAGCCCGTGTCGCCGGTCTTCAACCTCTACAACGAGGACTGGCCGATCCTCACGCTGGGCGATCCCCGCTGCCCCCGGCCAAGTTCGTCTTCGAGGACGACGACGGCCGCACGGGCCACGCGCTGGACTCGATGGTCTGCGCCGGCGTGGTCATCTCGGGCGCGACGGTGCGCACGTCGATCCTCCCGCCGCGGGTGCGCGCGCACTCGCACTCCGCTGATCCAGGGCTCGATCCTCTTCGACGGGGGTCGATGTGGGGCGGGGTGCCGTCGTGCGCCGCGCGATCCTGGACAAGAACGTGGTCACTCGAGGACGGCGCGCAGGTCGGCGTCGACCTCGACGCCCGACCGCGAGCGCGGCTTCGTCACTCTCCGGCAACGGCGTGGTCGTGGTGCCCAAGGGCGTATGCGTACCGGCCTCCTGACGCGCGAGTTTCCGCCGGACGTCTATGGCGGCGCCGGCGTTCACGTCGAATACCTGGCGCGCGAGCTGGCCAAGCCTCGCCGACGTCGAGGTCCACTGCTTGGGGCAGCTCTCGACGGCGTAGTGCGCCTACCGCGGCCCGTGACGGCTTGCGGGAGCCAGACCTCGCGCGCTCCGCATCGATGGCCATCGATCTGGCATGGCGGAGAACTTCGACGCGCGACGTCGTCCACTGCCACACCTGGTACGCGAACCTCGCGGGCCATCTCGCGAAGCTCCTTCACGCCATCCCGCACGTGGTGACGACGCACTCGCTCGAGCCGCTGCGCCCCTGGAAGCGCGAGCAGTTGCGCGGCGGCTACGACTCTTCAACTGGTTCGAGCAGCACGCGCTCGGAGGCGGCGACGCGGTGATCGCCGTCTCGGCTGGGCACGCGCGACGATATCCTGCGCGTCTCCGACGTCGCCCGGAGCGGGTCCACGTCATCTACAACGGCATCGACACCGACCTTACCACCGACCCGGCACCGACGCGCTCGAACGCTCGGCATCGATCCGGCCCGCCCACGTCCTCTTCGTCGGGCGAATCACGCGCCAGAAGGGGATCGTCCACCTCGTTCGCGCCGGCGGCGCGTTCGACCCGGACGCGCAGATCGTCCTCTGCGCGGGCGCGCCCGACACGCCGGAGATCGCCGCCGAGATGGCAGGCGGCGGTTGCCGACGCGCGAGCGACGTGCGAGTGGATCGGCCGGAGATGGTCGCCGAGGCCGACGGTGATCCAGCTCTACTCGCACGCGACGGTCTTCGGCTGCCCCTCGATCTACGAGCCGTTCGGGATCATCAACCTGGAGGCGATGGCCTGCGGCACGCCGGTCGTCGCCAGCGCGGTCGGCGGCATCCCCGAGGTCGTGGTCGATGGCGAGACCGGCCTGCTCGTGCCGCCGTCGGATCTGGCCGCCCTGGCCGAGGCCGTCAACGCGCTCGTGCGCGATCCGGCCCGCGCCGCGGCGATGGGCGCGCCGGCCCGCGAAGCGTGCCGGTCGCGGAGTTCGACTGGTCAGCCATCGCGCGGCAGACCGTCGCGGTGTACGAGTCGCTGCTTTAGTGCAGCGCATGGACGGCCTGCAGCAGAGCTTGGAGAAGATGCGCGCGCGAAGGGCTCGCGGACGCGGCCGTGGAGACCTTCCGGCACTACTACGAGCAGCTGGTCTCGGGCGAGACCGGGATGATGCCGGAGGCCGACGCTCGAGCCGCTCGACGGGCTGCCCGAGTACGACGACCTGCCGGAGTCCGACGCGGCCGGACGTCATCGACCAGGCCGTCGTGATCAAGCTCAACGGCGGCCTGGGCACGAGCATGGGCATGACCGGCCCGAAGTCGCTGCTCGAGGTCAAGGACGGGCGCACCTTCCTCGACGTGATCGCCGAGCAGGTGCTCGGCGCCGCGCGGCCGCTCCGGGGCGCGGCTGCCGCTGGTGCTGATGAACTCCTTCGCGACCCGCGACGCCGTCGCTCGACGCGCTCGACGAGCACGACGGCATCGAGGCCGACGTCCCGCTCGACTTCGTCCAGAACAAGGAGCCCAAGCTCCTCGCCGACGACCTGACGCCGGCGGGTGGCCGCGCGACCCGGCGCTCGAGTGGTGCCCGCCCGGCCACGGCGACCTCTACACCGCGCTGCAGACCTCCGGCATGCTCGAGCGGCTGCTCGACGCAGGGCTACCGCTACGCCTTCGTCTCCAACGTGGACAACCTCGGGGCCGAGCTCGACCCGCGCATCCTCGCCTGGTTCGCCGACGTCCGGCGCGCCGTTCGCCTCGGAGGGCATCGACCGCACGCCGGCCGACCGGAAGGGCGGGCACCTGGCGCCGCCGGCGGCCGGCTCGTCCTGCGCGAGGTCGCCCAGACGCCCGACGAAGACCTCGACGCCTTCCAGGACATCGACCGCCACCGCTTCTTCAACGCCAACAACCTGTGGATCGACCTGCAGGCGCTCGACGCGCTGCTGCGCCGAGCGCGGCCCGGTGCTCGGGCTGCCGCTGATCGTCAACCGCAAGACCGTCGACCCGGGCGACAAGTCCTCGCCGCCGGTGATCCAGCTCGAGACCGCGATGGGCGCCGCGATCGGCGTCTTCGACGGCGCGCTCGCGCTGCGCGTGCCGCGGCGGCGCTTCATGCCGGTCAAGACCACCGAGCGACCTGCTCGTCCTGCGCTCGGACGCCTACGTGCTGTCGCCGGACAAGCGCACTCGACCTCGGCCGAGGGCTCGGCGCGCGCCGCACGTGGAGCTGTCGGACGAGTTCAAGCTCGTCGCGCGACTTCGACGAGCGCTTCCCGCACGGCGCGCCGTCGCTGGTCGAGGCGGCGCGGCTGACGGTCGACGGCGACGTGCGCTTCGGCCGCGACGTCGTCGTGCGCGGGTCGGTGACGCGTCGCCGGCCCCGCCGAGATCGACGACGGCGAAGTCCTCAGCGGCTGTAGCGCGGCGGCGCGGTCCTCGAGGAGCTCGTCGCGCTTGTCGGCGGCCTCGGACTCCGTGAGCATGCGGCGAACAGGTAGGCGAGCGCGACGCCCATGACGAGCGACTGCTCGAGGCCCATGATCAGCCCGGCGACGCCCTGGTCGTCGAGCGGGCGTCATGCCCCAGCGCTCGGCCCTCGGCGATCGTAGGGGGTGTAGAGCAGCTTGGGGTAGAAGGCGAGGAAGACGCCGAGGGCGCCGACGAGCAGCTTGGTGGCGACCATGTAGGCGACCGGGGCCATGCCGCCGAGCCGCAGTCGGCTAGCGGATGGGGGAGATGAGGTGCCACCAGTACAGCCCGCCGGAGGCGGCGAAGGTGAGGTGCTCGAGGACGTGGACGCCGGCGTGGTTGAGCGCGGCGTCGTAGAGGGCCGGGATGTGCCACAACCACATCGCGCCGACGTAGGCGATGACGCCGAACGCGGGGTGCGCGAACCAGCCGGCCTTCTTCTCGATGGCGTGGACCTGGCGGGTGACCGGCCGCAGGAGCGTCTTCGTGAACGCCGAGGATCAGCATGATCGGGACGATGTCGGCCAGCAGCAGGTGCTGGACCATGTGCGCCGAGGCCAGCTGCTCGGAGATGACGTCGACGGGCGAGACGAGGGCGACGAGGATCAGCGCGAGGCCGCCGAACCAGAGCGCGAGGCGGCCGGCGCCGGCGGCCTGGTGCCGGCCTCGGCGCGGACCTCGCGCCAGCGGCGGACGTACACCAGGCGTAGACCGCCATCGTCAACAGGACGGCGGGGGCGAACGTCCAGGAGGTGTCGACGGGGATGCTGCGAGTTGGCACGGACCTGGCACAGTGTTTGCACGACCGGGTCTTGTCCCGTTGCAGGCCGGCGGCGACGACCATGGGGGCGGGCGCCCTGTATTTCGCCGACCTCGTCGCGCTGATCGTGCCGCCCGCTGTGCGTGGCCTGCCATGCGCCGCTGGAGGTCGCGAGCGCGCTGGCCTGCTCGGCGTGCCTGCGCGACTGCGCTGGCTCGGGCCGGGGTCTGCCGCCGCTGCGGGCTACCCGTGCACGGCGGCCGCGCCTGCCCCGCGGTGGCGGCGCCGTTCGCGACCGCGTGGGCGCCGCTGGCCCACGAGGGGGCCGCGCGGGCGCTGGTGCGCGCGCTGAAGTTCCGCGGCGCCCGGCCGTGGCCGGCCTGATGGCCGCGCAGATGGCGGCCAACGCGCCCCTTGGGCGCTGGCGCCAGGCGGCGCGAGCGCCTGCGACCGGACGGCTCGGCGTGGACGCGGTCGTCCCGGTGCCCGCCGCGCCCGCGCCCGGCGCCGGGCACGCGGATTCGACCCTGCGGCGCTGCTCGCCCGCGAGCTCGCCCGGCGGCTCGGGCTGCCGGTCGTCGACTGCCTGGCGCGCTCTGGGAGGGCGTCCCGGCAGCTCGGCGCCCGGCGGGCCGAGCGGCGCGCCCCCGGACGCATCGCGCTCGAGCTGACCGACCGCCGCCCGGACGGGTGCTGCTGGTCGACGACGTCCACACGACGGGCGCGACGCTGTACGCCTGCGCGGCGGAGTTGACAGGCAGCGGCTAAAATGCGTTCAGGCACTTTCGTATGTCCGGGCATTGTGAGAAGCTCACTCGGGACCGCATTCCCCAACAGGAGGTCCCATGCAGATCGAGGTCAAGGGCCGCAACGTCCCCGTCACGGACGAGCTCCGTGAGATGGTCGGCGACGGTTCTAGAAGGTTGCGAAACAGGTCAGTCCGCTCGCGGTACTCCAGATCGAGTTCTCGCAGGAGCGCAACCCCTCGAACCCCATCTGCGAGGTCGTCGAGGCGACGTTGCACTTCAAGGGCGTCACGCTGCGCGCCCGCGAGCGCAAACGCGACGCGGTGCAGGCGGTCAACTGCGTAGCTGAGGACATAGCCCGGCAGGTCAAGCGCCACCGCGACAAGCGGCGCGGCCCACGTGCCGGCGAGCAACACGCCCAGCCGGCCGCCATGTGACTTCAAGCGCCCGCCCCGGACCAGGGCGGGCGTTTTCCTTCGGATACCGCAAGCGCGGTAGGCCGAATACCCACGGCGGGTGACGACGGCAGGTGCGCGGTCCGGTTGATTGGAGCCTCCCTATTTGGAGGCAGACCGATGAAGACGACATCCGGGCGGTGGGCGCGATGATGATGATGGCGTTCGCGGTGCATGCCGGTCCGGCGCTCGCCGCGCCGCCACCCAACGACAACCTCGCCGACGCGCAGGTGGTCACGCCCCCGGCGACACGCCGGGCACCAACGTGGACGCCTCCACGGAACCGGGTGAGCTCCCGGACTTCTCCGTCGACGGCTTCTATCGCCTCCCCGTCAAGAACACGGTGTGGTTCTCCTTCGCGCCGCCGAACACCGGCACGTACCGCATCGACACCGGGTGCAGCCGGACCGTCGACACCCTCCTCGACGTGTCTCGCGGCGGCCCGGGTCACTCCGGTCTGGTCCCCGTCAACGGGGCCGACGTCGGCTGCGGCTCAGGTTCGGGCGACGCCATGCTGGCTCTCGATCTCGACGCCGGCACCCCGTACAAGATCCGGGTCGGCGCTCGCGGCAACCGGGGCAGCGTGGCCGGCGCCTTCGCCCTGCGGATCACCGCGGTGAGCCGCCCGGCCAACGACGACCTCTCAGACGCACAGGTCGTGCCCGAGGCAGCACCCACGTTCACCTACGACACGACGTACGCGACGACCGAGCCCGGTGAGCCCGGCGCCGACCGGCTCTACGGCGTCAGTCACTCGGTCTGGTTCGCGTGGACCCCGACCAGGTCCCGCGTCGTGCTGTTGCGCTGCGCCCAGGACACTCTACGACGACGCCGACGTCTACACCGGCGCCGGCATCGCGGACCTCTCGCTCTACGACTACGGCAGCTGCGAGATCCCGCTGCGAGCCGAGGCCGGCACGACCTACTACATCCGGGTCCGCAACTTCGACTACGAGCGGGGGTCGTTCACGATCTTCGACGGCGGGGTGGACACGCCGGACGGTCGACTTCGGTGCGGTGGCCGTCGGCAAGCACAGCCAGCCGCGGACGATCACGCTGACCAACACGTCGCCCTTCGAGGTGCACCTCGCGCGCGGCTTTTTGACGACCGACGGCATCCCGTCGCCGGTGATCGCCTATGGCTTCTCGACCCGACGGACTTCCTCGCCCATGACACGGGCACATGCCTGCCCGATGGGGATGCCTGAACTCCGAGTGCCCAGCGGCGGGAACTGCACCGTGAGGATGCGATTCCGGCCCGGGGCCACCGGCGCCCGCAAGGCGTCGGTCGCGGTCTACCTGGGGGTCAGGTTCGGCGACGACGGGGAGGTGATCATCCCGGACTTCGGCGTGACCGGAACCGGGATCGCCGCGGCCGCCGGGCCGACCGGTGACCGTGGCCCGCAGCCACAGACAGCGCCCGCCGGTCCCAGCGGATCTCCCGGACCCGCCGGCGAGGGGCGGCGCCACCGGCCCTGCCGGCGCCGGCGGCGCCCGCGGTCCGGTGGGCCCCATCGGACCGACCGGACCTCGGGGCCCGGCCGGCCCACCCACCAAGGTGACCTGCACGGTTCAGGGCCACCGGGTCCGCTGCACGGCGGCCACCCCTGTGGTCCGGAACGCCCGGGCGCTGCTCGTCCATCGCGGTGAAGTCGTCCGCGCGCAGCGGCTGTCCGGCCCGCACGCCCGCTTCGTCGCCCGCGGCGTCGTCGCGGTCACTACACGCTCGTCCTCACCCAGGGCCGTGTCGCCCTGAGCCGGACGCCGATCACGGTCAACTAGATGACGATCCGAGAGGACAGATGGTTCCGCTACTCAAACTCTGCGCGGTGACCAGCGCGCTGTTCGCGCTGCTCGCGATGCCCGCGCTCGCCGACCCGCCGCCGAACGACGATCTGGCGAACGCCCAGACGGTCACGCTCGGCACGACGCCGGCGAGCAACGTCGAGGCGACGGAGGAGGCCGCGGAGGATCTCCGCGCGCAGTTCACCTACTTCGGCAAGACGGTGTGGTTCGCGTTCACGCCGCCGGCGGACGGGGTGTACCGCATCGACACCGGGTGCGCCGGCACCGTCGACACCGTCCTGACCGTGTACACCGGGAACGACTATGCAGACCCGCTGGAACGGGTCGGGACCGACGACGACGGATGCGGCAGGCCCGGCTCCGGTGTCCCGTCGGCAGTGTCCCTCAAGCTCGACCATGCCAAGACCTACAAGATCCAGGTGGGCGGGTGGCGCCCGTACTACGAGGACACCATCATCTCGCGGAGGGACCCTTCGAGCTCGGCATCGAGAAGCTCGTGCCGCCGGCCAACGACGACTTCGCCGACGCCCAGCCCCTGACGGTGCGCGCTGCCCACGGCGACGTTCGACCTCACCGTGCCGAGCCACGAACCCGGCGAGCCCAACCACAGCGCCTTGGGCGAGGATCGACGACACCAACGCCAGCGTGTGGTACTCGTGGACCCCGTCTCAGACCGGCGACGTGACCATCGACTGCGACCGGCCGCGGGCTGCGCTGGTGGCGATTTACGACGGAACGGCGCTCGCCGACCTCGAGGTGGCCGACCTGGGCCAGTGCACGGCGCAGTTCCACGCTGAGGCGGGCAGGACCTACAAGATCGCCGTGGCCGGCAACAGCGGCGGCAGCGGAACCCTGTCCTTTGACCCGGGGCGCTTCGGACCGGCCGGGCCCCTGGACTTCGGGACCGTGCCGCTGGGCGACATCAGCCCGATCGAGCAGGTCACGCTCACCAACACCACGAGCCGCAACGTCTACCCGCACCAGGCGAACTTCGGCCAGGATTACGTCGTTTCCAACGGCGACGCCGACGACTTCCTCGTCTTGGGAGAGTTCCCGCGACCGCGTGTCGGTGGTCGCCCCAGGGGAGTCCTGCACCGCGGGGGTGCGGTTCCTGCCCGGCGCAGCGGGTCCGCGCGCGACCACATTGCTCCAGACCTTCTCGTTCGAGGACGACGAACCCGGCGTTTCCTACGGGCTCAGGCACGTAGTGAGCATCGACGTCCGCGGCATCGGCGGCCCGCCTTCCGGCGGTCCCACCGGCCTGACCGGCCCCGCGGGGCCGGCGCTCACCGGGCCGACGGGGGCGACCGGCCCGGCCGGACCGACGGGCGGCGCGGGTGCCCGCGGCCGCAGGGCGCAGGCGGCCCGGCGGGACCGCGGGGTCCGGAGGGTCCGCGCGGCCCGGCCGGTCCGACGGGCACCGTGACGTGCACGGTCGTCCGGATCAAGGACCGCCACGACAAGCACGAGATCAAGATCACGTGCGAGGTCCGGCAGCCCGCGGCGACGGCGGCGACCGCGCGCTTCGTGCGCCACGGCAAGCTGGTGCGTACCCGCCGGATGTTCGGCAGGCGGGCCCGCGTCTCCGCGGCCGGACTCGCCCGCGGTACCTACGAGGTGGTCGTCACCAGCGGCAAGCGGGTCATCCGCACGAGGGTCCGCGCGCACTAGGGCCAAACGCCGCTCGGCTAACCCGGGCGGGCGTTTTCGATACGCGGCCAAGGCCGGGGCCGATACCCTCAAAGCAGGAGAAGGTCCAGCACGGCCAGCGCATCACGGAGGAGGGCAAGGCGGTCGCCACCCACGCCTTCGGCATCGTCGACGAGGTCGACAACATCCTCATCGACGAGGCCCGCACGCCGCTGATCATCTCCGGCGCGCCCGAGCAGGCCGCCGACTACTACGTCCAGTTCGCCAAGCTCGCCCGTCAGATGTCCGCGGGCAAGGCGCCCGAGGGGATGGACCCGAAGACCAAGAAGGAGTTCGTCGCGGACTTCGACTTCGAGTTCGAGGAGAAGCACAAGACCGTCTCCGTCACCGAGAAGGGCGTCGAGAAGGCCGAGCGCTTCCTGCGCATCGACCACCTCTACCGGGCCGAGAACGGCCACCTGGTCAACCACCTGCTCAACGCGCTGAAGGCCGAGAGCCTCTACAAGCGCGACGTCGACTACGCGGTGATCGACGGCGAGGTCAAGATCATCGACGAGTTCACCGGCCGCATCCTCGATGGGCGGCGCTGGTCGGAGGGCCTGCACCAGGCCGTCGAGGCCAAGGAGGGCGTGGCGATCCAGGAGGAGAACCAGACGCTCGCCACGATCACGCTGCAGAACTACTTCCGCATGTACGACAAGCTCGCGGGCATGACCGGCACGGCCCTCACCGAGGCCAACGAGTTCATGAAGATCTACAAGCTGTCGGTGGTCGCCATCCCCACCAACCGGCCCATGGTCCGCGACGATCGCAACGACCAGATCTACAAGACCAAGGAAGGCAAGTGGTCGGCCGTCGAGCGCGAGATCGCCGCCCGCCACGAGAAGGGCCAGCCCGTCCTCGTCGGCACGATCTCCGTCGAGGTGTCCGAGCTGCTGTCCGGTCGCCTCAAGCGGCGCGGCATCCCGCACGCCGTCCTCAACGCGAAGCCCGAGTTCGCCGAGCGCGAGGGTCAGACGGTGGCCGAGGCGGGCCGCCCCGGCGCCGTCACGATCGCCACCAACATGGCCGGCCGCGGCGTCGACATCAAGCTCGGCGGCAACCCGGAGCACCTCGCCCAGCTCGAGGTGGCCAAGAACGGCCTCAAGCCCGGCGATCCGGACTACGACGAGCACTACGCCCTGGCGCTGCCGTCGGTCGAGGCGCGCCTGGAGGAGGACCGCCAGACGGTCTACGACGCGGGCGGCCTGTGCATCATCGGCACCGAGCGCCACGAGTCCCGGCGCATCGACAACCAGCTTCGCGGCCGCGCCGGCCGCCAGGGCGACCCCGGCGAGTCGCGCTTCTTCCTGTCCGCCGAGGACGACCTCGTGCGGCTGTTCGCGGGCGACCGCATCTACCGCATCCTCGACCGCTTCCAGGTCGTCGACGACGAGGGCAACGAGGAGCCGATCGAGGCCTCCATCCTCTCCAAGCAGATCGAGAACGCGCAGCGCAAGGTCGAGGAGCAGCACTTCCTCCAGCGCAAGCACACGCTCGAGTACGACGACGTGATGAACCAGCAGCGCGAGGTCGTCTACCGCTACCGCGACGACGTCCTCGAGGGCCGCGACATGGGCCAGGTCGCGCGCGACGAGATCGCCAAGGTCGTCGGCCGCCTCGTCGACGAGTACACGACCACGGACTACTTCGAGGACTGGGACCTCAACGAGCTGTGGACGCAGCTCGACCAGGTCTTCCAGGTCGACTTCCTCCCGGAGGACCTCGACTCGGCCTCGACGGACCGCGAGGAGCTCAAGAACCTCCTCACCGACGACGCCCACAAGCTCTACGACGAGCGGGAGACGGAGCTCGGGGAAGAGCTGATGCGCGCGCTGGAGCGCTTCCTGCTGCTGCAGATCATCGACGAGCGCTGGCGCGAGCACCTCTACGACATGGACTACCTGCGCGAGGGCATCCACCTGCGCGGCTTCGCCCAGATCGAGCCGATCGTCGCCTACAAGAACGAGGCGTTCACCCTCTTCCAGGACATGATGAACGCGATCTGGGCGACCTTCGCGCGCATGGTCTACAACGTCGAGGTCGAGGTGGAGGACCCCAACCTGGACCCCGCGGCCGGCAACAGCGGCGGCGGCGTCAGCCAGCTCGAGTACTCGGGCGGGACCGTCGCGCCCGGCTACGGCGGCGAGGAGGGCGTGGTCGCCGACGGCGAGGGCGAGGAGGCGGGCTTCGTGCCCGTCCAGCAGCGCGTCCTCGACGAGAACGAGCAGCTCGGCCGCAACGACCCCTGCTGGTGCGGGAGTGGCAAGAAGTTCAAGAAGTGTCACGGCGCCTGAGCCGCGCCTGATGGACATCCGGCCGAGAGCTGGTCTAGGGTCGCGCGATGCGCCTGGCCCGGCTGCCGTTCCTGCTCCTCCTCGCTCTCGCCCTGCTGCCCGCCTCCGCCGCTCGCGCGGGCCTGATCGCCCAGTACCACCTCGATACGGGCACGACGGTCACCGACAGCGGGCCCAACGGGCTGAACGCGACCGGCTCGGGGACCTCGGTGGCCACCGGTCGCTTCGGGGCCGCGCTCCGGCTCGCCGGCACCGGTGACGGGTTCGTGGTGCCGGGCAACGAGGCGCTGAAGCCGGCCGCGATCACCGTCGCTGCCTGGGTGCGGCGCGGCACCACGCCCGGGACGTTCGCGTCGGTTGCCCTCGGTGGCGACAACGAGTGCGGCGGCGGCACCTTCTCCCTGAACACCGGCAGCGGCGGCGGCATGCAGTTCGAGGTCATCCGGACGGGGACGGCCGGCTCGTTCGTGACGCCCGCGGCGACCCAGAACCAGGTCTGGAACGGGCTCTGGCATGCGGTCGCCGGTACCTACGACGGCAGCAAGGCCAGGCTCTACGTCGACGGCGCCCTGATCGGCGCGGTGGACGCGGCCGGCACCCTGGACTACACGCGCTACCCGTCCGGCGCGCTGTTCGTCGGCCACGCCAACATCAGCGCCTGCAACGGCTTCGACCCGCTCCAGTACACGGGCGACCTCGATGAGATCCAGCTCTACGACCGGGCGCTGAACGGCACGGAGATCGCGACGCTCCACGCGCCCGGCGCGACGACGCCGCCCGTCATCGAGGACCCGGGCCCGACGCCGACCCCGTCTCCTTCCCCGTCTCCCGGACCCGGCGGCGAGACGCCCACCGCCTCGCCCAGCCCCGCCGTGCCGACGCCCGAGCCCGAGGCCAACGTGAAGCGGCCGTTCATCGGCAAGGTCGGCCAGATCGACAAGGACACCTACCGCTACCGCTGCAACGTCGGCACCTGGACCGGCCTCGCCGACAACCCGCAATTCACCATCACCTGGTACCAGGACACCGGCTTCCTCGGCTACGACGGCACGCCGCTCCAACCCCAGACGGTCGGCACCGGGCCGACCTTCGACGTCGACGGCCGCATCCGCTCCGGCCGCAAGTACCTCTGCCGCGTGCAGGCCTACATGCGCTCCGGTCAGCGCCTGTCCGTACCCAGCGTGACGTCGATCCTGCGCGCCTTCGACGCCCAGGAGATCCTGCTGACGCCGCTGGCGGCGACGGGCAACGTGAGCGTCCGCGGCATCGACGTCTTCTCCGTCGTCCAGCCCGAGGCGGGCAACGCCTACGACCCCTACTTCAAGACCTACTGCGGCGGCGGGACGCCCAATCCGTTCGCGGCGGACTGCTCCGGGACGGCCGGCGCCCCGCGTGAGGTCGACTGGCATGGCAGCCATCTCGACGCCTCGAAGCCGACCTCCGCGGTCGTCTACGTCAACCGCGACGCCACCGTCGCCGCCACCACCCAGGTGGAGGTCGTCCTGCGCGGCGGCGTCGAGGGCGGGAAGTTCTTCGACGAGCGGCTCACCCAGCGCGTCAACACGCTGCAGACGGCGCCGAATCCCTGGGTGACGGAGGGCGAGCGCGGCAACACCAAGATGGGCGTGCGCTTCGACCTGCCCGCGGACTGGCTGCGCGCGGCCGCCGAGGAGAACCTCAACAAGCTGCGCCTGACCGCGCAGGTGCGCATCCCGCCCGATGCGTACCCGGTCGTTCAGTGCGAGCTGCTGGAGGGCTGCGGGTCCGACGACGTGTACGACCTGCGCAAGATCGGCGTCCGCGACAAGTCGCTGTATCCGTTGCGCATCCGGAGCGTGCAGGTGCAGGACGTCGACGAGGCCAAGACACGCAGCGCCGTCACGCTGAAGTCGCCCGGGCAGGTCCTGGACCGGGCCATGGACACCTTCCCGGCCGGCGCTCGCTACCGGGTCGGGGCGTTCACGGGGACGATCAACCTCGACCTCTCGGCGCTGACCGGGACCAGCAAGGACTGCGGGGATGCGCCGGACGGGGAGACGGCGGGCGAGCTCGTTGTCCGGGTGCGCGCCTGCCGCTCCGGCAAGGTCTACGACGCGCTCTGGCGCTATCGCCAGGCCAACCCGGACGGGTACGACGTGCTGCTGGGCATCCACCGTTACCCGGGCGGCCCCGGCGCCCTCGACGAACCGGGCGGGTCGTCGGGCGGCCCGCTGTTGGCCGGTCTGCCCGTCTCCGGCCGCCAGCCGTACATCCATGTCAACGACGGCTCGCGCGGCCGACCGCTGACCTCGGCCGCGCACGAGCTCGGCCACGCCCTGGGCGCGCCCCACGCCGACTTCGACAACGACCCGGCGACCCGCTGCGGCGGGAACACCCCGCCCGAGACGGGCGAGGAGTGGCTGCCGGACAACCGCGGCCGCCTCCAGGGGACGAAGTTCGACCCGGACACCGGCGACCGCACGCCCGACCTGGAGACGAGCATGCTCTTCGACTTCATGTCCTATTGCGCGAGCGACGCGAACGCCTGGGTCTCGCCGCGCAACTGGCGGCGCTACGAGGTCATGCTCACGCGGCTGTTCCACGATCCGCCCGACCGCCGCTCGGCCCGCACCACCGCGACCACGGCCCAGGCGAGCACCGGGACGGTGACGGGCACGCTGATCGGCGGCACGGCCATCATCAACTCCGTCATCCCGGCCGGCGCGGCTGGGGGGACGCCGGCCGCCGTCCCCGGTTCGCCGCTGCAGGTGCAGTCGTTCGACGCGGCCGGCGCCCCGCTCGACACGGTCGGCGCGCAGATCGACACGCTCACCGACAGCTCGGGAGCGACGTTCTTCAGCGCACCGCTGCCGGCTTCGGCGGCGAAGGTGCAGGTCACCGCCGCCGGGACCGTGCTCGCCGAGCGCAGCGCCACCAAGCCGCCTGCCGTGAAGGTGACGGCGCCGCGGAAGGGCTCGCGGGCGCGGCGGAGCCTGCGCGTCAGCTGGAGGGCGACCGATCCGGACGGGGACGCGCTGCAGGCGACCGTCGGCTTCTCGCCCTCGCCCGGCGCGCCGTACAAGACGCTCTACGAGGGCGTGGACACGGGCGCCGTCACGGTGCCGGCGCGGCAGCTGCAGGCGAGCCGCCGCGCGCGCGTGCGGGTGACGGTCAACGACGGCTTCAACGAGGTCAGCGCCGAGTCGGCCCGCTTCCGCGCCGACGGCGCGCCGCCGACCGCGCGGATCATCGTTCCCGCGAGGGGCGTCACCGGCAAGGCGGGCGGGCGCACGCTGCTCGAGGGGGAGGCGACCGACGACGCCGGCCGAGCGCTCACCGGCCGCCGCCTGACCTGGTTCGCGGGCAAGCGCCGGCTCGGCACGGGCAGCCCGCTGCGCGCCCGGATCCCGGCCGGCCGGGTCAAGCTGCGCCTGCAGGCACGCGACCGCCGGGGCCGGCGCGCCAGCGCGACGCGCGTGCTCGTGCAGGAGCCGGTGACGCTCGACCTCACCGAGCTGCGCGCCCCCGACCGCGTCACACGCAGGACCAAGCGCATCACGGTCCGGATCGCGGCGACGACGCCGTCCCGCGCGCGGATCGGCGGCCGCACGGTCCGGGTCGGCACCAAGACGCGCAAGGTCCGCGTGCCGCTGCCGCGGCGCCCCAAGAGCGGGTTGCTGAAGGTGGCGGTGAAGGTGACGGCGCGCGGGCCCAAACAACCGTCGATCACGCAGACGCTGCTGGTGTTCCGCCTGTAGGGCTGACGGGTTTCATCCCTTGGGTACCTGGCATCGCGGCCGCTGATCGGCGAGCCTGCGCGCCATGGCTCCGGTGATCCCGGTTGGAACCGCCGTTTGACCACCGCGGCGACGTCGCGCCGCGATGGCGTTTACTTCAGGGCGTGGGGTTCCCCACCCACCCAACGTCTGCGTCCGAGGGCTCGGCCCTGCTGGCCGCCGAGCGCGAGGGCGCCCCGTTCCTCGCGCACCGCGACGCCCACGGCGACCTCCGGATCGTGTCCCTCGCCGAGCGCGAGTTCGTCCGGCTCGGTCGCACGGCCGACAACGACGTCGTGCTGGCGGGCGACCCCGAGATCTCGCGCGCCCACGCGCAGATGGTCGCGGGCGGCGCGGGCTGGACGGTGGTCGACGACGGCATGTCGCGCAACGGCACCTACGTCAACGGCGAGCGGGTCCTGCGCCACCGCCGGCTCGAAGATCGCGACATGCTGCGGCTCGGCACCACGATGATCCTGTTCCGCTTCCCGTCGGCGATCGGGGACGAGAGCACGGCCGTCGCCCGCGCGCTGCCCGACGCTCGCGTCACCGACGCCGAGCGGCGCGTCCTGGTGGCGCTGTGCCGGCCGCTGCTTCAGCCCGGCCCGGTCTCCACGCCCGCGCCGAACCAGCAGATCGCCGACGAGCTGTTCCTGTCGCTGCCCGGGGTCAAGAGCCACGTGCGCACGCTGTTCACCAAGCTCGGGGTCGACGACCTCCCCCAGAACCGCAAGCGCGCGGAGCTGGCCCGGCGAGCGCTCGAGTCCGGCTACGTGTCCGCGCGCGACCTGTGACACCGCCCGACGGAGCCCTGGTCGGTCCGTACCGCCTCGGGCGGCTGCTCGGTCGCGGCGGGATGGCGGTCGTCTACGAGGCCACCCAGGAGTCCGTCGGCCGGGAGGTGGCGCTCAAGCTCGTCTCGCCCGACCTCGCCGATCCGCACTTCCTCGAGCGCTTCCGCCGCGAGGGCCGCCTGCAGGCCGCGCTCGACCACCCCAACATCGTCACCGTCTACGAGGCGGGGACGTCCGACCACGGGCCCTACCTCGCCATGCAGCTCGTGCGCGGGACGACGCTGGCCGCGCTCATCGACGACGGCGTGCTCACCTCGGCGCGGACGCTCGACCTGCTCGAGCAGGTCGCCGCGGCACTCGATGCCGCCCACGCGGCCGGCCTCGTGCATCGCGACGTCAAGCCGCGCAACGTGCTCGTCGACGGCGACCACGCCTACCTGGCCGACTTCGGCCTGACCCGCTCCGGCACCGACGGCGCCACCGCGAGCGGCCACTTCGTGGGGACGATCGCCTACGTCGCGCCGGAGGTCGTCCTCGGCGGCGCCGCCGGGCCGGAGGCCGACCGCTACGCGCTCGCCGCCGTGCTGTTCGAGTGCCTGACCGGGACGACGCCGTTCCCGCGCGCCACGCACGCCGCCGTCCTCTACGCGCACACGTCCGAGCCGCCGCCGCGGCTGAGCGGACGCCGCGAGGGCATCCCGCCGGGCCTCGACGACGTGCTGATCACCGGGCTGGCCAAGGACCCCTCGCTGCGGCCGCCGTCCGCCACCGACCTGATCGCCCGCGCGCGGGCCGCACTGGCGGGGACCGAGCTCAGCCCGCCCGCGCCGCGGGTGCACGCCGAGGACGATGACGACGACACCACGATGGGGCAGGTCACCCAGCCGTCGGTGCCGGTGCGGCGCGTGCCGGGGCGGCGCGGTCGCGCGAAGGTGGCGGTGGCCGCGGTCGCCGGCGCCCTGCTCGGCGCCGGCGTCCTCGCGTTGCTGGAACGGGGCTCCGACGAGCCCGCCGCAGCGGCCGTGGCGGCGCCGCCGCCGGCGCCCGAGGGCAGCATCCAGATGGGCGCGACCCTCGCCGAGGACGGTCGTACCGTCGACTGCCACAACGCCGTCGTGACGCCCGCCTCGCCGACCTGCTCCCTCTTCCAGGTGCGGGGGGTGGGCGACGCCGTCCTGGTGGTCCCCCGCAACGGCGTCATCCGCCGCTGGGGGGTGCGGTCGGCCGTCGGCGAGTTCGCCCTGTCGGTGATCCGCAATCGCGACGGCTACTTCCAGATCGCCCGATCCCGCAACGAGTTCGCGGATGACCCCGGGCCGCACGTCTTCCGCAGCGATCTGGCGGTGGAGCGCGGCGATCGGCTCGCGCTCGTCGTCATCGGGGGCTCCGGTGTCGGCCTGCGCCCCAGTGCCGGTGAGCTCGGCCGCTTCGAGCCCGTGCTGGCCGGGCTCTCCAACCCCGTCGAGCCGGGACCGCCGGGCGAGCTGCTGCTCCGCGCCGACCTGGTGCCCGGCGCCGTCCCGTTCAAGCCGCGGCAGCTCACGGGCGCGGACGCTGCGGCGGCCCCCGACGGGATCACGCTGGCCAGCGCGCGCACGCGCTACCCCAACGGGGTCCGGGTCGAGGTCCGCCTCGTGACCGTGGACGGTCGCGGTGCGCTCGACCTGATCCGCGCGGGCAAGCGCACCGTGCGCATCGAGATCGATGACGTCCACCCGCCGCTCGACATCGACCCGACCGTGGCCGTCGGCGCCGACCCGGAGCGCCGCGAGCACCTCTTCATCGACCTCGCGTTCCGCCGCCTGGGCAGTGCCCGCCTGATTCGCCACTATCTCGAGGCGAATGCCCGGCGCTTCTTCTACTTCGGCTGACCCGGCCGGGTTCCGCCTCGAGCGCCGGCTCGGCGACCACACCTGGGAGGCGACGCAGGTCGAGCTCGGCCGCCGCGTCGTGCTGACGCGGTTGGACCCCGGCGTCGCCTTCGACGTCACGGCGTGGCCGCGACGGCCGGGCGTCGTCCCGCTGTACGCCGTGATCGAGTGGAACGGCGACCGCTACGTCGCCACGCGCCTGATCGAGGGCGCGCGCACGCTGGCCGAGGTTCGCCGCATCCGTCGCCGCTGGCTCGACGGCGCGGCCGCGATCCTCGCTGATCACCCGCATGGCGACCTCACCGCCGGCGACCTGCTCGTGGACCCGGACGGAGCCCTGTGGGTCACCGGCTTCGGCCGCGACGCGGGCCGGGACGACCGCGCTGCCCTCGCGGCGATGCGACCGCCCGAGCGCAGCCGGCGCGCCGCGCTCCCGGCCGCGGCGGGCGTGATGGCCGTCGCCGTCGCCGTGGCGCTGCTGGCGCGCGGTGACGGCGAGCCCGCCATGCCCGCACCGCCTGTCACGCGTGGGGCGACGGCGTTCGGCTCGGCCCTGACGCCCGGTGGCGTGCGCACCGTCGACTGCGAGGGGCGCGTGCCCAGCGGCAGCTCGTCCTATTGCACGATCATGCAGACCGATCTCGGCGGGCGCCCGCTGGTGGTTCCGTACCGCGGGCTCGTCCGCGCGTGGGCGGTGCGCGGCGCGCGCGGCCGGGTCTCCCTCCAGATCCTGCGCCCGACGCCGCAGGGCTACCTCCTCTACAACAACACGCGATCGGTCGCGCTGGACGGGACGCCCCGCCGGATCGCGGCCGATCGGTCGGTCCCGAAGGGCTCGCGCTTCGCGCTCCTCGTCGAGCCCGGCGGCGGCATCGGCGTCCGCGGCGGGGTCGCCGGCGCCGCGGACACGCGCTTCATCGGCCCGGTCACGAGCCGGGAAGCCCGGCGCCCCGGCTCGACCAAGCGCGGAGAGGAGCTGCTGCTGCGCGTCGACGTCGTGCGGCGCCCGAGATAGACGATTTCATCCCTAGGGCACCTATCGCCCGCGCCGCACGTCGGGCAGAGTGGGCCGATGCGCCGGCTCGGCCTCATCCTCATGCTCGCGTTCGGGCTGCTGGCCCCGGCCGCCCGTGCGGCGGACCCGATCCTGCTGTGGCACCTGGACACGAGCGCGCAGGGGCAACCGGACAGCTCGGGCAACAACCATCCCGGCTTCACCCAGGCGGTGGACTTCATCCAGACGCCGCGCTTCGGCGCCGGGGCGTTCCGGCTCGGGTATCCCGGCACGGGCTCGCACATCGGCGCGTTCTTCGGCCTGCCCTTCGAGACGCCGGCGATGTCCGCGATGCTGTGGGTCCGCAGCGACGGCCCCCCGGGACCTGGCCACCTGCTCTCCTACGGCCGCGAGCTGAGCAGCTGCGACCCGGAGTCGTGGGGGCTGAGCGTCGGCGGCGGAGCGGGCGCCGTGGCGGCCACCGTGCGGGGCGCGACGGGCAACGTCGCGGGCGCGAGCATCCCGGGCGCCAGCCTGTGGGATGGCGACTGGCACGGGATCGCGATCACCTACGGAGCCGCCGCCGGGCTGCGCACCTACGTCGACGGCGCCGAGGTCGGCACGGCCGCCGCCGGCAAGGGCGCGATCCAGTACCCCGCGTACGACGGTCCCAGCCCGAACTGGACCGGCTTCAACGTCGGTGCCTATGACGTCTGCGGGGACACCGACGCCCCCGCCGTCGACGTCGACGAGGCGCGCTTCTACGACTCCGCGATCTCCCAGTCCGACGCCGAGTACCTGACCAACCGCTTCCACATCGTCGCGCCCACCGGCGCGACGGCGCCGGACACCGAGATCGCTGCGCGCTACCCGCTCAGCCAGAGCTACGACACCAACCAGGTGCTCGACGGCTCCGGGCACGGCGCCCACGGCCGCAACCTCACCGGCGACGTGGTCGGTGGCCGCTTCGGCAACGGCCTCGCGCTGGCCGCCCCGGGCGACGGCTTCGACATCCGCTCGAGCGTCTTCGAGCCCGCCCAGGTCACCGTGATCGCGTGGGTCAAGCGCGGCAGCGCGCCGCTCAACGCCGGGATCGCCGGCGTCGGCTCGGACGCGTCGTGCCAGAGCATCTACGGCCTGGAGACCGATGGCACGGGTGCCGTGCGCTTCCGGCTCGCCGGCACCAACGGCGCGGGCACCCAGCACAGCACCTTCCTGACGCCGCCCGCGCCGGCGGCGTCTGTCTGGGACGGCGGCTGGCACGCTGTGGCCGGCGTGTTCCGCGGCACCGAGGTCACGCTCTGGCTCGACGGGGCGTTCGTCGGCGCCACCCCGGTCACGCCCGGCCGGGACACCATCGACTTCGGGCTCGCGACCAACGGGCGCGGCTTCCACGTCGGCCGCGGCGTGGGCAGCTGCAACGCGAACGGCTTCGCCGGCATGGTCGACGAGGTCAGCGTCTACCGGCGCGGCCTCGCCGACGACGAGGTCAGCCACCTCACGACCGGGACCGATCCCGTGAGCCCGCCGACGCTACCGCCGCCCGAGCCGCCCGCCCCGGCCGAGCCCGAGCCCGGCCTCGTCCTCAAGTGGCACCTCGACAAGGTCAACGGCCCGTCCGTGACCGACACGTCGGGCAACGACTTCCGCGGCACCACGACCCGGGTGGCGCCGGTCAGCCCGGCGCGCTTCAAGGGCGGTCTGACCGTCCAAGCGCCCGACGGCGGCGGGGCGACGCCCGGCGTCGGCCACCAGAGCGAGAACAAGCTCCAGCCCGCCAACGTGACCGTCCTGCTGTGGGCGCGGTCCAGCACGCCCAGCGCCACCGCTGTCATCGCCACCAAGGGCACGACGGGCACCAGCTGCCTGCCCGGCGCCTACGGGCTGCTCGGCACCGACAAAGCGGAATTCGTCATGCGCGGCGCCAGCGGCATCGCGCGCTCGCCGGCGGCCAGCGGGGTGTGGGACGGGCAGTGGCACATGCTCGCCGGCAGCTACGACGGCAGCAAGCTCCGGCTCTACGTGGACGGCGCCCAGGTCGGCGACGGCACGAGCTACCTCGACGGCATCCGCTACGACCTGAATCCGGGCGACTTCCGGGTCGGCGGCCCCGCCGCGTCGGGCTGCCCCGCCTCCTCGACCTTCGCGGGCGACCTCGACGAGGCGCGCGTTTACAACCGCGCGCTCACGGAGGGCGAGATCGCCTACCTCGCGGCGGGCTTCCACCGCACGGCTCCGAGGCTGCCCGAGCCGGCCGGCCCGAAGAACACCCGCCGCCCGGGCGTCTACGGCTCGCCCGCCGTCGGCCAGGTGCTGGCCTGCGACCCGGGCGACTGGAACCCGGCCGACGTCACCCGCCAGTACCTGTGGGAGCGGGCGCCGCGGTCGACCAAGGTCGAGGGCGACTCGGCGTGGGTGACGATCGACGGCGCCGCCGAGCAGGGGTACCAGGTGCGGCCGGAGGACGCCGGCGGCCGCGTGCGCTGCCGCGAGATCGCCACCAAGGACGGCGTGTCGGCCGAGGCGCTGTCCTTCAACACCAAGCGCACGGACAACGGGCCGCCGTCGGCTCAGTCCGCCCCCGTCATGACGCCGTTGCCCGCCGTCGCCGGGAAGGAGCTGACCTGCGACCACGGCACCTGGGACAACACCTCCGAGGAGTCGGACTTCACGTACTTCTGGGTCCGCGACGGCGAGACGATCGGCACCGCGCGCACCTACACGCCGAAGCCGCTGCACCCGCCCGGCCTCGGTGGCATCGGGACCGACCCCAGCGGCGACTCCGACCACGACATCACCTGCGTGGCGCAGGCGACCAACGACGTCGGCGAGGGCGGCCGTTCCAGCGCGCCGACCTTCGTGATCGAGGGCAAGCCCAACCTGAAGAACTCGCCGATCGCCCTGCTCCCGCCCGCGCCGGACGGGAACCCGCTCAAGCAGGTCGCCGAGTGCTCCACCGGCGACTGGTTCGACGACTACGCCGCCCATCCGGACACCGCTCCGCCCGGTGGCGGGTACCGGTACCAGTGGTACCGCCCCGCCGCCGACTCCGGCGCCACGGGCGAGGTCCCGATCGCAGGGGCCACCGGTGCGAAGCTCCCGATCACCCCCGAGCTGCTCGGCCGCTCGATCCGCTGTGGCGTGATCGCGAGCAACGCGCTCGGCGACAGCCCCGAGGCGAAGTCCAAGGAGGTGTTCGTCCCGCTCCCGGCCGCGATCCAGACCGGCTCGATCGACGAGAGCTTCCGCGACAACGAGTTCGACCCCGTCAACCTGCTGGCGGCGTCCGACAACTACCGCGAGAACATCAAGATCCTCGCTCGCGACCGTGTCACCACCGCCGTCAACGGCTTCGCGAAGGCGTGCCCGACCGTGCCCATGACCGACGGCGACGTCAAGGACGTCTACGCGAGTCCGCCGGCGGCGCTGGACCCGACCAACCTCAAGCACCTGCGCACGGTGTGCGCCCTGATCCAGAGCAAGTCGGCGGACTTCAAGCGGTACATCAACGGCCTGTTCTGGGATCCGGGCAACCGCAGCGGGACGTGCGCCAGGCCCGCGTCCTGCCGGCCGATCCTGCTGACCGTCCCGTCCGTCGACGAGAAGTCGGCGCCGTCCCTGTCAGCCGCGGAGGAGGCCGCGCTCGCCCCGGACACGCCGGTCGTGATCCTCTGGGACGTCGACGGCGACAACCGCACCGACATCGCCTGCCCCGGGAGCTCACCGGCCATCCGCGCCCACCTCAACGCCGGGGTCTACGAGCCGCAGGCGATCCTCGTGATGACCGACAGCGCCACCACGGGTCGCTACGTGCGCGCGCAGACCCGCGCCTACAACGCGCAGGGCCAGCACCTCATGTACTTCCCGAACGTGAACAAGGGGCGGGGGAAGGGCTCGTATCGCAAGCCGCAGCCGCTGTGGTGCCGCAACACGATCATCCCGCCGCCGGACCCGGCGACCGGGCCGTGCGTGTCCGCCGGCAACGTGGGCCAGGTCCTGCTGGAGGGCAACCTGTGCCCGGTCAACGTCCGGGGCGTCGAGCAGACGCAGATCGACGCGCTGTCGCCGGCGCTCAGGGCGGTCGTCGGACAGGCGGCCAAGGAGATCAACCAGCGCGAGGCGGCCTACAAGCTGCTGGAGAAGGGCGCCAGCGGCGGCTTGCGCTTCGCCAACCTGCGCGGCGGCGCGTTCCGGAGCACGGCTCAGGGCAACGTCGCCGCCGCGGCGCAGAACTACGCCGGCGTCGAAGCGAACCTGGAGGCGGCGAAGGTCCAGTCCAACCTCGAGTCCCAGCTGCAGGACCGCATGAAGACCCTCGCGGATCCGCCGAAGGGCTCCGATCTCCCCAAGGTCGACATCGATCTGCCCAAGACGAGCTTCGCGCTGGATCAGATCTACGCCGTCAACGGGCCGCTCAAGCTCAACGGCGCGGTCATCACCCCGGGCGGGTCGCTGAAGACGATCGTCGCCCCGAGTGACGTCAGGGAAGCGCTGACCGGCACCGCCAGGAAGATGACGGTGGCCGCCACCAACGCCGCGCTCGAGGTCGGCAAGCGGCAGCTGACGGAGTTCAAGGACGGCGTGCAGACGCAGATCGACGACGCCATCGGCGGCGCCGACAAGCTGATCAAGGACAAGATCAACCTCGAGGCGCTCGACCCGAAGAAGATGAACCTCGGGCCGTTCAGCCTCGTCGGCCTCGACGCGAAGGTCAAGATCAACCCGGATCAGACGGTCACGCTGAGCGCGGTCGCGAAGCTCCCGGGGCTGTCGATGAGCGCCCCAGGCGGCAAGAAGACCGACGCCAAGATCGCCGTCGACCTCAAGGCAGGGCTGGACGGCGAGTTCAAGCTGCAGGGCCTCAAGATCGAGCTCGGCCTTGCGTATCTGTTCGGGATCAACCTGCGGGACTTCAAGCTGACCTACAACAGCCAGCGCCTCGAGGCCAGCGGGAAGATCACCTTCGACGCGCTCGGCGGCAGCGGCATCGACATCGTCAGGTTCGCGATCAACAACTCCGGGGCGCTCGAGGCGCTGGAGGTCAACTACCTCGCCGGCGCGGGCCAGGGCATCACCGTGGGGCCGGGCGTCTTCCTCACCAAGGTCGGCGGCGGCTTCCAGGCCCCCGACCCGATCGAGCTCAAGGGCACCGCGGCGCTGTCGATGCTGGCGCCGAGCGCGGGCAACGGCTGCCCGACCGTCGGTGCCGAAGCGGGGCTCACCTTCCACGCCAGCCCGCGGCCGATCACGTTGCACACCGACGGGACCGTCCAGCTCGTCTGCATCCCGCTCGGCAAGGTCACCTTCGACGTCAGCGAGGCGGGCACGGCCGACCTGACCGCGCACGGCGACATCACGGTTCCGGACATCGTCTCCATCAACGCCGACCTGGGCGGCCACGTCCGGACGCGCAACCCGGAGGCCTGGCAGATCGACGGCAAGGGCCAGGTGGACTTCAAGTTCCTGCCCAAGCCGATCGGCCTCAAGGGCGTGTTCTCCAACAAGGGCATCGCCGCGTGCGCGTCGGTGACGATCCCGATCCCGTGGCCGTTCGACGACCTCAACCTGGCCGCGGGCGCCGCGGTGCGCTTCCCCGGCGGCGTCCCGCCGATCACCCTGCCGCAGCTGATCGCCAACTTCCGCGCCTTCACCGGGTGCGACCTCGGCGAGTACACGCCGCTGCACGCGATCCGCGTCGGCCGCGCCCTCAACGCGCCGCAGACCTTCCCGCTGGACGCGGAGCCCGTGGCGCTGTCCTTCGAGGGCGCCGGCGCGGCGCCGAAGGTGACGTTGGTGTCCCCGGACGGCCAGCGGCTCGACTTCACCGATGCCATCGAGGGCAAGTTCCTCAAGGACTCCTTCGGCGCGGTCATGGAGGCCGAGGACCGCTCCGTGGTCATGCTGCGCAAGCCGGCTCGCGGGATGTGGACGGTGGAGACGGCCGATGGCTCGGGCGCGATCGTGCGCATCCAGTCCGCGCCCGTCCTGCCCAAGCCGACCGTCAGGGCGAAGGTCTCGGGCAAGGGCACGAAGCGCGTGCTGAAGTACTACGTCAAGCGGATCGCCGGCCAGGTCGTGTCGCTGGTCGAGGAGGCCGACGGCGGCATGAAGGTGCTGCGCACGGTCAAGGGCGGCGGCAGGGGCAAGGTGCGCTTCACCGTCGGCGAGGCGCGCTCCTCCAAGCGCACGATCGCCGCGCAGGTCACCCAGGACGACATGCCGCGCGCCCGCCTCGCGGTGGCGCGCTACGTCGCCCCCAACCCGGCCGTCGGCAGGCCGCGCGTGAAGATCCGGCGGACGGGCTCGACCGCGAAGGTCAGATGGTCCAAGGCGGCCCTGGCGGTCCGCTACGGGGTCACCGTCCGCTACTCCGACGGCCGCACGGACGCCTTCATGCAGCCGGCCAAGGCTCGCTCGGTGACGGTCCCGGCCGTCGGCCGCAAGGGCGGGATCACCGCCTACGTGACCGCCTACAGCGCGGCGTCGCGGCACGGAAAGACCGGCACGGGCCGCCTCAAGCAGGTCAAGCCGAAGAAGAAGGCCGCCAAGAAGAGGAAGGGCAAGCGCAGGAAGCACAGGCGCAAGTAGAGTCAGGCAGGTGAGCACCCCCGCCTCGTCCCAGCCGACGCCGC
The DNA here is from genome assembly GCA_963740765.1 of uncultured Solirubrobacteraceae bacterium. GTDB lineage: Bacteria > Actinomycetota > Thermoleophilia > Solirubrobacterales > Solirubrobacteraceae > DATLGB01. The sequence goes on along the minus strand of CAVUFN010000007.1, from coordinate 75,981 downwards.
AGCGCCTTGCGGCGATCCGAGAGCAGCTCACGCTCCTCTCGGACTACCTTTGACCCGGCTCAGCTGAGGGAGCGCGCCGCCGCGCTCGAAGCACAGATGGGGGAAGCCGGCTTCTGGGACGACCCGGACGCCGCCGCCAAGGTCAACTCGGAGTACGCGCGGGTCAACCGGCGCTTGTCGACGTTCGATTCGCTCGAGGAGGACGTCGAGCTGCTCGAGCTCGCCGACGAGGACGAGGACATCGAGGAGATGCTCGCCTCCGCCGAGGCGCGGCTGGAGGAGCTCGAGCTTGCGCGCCTGTTCAGCGGCCGCTACGACGGCGGCGACGCGCTCGTCATCGTCAACTCCGGCGCGGGCGGGACCGACGCGCAGGACTGGGCGGAGATGCTGCTGCGCATGGAGATGCGCTGGGCGGAGCGGCGCGGGTTCAAGGTCGAGCTGCTGGAGGCGTCACCCGGAGAGGAGGCGGGCATCAAGTCGGCCGCCTTCCAGGTCTCGGGCGAGAACGCCTACGGCCTCTACGGCGCCGAGAAGGGCGTCCACCGGCTCGTGCGCATCTCGCCCTTCGACGCGCAGTCGCGGCGGCACACGGCGTTCGCGTCCGTCGAGGTCTCGCCCGTGCTGGAGGACCTGGGCGAGATCGAGATCGACGACGACGACCTCCAGATCGACACCTACCGCGCGTCGGGCGCGGGTGGCCAGCACGTCAACAAGACCGATTCGGCCGTGCGCATCACGCACCGGCCGTCGGGGATCGTCGTGCAGTGCCAGAACGAGCGCTCGCAGTCGTCCAACAAGCTGACGGCGATGAAGATGCTCACGTCGAAGCTGATCGAGCGGGCGGAGCGCCAGCGCCAGGAGGAGATCGCCAAGGAGAAGGGCGAGGCGCTGGACGTCGGCTGGGGCTCGCAGATCCGCTCTTACGTGCTCAACCCGTACACGATGGTCAAGGATCACCGCACCGACCACGAGATGGGCGACGCCAACCGCGTGCTCGACGGCGACCTGGATGGCTTCGTCCGCGCGTACCTGCTGAAGTCCGCCTCCTGATGTCCCAAGCGGAACAGCCGAACGCGCCGTACCTGGACGCACTCGTCGCCTACGGCTTCCGTGGCTCGACGCGCTTCCACGTCCCGGGCCACAAGGGCGGCCGCGGCGCCGACCCGGGGCTGATGAACGCGATCGGGCTGATGGCCCTGCAGCTCGACGTCCCCCAGGACATCGAGGGCATCGACCTCGGCACGCGCCCGACCCCCTACGAGGAGGCCGAGCGGCTCGCGGCCGAGGCGCACGGCGCGGCGCGCACGTGGTTCCTCACCAACGGCGCCACGCAGGGCAACCACGCGCTGTGCCTGGCCCTGGCGCCGCTCGGTGCGGCGGTGGTCGTCCAGCGCAACTCGCACGGCAGCGTCATCGACGGCCTCGTCCTGAGCGGTGGCCGCCCCAGCTTCGTCGCCCCGGCCTACGACGACGAGCTCGGCATGGCCCACGGGGTCACGCCGGACGGGCTCGCCGAGGCGCTGGACACCTGTCCCGAGGCCCGTGCCGCCTTCGTCGTGTCGCCGACCTACTACGGGCTCGCCGCCGACGTGGCCGGCCTCGCCGAGGTCGCGCACGCCCGCGGCGTCCCGCTGATCGTCGACCAGTCGTGGGGCCCGCACTTCGGCTTCCACCCCGGGGTCCCCGAGAGCGCGTTGCGCCTGGGCGCCGACGCCGCGTTGACCTCGACGCACAAGATCGTCGGATCGCTCACGCAGTCGGCCATGCTCCACGTCGCCGGCACCGAGCGCGTGGACATCGCCGCGGTCGGCCGCGCCGTGCGGCTCGTGCGCACCACGTCCCCGAGCGCGTTGCTGATGGGCTCGCTGGACGCGGCGCGGCGGCAGCTCGCCGTCCACGGCCAGGCGCTGCTCACCCGCACCCTGGCCGCCGCGGCGACGTTGCGGGAGGCGATCGACGCCGTCCCCGGGTGCGCGGTCGTAGGCGAGGACATGATCGGCCGCGCGGGCGTGGCCGCCTGGGACCCGCTGCGCGTCGTCATCGACGTGCGCGGCACGGGGCGGACGGGCTACGAGGTCTACGCCGCCGTGCGCGCGGCCTACGACGCCCAGCTCGAGCTCGCCACCCACGCGACCGTCGTGCTCGTCCTCGGCATCGCCCAGCCGGCGGACGACCTCGACCGCTTCGCCTACGACTTCGCGGAGACCATCGGGCGCATGTCGAAGGCGGGGGAGGCCAGCGCGCTGTCGCGGTCGGCGGGCGCGCTGCACAACGAGGTGGCGATGACGCCGCGCGATGCCTTCCTGGGCCAGGTCGAGCGTGTCCCGATCGCGGACGCCGAGGGCCGCGTGTCGAGCGAGTCGATCGCCGGCTACCCGCCCGGCATCCCGGCGCTGCTGCCGGGGGAGCTGGTGACGCGGGAGGCGATCGACTACCTGCGCGAGCTGGTCAGCGCGGGGGCCCGGCTGCACGGCGCCGCCGACCCGGAGCTGGACTCGATCTTCGTCGTCTGCGAGTAGATATGGATTACGGCGAGTTCGGGGAGCAGTTCTTCCGGCACGCCGTCACCGCGGAGCGCATCGAGGCGTCGCTGGCCCGCCTCGCCGGCGATCCGATCGCCTTCGGCCCGATCGGCGCCGGGCCGGGCAAGGTCGCGCAGGTCAAGGCCCGGGGGACGGTGGGGGAGGGGACGGCCACGCCCGTCGACGACGCCGAGGTGCGGTTCCGCCTCGCGATCCCGGTCGCCCTCGAGCTGCGCCTCGACCTCGGCGTCGACGTCCACGACTTCGAGGTCGACCTCGTGGTCGGCCTCGACCTGCACGCCCGGGCGGAGGCCCCGCTGCGGGTGGTCATCGACATCCCCGCGCCGGATACCGGCGACGTGGAGGTCAAGCTCTCGTCGAAGGCCCTGCGCTCGACCATCCTCCAGCGCGTCGCGGGCATCGACCGCGAGATCGCGCGCTTCGTCGCCCGCTACGTGGCGAAGGAGATCGACAAGCCGCACATCAAGGCGGCGCGGGACGTCGACATCGCAGACCGCATCGACGAAGGGTGGAACCGGTGATCGACGATCTCGTCACGCAGGCGCTGGCCGAGGACGTCGGCGGCGGCGACGTCACCACGGAGGCGACCGTGCCCGCGGGCGCTCGGGGCGTGGCGACGATCGTGCAGAAGGCGCCGGGCGTCATCTCGGGGCTCGACGTCGCGACGCACGTCTTCACCCGGCTCGATCCCGACTGCGCGATCGAGCGCGGACCGGAGGGAGAGTGGCGCGAGCGCGGCGCTGCCGTGCTGCGCGTCGAGGGGTCGGCGCGCGCGCTGCTGACGGCCGAGCGGACCGCGCTCAACTTCCTCCAGCGGCTGTCGGGCGTCGCGACCGTCACGGCGTCCGTGGTGCGGGCGGTGCGCGAGGCGGGCGGCGGGGCGACCATCCTCGACACCCGCAAGACGACGCCAGGGCTGCGGGCGCTGGAGAAGGCCGCGGTCGTGCACGGGGGCGGGACCAACCACCGCGCCGGGCTCTTCGACGCCATCCTCATCAAGGAGAACCATGCGGCGCTGGGTGGCGGCGTGGCGGCGGCGATCCGCTCGGCGCGGTCGGCACGGCCGGATCTGCCGATCGAGGTCGAGGTTCGCGACGGGCTCGAGATCGACGCGGCGCTGGAGGCCGGCGCCGACCGGCTGCTGCTCGACAACATGACCCCCGCGCAGGTGACCGAGGCGGTGGCCCGGGTGGGCGGGCGCGCACAGCTCGAGGCCAGTGGCGGCATCAGCCCGGAAACAGTTGTGGTCTACGCGACCATAAAGGGGCTAGACTTCGTGTCGCTGGGATGGCTGACGCATTCGGCGCCCGCCCTCGACCTCTCACTGCTGCTGGAGATCGGAGCCCCATGAACCCCGTCCTCGAGATCGAGAACATCATCGCCTTGCAGGACGAGGTGCGCGCGCTGGCCCGCGAGCGCGGTGCCGTGATCCTCGCCCACAACTACGAGCTGCCCGAGATCCAGTCCGTCGCGGACTACGTCGGCGACTCGCTGGGCCTCTCCCAGCAGGCCGCGACGTCGGCGGCCGACGTGATCGCCTTCTGCGGCGTGCACTTCATGGCCGAGACGGCGTCGATCCTGTCGCCGGAGAAGACCGTCCTGCTCCCCGACCTGGGCGCGGGCTGCTCGCTGGCCGACTCGATCACCGCCGACCAGCTGCGCGCCTGGAAGGCGAAGTTCCCGGGCGCGATCGTGGTCATGTACGTCAACACGAGCGCCGAGGTCAAGGCCGAGACGGATTACTGCTGCACGTCGGGCAACGCCGTCCGGGTCGTCGAGCACATCTACCGCGAGCACGGGGCGGACACCGAGATCCTGTTCGGGCCGGACATGTTCCTGGGCGCGTTCGTCGAGAAGCAGACCGGCCGCAAGATGCACGTCTGGGACGGCGAGTGCCATGTCCACGCCGGCATCCGCCCGCGCGACATCGGCGAGATGCGCGACGCCCACCCGGGCGCCGACTTCCTCATCCATCCCGAGTGCGGCTGCTCGACCTCCGTGATGGAGTACGTCGCGGCCGGCGACGTCGACTCCGACGGCGTCTTCATGCTCTCGACGGGCGGGATGCTCGACTACGCGCGCACCGCCGAGCCCGGCTCGACGGCGATCGTCGCGACGGAGACCGGCATGCTGCACCCGCTCCGGGAGGCGGCGCCGGAGGTCAACTTCGTGCCGGCCAACCGCGCCGCGGTCTGCCAGTACATGAAGATGATCACGCTGCCCAAGCTCCGCGACACCCTGCGTGACCTGTCCCCGGTCGTGAAGGTGCCGGACGCGCTCGCTGAGCGCGCCCGGCTCCCCATCGAGCGGATGGTCGCGCTCTAGCGCGCCGTCGCTGCGGTCAGCTTCAGTTTCGTCCAGACGGCGTCGTCGCCGTCGAGGTCGATGCGCGCGCGGTTGACGGTCGTGCCCGGGACGAGCAGCGCCTTGCAGTCGGCCTTGGTGTCGGCCTCGTCGTTGTCGTCGTTGTCATCGGAGCAAGGATGGTCGTCGTCGCTCTGGTCGCCCTGGTCGTCGTCGCCCTGGTCGTCGTCGCCCTGCGCGTGGTCGTCGTCGCCCTGCGCGTGGTCGTCGTCGCCCTGCGCATGGTCGTCGTCGCTCTGGGTGTCGTCGTCGCCGTTGTCGTCGTCGGACTCGTTGTTGTCGTCGTCGTCGCCGTGCCGGGAGGTGCTGGCCGTCGTGGGCGCGTAGCACTCCACGTTGGTGCGGCTGGTGACGAGGCCGGACAGCTCGCGGCCGCGGCTGGTGGTGATCACGAGTTCGCCCGAGGAGGCGTCGTAGGAGGTGACGGTGCCGACCGTGCCGTGGCTGCGGTGGACCTTCGAGCCACGGTGGTGCTTGTGGCCGTGGCGTGCCAGCGCGGTGGCCGGCATGAGCATGAGCGCCGCGGTGAGGGCGGCAATGATGGTTCGCTTCATGCTGAGGAGACACGCCGCCCGGCGCGTTCGTCACGAATCAATCGGTCCCGCCGCCGCCGGAGCCGCTGTGGTCGTCATCGGCGGGGTCGTCGTCCGCGACGCGCCCGGAGCCGGACGACCCGGAGCCGGACGAACCCGACCCCGAGCCGGAGTTCGGGTTCACGGTCGGGACAGCCGTCGCGGCCGCTGTGGGGACGACGGGCGGTGCCGCCGTCGGCTCGGCGACCTCGTCGTCATCGTCGCCGCCACCGGGACCGCTGTGGTCGTCGTCGCCGTGATCGTCGACGGGCGACGGTGTGGAGGAGCCCGCCGGTCGTGACGAGCCGGACGAGCCCGACGGATCGGATGATCCGGACGAGCCCGAGTGCGAGGATCCCGACGAGTCGTCGTCTCCGCGGCGTTGCCGGCCGGGACGAGCGGCCGAGCCCCCGCGACGCACCGCAGGAGTGACCTCCCGCTTCGGCGCTTCAGCCTGCGCGACGTCGGTCGCCTCCGCCGCCCCGTCGTTGTCCGGCGCGCGTGCGGGCCGTTCGCGATCGACGCGCTCGGGCTTCGCGGCGGCCTTGGCGGTCGGCTGCTCGCTCTTGGAGACCAGCCCGGGCGTCGCGACGGCGCCGCCCGCGATGACCACGACGGCGCCGGCCTTCGCGATGAAGGCCGTTGCGCCCGCGGCGGCGCCGCCCCCGGCGGCGGTCTCCGCCCAGTGCAGCAGCGGCATCGGCGTCACCGCCGTCACGACCGAGCGCATGCTCGCGCGTGCGCGCAGCACCAGCTGGCGCGTGGCGCCCTCGGAGATCCCGAGGTCGCGGGCGATGTCGGCGTGCGCGGCGCCCTGGACGGCGCTGCGCAGCAAAGCCTCGCGCTGGTTCTCGGGCAGCGCGGCGAGCCCCGCCAGCGTCTGGCGCATCACGTCGCGCCGCTCGAGCTCGGCCGGCGGAGCGCTGCCGCCCGTCAGCGACTCGGCCAGCTCGTCGTACTCGTAGCCCGGGGTGCGCAGCGCGTTGAGAGCGGTGTTGCGCGCGATGCGCAGCAGCCACGGCCGGACGTCACGGATGTCGTCACCGCGGGCGAGCGCCTTCCACGCCGACATGAAGACCTGCTGGGTGGCGTCCTCGGCGCGGGCCTCGGGGAGGACCCGCATGCAGGCCCGCAGCACGCTGCGGCGGTAGCGCTCGACGAGCGCGGTGAAGGCCGGCTCGGACCCCTCCCGGGCGAGCGCCGTCAGGCGCTCGTCGGACTGGGCGCGGAGCAGGACAAGTGAGGGTGACAGTCGCATGGCTCGCACTGGCGACACGCCGGGACCGGCGTTCGTCACGGACCCTAGGGAAGCTTTCGCCCGCTGTCAGGCCGTGAGGTCGAGCACGACGTACTCGCCCTCGTCGACCGTGAGGTCGTAGACCGGCGCGCCGACCGTTGCGGCACAGTCGCCGGAAGTGGACGTCGAACGGAAGTCCGGGCCGTCGTCCTCGGGGTCGTCCTCGCCGTCCGGATCGTCCTCCCCGTCGTCCCACAGGTCGAAGGCGTCCTCGTCGTCGGCGTCGGTGTCGTCGCCGGCGTCATCGGGCTCGGTCACGCACGCGCCCTCGGTCGCCTCGGTGACCTCGGCGGTGATCAAGCCGCCGCGCATCAGCGTCACGGTCACGAACTCGCCGTCGACCTCGGTGACGGAGCCGATCGCGCCGGCCGCCGCCGGCGTGGCCTGGGTCGGCTTGACCTGCTTGCGCCCGTGCTTGCGCTTCTTGGTCTTGCGCTTCTTCTTGGCGGCCTTCTGCTTGGCGCCGGACCGGGTCGGCGACGTCTTGGCCTCGGTACCGGCGACGGGCAGCGCGACCAGCAGCGTGAAGGCGGTGATCAGGGCGATCACAGGACGGAGAGTGGGCATCTGGACGTAGATCGGGCCGGAAGCCCATCCCGTCGACTCACCGGCCCGAATCTGGACGTTCAGACCAGCGTGAGCCCGGCGCGGGCCGTCTGGCGCACCACCGGGAGCGCGCGCACCTTGCGTGCGTACTCGGCTCGCGTGTAGCAATGGACCTCGGCGCGACCGCCCATCGCGTAGGCGTCCCACAGCGACGCCGCCTGGTAGACGCGGTCCAGCCACGGCACGCCGTCGAACTGGTCGCTGACGAGGACCAGGACGAACTCCGGGCCGCGCTCGCGCTGCGGCGCCGCGCCCTGCTCGTCGGCCACCCGCGCGCCGCCCAGGAAGGCGCGGTGCAACGGGAAGCGCTCGCCCACCCGGGCGACGTAGGCGTCGAGCTCAGCCAGGTCCAGCCCGGCGATGGCTGCCGTCATCGAGCGAACTCTGCCACGGCGTGCGGACCGACGCACGCGACGGACAGTGCTTCGCTGATGCCGGCGCCCACGCGGCGGACGTCGTCGATGGTGACCGCGTCCAGCGCGGCGATCGACGCGTCGGGGTCGAGGTCACGCCCGAAGAGCACCTTCTGGGACGCCGCGTGGCGCGCAACCGCGTTCGTGTTCTCGAAGGCCAGGACCAGGCGCCCGGCGGCGTAGGCGCGGGCGCGCTCCACCTCGTCCTCCGTCGGGCCGTCGGCGCGCAGCTCGTCGACGATCTCGCGCATGCGCGTGTACGCCTCGACGCACTTGGCCGAGTCGAGCCCCGCCGACAGCTGCAGGACGCCGACGTCCGCGTAGGCGTGGGCCATCGAGTAGACGGAGTAGGCAAGGCCGCGCTGCTCGCGGATCTCGTCGAACAGGCGCGAGCCCATCGAGCCGCCCAGCAGCGTCGCGTAGACGGTCAGCGCCGCGCGCTCGGCCGCATCGGTGACGTCACCGGCCACGCGGTAGCTCATGCGCAGGTGCGACTGGTTGGAGTCGCGCTCCTCGACCAGCGTCACCGGGTCCAGCGCCGCCGCGGGCTCGAAGCCGCCGTTGGCCGAGATGGACGGGAAGCGCCCGAAGGCGTCGGCCAGGACGTCGTCGGCCGGCAGGTGCTCGAGGTTGCCGACCAGGAAGGCGCCGCCGCGCGCTCCCGCCCACTGGCGCTCGCGGAAGGCGACGATCGCGTCGCGCGAGAACGTCCGCAGGTGCTCGGCCGGGCCGAGGACGGGGCGGCCCAGCGGATGGTCCCCGAAGGCGGCCCGGTCGATCAGGTGCTCGGCGACGACGGACGGCGTGTCCTGCGCGCGCGCGATCTCCTGGATCACGACGCCGCGCTCGCGGTCGAGCTCCTCGGCGTCGATCTTCGGCCGCCCGACGAAGTCCGTCAGCAGGTCGATCGCCTCGCCGGCCACCTCGGCGCGGCAGGTGATGTGGAAGGCGACCACGTCGTGCGACGTGTACGCGTTGAGGACCGCGCCGATGCGCTCCGCCGTCTCGTTGACCTTGCGGTAGTCGTCGAACTTCTCGCCGCCCTTGAAGACGAGGTGCTCGAGGAAATGCGCCATCCCGTTCTCGTCGGGCCGCTCGGTGCGGGCACCGGCCTCGAAGGCCACGAGCACCGTCGTGGCGCGGGTTCCGGGCAGGGCGATGCGATAGAGCGGAAGGCCGTTGTCGAGCGCGAGGGGCACCGCTTCAGGCTACGACTCGGAAGCGAGCGACGGCACGCCTGGATCCCTTGGAGACCTTGACGGCCCGGCGTCCCGGTTTGCGCAGCGTGACGGCGATCCGCGCGCGCCCACGGCGGTTCGTGCGCCTCACCTTGCTGGCCAGCCGCACCCGCGCCCGCCGCACCGGCTTGCCCTTCGAGCGCACCCGCACGCGCAGGACCGTCCGGACCCCCGCGCGCACCCGCCGCGGCCGCACCCGCGCACGCAAGGCGACTGAGCGGACAGTCCCTCCTTTCGCACGTGGGTCCGGGATGACGAGCTCGACGTTGCGGTCCTCGGGGGCGCCGACCGCGTCGAGGTTGGCCTGCGGGTCGTTGTAGCCGAGCGTGCGGGCGACGGAGGCGAGCTGGTCGGGTGTGAAGGCGGACGCGTCCCCGGCCGGCGGCGCGGTGGCGGGCGCGGCGTTGTCGAGCAGCGTGCCGAACAGCGACAGCGTTCCGTCGCGGTTGTCCATCAGCTCGAGCAGGCGGTCCTGGTGGGGGAAGTCCGCCTCGGCCGACGTGCGCACGACGTAGAAGCCGTGCTGTGAGTCCTCGGACCGGTAGAGCCGCACGTCGTTGACGTGGGAGTGCCCGGCGACCCAGCCGACCACGTGGGGGTGGGCGAGGACGAGTTGCACGAGGTCGTCCTCGAGGTGCATCGGGGTCGAGGTCCGCGGGTCCATGTCGCAGCCGGCGTTGGTCGGGTGGTCGGGGTCGTCGCAGCTCCCGGCCACCTCGTCCCCGAGGTCGGTGGACAGGCTCACGGGCGCATGGTGGGAGTAGATGAGGACGAGCTCGTCGTCCCGCTCGGCCCGGTCGAGCACATCCGTCAGCCACCGGAACTGCGGGTCGTCGACGTTCCCCTCCGAGCCGGGACCGACAACGCCGGCGTTGGCGATCGTGTCCAGGGCGACGAAGCGAACCCCCGTGCGCGGCGAGAACGTGTAGTAGGAGGCGGCGCCGTTGGACGCCTTCGCCTCGGCGGGGTCGATGTGCTCGAAGCCGTGCTGGTCACCGAACAGCGCGCGGTACTGCGGCTTGGTCACCGGGGCGCGGTCGGGGTCGGGCGGGACGATCACGGTCTTGGCCGGGTCGGTGGTCAGGACGCTCTCGGTGAGCCCGGCGAGGTCGGTGCTGAACGCGGTGGAGATCGTCTTGACGCAGCCGGTCGCCCGCCGGGTGAGCTCGGCGACCGCGGCCTCGTTGCCCTGCACCAGGCCGTCGTGGTTGCCGAGCGCGACGAAGCTCGGGACCGCCAGGCCGGTCGCGGTGAAGGGCTGCTCGGCGCGGTCGAGGAGACCTGGGTAGGCCGGGAAGGCGGCCCACTGCGCGGCGGGCATGTCCGGGTCGTAGAAGGTCCCGGACTCGATGTAGTCGTCGTAGTCCTGGACGCCCGTGTACCTCGGGGCCTCGGCGGCGAGCGCGGCCCGGTCGGCGGCGCCGCAGCCCGAGCCCTGCATCGACGCGTCCGTGACCTCGCCCGTGTTGGGGTCCAGCGGGCCACCGTCGAGGAGCCGCGCGACCCACTGCGCCTCGACGCCGGCCTGGTTGTCGGCGTTGTCACCCGTGAGGATCGTGAGCGCGAGCTTGGCGCGGCGGCCCTTGGCCTGGGGGATGGGGGAGGCCTGGTTCGCGTTGACCTGGCGGATCGACGCGTCGACCATGAACGGCATCAGCGCCTCCTGCGGGCGCCAGGCGGCGCTGAAGGCGCTGTTGGCCTGGTCGAAGACCTCGACGCGCAGTGGCGACTCCTCGTCGGCGAGCTGGAAGTCCGAGAGCTGGGCGAAGTACAGCAGCGAGTGCCGGCGGGTCTCGCGGCCGGGCTTGGCGGCGGCCAGGCCGGTCTCGGCGACCGTCGGATCGCCGGGGCCTTCGACGAGTGGCGTGAAGCCGTTCGCGTCCGGCGTGCCGGGGACCACGCGGCGGTCCAGCGTCGTTGTCGCGTGCGCCGTCGTGGCCGCTGAAAGCAGCAGCGCGACCCCGAGCCCGAACCTCCTCATCGTGCAAGCAGTGTTGCACGCAGCAGAGCTTGCAGGCGCAGGCCGTCCGTCCGCGTACTGTCGCGATCAATGGCCGCCACTGAGCGACACATCCGAACGCGCCGTCCGCGCCAAGAGCCGGTCAGCCCACGTCCCCAGCGCAGCGTTCCCCGGAGGGAAGCGGCCGGGGCGATCATCGACTTCGAGGACGTCGTCAAGCGCTATCCCAGCGGTGACCTCGGCCTCAACGGCGCGACGTTCGCGATCCATCCGGGCGAGTTCGTCTTCATCGTGGGCGCGTCCGGCTCGGGCAAGTCGACGCTCATGCGGCTGCTCATCAAGGAGGTCGAGCTGACGACGGGGCACATCCGCGTCGCCGGCAAGGACCTGTCCGAGATCCCGCCGCAACCGCGTCCCGTACTACCGGCGCAACATCGGGATGGTCCACCAGGACTTCAAGCTGCTCCCGAACCGCACCGTGGCCGAGAACGTCGCCTACGCGCTGCAGGTCACGGGCGGCTCACGCCGCGACGTGCGCGACAAGGTCCCGGACATCCTGCGCCTCACCGGCCTGTCGCTGAAGCTGCACTCGTACCCGGACCAGCTGTCGGGCGGCGAGCAGCAGCGCGTCTCCGTGGCGCGCGCGTTCGTCAACCACCCGTCGCTGCTGCTGGCCGACGAGCCGACGGGCAACCTCGACCCCGATACCTCCATCGGGATCATGCAGCTGCTCTACCGGATCAACCGCACGGGTACGACGGTGGTCGTCGTCACCCACGACCACTCGATGGTCGACCGCATGCGCCGCCGCGTGATCGAGCTGGCCAAGGGCAAGGTCATCCGCGACCAGCGCAACTCCGGCTACACGACCGAGCTGGACCTGCCCTCATGATCGCGAAGCATCAGGTAAACCCGCCGGAGGGGTGGATCTCTTGAAGCTCGGGTTCTTCCTCAAGGAGGCGCTGCAGTCGATGCGCCGCAACGCCGTCCCGTCGTTCGCCGCCATGGCGACCGTGCTGGTGACGGTGCTCGTCCTGGGCGTCTTCATCCCGATGGTCCAGGCGACCACGGGCGCCGCCAACGAGGTGCGCGGGCGCGTCATCGCCGACGTCTACCTCAACACGGACGCGACGAAGGGCGACATCGAGCGGGTGCAGACGCTGCTCGAGGGCACGCCCCACGTGAAGTCGGTGCAGTTCGTCTCCAAGCAGCAGGCCTACGCGGAGCAGAAGAAGCGCAACCCGGAGGCGTACAAGCTGCTGGGCTCCAACCCGCTGCCCGACACCTTCCGCATCACGCCGGACTCGCCGGACAACATCGCCGACGTGCGCAACGCGCTGTCGCCGCTGGCGCCGTCGGGCGGGGACCGCGTGCCGGTCGACAAGTCGATCGACGAGGTCCGCAACCGCGAGGACGACACCAACAAGATCCTCACCGCCACGCGCGTCGTGAAGTACGCGATGGCGGGCCTGGCCTCCTTGCTGGCGATCGCGTCGATGCTGCTGATCGGCAACACGATCAGGCTGTCGCTGTACTCCCGCCGCCGTGAGGTCGAGGTCATGAAGCTCGTCGGCGCCACCGACTGGTTCATCCGCTGGCCGTTCGTGCTCGAGGGCATCCTGCTCGGCGCGCTGGGCGGGATCGCGGCGATCGGGCTGCTCGGGGTCATCAAGATCGCGCTGGTCGATCCACTGGCGAGCGACTTCGCGCTGATCGCGGCGCCGCAGACGATCAACTTCGGCGTGCTCGTCGTCGTGCTGCTGGTCGCGAGCGTGGGCGTCTCCGCCCTCGGCTCGGGCCTGTCGTTGCGGCGCTTCCTGCGCGTGTAGCCTCCCGGCCGTGAAGCCGCTGAGCGTGGGGGAGCTGCTGGACGCGGCGTTCAGCGCGGTGCGGCGGAACTTCGGCACGCTCGTGCTCTGCACGCTCGTGATCGTCGTCCCGGTGTCGATCCTCAACACGCTCGTCCTCGCGTCGAGCAACGAGGCGGCCTTCGACTTCGCCGGCCAGTCGACGTTGACCGACGACGATCTCGGGCTGGCGCTGGGCGGCACCGCCATCACCAACCTCATCTCCCTGCTCGCGCAGACGCTCACGGCGGCGGCCTGCCTGCGGGCGATCGGCGGGGACATCGTCGGCTCCCCGGCCGGCGCGGGCGCGTCCCTGCGCTACGCCTTCGGGCGCTTCCTGCCGCTGCTGTGGGTGGCGATCCTCTACACGCTCGCGCTGATCGGAGGCGTGCTGCTGTGCATCGTCGGCATCGTCTGGACCTGGGTGCTGTTCTCCCTGGCCACGCCGGCACTGCTGTTCGAGGACAAGCGCGGCACCGCTGCGATGGGGCGGTCGCGCCAGCTGATCGCCGACCACTGGTGGCGCGTCTTCGGCGTGCTCGTGGTCGGCTTCCTGATCGTCGGGGTGCTGAGCGCGATGCTCGGCGGGCTGCTCGGGAGCGTGATCCTGGCCGATTCGAACAACACGCTGCTCAACGCGACGGTATCGACGCTCGTCAACATCGCCGCCCTCGCGGTGACGACGCCCTTCACCGCCGCACTCACGGCGTACATCTACTTCGACCTGCGCGTGCGCAAGGAGGGCTTCGACCTGGCGCTGCTGGCGCGGGGGATCGGGGCGCCGTCGTCCGCGCCGACCTCACCGGTGGAAGGTCTCCCAGCGCCCGACGCCCCGCCGTCGAGCGGGTTCCTGCCGCCCCAGGCACCACCGCCGCGAGGTGGCTGACGCCACCAGCGCGCGCGAGCAGGCGCGCGAGATCCTCTCGGGCGGCCGCTACCGGGACACGCAGGTGCCGCGGCCGTTCAAGGGGCCGGTGCAGTGGGTGGGTGACCGGCTCGAGGACGTCGGCGACTGGTTCTCGGGGCTCTTCGACGACGTCGACGGCGCACTGCCCGGCGGGTCGTGGCTGGTGTGGATCCTGCTCGGGATCGCCGTGGCGGTCGCTGCCGCCCTCGTTGCGCGGGCCGGCGTCCGCCGCCGCGAGGCGCGGGCCGCGGCCGGTCTCGCCGACGCCGCCGAGCCCGTCGCCTCGCCCCGCGACCTCGAGCGCGAGGCGGACGCCGCCGAGCGCGCCGGCGACTTCGAGCGCGCTGTCCGGCTGCGCTTCCGCGCCGGCGTCCGCCGGCTCGACCTCGGCGAGTCGGAGACCACGGGCGCCATCGCGGCGCAGCTGTCCGACGCGGCCTTCGACCGCGTCGGCTCCGACCACGACGCGATCGCCTACGGCGGCCGTCCCGCGGAGGCGTCCGACGCCGCCTGCGCCCGCGAAGGCTGGCGGGAGGTGCTGCGGTGAGCCGGCGGGCGGTGCTCTGGATCGCGGCGGCGATCGTCGCCGCCAACGCGGCGCTGTGGCTGGCGAGCGCGCTGGCGCCGGGACCGTCCGGCCCGCCGTCGTCGTCGTTCGGCACCGCCCCGGGCGGATTCGCGGCGTGGGCGGAGCTGGCCAAGCGCAACGGCGTCGCGGTCGTCGCGCTGCGCGAGCGGTTGCGCAGCGCGAAGCTCCCGGAGGGCGCGACGGTGGTCGCGCTCGACGTCCCCGACCTGCCGCTCGCCGACGCCCGCGCGCTGCGGGCCTTCGCCGCGGACGGCGGGCGCGTCGTGGCCGGCGGGCGCCGGCCGCTGGGCTGGGTCGACGTCTTCGACGCGGATCTGCGCTGGGTGTCGCAGGGACCGTCCTCGGTGACGGTTGCCGACCGCCGCGTCGAGAGCGCCGGCCGCGGGCGCTGGTCCCCCGGCGGCCTGGTCGTCGAGCGTGGCGACGTCACGCTCGTCGCCGACTCCTCGCCATTGCAGAACCGGCGCCTGGCGGACGCCGACAACGCCGCCTTCGCGCTCGACCTCGCCGGCCGCGGCCCGCTGGTCTTCGCGGAGTCCGCGCACGGGTACGGGACCGCGACCGGTCTCGCGGCGTTGCCCGGCAACGCCAAGGGCGCGCTGCTGATCCTGCTCGCCGCCGCGCTGCTGCTGATGCTCGCGCGCGGGAAGCGCTTCGGGCCGGTCGAAGCCGGCGCCCGCCCGCTGCCCCCGCGGCGCGTCGAGTACGTCGATGCCATGGGGGCGCTGCTGGCTCGCACCGGCGAGCCGCCGCCGGACCCGAAGCTGCGAGGATCGGCGTGATGAGGGACCTGCATGGGGCGGTGGCCGGCGAGGTCGGCAAGGTCGTGGTCGGCCAGGACGAGGCGATCGCGGCCCTGCTGGCCGCTGCGGCGCTGGGCGGCCACGTGCTGCTCGAGGGCCCGCCGGGCGTCGCCAAGACGCTGATGGCCGGCGCGGTCGCGCGGGCGCTCGGCGTCGACTTCCGCCGCGTCCAGTTCACCCCCGACATGCTCCCGAGCGACCTGACCGGGACGATGACCCTGCGCGGCGGCGAGCTCGTCTTCAACGAGGGTCCCGTCTTCACCAACGTCCTCCTCGCCGACGAGATCAACCGCACGCCGCCCAAGACGCAGGCCGCCTTGCTGGAGGCGATGCAGGAGCGCCAGGTCTCCGTCGACGGGCGCCCGCGCCCGCTGCCCGACCCGTTTCTCGTGGTCGCCACCCAGAACCCGATCGAGTACGAGGGCACCTACCCGCTGCCCGAGGCCCAGCTCGACCGCTTCCTGGTCAAGATCGACGTCGGCTACCCGAGCGAGGCCGACGAGCTGACGATGCTGGGCCTGTCGCGGGCCGGCGTCGGGCCGGGCCGGGTCGAGGACGTCGGCCCCGTGGCCGGCGCCGAGGCGCTGCGGGCTGCCCGCGACGACGTCGACGCCACCCGCGTGACCGACGAGGTCGCCCGCTACCTCGTCGCCGTCGTGCGCCGCACCCGGTCGCTGCCGTCCGTCTCCCTCGGCGCCTCCCCGCGGGCCGCCACCCATCTGCTCGGCGCCGCGAAGGCCGCCGCTCGCCTCGCCGGCCGCGATTACGTCACCCCCGACGACGTCACCCGGATGGCGCCCGCCGTCCTCGCCCACCGGCTCGTGCTGACGCCGGAGGCGGAGCTCGAGCGCTTCCGCCCCGCGGACGCCGTCCGCACCGCCCTCGCCGAGGTGCCCGTCCCCCGATGACAGCGAGGGCGTGTCGCCCACGGGTGGGTATACCCACCGCTGAGCGACACGCGCGGCCGTGAGCCCGAGCCCGCGGCTCGCGTTCCTGGTCGCCGGCGTGGCGCTGGCGACGATCGTGGTCGGCCCGGCGGTCGGGGGGCTCGCGGCGGTGGCGCTGGTCGCCGCCGCCGGGGTGGACGCTCTGGCGGTGAGGAAGGAGCCCAGGACGCGCCGCAGCCTCCCGCAGACCCTCGCCCGCGGCCGACCCGCGCCCTTCGACGTGACGACGACTGACGACGCGCGGTGGCATCAACCGCTCCC
This sequence comes from uncultured Solirubrobacteraceae bacterium, assembly GCA_963740765.1. Taxonomy (GTDB): domain Bacteria; phylum Actinomycetota; class Thermoleophilia; order Solirubrobacterales; family Solirubrobacteraceae; genus DATLGB01. The sequence goes on along the minus strand of CAVUFN010000007.1, from coordinate 59,634 downwards.
GCCCGATCTCACCCTCCTCAGTGACTCGATCGTCGCCCGACGCCGCGGACGACATCAGATACCGGCACTCGCCGTGCGACGGGAGGGACCGCTGCGGTTGGGGCGCTGGGACCACCGCCCGGGCGACGACAGCGAGATCCTCGTCTATCCCGACCTCCCGGGCGCGCGCAGGCTGGCGCTGGCGGTCCGGCAGGGCCGGCTGCGAGAGCCCGGCCACCGGCCCCGAGGTCCCCTCGGCCTCGGCACCGACTTCGAGGCCGTCCGCGACTACGTCCCGGGCGACGACCACCGCGCCATCAACTGGGCGGCCAGCCAGCGGGCCGGGCGCCCGATGGCCAACACCTACCGCGTCGAGCAGGAGCGCGAGGTGCTCATCCTCGTCGACGCCGGCCGCCTGATGGCCGCCCCGCTGGGCGACGCCACCCGGCTCGACGTCGCCGTCGACGCCGCCGTGGCGGTCGCCGCGGTGGCCGACGTGCTGGGCGACCGCTGCGGGGTGCTCGCCTTCGACGGCACGGTCCGCCGCCACCTCCCGCCCCGCCGCGGCGGGGGCCGCGCCGTCGCCGAGGCGATCTTCGACCTCGAGCCCTCCGGTGAGGAGCCCGACTACGAGCGCGCCTTCCAGACCGTCGCGGGCGGCAAGCGGGCGCTGATCGTCGTGCTCACCGACCTCGTCGAGGAGACCGCCGCCCGCCCGCTCGCCGACGCCGTCCCGGTGCTCGCCCGGCGCCACGCGATGCTTGTCGCGTCCGCGCAGGACGGGGAGCTCGAGGACCGTGCGGGCGGGCCCGAGCCCTACATCGCGGCGGCGGCGCGGGACGTCCTCGCCGCCCGCGACAGCGCCGCCGCCCTGCTCGAGCGCGCGGGCGCGCACACGCTCGAGGCGCCACCGGCGCAGCTGCCCGGCGCGTGCGTCAGCGCGTACCTGCGGGCGAAGGCACGCGCCCGCCTCTGAGCGCGCAGAGCGCCCAGTAGACGACCCCGAGGGCGACGCCCAGGATCACCGACGGCACGAGCGTCGGGCCCGAGCCGGTGAAGAACCCCTCGACCAGCCCGGCGAGCACGAGCCACGGCATCGTCCCGAGCACGATCTCCATCGCCGGCCGGAACTCCGCCCGTAACGCATCCACTCGGCGCCGCCGTCCCGGGTCGATGAGCGCGAACCCGATCCGCAGCCCCGCCATCACCCCGACGATGATGCAGCTGAGCTCGAGGATCCCGTGCGGGATGACGAGCGCGACGAAGCGCTCCGCCTCGCCGTCGTGCTGCGAGATGCCGCCGAGCGCCCCGAGCAGGACGCCGTTGTAGATCGCCATCGCCGCCGTTCCGAGCCCGAGGGTGATGCCGGCCGCCACCGCCTGGAACGTCACCCGGATGTTGTTGGTGAAGATCTCGCCCGCGAAGCCCGCCTCGTCGCTGACCGAGAGCGAGCCGGCGACCGGATCCCCACCGCGGTTGCGGAACTGCTCGGGGACGACGCCGTAGGCCGCGCCCGGGTCATGGAGGCCCCAGATCCAGCCGAGCACGGACGGGACGAGCACGAGGATCGCCGCGGTGGCGAGCAGCCCGGGGCGCTCCCGCAGCCGCTGCCAGTAGCCGCGGCTCAGGAACGCCCACACCGACGCCCGCCGGCCCGCCTGCGCGTAGACGGCCTGGCGGCTGCGCAGCACCAACCCGTGCAGCCGTTCCGTGAGCCCGTCGCCCGGGAACGCGCGCCGCGCGACGCCGAGATCCGCCGCGGCGGCGCGGTACAGCGTCCCGAGCCGGCGCACCTCCTCCGTCCCCAGGCGCTTGCGCGCGAGCAGCGCCTCGAGCTCGTCCCAATCGGCCGACCGCTGTTCGACGAACCGCTGCCGCCTCATGCACACTCCACGCCGTGCAGCATGGCGACTTCCTGACGATCACGACGCCCGAGGGGGTCGACGTGGACCTCGCGCTGGCCGGCATCGGCTCGCGCTTCCTGGCCACCATGCTCGATGTCCTCATCCTCGGGTTCGTCGGCGCGATCGGCGCCCTGCTCAGCGTGGCGATCCTCGACGGCGGCATCCTCGTGCTCGTCCTGTCCGTCGGCGCCTTCGTGCTGCTGTTCGGCTATGACGTCCTCTTCGAGGTCCGCGCCGGCGGCCGCACGCCCGGCAAGCGCGCCACCGGCCTGCGCGTCGTCCGCGACACGGGCGCCCCGGTCACCTTCGTGACTTCCGCGATCCGCAACGTGCTCCGCCTGATCGACATCCTCCCGGGCGTGTACGGCATCGCCATGGTCGCGATCTTCGTCACCCGCCACAACCAACGGGTGGGGGACCTTGCCGCCGGGACGCTCGTCGTGCGCGAGCGCACGGCCGCGCCACCGCCGGACCCCGCGCTGCGGGCCGAGCGCACCTACGGCTGGGACACCGCCGGTGTCACCGCCGAGGACCTCGCGGTCGTCCGCTCGTTCCTCGCCCGCCGCCACGAGCTCGACCCCGGCGCCCGCAGCGCTCTCGCCCAGGAGCTCGCCGACCGCCTGCGCACCAAGGTCGCCGGCGCTCCGGGTCAATCCGCCGAGGCGTTCCTGGAAGCGCTGATCGCCGCGCGGGACTAGATTCGCGGCATGAGCGAAATGTGGGAGGCCGTCGCCGGCGCCTGGGAGGACGCGGCCGAGTTCGTCGATGCCCACCTCGCCGGCGCCACCGAGCGCTTGCTCGACCTGGCAGGCGTCACCGGCAGATCCGACGTCCTCGAGGTCGCGTGCGGACCGGGGGGCGGCGGCCTGGCGGCGGCCGCGCGCGGCGCGACGGTCGTCGTCTCCGACGTGGCGCCCGGGATGGTCGCGGCGGCTGCACGCCGCGGCGACGTCGCCACCCTCGTCTGCGATCAGCTCGCCATCGAGAGCTCCGACGCGGCGTTCGACGCCGTGATCTCCCGGCACGGGTTGATGTTCGCCGAGCCGCCGGAGGCCGCCGTCGGCGAGGCCGCGCGCGTCCTGCGTCCCGGCGGCCGGTATGCGGCGATGGTGTGGGCCGCTCGCGACGACAACCCGTGGCTGGCGTTGGTCTTCGACGCGGTCGGCGAGCAGTTCGGCGTGCCGTTCCCGCCCCCGCAGGTGGCCGGGCCGTTCGCCCTCGGCGACCCGGACCGGCTGACGGCCGCCCTCACGGGCGGCGGCCTCTCCGATGTCACCGTCGAGCGCGTCGACGTGGACTTCGCCGTGCCCGACCTCGACACGTGGTGGTCGCGGGTGCCCCGGCTGGCCGGCCCGCTCGCGCTCGCGCTCGCCGGGATGGAGCCGGAGGTGCGCGACGCCATCCGCGACCGGGCCCTGGCGAAGGCGCAGGCTCACGCCAACCCGATGGGCGGCGCGGTGCTGATCGGCGCCGGGACGCGCTAGGCGAGCGCGGGGGCTTCGGCGAGGTAGCGCTCGACCACCCGGGCGCAGCGGCGGCCCTCGGCGATCGCCGTGACGACGAGCGACTGGCCGCGGCGGGCGTCGCCGCAGGCGAAGACGCCGTCCACGGAGGACGCGAAGGCGGGCGCCTTGACGTTGCCGCGGGCGTCGTAGTCGACCCCGAGGCCGTCCAGCAGCCCCTCGTGGGCGGGCTGGGTGAAGCCGATCGCGATCAGCACGAGGTCGGCCTGGCCGGTGAACTCGGTGCCGGGGACGGCGCGGAGGTCGCGGGACGAGGTGCCGGTGACCTCGTCGCCCTCGACGGCGACGACGCGCCCGTCCTGGCCGACGATGCGCTGCACGCGGCTGCCGAAGCGGCGCTCCGGGCCGGGCTCGTCGAGCGCGTAGGTCGAGGACGTGCGGCGCGGATGCTCGGGCCAGGGCGCGTCCGGGTAGCGGCCGGCGGCGGGCAGCGCCGGGTAGACGTCGTACATCATCACGCTGGCCGCGCCCTCGCGGTTCGCGCTGGAGACGCAATCCATGCCCGTGTCGCCGCCGCCGATGACGACGACGTGGCGGTCCGTGGCGCAGATGACCTCGTCCTCGGGGACCTCGGGCGCCGGGCGAGGGGTGGGTGGGCCGTGTTCCCGCGCGACCGCGCGGTTGCGCTGGTAGAGGTAGGACATGGCGTCGTGGACGCCGACGAGGTCCTCACCCTCGATGCCGGCGGCGCGCGGGACGCGCGAGCCGGTCGCGATCACGACCGCGTCGAACTCCGATTGCAAGTCCTCGACGGTGACGTCGACGCCGACGTCGACGCCGCAGCGCACCTCGACGCCCTCCTCCTCGAGCACCTTCACGCGCCGGTCGATCATCCACTTCTCGAGCTTCGCGTCCGGCACCCCGAAGCGCAGCAGCCCGCCCGTGGCCTCGTCGCGCTCGAAGACGACGACGGAGTGCCCGGCGTGGTTGAGCTGTTGGGCGGCGGCCAGGCCGGCCGGGCCGGACCCGACGACCGCGACCTTGCGGCCCGTGCGCTCCTCGGGCACGACGGGGACGATCCAGCCCTGCTCCCAGGCGTGGTGGACGATCGCGTACTCGACCTGCTTGATCATCACCGGGTCGTCGTTGATGGCCAGCACGCAGGCGGACTCGCACGGCGCCGGGCAGATCAGGCCCGTGAACTCGGGGAAGTTGTTGGTGGCGTGCAGCTGGTCGATCGCCTCGCGCCAGCGGCCGCGGTAGACGAGGTCGTTCCAGTCGGGGATCAGGTTCCCGAGCGGGCAGCCGTCGTGGCAGAAGGGGACCCCGCAGTCCATGCAGCGCCCGCCCTGCTCCTTGAGCTCCTGGTCGGGGAGGACGCCGAAGATCTCCTTGTGGTCGGCGACGCGCTCGCGCGGATCGCGCTCCGGCATCGCCACGCGGTGGATCTTCAGGAAGCCTCGGGGGTCGCCCATGAGTCCGAGCAGGATAGGCCGCGGCCTACCGTGGACCTGGATGCGGCGGTCAGTGGTGTCCCTCTTGCTGCTGGCGCTGCTGGTGCCGGTGGTGTTCGCCGTGGGCGTCTTCACGGGCGGTCACGTCAACCACCTCCCGGACTTCTTCCGCTCCGACGACGACGCCGCGATCTACGAGGACGTCCTCGACCGGATCGACGACGACTTCTACCGCAAGGTCGACCGCCAGGACATCTCCGACAAGGCGCTCGCGGCCGCTGTCGACGCGCTGAAGGACCCGTTCAGCCGCTACATCGACCCCGACGAGTACGCGGACTTCCAGGCCTCCACACAGGGCAACTTCGAGGGCGTCGGGATGAACGTCAAGGAGATCCCGCGCGGCCTCGAGATCCTGCAGGTCTTCAAGGGCGGGCCGGCCGCGAAGGGCGGTCTGCGCCGCGGCGACCTGATCGTCGCCGTCAACGGCGCGTCGCTGAAGGGGACCTCCAGTGACGACGCCACCACGCGCATCAAGGGCCCTGCGGGGACCAAGGTCGAGCTCACGATCGTCACCGACGGCAAGCAGCGGGTGAAGACGCTCGAACGCGCCAACGTCGTCGTCCCCGTCTCCGAGAAGCGGATGGAGACCGAGGACGGCACCAAGATCGGCTACGTCACGCTCTCCCAATTCACCGCGGGCGCGCACGGCGAGGTCTCCAAGAACGTGCGCAGCCTGCTCGAGGCCGGAGCCAAGGGCATCGTCTTCGACCTGCGCCACAACGGCGGCGGGCTGCTCGAGGAGGGCGTGCTCACCGCCTCCGTGTTCATCCCGGACGGGCTGATCGTCTACACGAAGGGCCGCAACCGCAAGGAGCGGCGCTTCACCGCCTCCGGCGACGCGATCGACACCGACATCCCCGTCGCCGTGCTGGTCGACGGCGGCACCGCGAGCGCCTCCGAGATCGTCACGGGTGCCCTGCAGGACCGCGACCGCGCGACGGTGGTGGGGGAGAAGACGTACGGCAAGGGCGTCTTCCAGGAGATCGAGGACCTGCCCAACGGCGGTGCGCTGGACATCACGGTCGGCGAGTACTTCACGCCCAAGGGCCGCAACCTCGGCCCGCGTGACGGCAAGCGCGGGCTGACCCCGGACGTCCCGGTCGAAGACGACCCGGACACGAAGCGCGACGAGGTGCTCCAGCGTGGCCTCCAGGTCGTCGCCGAACGCTGACCTGCTGGTCGGGGTCCTCGAGAAGAAGGGCCGGATGCTCACCGTCCGGCCGTTCTTCGAGAAGGGGCGCAACCGGGCGATCACCAAGGACTCCCGCGCGCGCGTCGGCGACCTCGTGCTCGTGGGCGCGCGCGGGAAGCTCGTGCGCCGGATCGGGCGCCCCGACGTCGCCCGCGACGTCATCGAGGCGCTGATGGTCGACCGCGGCCTGCGGCGGCGCTTCCCGGTCGACGCCGACCGCGCCGCCCGCGACGCCAGGCCCGTCGAGGTCGCCCGCCGCGACCTGCGCGACCTGCCGACGTTCACGGTCGACCCGCCGACGGCGCGCGACTTCGACGACGCCATCTCCGCGGACGGCTCGCGCGTCTGGGTCCACATCGCCGACGTCAGCGCCTACGTGCGGCCAGGGTCGGCGATCGACCGCGAGGCGCACCGGCGCGCGACCAGCGTCTACGTCCCCGGGGCGGTCGAGCCGATGCTCCCCGAGGCGCTCTCCAACGATGCCTGCTCGCTCAAGCCGGGCCAGGACCGCCTCGCGGTGACGGTCGAGCTCGAGTTCGACGGCGCGACGGTCACCAAGACGGCCTTCCACCGCTCGCTGATCCGTTCCGACGCGCGCCTCACCTACCCCGAGGTCGACGCCGTCTTCGAGGGCCGGGCCCGGCCGGAGGAGCCCTGGGCGCAGCCGCTGGCCGACGCCCGCGTGGTGGCGGCCGCCCTGGAGGCCCGGCGCGCGGCGCAGGGCGCGCTGGAGGTGTCGAGCACCGAGCCGGCCTTCGCGTTCGACCGCGGCGGCCACGTCACCGCCGTCGCGCCCGAGATCCAGACGGAGTCGCACCGGCTGATCGAGCACCTGATGATCGCCGCCAACGAGGCGGTGGCGGGGCTGCTGGAGGACCGCGGCCTGCCCACGCTGTATCGCGTCCACGAGCGGCCCGACACCGCGCGGGTCGCCCGCCTCGCCGACCAGCTCGAGTCCCTCGACGTCGCGATCCCGGCCCTGCCGGAGACGCTGACTCCGCAGCAGGCGCTCGACGCCGTCGGCGAGATCTCCCGCGCCGTGGCGCCGCTGGGCCGCCAGGGCCTGTCCTTCCTCGTCCTGCGCGCGCTCAAGCAGGCCGTCTACGCGCCCGAGAACGTCGGCCACGCCGGGCTGCGGTCGCCGCGCTACTGCCACTTCACTTCGCCGATCCGGCGCTACCCGGACCTCGTCGTCCACCGCGCGCTGCTCGCCGCGCTCGGGGCCGGTGAGGACCCGCCCGCCCGGACCGGGCTCGACGAGCTGGGGACCTGGTGCAGCCAGCGCGAGCGCGACGCCATGAGCATCGAGCGCAAGGCCGACGACGTCGCGCGCGCGTTCGTGCTCGAGCGCGAGCTGTTCGAGAACGGCCGCCGGCAGGAGTTCACCGGCGAGGTCGTGGGGGTCATCGCCGCTGGTGCCTTCGTCGCCTTCGGAGATGGTTACGAGGGCATGCTCCCGGCGCGCCGGCTCAGCGGCTGGTTCGAGCTCAACGAGCTCGAGACGGCGCTGCTCGGGCCGCACTCGCCGCGCGGCATCCGCATCGGCGATCCCTGCACGGTGCAGGTCACCGAAGTCGACACGGCCCGCGGCCGCGTGACGCTCTCGCCCGTAGAGTTGATGACATGAGCAAGCCGACCGTCGAGATCCCCGCAGGGGAGGACGCGCCCGCCGACCTTCTCATCCATGACATCACCGTGGGGGACGGCGCGGAGGCCAGCGCCGGTCAGCACGTCGACGTCCACTACGTCGGCGTCTCCTGGGCCAACGGCCAGCAGTTCGATGCCTCCTGGGACCGCGGTCGCGTCTTCTCCTTCGGCCTCGGCACGGGCCAGGTCATCCCGGGCTGGGACCAGGGCGTCCAGGGCATGAAGGTCGGCGGCCGCCGCCGGCTCACGATCCCGCCCCACCTCGCCTACGGCAGCCGCGGCGCCGGCGGCGTCATCGGTCCCGACGAGACGCTCGTCTTCGTCGTGGACCTCGTCGACATCAAGTAGATGCCGCGCACGGGCGGCAAGCGCAAGCGGGCTCCGGGCGACGTCGCCACCAACCGGTCGGCCGCCTACCGCTACCACCTGTCCGACGAGCTCGAGGTCGGGATGGTCCTGACCGGCACGGAGGTCAAGTCCCTGCGCGGCGGCAAGGCCCAGATCAAGGACGGCTACGTCTCCCTTGATCACGGCGAATTGTGGCTGCACAACGTCCACATCCCGCCGTACGCCAACGCCTCGCGCGACAACCACGAGCCCGAGCGGCCTCGCAAGCTGCTCGCCCACCGCGCCGAGATCGAGCGGCTCGCGGTCAAGGTGTCCAACAAGGGCTTCACCATCGTCCCGACGCGGATCTACTTCTCCGACAGCCGCGCCAAGGTCGAGATCGCCCTCGCCCGCGGCAAGGACGCGGGCGACAAGCGCCAGGCGATCAAGGAGCGCGACATGAAGCGCGACGTCGAGCGCGCGCTGGCCGAGCGCTGACGTTCGGTTGACCGGCGGGCCCGGATTCTGGTTGAGTTGCGCGATGCGCGCGCGATCGATAGTGATTCTGCTGGTCTCGACGGTGTGTCTGGGGGCGCCGGCGTGGGCGGGGGCGGAGACGTTGAGCTTCAGCGGCGAGATCTCGCCGTCGGACCCGACACGAATGCTCTCCGAGGTAACAATCCCACTTCAACGTGTGCTGACCGCTCTCCCCCTTCACGCTCCGGCACATCCGAACTACGACGCGTACGCGCTGCGCAACACGGGCGGACTCGACTGCGTCACCGTGCAGTCCGGTTGCCGAGTCGTGCGGAGAGCCCCTTCGGCCGTCCACCTACCTGGGGACGTTTGCGCCGAAGAACGCGGTCGCGAATTTCATCGGCGGCGAATTCAGCTTGGGTTGCGGCCCGGCCCCCGGTCGTCACCATGCGGCGTCGGTCCCGGCCGGGAGCACGTTCGTGCCGGTTGTGCACTCCTTCGTCCACGCCTCGACGACAACCGCTTACACGCTCAATGTCACGGGGGCGTCGCTGGCGTCTGGCGCAGGCGGTGAACGTGACGGTGGTGGGTTGCCCAAGGGGAACACGCTGGAGCTGGAGGCGAGCAGCCTGGCGGACGGCAGCGCACCGGAGGGCACCGTGTCCGTCACGTCGACGAGCGGGCAGAGCTATTCGGGTCCGGTGTCGTGCCTGCGAGTGCGAGGGCGAGCGCGCGTCGCTGCTGATGTCGATCACCGGCGGCAACGGCACCGGCGAAGTTCGTGGGCGCGGTGTTCTGGCTGGAGGAGTCGCCGGCCACCAACGGCGGGCAGCGCAACAGCCTGCTCACGCAGGCGCAGCTCGACCGCTTCGGCGGCGAGTGCCCGGACCCCGACGCGCCGGTCGGTGGGTCGTTCCGGCCGATGACGGCGGGGTATGCGAGCGTGATCGACACGCCGGCGCCCGACTCGTCCGGGCCGCCGGCCACCTAGGCCGGCAGTAGTTCGGCGGGCGATCGAGCCCGCCGGGAGGTGGCCGCCGGCCGTGAACAGCCGGTCGGCCAGGCGCGCCGGCCGGACGCGGCTCGATGCGCACGCGCAGGTCGGCCATCGTCATCAGCAGCGCGAGGGTCGCGCCGATCTGGAGGTCGGCGCGGTTGGGCGTCGGCTGCGCGCCGAGCGTGCCGTCGGCCAGCCACGCGTCGATCCGGTCCAGGTACCCGGGCAGCGCGCGCAGGTCGGCGGCCCGCGCGTCCCCCGTCGCCCGGTTCAGGCGGATCTCCGCGCGGGCGATCAGGGGCATCGAGGCGCGCAGCGCACCGCCCGGCAGCCTGAGCTTCCCGCCCTCGGCGTAGGACGGGGCCGCCTCCGGGTGGGCCTTGAGGGTCGGCCACAGGATGCGGCGGGCGATCGGCTGGAAGACCTCGTCGCCCCAACGCTCGGCCTCCAGCACGGCAGCCTGATTGCGGTCGGGCAGCAGCGCCGGCTCCGGCACGCGCGCCTCGAGGCGGTCGAGGATCGCCCGCGAGCCCGACACCCGGGCGCCGTCCTCGAAGCGGATGCCGGGGACGGTGCGCTTCCCGAACAGGGCGCGCATCACCGGGACGTGGCTGGGCGGCGGCAGCTCGACCTTCGTGTACTCGACTCCCTTGATCTGCAGCGCCTTCTCGACGGCGGCGCAGGGATGCGAGCCGTGGACGACGAAGAGCCTGGCCGGCATCAGACGTCGTTGAAGTCGCGCGCGAGGTGCGTGAGGTCCATGCCCAGCGCCAGCGCGATGATGAGGCCCACGTAGACCGCGCCGACGAGCCAGCGGTACTTGGTCGGGACGGCGTAGTAGGCCTCGTTGCCGTCCATGCCCTTCTTGCGCGCGTTCCAGCGCCGGTAGACCTCCATCGACCCGAAGATGGCGATCAGGATGAGGATCGGATTCGGCCACAGGAAGACCATCAGGATCACGCCGCCGAGACCGAGGAACCACATCCACGGCGCCATCGCGGCCATCGCGCGACCGCCGTCGAGCGGGACGACCGGCAGCAGGTTGAACAGGTTCAGGAAGAAGCCGGTGAACGCGAGCGCCTGCAGCATGTCCGAGTCGAACGCGACGGCGGCGATCGCCACCGCCAGGGCACCGAGGGAGCCGAGGATCGGGCCGGCGAGGCCGACGCGCGCCTCGGCCAGCGCCGACCCACCGAACGAGCGGGCGCTGACGACCGCCCCGAGCAGCGGGATGAAGATCATCCGGCCGGGCTGCACTCCCTCCCGGCGCAGCTGGATGTAGTGACCCATCTCGTGCACGAACAGCAGGGCGACGAAACCGAACGCGAACGGCAGGCCGAAGATGAGCGTGTAGGCCGCGATCGACACCAGCATCGAGAGCGACGTGGTGAGGAACTTCGCCCCCTTCACGGCGATGAAGGCGACCTTGCCGAACTTGGCGAGGGCAACGCCGACGACCGCGAGCGGCCCGAGCATGCGCTTCCACGCAGGTTCGGGCTCGGGCGCGATGGGCGGAGGAGGGGGCGGCTCGGTGTGCGGCCGCGGGGGGAGCCACTGGGCGGAGGATTCCACGCCGTGCAGTGTCGCAGGGCGGGCTAAGGAAGCCGGAAAATGCGGGATCGATGGCGCGAATGCCCTTGCCCGCCGGCGAGGGCGGGCGTACGTTTCTCCCAGACGCGAAGAGGGACCGAAAGAGCGAGGCCACCGAGGTGCAAGGCCCGCCGCCCGATCCGCCTGGCGCTTGCGCCGGCGAGGAGGGACCTCAAACGGTCCCGCTTCGCGTCACTTTCGTTAACGCTCGTGTAGTGGTGGAGCAGAGGGATGCACGCTTCGGACACCACGCGGAAGCCGCTCATGCCGGTCGAGGCCGTCGACCTGTTCGCCGAGCTGCTCTCCGACGCCGAGGCCGGCGCCACCGACGCCTTCTACTCGCGGCTCGCCGACGCGACCTGCCTGCTCGCCGACATGCGCCGCGCGGTCATCTTCGCCTACGACGGCGACCGCCGGCTCGTCCGCGCCGTCGGGGCCCACGGCATCGCGCTCGACCTCTTCACCCACGGATCGCCCACCGCCGAGCAGGTGGCGCTGGCCGCCGACGCGCTGCGCGCCGACGAAGTCATGGAGATGGACACACGCGGCGACCTGCCGCCGGAGTTCCACCACCTGCTCGACGGCGGCCGCGTGTTCTGCATCCCGATGGCCGCGGGCGGCCGCGGCATCGGCGTGATCGTCGCCGACCGCCCCGCCGCGCTCGGCCCGCTCTCCAACGCGCAGCGCCACACCCTGTGGTCGCTGGGCAAGATCGCCGGGCTCGCCGCGGCGGCACGGCACGCCACCCACGAGCACGAGCTCGCCAACCGGCTCAGCGAGCGCATCGACCTCGCGCGCGACCTGCACGACTCGGTCGTCCAGCGGCTGTTCGGCGTCGCGCTCGCGCTCGCGGGCGAAGGGGACCTCGACGCGGAGCACCGAGAGCGCGCGCACCAGGAGGTCCAGGCCGCGCTGAGCGAGCTGCGCGGCGCGCTTCTCCCGACCGGACGCCGGGCGCCCGCCACCACCCTGCAGGAGGAGCTGGGTCGCCTGCGCACGCAGCACCCGAGCCTCGAGATCGACGTGGATGCGGTCGAGGGCGACATCCCCGCCGTCGCGTCCTCCGTCCTGCGCGAGGCGGTCCGCAACGCGACCAAGCACGCGGATCCCACACGGGTCGGGGTCCGCGTGACCCGGTCGGGCGGCGCCTTCGTGCTCGAGGTCGTCAACGACGGCGTGCCCGCGACCGCCAAGACCGACGGTGCCGGCGTCGGGCTGCGCCTCGCCGCCTTCGAGGCGCTCGAAGCCGGCGGCATCGTCGACTTCGGCGGCGTGGATCCCGACCGCTGGCGCGTCCGGCTCACGGTGCCCGACCGATGAAGGACCGCCGCCTGCGCATCCTCGTCGTCGACGACCACGACGTCGTCCACTGGGGCTTCCGGTTGATGCTCGGCGAGCAGCCGTGGGTGGAGCGCTTCCTGTCCGCGCGCACCGGCGACGAGGCGGTCGAGCTGACCCGCCGCTACACGCCGCACGTCGCGCTCGTCGACCTGTTCCTGGGCGCCGAGTCCGGCGCGGAGGTGTGCACGCGCCTGCGCGCAGCGTCCGACTCCACGCGCGTCCTGCTGATCTCCGGGGCCGGCCGCATCTCCGCCGCCGCCGCGCGCGCCGCCGGCGCCTCGGGCTTCGTCTCCAAGGACTGGGACGCCGGCGACGTCGCCCGCGCCGTGCGCATGGTCGGCCTCGGGATGACGGTGTTCGAGCCCCAGGAGGAGAGCGCCGCCGCGGCGCTGCTCACCGGCCGCGAGCGCGAGGTGCTCGACCTCATCGCCTCCGGCGCCACCAACCCCGAGATCGCCGCGCAGCTGTTCCTCTCCCCGCACACGGTCAAGGAGCACACGGGGAAGCTGTACCGCAAGCTCGAGGTGCGCAACCGGGCCGAGGCGGTCCAGCGCGCGCAGCGGCTCGGCCTGCTCGCCTGAGCCGTCCTGTGGGAGTGGATCGGCCCGGAGGCCGCCACGGTCTTCAGCTACTGACCGCATGAGGATCGCCATCCGGGTACTGACACCGGATGGCGATCCTCTTCGACCTCGACGGCGTGCTCGCCGACAGCCGCCGGCCGATCATCGACTGCATCAACGCGGCGCTGGAGGCGCTCGGCCTGGAGACCCGGCCGGACGCCGACGTCGTGCCGATCATCGGGCCGCCGACGGAGATCGGCTTCGGGGAACTGCTCGGGGTCGCGCCGGACGACGACCTCGTCACGCGCGCCGTCCGGGAGTACCGGGCGCGCTACGCCCACGCCCTGCACGACACGCGCTCCTACCCGGGCGTCCCGGCGGCGGTCCGGGGGCTGGCGAGCGACCATCTCCTCGGCGTCGCCACGTCCAAGCCGCGCCGCTACGCCATGCCGGTGCTGGAGGCGATCGGCCTTGCCCCGCTGTTCGCCTACGTCGCCGGGCCCGAGCCCGGCGGACCGAACGACAAGCATGCGATGGTCGCGGAGGCGCTCGGCGCGCTGCCGGACGCCGTCGCCATGGTCGGCGACCGCCGCTACGACATGGAGGCGGCCCGCGACCACGGCCTCCGCGCGATCGGCGTCACCTGGGGCTTCGGCACGCGGGCCGAGCTCGAGGCAGCCGGGGCTCAGGACCTCGTCGACGACGCGGACGCGCTGCTCGCCGCGGCGACGCGCGCGAGCCGGCGCACCATCAGCTGAACCACCGGTCCGTAGGCGGCCGTGACCGGGCCCGGCCCGTCGAGCGTGATGGAGATGCGGCTGCCGACCGGGGTCGGGTGCACGGCGTGGACGAGGGTGAGGGGCCCGACCCGCCACGTCCACGACCGGCCCGGCTCCTTGGCGGTGACCTTGGCGGGGACGGGGACGACGCCCATGAGCCGCGCGGCGCCGAGCTTCCCCGTCTGCACCTCGGGCGCGCCGAGGTTCCAGGCGCCCCGGACGTGCGGTGCCCACTCCGCCCAGCGGCCGGGTTCGGCGATCAGCGACCACGCCTCGGCGGGCGTGGCGGAGGAGTCGGCGGCGTACACGCGCGGCATTCCGGAGCACTACCCCCCGAGGGGTCGTGAGGCACCCCCCGACCGGGGGGTCGTTCTCGGGATGTCTGCCACCGGCCCGGGGTCGCAGGGTGAGTCTGGGCAGGAATGCAGACCGCGATCCTCTTCCCCGGACAGGGCAGCCAGACACCCGGCATGCGCGACCGCGCCGCCGCCCTGCGGCCCGATCTCGTCGCGCTGGCCACCGAGTGCGTGGGCGAGGACCCGTTCCCGCGCGCCGACGAGGACACGCGCTTCGCCCAGCCCGCGATCCTCGTCGCCGGCCTGGCCAACTTCGGCGAGCTGACCGAGTACCGGCCGCCCGCCGCCGTCGCCGGCCACTCCCTCGGCGAGCTGACCGCGCTGGCCGCCGCCCGCGTCATCTCCGAGCACGACGCCGTCCGCCTCGCCGCGATCCGCGGCCGCCTCATGAGCGCGTGCGGCGAGGGCTCGATGCTCGCCGCACTGGGCGGGGACGGGGACACCGTCGCGGCGATCGCCCGCGACCACGACGTCGCCGTCGCCAACGACAACGCTCCCGGCCAGCTCGTCCTCTCCGGTGCCCGCGACGCGCTGCGGGCCGCCGGCAACGCGCTGCGCGACGCCGGTGTCCGCGTGCTCGAGCTCAACGTGACCGGCGCGTTCCACTCGCCGTTCATGGCCACCGCCGTCCCCGAGTGGACCGACGCGCTGCGGCAGACGCACATCCGGCCGCCGCGCGTCCCGGTCTACTCGTGCGTGACCGCCGCGCCGGTCGAGGACGTCCGCCGCCGGCTCGCCGAGGCGCTGACCGCACCCGTCCGCTGGCGCGAGACGGTGCTCGCCCTGCAGGACGCCGGCATCGAGCGCTTCGTCGACGCCGGTCCCGGCCGGGTGCTGGCCAACACGGTCAAGCGGATCGCCCGCGACGCGGAGCGCGTCCATGTCTGACCTCACGATCCGGACGGCCACTGGCCTTGGCGTCGCCGTGCCCGATCACATCGTCCCCAATGCGCCGGTCGCGGAGCGGCTTGGGGTCGACGAGGACTGGATCGTGTCCCGGACCGGGATCCGCGAGCGGCGCTGGCTCGCGCCGGGCGAGCGGCTCGCCGACCTGGCCACGCTCGCCGCGGAGCGCGCCCTGGACGGGCACCGGCCCGATCTCGTGATCGTGGCGACGTGCTCGGCCGACGACGCCATCCCGTCCGTCGGCACCGAGGTCGCGGCGCGCGTCGGGGCAACGGCGGGCTTCGACATCAACGTCGCGTGCACCGGCTTCCTCACGGCGCTGTCGCTTGCGGCCGGCCAGCTGGAGTCGGGCCGCGCCGGGTCGGTCCTCGTTGTCGGCGCGGAACACCTGTCGCAGATGCTCGACCCCGATGACCGCGGGACGGCGGCGATCTTCGCCGACGGCGCGGGCGCGCTGCTGCTGACCGAGTCCCGGTTGGGCCCGGTGATCCTGCGCAGCGAGCATCACCGCGACCGGCTCTACGCCACGCGCGAGGAGAGCATCGTGCGCATGGAGGGCGCGGAGGTCTTCCGGCACGCGGTCGAGCGCATGACCCAGGTGGCGATGGAGGTCGGCATCGACGACATCGACCTGTTCGTCTTCCATCAGGCCAACAGCCGGATCGTCAAGGCGGTCGGTCGGCGGCTCGGGCTCGACCCCGCCAAGGTCGTGGACTGCATCGGGCGCTACGGGAACGTCAGCGCCGCCTCGCTGCCGCTGGCGCTGCACGAGGCCCGCCCGCAGCCCGGCGACCGGATCATGCTGTGCGCGTTCGGCGCCGGCTTCGTGTGGGGCGCGGGGGTGCTCGAATGGTGAGGGGATGTGCTCTGGTGACCGGCGGCTCGCGTGGCATCGGCGCCGCCTCCGCCCGTGCGCTCGCCGACGCCGGCTGGCCCGTCGCCGTCGTCTCGCGGTCCGGTGACGCCGGGGTGGGCGGGGACGGAATCCTCGGCCTGCGCGGCGACGTCACCGACCCGGCCGCCGCCGAGGCGCTCGTCACCGCCGCCGAGGCGCAGTTCGGCGCGCCCGTGCTCGTGCTCGTCAACAACGCCGGCATCACCGCGGACAACCTCAGCCCGTCGCTCAGCGACGAGGACTGGGACACCGTGCTGGCCACCAACCTGACCGGCGCCTTCCGCCTCACCCGCCGCGCGCTGCGCCCGATGCTGCGCGCGCGCTTCGGCCGGGTCATCAACGTCGCCTCGATCGTCGGCCAGCGCGCCAACCCGGGCCAGGCCAACTACGCCGCCGCCAAGGCCGGGCTCGTCGGCTTCACCAAGACGGTCGCCGCCGAGGTCGCGCGCCGCGGCATCACGGTCAACGCCGTGGCCCCCGGCTTCATCGAGACCGACATGACGCGCGACATCAACGGCATCGCGGAGCACATCCCGGCCCGCCGCGTCGGCACCCCCGACGAGGTCGCCGCCTGCGTCCGCTTCCTCGCCTCCGAGGAGGCCTCCTACGTCACCGGAACCACGCTCACCGTCGATGGCGGCCTGAGCGCATAACGAAAGGAACCCATGCCCCAGACCATCACCACGCCCGAGATCCAGGCCCGCATCTACACCGCTCTCGAGGACTTCGGCGCGGACCCGGACGCGCTTGCCCCCGACGCGACCTTCGAAGCGCTCGACGTCGATTCGCTCGACCTCGTCGAGCTCGCCCAGATCGTGCAGGAGGAGTACGGCGTCGAGCTCAAGGGCGAGGACATGCCCGGCCTGAAGACCGTCGCCGACGCCGTCGCCCTGATCGAGTCAAGGATTCAGTGAACCGCCGGATCGTCATCACGGGCGTCGGCGCCGTCACGCCGCTGGGCCTCGGTGCCGGCACCCTGCACGAGCGCTGGTGCGCGGGCGACGTCGGCATCGCCGACGGCATCGCGCGCTGCGAAGTCACGCCGGAGGAGCACCTCCCGCGCAAGCTCGTGCGGCGCAGCGACCGCTTCACCCAACTCGCGCTGATCGCGGGCGAGGAGGCGCTGGCCGACTGGGACGCCGAGGCTTACGACGCCGACCGCGTCGGCTGCATCGTCGGCACCGGCATCGGCGGCATCGGCACGCTGCTGCACGGCCACGACCTGCTGCGGGACGAGGCCCCCGTGCCGCCGCTGTCGATCCCGCTGATGATGGCCAACGCCGCGCCCGCCGCCCTGGCGATGCGCCACGGCTTCCGCGGCCAGGTGTTCGGGACCGTGTCGGCGTGCGCGGCGGGTGCCCACGCGATCGGCGCCGCGGCGCGCGCGATCGCCGCCGGAGACTGCGACGCGGTCATCACCGGCGGCGCCGAGGCGGCCCACACCGATCTGGCGCACGCCGCCTTCGCCGCCATGGACGCGCTCAGCGACTCAGGCGTGTCACGGCCCTTCGACGCGCGCCGCGACGGCTTCGTGATGGGGGAGGGGGCCGGGATCCTCGTTCTCGAGGACGGCGAGCGCGCCGAGGCGCGCGGGGCCCGGATCCTCGGCGAGGTGCTCGGCTACGGCGCCACCTCGGACGCCTTCCACCTGACCGCGCCGCAGGCCGATGGCGGCGGCGCCGCCCGCGCGATCGCCGCCGCGCTGCGCGACGCGGACGTCCGGCCCGACGAGGTCGACTACGTCAACGCCCACGGCACCTCGACGCCGCTCAACGACGCGGCGGAGACGCGTGCCATCAAGACCGTCCTGGGCGACGGGGTCCCCGTGTCCTCGACGAAGTCGGTCATCGGGCACCTGCTCGGCGCCGCCGGCGCGGTCGAGGCCGTCGCCACCGTGCTCGCCCTGCGCGACCGTGTCGCCCCGCCCACCGTCGGCTGGGAGCAGCGCGACCCGGACCTCGACCTCGACTACGTGCCCGACGGGCCGCGACCGCTCGCGTCCGCCAACGGCCGCGCCGTCGGCGTCTCGAACTCCTTCGGCTTCGGGGGGCACAACGCCGTGTTGTGCCTGGCGGCCTGATGGCGATCGCCGAGGTCACCGCGCCGATGGAGCGGCTCGAGGCGCTGTTCGATCCCGGCAGCGCTCACGTGATCCGCTCCGAGGTCGCCTCGTGGCGGATGGGCGAGCGCGCCCGTCCCGGCGACGGCGTCATCGGCGCCGCCGGGCGCGTCAACGGGCGGCCCGTGTTCGCCTACGCCCAGGACACGTCGTTCGCCGGCGGCTCCCTCGGCGAGCAGCACGCGGACACGATCGCCCGCGTCCTGCAGCTCGCCGGGCAGGCACGGGCGCCCGTCGTCGGGTTCGTGGCGAGCGCCGGCGCGCGCATGCAGGAGGGCGTCGCCGCCCTCGCGGGCTACGGGCGCATCTTCAGCGAGCACGTCCGCCTGTCCGGCCGCGTCCCGCAGATCAGCGTGATCGCCGGGACGAGCGCCGGCGGCGGCTCCTACTCGCCGGCCCTGACCGACTTCGTGGTCATGACCCGCGACAGCGCGATGTTCCTCACCGGCCCGGGCGTGGTCCGCGAGGTGATGGGGGAGGACGTCGACGCCGCCGCGCTCGGCGGGCCGCGCGTGCACGAGCGCAACGGGGTCTGCCACAACGTCGTCGCCGACGACCGCGCCGCCGCCGAGCACGTCCGCCGCCTGCTGTCCTACCTGCCCCAGCACAGCGGCGAGGACGCGCCGTTCACCCTGCCGGCCGAGCCGGTCGCCGGGTCGCCCGGAGACCCCGTCCCGGCCGACCCGCGCAAGGTCTACGACATCCGCGACGTCATCGCCCGGGTGATCGACGGTGGCGAGCTGCTCGAGCTCCAGCCGCGCTGGGCGCGCAACCTCGTCACCGGCTTCGCCCGCCTCGAGGGCCGCGCCGTCGGCGTGATCGCCAACCAGCCGCGCTGGATCGGCGGCGTGCTCGACGCCGAGGCCGCGCAGAAGGGCGCGCGCTTCGTGCGCACCTGCGCCACGTTCAACCTGCCGCTGCTGGTGCTGGTGGACACGCCGGGCTTCCTGCCCGGCACCAGCCAGGAGGCGGCGGGGGTCATCCGCCACGGTGCGACGCTGCTGCACGCGTTCGCCGCCGCGGACGTGCCGAAGCTGACCGTCGTCCTGCGCAAGGCCTTCGGCGGCGCCTACATCACGATGAACTCGCGCGCGCTCGGGGCGCAGCTGGCGTTCGCCTGGCCCGACGCCGAGATCGGGGTCATGGGCGCGCGGCAGGCAGTCGGGATCATCCACCGCCGCGAGCCTCGCGAGGCGCACGCGGGGCTGGCGGACGCCTACGCCGAGGCGCATCTGCGCGCCGGCGTGGCCGCCGCCGACGGGCATGTGGACGAGCTGATCGAACCGGCGGACACCCGCGCCCGGCTGGCGTGGGGGCTGTCGACACTGGGAGGAACGCAATGAGGGGCCGCACCGTCACCGAAGCCGACGTCGCCATGTTCGCCGGGCTCACCGGCGACTTCCACCCGCAGCACGTCGACGCCGAGTGGGCGGCGCAGTCGCCCTTCGGCGAGCGCATCGCCCACGGGCTGCTGGTTCTCAGCCTCGCGGCCGGGATGGTCGACTTCGACCCGGAGGAGGTGATCGCCCTCCGGCGCGTTCGCGACGTCGTCTTCAAGCGGCCGGTGAAGCTCGGCGACACGATCCGCGTCGAGGTCGAGCGCGGCGCTCGCGCGCCGACGGGGATCGCCGCCGTCACCCTGCGCATCACCGTCGAGGACCGGCTGGTGGCGCGGGCGGTCCTCGACGTTGTCGTCGCCGATGCAACTGAGGGGACCGTCGCCTCAGTTGCGTTCGAGCCCGTGTGCGTGCCGCTGTGATCCTCTCCGGCAAGCGGCTGCTGATCACGGGCGCGCTGACGCGCGACTCGATCGCCTTCCACGCCGCCGAGCTCGCTCAGCGACAGGGCGCCGAGGTCGTCCTGACCTCGTTCGGCCGTGCGCGGCGGTTGACCGAGCGCGCCGCGCGCGGCCTGCCCGAGCCCGCCGACGTGCTCGAGCTCGACGTCACCGACCCCGACCACTTCCCCGCGCTCACCGAGGCGCTGGACGAGCGCTGGGGCGGGGTCGACGGCGCGCTGCACGCGATCGCCTTCGCGCCGCCGGATGCCCTGGGCGGCGGCTTTCTGACCGCGCCGTTGGAGAGCGCGCAGACCGCGTTCCACGTGTCCGCCGTCTCGCTGCGCGACCTCGCGACCGCGGTGGCGCCGCTGATGCCCGACGGCGGGGCGGTCGTCGGCCTCGACTTCGACGCGTCGGTCGCCTGGCCCGTCTACGACTGGATGGGCGTCGCCAAGGCGGCGCTGGAGGCCACCTCCCGCTACCTCGCCCGCGACCTCGGTCCGCGCGGGATCCGCGTCAACCTCGTCTCCGCCGGCCCGCTCGAGACCGTCGCCGCGCGCGGGATCCCGGGCTTCGGCGAGCTGGCCGACCGCTGGTCCGAGCAGGCGCCGCTCGGCTGGGACACGGAGGACCCGTCGTCCGTGGCGGGCACGATCGCGTTCCTCTTCTCAGACCTCGCCCGCTCCATCACCGGCCAGGTCGTCAAGGTCGACGGCGGCTACAGCGCCGTCGGCGCTCCGTCAGGTGCGCAGCTCGCGGAAGGCCGCGAGCAGGTGCTCGCGGACGTGGGGGTCGGCGGGCTCGGCCGGTAGCTCGCCGAGGGTGCGGATGGTCGCTCGCATCTGGTCGAGGTAGGCAGAGCAGCCGTCGCACGCCTTCAGGTGCTTCTCGAGCCGGCGCCGGTCGCGCCGCGACAGCGCGCCCTCGTGGTAGTCCGTCACCAGCTCGACGAACTCCTGGCACATCAGCGGCTTGGCGAGCAGCGGCATCAGGCGGCCCTCACGTACCCGGCGAGCCCGTCGCGCACGCGCGCGCGGGCGCGATGCAGGATGACCCGCTGGTTGCCCTCGCTGACGCCGAGCGCGTCGGCGACCTCCGGGCCGTCCAGTCCCGCGACGTCGCGCAGCAGGATCACCGTGCGCTGCTGCTCGGGCAGCGTGTCGACGACCTCGGCGAGGCGGCCGCGGAGCTCCTGCGCGAGCAGCTCCGTCTCCGGCTCGAGCTTGAGCTGGCCCGGCGGCGTCGCCCAGCTGCCGTCGCCGTTGAAGACGGACGGGTCCACGGCCGGGCCCGTCTCGTCCTCGGCGGTCGCGAGCGACGAGAACGGCACCTGGCGCGCCTCGCGCACGGCGCGGGTCTTGGCCCGGTTGACGAGGATGCGGAAGATCCAGGTCTTCAAGGACGCACGCTCCTCGAAGCGGTCGAGCCCCCCGAGCACGGCGAGCCAGGTCTCCTGCACGACGTCGTCCGCGAGCGCATCGGTGCGCACGAACGTGCGTGCCAACCGGCGCAGCTGGCGGTCGTAGCGGTCGACGACGTCCGCGAACGCGGCCTCGTCGCCTGCCCGCAGCCGCTCGACGAGGGCGTGGTCCTCCGACACGCGGCGGAGCCTACTTGCGGTACGACTCGAGCAGTCGGAGCCACAGCTCGCTCCGGGTCGGGAAGCAGGGCACGGCGTGCCACAGGCGTTCCATGGTGACCTCGCCGACGATGGCGATGGTGAACGGATGGATGAACTCGGCGACCTCGGCGCCGGTGACGGTGGCCCCGCAGATGACCTTGCGGTCGGTGTCGACGATCATGCGCGCGGTGCCGGGTGCGCCGCGTCCGTAGAAGGAGCCGCCGGCGTTGCTCGACGTCCCCACCTCGACGATCCTGATGTTCAACCCGGCGTCCCTGGCCGACTGCTCCGTGTGGCCGACGGCGGCGACCTGCGGGTCGGTGAAGATCACCCGCGGCGACTGGTCGCCATTGGCCTCGCGCGTCATGTCGTAATCGCGGCCGGCGATGTGCTCGCTGGCGATCGCGGCCTGGTACTTGCCCATGTGGGTCAGCAGGACCCGGCCGTTGACGTCGCCGAGCGCGTACAGCCAGTCGTGCTTGGTCGAGACCATGTGCTCGTCGACCTCGATCGGCTTGCCGTGCTCGTAACCGAGCGGCTCGACCGCCTCCGTGTTCGGCGTGCGCCCGGCGGTGACCACGAGCTGCTCGGCGGTGACGATGCTCCCGTCGCTCAGCGCGACGACGACCTCGCCCGACTCCTTCTTGACGCTTTCGACGCCGGTGTCGAGGCGGATGTCGACACCGCGCTCACGCAGCGAGTCCGCGACCTGCTCGGCGGCGAACGGCTCCTCGCGCATGAGGATGCGCTCCTCGGGCTCGATCAGCGTCACCTTGGCGCCGAGCGTCGCGTACGCCTGCGACATCTCCACGCCGACCACGCCCGCGCCGATGAGGACCATCGACTCCGGGATGCGCTTGGCGGTCGTGACCTCGCGGCTGGTCCAGGGATCCGCATCGGCGAGGCCGTCGATGGGGGGCAGGCTGGCCCGGGTGCCGGTGGCGACGATGACCGCCTTGCGCGCCTCCAGCGTCTCGGCGCCGACCTCGACGGTGCGCTCGCCGGTCACCTTCGCGTTGCCGCGGATGAGCGTGACGCCGTTGTCGTCCAGCCACGGGATCTGGGACGAGTCGTCGAAGTCGTGGATGACCTCGTCGCGGCGCTTGAGCGTGGCCGTCACGTCGAGCGACCCGGTCACCGCCTCCTTGGCCCCGGGGATCCGGGCGATCTCGGCCAGCGCCTCCGCGGGTCGCAGCAGCGCCTTGGACGGCATGCACGCCCAGTAGGAGCACTCGCCGCCGACGAGCTCGCGCTCGACCAGGGCGACCTCGAAGCCCTCACCGCCAAGCCGGCCGGCTGCCACTTCGCCGGCGGGGCCGCCGCCGATCACGATCACGTCATAAGTCTTCACACGGTGGGGTCTACCGCATGCGCCCCCGCGTTACGCGAGACGTTTCCGGCGCGCCACGCCTACTACCCCGTATGGGTGCACAAAGCGTGGCGCGTTGGCGGAGGGTGGCGGACGTCGCCGCCCGGCAGCATGGCGTGCTGACAACGGCGCAGCTCAACGCCTCCGGTGCGGGAAGACGAGCATCGAGCGAGGGGCCGGGGCGGGGCGGCTGTGGCGGGTTCACCGGGGTTTCTACGCGGTCGGTCAACCCTCGATGAGTCGTGAGGCACGTTGGCACGCGGCAATGCTCGCGTGTCGCGGTGGCGCGCTGAGTCACCGGCCCGCCGCGGTCGCGTGGCAGATCTACCGGGGTGAGTTCGGACGAGTCGAGGTGACGGTCCCGACGGACGGGACTCATCGACGGCCCGGGATCCTCATCCACTCCTCGGCCCTCCCGTCGGACGGGATCAGTCAGATCCTGCAAGCGCTGCGCGAGCGCAACGGCTTGGACCCCGTATAGGTGTCCTAGGCGTTGCGCTCGGCCGCTCAGGCGGCGTAGCGCTTCTGTGCGCGCTCGCGCGCCTTCGCCGCCTCGACCTCGCGGTCCTTCGGCGGCGCGTTGGTCACCAGGGCTTCCAGCAGGTGCTGGCTGATGTGCGCGACCTCGTGGACGGCGCGGTCGAACGCCTCCTGGTTGGCCTTGGACGGCTTCGTCGTCCCGCTGATCTTGCGGACGTACTGGAGGGCCGCGGCCTGGACCTCGTCGGAGGTCGCCGGCGGGTCGAAGTTGTGCAGCTGTCGGATGTTCCGGCACATGTGGTCTAGAATGACACGTTGCAAGAAACACCCGGGGACGACAGGCTTCGACGTGGCCGGTTCCGTTTGGGTGGTTGCGAGCCGAGGACCCCGGTTGGCCTCGTTAAATGATCCGGGAACAAACAAGTGCGAAGTCTCACGACTTCCAGCTCGCTGCCTAGTTAGATCTAGCCAGTGAGTCCTCGGCCCCCACAGCCTGCGGTGGGGATGTCCGGGGTCAACTAGCAGGCTCACCCGGTGAGGATCGCCCTCGCCGATCCGGGGACACTTCAGGGGGCTGGCTTCCGAAGACCCGGTCAGGCAAGGCGAGGCGGAAGCGAGATACAGAGGCCTGACTACGCTCGTAGAAGCCATTCAGACGCGGTTGCGGACGCGGGTTCAATTCCCGCCGTCTCCACTTTTACATCAACCCAGCGCCGTCCCCCCGGCCAGGACGGGAAGGTCGACGGTACTGCCGGGGAGGATCGCCACCGCGAACGGGTTGGGCGTGGGGCGGAGGTACGGGGCGTCGGAGGTCTGCAGCGCGATCCGCAGCCGGTGGCCGGCCGGGATCGTGTTGGAGAGGCCGTTGGCGTCGAACGCGACCTCGTGGGCGGGGACCGTCGCGGTGCCCGGGGCGACGGAGGCGAGTGGCTCGGCGAAGGCGCCGCGCGTGAGCAGCGACGCCGTCCCGTCGGGCGCCACGTCGTAGAGCTTCGGATCGAGCTGGAAGGCCGCCGCGGTCGCCGGCTCGACGCCGACGGGCAGGACGTCGGCGGCCGAGACCTGGAGGCGCAGCTTCGGGATGCCGGCGAGCGTGAGCGGCGCGGCAAGCGCCCCGGTCTCGTAGTTGAGGATCGTCGGCGCCGTCGTCAGGTCCGGGACCCCGGTGCCGAGCTGCGCGGCGAAGCCCTTCTCGAGGTCCTCGGCGTAGCCGGCCGTGACCGGCTCCTGGTCGTAGCCCGTGCCGGCGTTGGCGTTGCTCGCCACCGCGGGCCGGGCCCCGGGGCACGGGCCTGAGGACAGCGTGCCGCCCGACGGGCCGGTCGTGCACAGGTGCACGGTCGCGGGCGCGGCGAACGGGTAGCGCTTGGCCGTCCTCGTCGTGCCGTCCCAGGCGTTGTGGAAGTAGTCGGCCTCGGAGAACTCGATCAGCGGCTGCTGGTCGATGCCGTTGCGGACGCCCTTGAGGTAGTGGTCGAACCAGGCGAGCACCTCGGTGCCGACGTAGGTCGCCTCGGGCGAGTCGAGACTGCCGTCCGACGGCGGGTGGCCGATCCCGCCGAGGTAGAGCCGCGCCTTGACCTTGTTCGCGCGAATCGCCTGGTAGGCCTCGATCGCCTGGTTGGCGTTGAACAGCCCGTCGTTGAGGCCCTGGACGATGAACACCGGGATCTTCACGCGGCTGTAGTCGGAGCCGACGGAGCGCTCCGCCATGCCGGCCTTGGCATCCTCGACGCCGACGCCCGAGTTGACCTCGCCCATCCAGCGATGCAGGTTCAGCGAGTAGTTCTGCTGCGTCGAGAGCTTGCCGCCGAGTGCTCCCGCGGCCGGCCCGTAGCCCGAGCCGTAGAACCCGTTGGCGTAGGCCAGGAGCATCACCCCGTTCGGCACCAGCGCGTCGTAGATGTCGGTCCAGGTAGCCGTGGGGATCGTGGTGCGCACCGCAGGATGGCCCGAGGCCGCGAGAGCCCACGCGTGGGCGCCGCCGTAGCTGCCGCCGAACTGCCCGATGCGGTTCCGGATGACCTTGCCCCCGACCACCGGGCTCCGCGGGTTGTTGAGCCAGTCGACGGCGTCGAGCAGGTCCTGGGTCTCCTTCGGGCCCATCAGGTCGACCTCGCCGGGCGTCTCGCCGAATCCGCGGGAGGAGTAGCGCAGGACGACGTAGCCGTGGGCGGCCAGCTGCTGGACCATCCCCTCCGAGTCGTGCCAGTTGCCCAGGAACCCGTGGTTGACGATGACGCCGGGGCAGGGGCAGCCCTCGGTCGGGTAGGTGACGCCGCCGTCGAGTCGCACCGGGTTGCCGCTGTCGTCGGGCTGGGAGGCCACGATCTTCACCGGCGTGGTCGTGACCGCCGCGTGGGCGGGGACGGTGGCCAGCAGGCCGACCACGAGGGCCAGGATGATCGTCCGAGCAGCGCGCATGATCGTCCAAACGCAGGCGTTCAGAGGAACTTGCGGGTCAAGTCCCGCTCCGGAATGGCCGACTGCATGTGTATGTCCACTGTGCCCGTTCTGTCCACCGAGCGGACCTATCGCCTCGTCACGCGCAGTGATTTCGACGGCCTGGTCTGCGCCGCTCTGCTCAAGGAGCTCGGCGTGCTCGAGTCGATCCTGTTCGTCCACCCGAAGGACGTCCAGGACGGCAAGGTCGAGCTGACCGCCGACGACGTGACCACCAACCTGCCGTACTCGCAGGAGGTGGCGATGTCCTTCGACCATCACAGCTCGGAGGACCTGCGGGTCACGGACGCCGCCGGCAATCGCGTGGCGGACCGCCACGCGGACTCGGCCGCCCGCGTGGTCTACGACTACTTCGGCGGCGCGGAGCGCTTCCCCCGCGTCAGCGACGAGATGATGGAGGCCGTCGACAAGGCGGACGCGGCGAAGTTCGAGCCGGAGGAGATCCTCGATCCCCAGGGCTGGATCCTGCTGAGCTTCCTGATGGATCCGCGCACCGGCCTCGGCCGCTTCCGCGACTTCCGCATCTCCAACTACGAGCTGATGATGCAGCTGATCGACCTGTGTCTCGACCACAGCATCGACGAGATCCTCGAGCACCCCGACGTGGCCGAGCGCGTCGAGCTCTACCGCGAGCACGCCGGCGCCGCCGCGGAGCAGATCGACCGCTGCTCCACCCTCGACGGCCGGGTCGTGGTCCTCGACCTGCGCGACGAGGAGGTCATCCACCCGACGAACCGCTTCATGCTCTACGCCCGGTTCCCGCAGGCGACGGTCTCCGTCCACGTCCTGTGGGGCCTGCGCCAGCAGAACACGGTGCTCGCCGTCGGCCGCTCGATCGTCGACCGCAGCTCGACCTTCGACATCGGCGCCCTGATGCTCGAGTACGGCGGCGGCGGCCACGAGGCGGCCGGCACCTGCCAGATCGACAACGATCGCGCCGAGGAGGCCCTGGCCGAGGTCGTCGCGCGCATCAACGCCGGGGAGCGCGAGCCCGCCGCGGCGTAAGCTTCGCCCGGCGATGCGCAAGCTGCAGAGCCAGGGCGTTCACCACATCACGCTGACGGGTGCCGGTCGGCAGACGTCGATCGACTTCTGGGAGGGCGTGCTCGGGATGCCGTTCGTCTTCGAGCAGCCCAACCTCGACAACCAGGCCGAGAGCCACCTGTACTTCGACCCGGGCGACGGGCGGCTGATCACGATCTTCACCAACGAGGAGCGCCAGGGGACGCCGGACCGGACGCCGATGGACCCGGGGTGCGTGCACCACATCGCCTTCGGCATCAGCCAGGCGACCTTCGCGCAGGCGGTCGAGCGCCTGGACGAGCGGGGCATCCACCACAGCGGGGTCAAGGACCGCGGGTTCATGGACTCGATCTACTTCACCGACCCGCTCGGGCTGCTGATCGAGCTGGCGTCCTACCGGTTCGAGCCGCCCCACGGGTTCACCCACGCGGAGGTGCTGCTCGAGGCCCACAAGCTGCGGGTCGAGCGCGGCGACTACAACATCGACCGCATCCATCTCGCGGACGCGATCGAGGCGATGACGCTGCGCAGCCGGGATTCGCTGTCGGACGATCGCACCGCCAAGGACCCGTACTGATCCGCTGGGCTTGACTTACCGAAGGGAAGCACGTTAGCGTCGGCCCATGACTCGGGTCCTCGCGGTTGTCGTGCTGCTCGCGCTCGGAATGCTCGCCCCCGTCACGGCCGCGAAGGCCGCCGACGAGGACCCGCCGGTGGTCACCAGCGCGTCCGTGACGCCGTCGTCCCTGCCCAAGGAGGGCGGGACGGTGACGGTGACCGCCACGGTGACCGACGACGTCGGCGTCGCCCAGGCCTACGTCGAGGTCAACGGGTCGGACGGCAGCTACGCCACCTACGCGCTCGCGCGCACGACCGGCTCGACGTACCGGGGGACCGTCGACATCCCGGGCAACCCGACCGAGGAGGAGCGCAGCTACACGATCAACGTGTTCGCAGCGGACGCCGCGGAGAACTACTCCGAGGCGGGCTTCGCCGGCGAGGTCAGCGTCGCGGCGGAGCCGCAGATGGATCCGTTCCCGTGGGTCTCGAACTCAACCATCGATCCGCGCAACCTGCCCAGCGGCGGCGGCGACGTGGCCATCGGCGCGATCGCGACGGACAACCGCGACGTCAGCGAGGTCTTCGCGCGGATCACGGGCCCGGGCGGCTACGACGTGTCCGTCGAGATGCTCGGCGACGGCACGAGTCACTACGAGGGCGTGTTCACCGCGCCCGCGAACCCGACCTCGTCCGCGCGCCAGTACGCCGTGACGATCTACGCGCTCGACGACATCGGACAGGAGGACAGCGAGGACGCCGGCAAGATCACGGTCGCGGGCACCGGCGCTGCCGCCGGCGAGCTCAACGCCCATCTGGTCGGCGGAGCGTTCGGCCGGGTGAAGGTCGGCCGCTCGGTGTACCGGCGGATCAAGGTCGCCAACCACGCCAAGCCCGGCACCCCGCCCGTCCTGGCCTCCGCGGTCCTGACCGGCTCACCCGCCTACTCGATCGTGGGGCCGACCGCGTTCCGCGTGAAGCCGCGGCAGGCGCGGTACCTGCTCGTGCGGTTCGCGCCGACCGCGCCCGGTCAGGCGCAGGCCACGGTGACCATCAACGGAACCGGCCCGGAGGTGCGGCTCACCGGCCGCGGCGTTTCCTCATAATCGAGGGATGCGCCGCTTCGGGTCTGCCGTCATCGCCATGCTCGCGCTCGCCGCCCCGGCGAGCGCCGCCGAACTGGACGCTCACGGGAGCGCCCGGCAGGTCTACGCCACCGGCCTCCAGCCCGGGGCGCAGACGACCCTGACCAACGGCGCGGGCAAGGTCGTCAAGAAGCGGAAGGCCACCGCGCTCGGCGGGGTCCTGTACCGCAAGGTCAGGCCCGGTGACGGCTACGTCCTCAAGTCCGGCGCGGACGCCTCGAAGCCGCTGACGGTCATGAGCGACCGGGGCACGCCGCCGAGCACCGACGTCTACGACCAGGACATCGCGCCGCAGGGCTACGGCTACCTGACCACGCGCGACGGCACCAAGCTCTCCATCTTCGTGCGGCCGCCGTCGAACGTCGCGAGCGTCGCGCCCGTCGACGTCCCGCAGCTTCCCGACAACTCGCCGAAGCCGACGCTGATCGAGTACGCCGGCTACGGCTACGCCGACCCCGACGGGCCACAGTCGGGCATCGCCATCCTCGCCAACCTGATGGGCTTCAACGTCGTCAACGTCAACATGCGCGGGACGGGATGCAGTGGCGGCGCGTTCGACTTCTTCGAGCCGCTGCAGAGCCTCGACGGCTACGACGTGATCGAGACGATCGCCCGCCAGCCGTGGGTCGCCAACGGCAAGGTCGGGATGATGGGCATCTCCTACGGCGGCATCAGCCAGCTGTTCACCGCTGCCACCCAGCCGCCGAGCCTCGCCGCGATCTCGCCGCTCAGCGTTCTCGACCAGGTGCAGACGACGCTCTACCCGGGCGGCATCCTCAACACGGGCTTCGCGCTCAACTGGGCCAAGGAGCGCGTCCATGACGCGCTGCCCGCGGGCGAGGACGCCGGGCAGGCGTGGGCGTCCAAGCGCATCGCCGAGGGCGACGAGACGTGCAAGGCCAACCAGACCATGCACGCCAACGCGGTCGACCTGCTGAAGAAGGTCAAGCGAAACAACCACTACAAGGCGAAGGTCGCCGACCCGCTGTCGCCGATCACCTTCGTCGACAAGATCAAGGTGCCGACGTTCATGGCCTGCCAGTGGACGGACGAGCAGACGGGCGGCCACTGCCCGACGCTCGCCGCGAACCTGACCGGCACCGAGCACAAGTACGTGACCTTCACCAACGGGACGCACGTGGACTCGCTCGCGCCGGAGACGTTCAACCGCTGGTACGACTTCCTCCAGCTCTACGTCGCGAAACAGGCGCCGGCGATGAACGCGGCCTTGTATCGCGCCGCCGCGCCGGTCATCTACCAGGAGGCGATGGGCATCTCCGGCGTCACCTTCCCGGCCGACCCGTTCCAGCAGCAGCCGGTCTACGCGGACGCGCTGGCCGCGTTCGAGCGCCAGCAGCCGATCCGCGTCCTGTTCGACAACGGCGCGGGCGCCGAGCCCGGCCAGCCCGCGCCCGGCTTCGAGCACTCCTTCGACAGCTGGCCGGTCCCTGCGGTCGCGCGCACGATCGCGTTCGGGAGCAAGGGCCGCGATTCGTTCACGTGGAACCCGAAGGCGCGCAAGGCGACCAACTTCGAGGGGAACACCGGGGCGGGCGACAACGGTTTGTGGACCGCGACGCCGCCCTACCAGTGGGAGCAGCCGCCCGCCGGCAGCGCCGCCTCGTACGTGTCGGAGCCGCTGGCCGCGAACACGACGATCCTCGGCGCCGGCTACGTGCGCGCCTGGATCAAGGCGCCGACGCGCAACGTCGACCTGCAGGCCACCGTCACCGAGGTGCGTCCCGACGACAAGGAGACCTTCGTGCAAGGCGGCTGGCTGCGCGCGAACGAGCGCAAGCTCGACAAGGCCAAGAGCAGGCCGCTCGCCCCGGTCCTCAGCCTGCGCAAGCGCGACGTCGCGCCGCTCAAGCGCAAGGGGTACACGTCGGTGACGATCCCGCTGTACTACCAGGGCCACGCCTACCGCAAGGGCTCGCGAATCCGGGTGATCATCAGCGCTCCCGACGGGGACCAGCCGATCTGGGCGTTCCGCACGAGCCCGAAGTCGAACCCGAAGGTGACGATCCGCCGCAAGGGATCCAAGCTGGTCCTGCCCGAGGTCTCGGGGGTCGACGTCCCGACGCCGCTGCCGCCGTGCCCCGGCCTGCGCGGCGAGCCGTGCCGCGACTACGCTCCGGCGGGTGGCTGACGGCGAGGAGACGACGGTCGCGCTCGCGGGTCGCGAGGTCCGGGTCACGAGCCCGGACAAGCTGCTCTTCGACCACATCACCAAGCTCGAGCTGATCGAGTACTACGCGTCGGTGGAGGCGCCGCTGATGCGCACGATGGGCGGGCGGCCGGTGCTGCTGCAGCGCTTCCCGCGCGGCGTCGGTGGCCCGAACTTCTTCCAGAAGCGCATCCCGGAGAACGCGCCGGAGTGGCTGGAGACGACGACGGTGCAGACCGTCAACGGGACGCCGTCGCGCGCGCTCGTGATCGCCGACGTGGCGCACGTCGCCTGGGCGGTCAACCAGGCCTGCCTGGGCTTCCACGTGTGGCCGATGCTGGCCGCGGACCCCGACCACTGCGACGAGCTGCGCCTGGACCTCGACCCGTCACCCGGCACGGACTTCGACGACGTCCGCATCGCCGCCCGCGCGACCAAGGCGCTGCTGGACGAGCTCGGGATCGTCGCGTACGCGAAGACGACGGGCAACCGCGGGTTGCACGTCTACGTCCGCCTCGAGCCGCGCTGGGACTCCTACGCGGTGCGCTTCGCCGCCGTCGCCGCCGCGCGCGAGCTCGAGCGGCGCCTGCCCGAGGTGATCACGGCCGCCTGGTGGAAGGAGGAGCGCGGCGAGCGCGTCTTCGTCGACTTCAACCAGAATGCGCCCCACAAGACGGTGTTCGGCGCCTGGTCGGTGCGCGCGCGGCCGGAGGCGCAGGTGTCGGCGCCGATCGCCTGGGACGAGCTCGACGCGATCCACCCCGACGAGCTCACCGTCCGGGCGGTCGCCGGCCGCGACGACCCGTGGGCGACGATCAACGACGCGCCGCAGTCGCTCGAGCCGCTGCTGGAGATGCACCGCGCCGACCGCAAGGGCGGCCTGCTCGACGCGCCGTGGCCGCCCGTCTACCCGAAGCAGCCCGACGAGCCGCCCCGCGTCGCGCCCTCCCGCGCCCGCAAGGGTTAGGCGACACGCTTGCGTCAGTGGAACTTCTCGTAGAGGTCTGAGAAGCGGCCGGACGGGTCGAGGTCGGCCTTGGCGGCCTCCCACGCCGGGCGGTTGTAGACCGACCAGAACTGCTCGCGGGTGTGGTGGTTCTCGGAGATCAGCGTCTTGATGCCGCCGAGCTCGTAGGTCTTCTGCTCCAGCAGCGCCGACAGGTCCTCGGTGCCGTTGTTGCGCTTCCCGTAGACCGCACAATCGATCATCAGCTCGTTCGCGAGGCCGGCGCCGTGGGCGGGGTCGATCCACGGGTACGGCGTCTCGACGCGGTAGGGGACGATCCACAGCGGCCAGTAGTCGAAGACGTCCACGTACCAGTCCCAGAACTCGCCCAGCCGCCGCGCCGGGATGAAGACGTCGACGACGACGTCGGGGCGTTTCTGGACCCGGCCGATGAGCGGTCCGAGCTGACCGGAGCGGCGGATCAGGTTCTCCGAGCCGAGGAACCAGCGGCCCAGCGCGCGCCGCACCGGTCGCCACTCGAGTGGCGGGGCGGTGCGCGACAGCCAGTGGCAGTCGGCGTCGTAGCGGAAGCAGTAGTCGAACGTCGTCAGCCAGTCGCGCTCGCGGTGCGCGGTGCTGCGGTAGAAGACGCCGCCCGCGGGCCCGTAGTCCGACGGCCGCTCGGGGACGGTGGCCGCGAAGCGCCCCAGGACCAGGACGAGGTGGTCGGGGCCGTGGACGATCCCGTCGACGAAGTCGTGGTCGCCCGTCGCGCAGCGCTCGTGCAGGTCTGCGTCGAACGTCGCGAACGAGCGGTGCCGGGAGTAGGTCAGCTCCACGAACGGCTGCGCCTCGACCAGTTCGAAGGTCAGCCGCGTGAGGATCGCCAGCGTCCCGTAGGACCCGTGCATCATCTCGAAGCGCTCGTCGCCGCGCGCAAGCTCCCTCCGCGCGCCGGTCCCGTCGACGACCTCGTAGGACAGGCAGGTGTCGTGGAAGCCGCCGTAGCGGAACGACATCGACTCGACGGAGCAGCCCGCCACCGCGCCGCCGAGCGTGATGCCCTGCAGCTCCGGGACGACCTTGGGCAGCAGCCCGTCGCGCAGCGTGCGGCGGACGACCTCGGCGAACGTCGCGCCCGGCTCGGCCGTGCAGGTGCGCGCGGCGACGTCCACCGCCAGCACCTCGCGCAGCGCGGAAACGTCGACGGCGTCCCCGGCGAAGCGCCCGTCGCCCGGCCGCGGCACGAAGTGGTGGACACCGCCCTTGTGCACGTGAACCCGTCCGCGCGCCGCGCGCACCTGCACAGCGACGGCCGCGACCCGCGTGTCATGTGCTGTCAACGGCTCACGGCACCCCGTTGACCGTCTCGCAGCCGTGGCCGCCTAGCAGCGTGTCGGTGCCCGTGCCGCCCGAGCAGGCGTCCGGCCCGTCGGCGCCGCCGCCGAGCTGGTCCGCGCCGTCGCCGCCGTTGACGTGGTCGCGCCCCGCGTCGCCGCGGACGACATCGTCACCGGCGCCGCCCTGGACGGCGTCGTCGCCCGCGCCGCCCTGGACGCGGTCGTTGCCGCCCTGGCCGCCGAGGTCGTCGTTGCCGCCGGTGCCGTTGACGCGGTCGTCGCCGGTGCCACCCCGGACCTTGTCGTTGCCGCCGCCACCATCGATGCGGTCGTCGCCGGCCCCGCCGTTGACGGTGTCGTCGGCCCCCTTGGAGCAGATCACGTCGTTGCCGCCCTTGCCGTCGATCGTGTCGGCGCCGGGGCCGGTGAGGATCACGTCGTCACCGCTGGTGCCGTTGACCACGCCGCCACCGGTGATCGTCGGCGTCAACCCGAAGCACTTCGGCCCCGGCGGTGGCGGATAGCACTCGGGATCGGCACTGTCGTACTGGCTGTCGCCGTCGTTGTCGATCCCGTCGGAGCAGGTGGGGTCACCGTACGGTCCCTCGGGCGACTGGCAGTCCGGGTCCTGCTGGTCGTAGACGCCGTCGTAGTCGTTGTCGGTGCCGTCGCTGCAGGTGTAATCGCCGGGCGGTCCTTCGATGCCACCCGAGGGCTGGCAGTCGATGTCGTCGGAGTCGGTCGACCCGTCGCCGTCGTTGTCGATGCCGTCGTAGCAGGTCCCGTCGCCGACCGGGCCCTCGAACGACTGGCAGTCCGAGTCCTGCTGATCGGTGTTGCCGTCGTGATCGTTGTCGATCGCGTCGCTGCAGCTGCCGTCACCGGGCGGGCCCTCCTGCTCGGGCGGCGCGTAGCAGTTGGGGTCGTCGCCGTCGGTGTAGCTGTTCCCGTCGTTGTCGATGCCGTCGTAGCAGGTGGGATCGCCGTACGGCCCCTCGGGCGTCTGGCAGTCCGGGTCCTGCTGGTCGACCAGCCCATCGTTGTCGTCGTCGCTGCCGTTGCCGCAGCTGTAGTCACCGGGAGGACCTTCGGGCGGGAACTGGCAGTCGATGTCCGCGTCGTCGGTGAGGCCGTCCTGATCGTTGTCGACGTTGTCCGTGCAGGTGGCGTCACCGGCCGGCCCTTCGGGATCCGGATCAGCCGTGCGTAGCACATGGCCGACGGAATCAGGGGTGGCCCGCGCCTCCGAGGCGGCGGGGACGACCAGCATCAACAGGGCAACCAGCAAACCAGCCATCCGAGCGCTCATCGGCTTCCTCTCAGTATGTGGACCCGCGCCAACCCTCGTCGGCGCGCGCCCACATGTCAACCCCACTTCTCAGGGTGTTCACTTCGGCGGCAGCGTGTCCACGAAGTCGAGCGCCGTGTTCACCCAGCGGGCGAGGTCCGCGTCGTCGGCGACGCCCTCGGCGGCGACGACGATCCAGCCCGGCATGTGCCGCGGGCCGGGCGCCATGGGGGAGACGTGCGTCTGGGCGAGCGTCGCCTCCTCGGCGGCCGGATCGGTGCGGGCCAGCAACCCGCCCGTCCGCGACGCGCCCACGCACAGATGACCGCGGACCAGGAACGCCAGGCCGCCGAACATCTGCTTCTCCATGACGTCGAACTCGTCGTCGAGTTGCTGTCGGATGCGGTTGGCGAGGTCCTCGTCGTAGGGCATCGAGGCGTATCGTCGCACGGCGCGATGGCCGAGGCCTACACCGACACGCCGCTGCTCACGGAGCGCTTCGACACGGCGCTGCACTACGCCACGCGCCACCACGCCCGCCAGCTGCGCAAGGGCACGCCCGTCCCCTACGCGGCGCACCTGCTCGCCGTCGCCTCGCTCGTGCTCGAGATGCACGGGACGGAGGACGAGGCGATCGCCGGCCTGCTCCACGACGTGGTCGAGGACGGCGGCGGCCCGGTGGCCCTGGCGGAGATCGAGGCCGCCTACGGCGCCGACGTCGCCGCCATGGTGCTGGCCAACTCCGACAGCGTCGACGGTGAGAAGGCACCGTGGTACGAGCGCAAGCGCGCCTACGTCGACGGGATGCGGACCAAGACGCCGGGCGCCCTGCGCGTCTCCCTCGCCGACAAGCTCCACAACGCCCGCTCGATCCTGATCGACTACCGGACCCACGGCGACGCGGTGTGGGCGCGTTTCAAGCAGGGCCAGGGGATCGCGACGCGGATCTACTACCGCGAGCTCGCCGACGCCTTCGAGCGCGAGCGCGACCGCATGGGCGAGCACGCCGCGCCGGTCGTCGACGAGCTGCGCCGCACCGTGGACGCGATCACCGCCCTCGCCGAGGTCCATCAGGGGCCGGACCGTCGCGTAGGGTTCGACGCATGATCGCCTCGCTCGCCACCGCGCTCGCCGTCGGCCTCGCGGCGGCCCCCGGGATGCCGGCCAAGGTCACCCCGAAGCGCGTCGGGCACGTGCACCTGGGCGACACCTGGAAGGCACTGCACGACGACGACCTCGTCGGCGCCCGGCAGACCGGCTGCGAGCTCCAGGGCCCGGGCCGGCGCGCGGCCGTCCTGCGCGCCCCGCTGCGCGGCGCCGTGGAGCTGCGCAAGCGCAAGCCGTACCGCGTGAAGAGCATCATCGTCACCAGGCGCGCGACCGCCCGCGGCCTCGAGATCGGCGACCGGCGCGCCGCGGTGAAGGACGCCTACCCGAAGGCCGTCTTCGACGAGTCGGTCCAGGAGACGTTCGGCATCACGCTCGTGCGCGTCCCCAGGGGCGGCGGCGGCCGCCTGCAGATCGCGCTCGACGCCGACTCGGACCGCATCACCGAGTTCGGGGTGCCCTACATCCGCTTCTGCGAATAGGCGCGCTGCAGCACCTCATCGTCGAGTGCTTCGACGCTCTCGATCGTGATCGCGGCCAGCGCCAGCGCGTCGTCGGCGGGCGGGTAGTGCGGGTTGGGGACGGCGATCACCGCCATCGCGGCAGCGTCGGCCGACCGCAGCCCGTTGCTCGAGTCCTCGATCGCCACGCACGCCGACGCGTCGACCCCGAGCAGCTCCGCGGCTCGCAGGTAGACGTCCGGCGCGGGCTTGCCGCGCTCGACCTCCTCCGAGGACACGGTCACGTCGAAGCGGAAGCCGGCCTCCTCCACGACCAGGTCGATGATCTCGCGGTTGGAGGACGACGCCAGTCCGAGCGGCCAGCGCTCGCCGAGCGCCTTCACCGCGGCCTGGGCGCCCGGCAGCAGCGGTAGCTCGTCGCGGTAGAGCGCGCGCATCGCGTCCACCACGGCGCGGTTGATGTCCTCCAGCGGCCGGTCGACCGCCAGCTCGTCGCGCAGGTACGCGGTCCACTCGGGTGCGCTCATGCCCATCATGTCGGTCGGTGCGTCGTCGGACCACGTCCCACCCGCGTCGTCGACCACCGTCCGCTTGGCCTCGTTCCAGAGCTGCTCGGAGTCGAGCAGGACCCCGTCGAGGTCGAAGATCACCGCTTGCACGCTCATGACTGTCGCACGATCCACTCGGCGAGGAACGGCTCGCTGATGGACACGTGCCCGCGCCTGCGCACGACGAGCTCGTCGCGCTCCAGCGCGTCGAGCGCCTTCTGGATCGTCGAGGGGGCCGGCAGGCCGTGGCGGTCGCGGTACGCGGCGGCGAGGATGTGCCCGGGTTCGCGCGCCAGCGCCTGCAGCACCGCCCGCTGCTTGCCCGACGCCCGCGACCAGGCCAGCGAGAAGTGCGCGTGCTCGGAGGACAGGACGCCATCCAGAGCGGCCGCGACCCGATCCGGCGTGGCCACCGCGCGCCGGGGAGTCGCCTGCCAGGTGAAGTAACAGAGCTCCTGCGTGCCGTAGGGGTGGCCGCCGGTGATGCCGAGGATGGCGTCGAGGCCATCGTCTGAGATCCTGCGGCCCGTCGCCGCGAAGCGCGCGGCGATGTGGGTGCGGAAGTGGGCGGGGGCGATGACGCCGAGGTCGATCTGCTTCGCGCTGCGCCAGAACGGCTCGTTGGCATCGCTGAACAGGCGGCGCAGCATGTGCCGGCGGCTGCCCAGGTAGATGTGGGCGACCTCCGGCTGCTGCTGGAACACCGCGCGCATCAGCTTCGGCAGTCCGGCGTCGATGTCGACGATCTCCTGGAACTCGTCCAGCACCAGCACGACCTGGCGAGACCGCTCCGCGGCGAGCCGGCCCGGCAGCTCGAGCAGCCGTTCGAGGGTCTCGTCGAGGTCCTCCGTGCGGATGGAGGCCGAGAACGCGAACGAGAGCGAGCCGTCCTCGGGGTCGACCGTCACCGTCGGCGCCACCCGCAACCCCGAGAAGACCCGCAGACGCTCCTTGGCTCGGAACAGGGGGGTGGCGAGGTCGTCGTGGATCGTCTTGGCGAGTCGTGCCGCGAGCGCCGCCCGCGACGGCGTCGTCATCAGGTCGACCTGGGCGACCAGCACCTTCTCGGAGACGAGCTGCTGCGACACCCGCCAGATCAGCGACGTCTTGCCGTACCGCCGCGGGGCCAGCACCACCACGTCCTGGCCGTTGCGCGCGTCCGCCTTGAGCTCGGCCAGCTCGTCGACGCGGTCGGTGAACGCCTCGTCGAGCGCGAGCGCCCCGAACCGGAACGGGTTGATCACCATGACCTCAATATAGCGTCGAGCGTAACGCTATTCGCTATAACGCCGCCTGGCGTAGCCGCTACGGCGCCTTCGGAGTGGGCGCGAGCTCGACGTGCGGGTAGGAGCGCAGCTTGCCGCGGAAGTCGAACCGCGGCGCGACCTCGCAGGGCGGGGACGGCTGCCCGAGGACCGGGGTCGTCTGCGGGTTGCTCGTGTTGCGGCAGTCGAGCGCCTGCAGGCCGCCGTTGCCGACCCGGGTCAGGGCGCCGGGCAGCGGGTAGGCGTTGTGGCGGTTGGCGGCGTTGCGCTCCGAGGCGTTCGCGGGCGACTCGTCGTTGATGACGAACAGGGCCCGCAGGACGCGCTGCGTGGTGCCGTCGGAGGTCTTGACCGGGAAGTTGACCGCGGACGCCACGCGGGAGATCGAGCTGACGATGTCCGTCCGGTACTGGCCGAGGTAGTCGGCCAGCGGGATCAGCTCGCGGCTGGCGACGCGCAGGACCTTGAACACGGGCCGGGCCGTGCGCAGGATCCTGGTCAGGGCGGGCAGGCCACGGGCGCCCGCGTCGATGGCGGGATCGAGCGCGTCGAAGGTCCGCCGCAGTTCCGGGGCCAGGCGCTGGGCCTCGAGCAGCGCCGGCTTGACCAGCGGGATGGCGGGGCGCAGCGCGCGCAGGGTCGGCCGCGCCTCGAGTGCCACGGCGTCGATGTCGCGCAGCGCCGACTGCGTGCCGCGCAGGAACGGGGGGAACGCCTCGACCGTCGCCGTCAGGCTGCGATTCTGCGCGGCCAGCGCGCCGAAGACCTGGTTGCCGGCGCGGGTGAGCGAGCGCAACTGCTCCCCGCGCCCGCCGATCGTGCGCAGAGCGACGCCGCTGTCGCGGATCAGCTGCTGCAGGGAGCCCTTCTGACGGTCGAGGCTGTTGAGCAGGTCGGCGGCGGACTCGGCGGTGGGCGCGAGGTTGCCCAGGGCCGCGTTGACGTCGGCCGCCCGCTTGTCGAGGACCTTCGACGAGTCGCGCAGGAACTGCGTGAAGGCGAGCCGCGTCGGAGCGTCGAACGCGCCGAGCACCTGGTCGATCTGCTGCACCGCGCCGATGTTGCGGCGGTCCAGCGTGCCGTTCTCCGGCAGGTCCTTGGCGTCCGCCGAGCCGGGCGTGAGCGCGACGAACGCCTCGCCGAGCAGTGACTTGAAGCGCACGATCGCCCGCGTGTCGGTCGGGACCGGCGCGTAGGCCGAGTCCATCTCCACGAGGACGTCGGCGCCCGAGCCCGCGCGCTTCACGCTGATGACCTTGCCGACGCTGACACCCGAGATGCGCACGTCGGCGTTGGAGGTCATCTGCGACGCCTCCGTCCCGAACACGACGTGGAAGCGGTAGCCGTGCGCCTCGAACGGCGTCGGCCCGCCGAAGGACTTCCACACGAACAGCGTGAAGCCGAAGCACGAGAGCGCGAAGACGGCCGCGACGATGATCAGGGAGAGCTTGGGTGCCTTCAGGCCCATGTGGTTACGAGGGGCAGACGGGGACGGAGGACAGGATCGCGGGCAGCAGCTGGTTGAGGATGCCGTCGGAGGCGAGCGAATCGCACGAGAACAGCGCCAGGCCGCGGGTGACGGGACCGTGGGCGTCCTGCACCGAGCCGACGGACGCCGCGTTGTGCGCGAACCAGGCCAGCCAGTAGAGGTAGCCCTCGTCGCTGCCCGGGGGGTTGTAGGCGAGCGAGTTGACCGTGTAGACGAGCGCCTGGAACGCGCGGGAGAGATCGGGTGTCTGCTGAGTCAGGCGGCGCGTGAGTGGTCTCGCGTCGCGCAGCAGCGGCTGGACCTCGCGGACGAGTGGACGCAGCTTCGTGCGCAGCACCGGCTCGGCCTCGCGGACCAGCGGCGCGGTCGCCCGCAGCGCGTCCGGCAGCTTCTCCACCGCCGGCAGCAGGCTCTTGAGCGTCGGATCGAGCTCGTCGGCGAAGTCGGCGGCGTTGCCGAGGGTCGACCGGATGCCCGACAGCGTTCCGGGCAGCCGGTCGAGGCTGGCGCCCAGGTTGGCGTCCTGCCCGGCGACGGCCTCGAGCGTCGCGTTAGCGGAGGTGACGACGCTGGCGATCTCGTCGTCCTTCGCGGCGGCGGCCTTGGTGAGGACGGCGAGGTTCGTGACCAGGCGCTTGAGCTCGTGGCGGCGGGCGGCCAGGGCGCCGGTGACCTCGCGGGTCTGCTCGGCGGTCGGGCCGAGGGCGCGCAGCACGCGATTGAGGTCCTTGCCGCGGTCGCGCGTGCCCTCCGAGAAGCCGGAGACGAACAGGTTGAAATAGTCGCGCGTGTCCGCGTCGAGCGCGTTGGTGAGCTCGTCGGAGTCGATCGGGGGCGAGGTGTTGGCAACGCCGATGACGCCACCGTCGGGCAGCGGCTTGGCCGGCGGGCGGCCCGGCCCGAGCTCCATCACGAGATCCTTGAGCGGCGTGTCGGCGACCAGTTCGGCCTTCGCGTCCTCGTAGACCTTCGGGAGCTTCTTCGGATCGATCTCCATCGCGATGCGCGCGCGGCCCTGGACGATCTTGGAGCCGGAGATCTGGCCGACGCGGACGCCCGCGACGTTGACGGCCTGGCCGAGCCCCGGCGCCAGGCCGCTGCTCGAGGTGACGTCCGCGTAGATCGTGTAGCGGTCGTTGAACGGGATGCTGAGGCGCTGGTTGACGAGGATGTAGCCGCCCGAGATGGCGGCGAGGATCGCCAGGAACGCGATCGCGGCGACGAAGCGCCCGTAGGTGCGGACCGCGCGCTTCACCGCGATGCCGCCTTGATGGCCTCGCGCAGCGTGGACCGCAGGCTCGTCCCGGACGCGCCGGTATCGCGGACCTTGATGCGCGCCGTGCTCGCCGGCGCCGTCCCGCTGGTGCGCTGGGAGAGGTCGGGCCGCGCCTGGTCGGCGCAGGCCGCGTCCGGCCGGTTCGGCGGGACCTGACCCGGCCCGAGGTAGGTCGGCCGCGAGCCGGAGATGGGTTCGCTCGTCGCGCCGACGAGCTGACCGAGGCCGGGCACGACGCCCGTCGCGAAGGACTGCTCGCCCGTGCCGTTGAGGTAGCGCGACCAGTAGCCGTTGCCGTCGAAGTTCTGCGCGAAGCCGACGACACCCGTGCCGGCCTGGGCCAGCTCCTGCCACACGGACAGGTCACTGGTCAGCGCGCCGTCGGGGACGGTCGCGTTGAGGGTCGGGGCCGCGTTGGTGCGGAGGCAGTCGAGCGCGGACGTGACGAGCGGGAAGAGGGTGTTGAGGCGGTTCTCGAGGCTGGGCAGGCCGCGGACCGTCGGGCCGAGCAGCCGGACCGTGCGCGGGAGCTCCGACGGCCGCGTGAGCTTGCGCAGCTGCACCAGCGTCTTGACCGTGTCGTCGAGGATCGGCGGCGACATGCGCAGCGACGGCCGCAGCGCGGTGATGAAGCGGCTGAAGGTGGGCTGGACGGCGTCGAGGCTGTCCAGCGCGCGCGGCGTCTCCTGAATCAGGCGGTCGAGCTCGGTGATCGTGCGCGCGACCTGGGTGTCGCGCGCGGCCAGCGTGCTCGTGGTGGTGGCGAGGTTGGTGACCAGGCCGCGCAGGTCGCCCTCGCGCTCCGCCAGCGCCGCGGTGATCTTCGACGTGGAGGCGATGCCCTCCGAGACGTCGTGCACGTGGTCGCCCCGCGCGGCCTCGGCGAT
The DNA here is from genome assembly GCA_963740765.1 of uncultured Solirubrobacteraceae bacterium. GTDB lineage: Bacteria > Actinomycetota > Thermoleophilia > Solirubrobacterales > Solirubrobacteraceae > DATLGB01. The sequence goes on along the minus strand of CAVUFN010000007.1, from coordinate 18,375 downwards.
CTGCGCCGTGTCGCGCAGCACCGGCCCGAACGCGACCACCGCGCGGCCGAGGCCCTCGGCGCCACCGTGGGCGAGGGCGGTGTCGAGCTCCTTGACGATGGAGCGGAACTCACCCAGCGTGCCCTGGTCGAACACCGTGAGGATCTGGTGCAGTTGCACGGGACCGGCGGTCTGGTTGCGCGGCAGCACCGTGTCGCTGGCGATGGCCTTCGCGCTCGGGCTGCCGGGGTCGAGCTCGACGTAGAAGCCGCCCTCGAGGAACAGGCGCGGGCGGATGCGCACGCGCGCGTCCTCGTGGATCGGCAGCGCCGCGTCCTTGAGCTCCATCTGGACCCGGCTGAGGTTCCCCGGGCCCTGGGAGATCTTCGTGACCTTGCCGATCGTCACGCCCGCGATGCGCACCGGCGAGAAGCCGGGCACGAGCTGGTTGGACGTCTGGAAGTCGGCGCTGAGGCGGTAGCCGTGCAGGAACGGGATGCGCTTGGTGAAGACGAAGAACACGCCCACCGCGATCAGCACGATCGCGATGACGGCGAGCAGCAGCCGGTTGGGTCCGCGCCGCCTCATGTCCCGGGAATCCGGTCGAGGAGGCCGGCGGAGCGCGCGAGCCGGGTGGCGTTCTGGGGCGGGCTCGTCTCGTCGAGCGGGCCGGCCGGTTCGGTGCTGTCCGGGTTGCCGATGGCGACGCCGGGGGAGAAGGGCTCGTTGCCGCCCTCGCACTCCGTCTCGTCCATCCGCGGGTACGGGTCGTAGTGCAGGTTCGGCGACGGTGAGGTGGCCCGGAAGCCCTGGTCGGTGCTGATGAGCGGGAGGAAGCTCAGCCAGGTGCCCTGCTGGTCGCCGCGCGACACGGCGTCGGACTGGTTGCGCAGGTTGACGGCGAGCAGGTTGCAGCCGACCTGGGCGGCGCGGAGCGCGTCCAGGGTCGGGCGCAGCAGCTTGAGGCTCTCGGTCAGGCCCACCACCGCGCCGCCGGCGGCCGGGTCGCGCGTCACGGTCCCGAGCACCGTCAGGGAGAGATCCAGCGGATCGGTGACCTCGCGCGTGCGCTTGAGGACGCGGGTGCCGGAGGTCAGGGCGCCGGACAGCTCGGCCGTGGTGCGCGGCAGTTCGCGGGTCCCGGCTCGCAGGCCCGTCGTGATGTCGGCGAGGTCGCGCAGGACCGGGGTGGCGTCGTTGAGCGTCTTGAGGGCGATCGCCTCCGTCGGCGGCAGCTCGGCCAGGCCCTCCCCGAACGCGGGGCCGGCCGCGTCGATCGCGGCGAGCGTCACGGCGCCCTTGTCGAACAGATCGCCGAGCTCGCCCGCCACCGGCGCGAGCGCGCCGGAGAACTGCGCGGCGCCCTGGATGAAGCCGTCGAGGTCCGTCTTCTCGGACGCGAGCAGCTTCACGACCCGCTCGGCCGGGCCCATCAGTGCGCTGATCGCGCTGAGTGCGCGGTTGATGTCCGGACCGCGGGCGGCGAAGGCGTCGCCGAAGCCGCGGATCGTGCCCTGCAATCCGTCCCGCGTCTTCTTGTCGAAGGTGTTGAAGATCTCGTCGAGCTCGGGGGACGTGCGCGCATTCTTGAGCGGCAACGTGGCGTTGGCCTTGATGTCCTCGCCGGCATCGCCCGGGATCAGCTCGACGAACTTCGCGCCCAGCAGCGACCGCGGCCGCACGCGCACGAGCGTGTCCTCGGGGATCTGGTCGACGTCGCCGTCGAGCTTCATCTTGAGCAGCGCGTACGGCGGCGCCTTGCCCTCGGCCGGCTGCGCCACGATGTCGACGACCTGGCCGACGCGGAAGCCGCCGATGCGGACCTCGGAGTTCTTGACCAGCTGCTGCGCGTCGGGCACCTTCGCGTTGATCGGGAAGGTCGTGACGAACGGCAGGCCCTTGTTGGCGTTGTAGGAGAGGAACACGCCGACGAGCAGCGCGACGACGATCGTCGTGCCGACCAGCACCGGGTTGGTGAGCGGCGTGCCGCTCTGCGCTGGGTTGCCGGTGCGACTGCTCATGGTCCGAGGAGGAAGTCGGTGAGGTCGTTGACGCCCTTGCCGGGGTCGACCGGGAGCTTCTCCGTGGCGTCCTCGAGCGGCTTGAGGATCGCCGGGAGCTGCGGGACGGCGGTGGCGGCCGGGTCCGGGACGGCGGTGCCCGGCACGGTGGGAGTCGCGGTCGCTTCGGGGGTGGCCGCGCCGGTGTCGCGGTCCTTGTCGCGGCGGGCGCGGCGCTTGCGCTCCGACCGGGTGGCCGGGTTGTCGCGGAAGAACGCGTTGCAGCCCGCGCCCGGCGTCGTGGCCAGGAACGTGCACTGGCCGCCGTCGACGGCGTGGGCGGGGAGGACGTGCGAGGTGGAGTCGAAGCGCGCGGTGGCGGCCGCGCTGAAGTAGACGAAGCGCAGGAGGTACTCGACGCCGCCGCGGTCGCGCAGGCTGGTGAGCGTGTCCGCGAGCGCCTTGCCCGCCGGACCGGACTGCGTGGTGAACGTGCGCAGCAGCGACACCACGGGGCGAGCGCTGCGCAGCGTGCGCCGGCCGGTCACCGACACCGCGCCGAGCGCCTGCAGCGACGGCCGGGCGGCGCGCGCGAACGGACCGATCTGCCCGACGACGCGGTTGAGGCCGGGGGCCGCCGCGCGCAGCTCGCCGAGCAGCGGTTGCCCGCTCTGCAGCAGCCGGTCGAGATGGCCGATCGCGCGGTCGGACGCATCCAGCAGCGGGGGCAGCCGGCGGATGGTCTCGGCGATGTCGCCGCGGCGGCCCGCGGCCTGGCCGGAGACGCGCTCGGCCTGCTCGATGAAGTCGGCGACCCGACCCTTGCGCTTGGCCAGCTCGGCGATCGCGATGTCCGTGTCGCGGACGGCGCTGGAGAGGTTCTGCTTCTGGGCGGCGAGGTCGCGCATCAGCTTGCGCACCGCGGCGAGGGTCGGGCTCGAGCGACGGATGATGTTGTTGAGGTCCGCCCCGCGTGAGGCGAGGCCGCCGCCGATCGCCATCATCGCGACGGTGAAGCGCTGGCGGACGTCGGCCTGGAAGACACGGAACAGGTCGGTGATGGAGACCGGGACGGCGGTGCGGTCGACCGGCACCGTGGGGGCCGGGTCGCCCCCGAGCGCCGCCTTGCCCGGCGTGCCCGGGTCGCACTGGACGAAGTTCTCCGAGATCAGGCCCTCGGGCTGGATGTTGCAGCTGGCGTCGTCGCGGAACTCGAACCGCCGCGGCACCGACATCACGATGCGCGCCTTGTAGTCCTTCGTCAGCTCGACGTCCTCGATCGAGCCGACGCGCGCGCCGGCGACCTTGACGAGCTGGCCGGGGATGATGCCCTTGGCCGTGTCGAAGATCGCGTCGACCCGGTAGGAGCCGGCGCTCTCGGCGGGCGCGCCGATCACCACCGCCGCGGCGAGCCCCGCGGCGAGGACGGCGATGACGATCGCGGAGACGCGTTTCACGGCGCCGTCCCGAAGCCGTCCGCGGGGTCGCAGGTGCCCTCGCGCTCGATGTAGGGGTTGGAGCCGTCGTCGGCCGGGTCGGTCGAGCCGCCCGGGCAGCGGTGGCCGCGGTGGGTCTGGAAGCCACCGAGGCCCTGGCCGTTGTTGAGCGTCCCCGCGAGCGCGTTGGCGGGTGAGTTGAACCCGATCCGGGCGAAGTGCCCGTTGGCGTCGTAGTAGCCCGCCGCCCGGTTGCCCAGGCCGCCGACGACGCCGTTGGCGATCTCGGGCGTGTACGGGCGCAGGCCGTCGACGATCGGCAGCAGGGCGACGGACGAGAGCACGGTCGCCCTCAGGGCGGGGACGGCGTTGTCGCGCAGTTCGGGAAGGCCGTTGAGGCCGCGGGTCAGGCTTGGCAGCAGCCTGCGGGTCTGGCGCAGCACGGGGATGGCCTGGCGCGAGGTGGGGACGAGCTCGCGCAGGAGGGCGGTGAGCCCGGGGGCGGCCCGGCGGGCGTCGCGCAGGGCGGGCCGGGCGGTGTTGACGGTCTTGCGCAGGCCGCCGAGGACGCCGCCGGAGCGATTGAGCAGGGCAGGGGCGCGGCGGAGCGCGTCGGCGAGGTCGTCGCGGCGCGAGGCGACCGCGCGCAGGGTGGTGGCGGTCGCGTCGATGCCCGTGGCGAGGTCATCGCGGCGCGCGGCCAGCGCCGACGCGGTCGTCGCGCCCGTGGTGATGAGCTTCTCGAGCGCGACGCGGTCGTGGACGAGCTCCTCGGCCAGCTGCGCGGACTGGAACAGCGCCGGGTTCAGGTAGGCCAGGCTCTCGTTGGCGGCCTCGGCGCGGCCCTTGAAGACCTGCTCGCCGTTGCGGATGATCCGCTGCAGGCGCTGCCGGCTCTTCGGGTCGAAGGCGTCCAGCAGCACGTCGAGGTCGACGATGCCCCGGGTCTCCGCCGTGCCCAGCACGCCACCATCGGGGATCCGGGCCCCCGTCGTGGGGCCCGGCGTGAGGTCCACGAAGCGGTTGGCGACGCCGGTCAGGCCGACCGTGCGGATGCGCGCGACGGTGCCGCGGCGCAGCGGCGTCAACCGGTCGTCGGTGATCGAGAGGGTGAGGCTGGCGAGACCGTCGTCGGACAGCTTGATGGCGTCGATCGAGCCCACGACGCGGCCACCGACCTGGACCGTCCCGCCCTTGACGAGCTGGCCGGCGTCGACGAAGCGCGCGGTGACCGTGTAGGGCGTACCGCCGCCGAGAATGACGACGACGGCCGCGAGCCCTGCCACGAGGGCCGCAAGGGCGATGATCCGCGAGGTCATCCGCCGATCGGGGCTCGCGGGTTGCCGCCCCAGAACAGCTGCGTGCCCAGCATCCCGATCGCGTGGATCCCGATGATGTTGACCACCATCGACTGCGCGGTCGCCTTGCCGACGCCCACCGGCCCTCCGCCTGCCGTGTAGCCGTAGTAGCACCCGACGATGACGATGAACGTCGCCATCGACATGCCCTTGATGGCGCTGTAGACGAGGTCGACCGGGTTCTGGAACTGCCAGAAGATCTCGAAGTAGCCGCCGGGCGACACCTCTCCGATCTGCCGGACGACGGCGATGTAGGACCCCACGTAGCCGAACGAGATGGCGGCGATGTAGACGAACGGCAGGACCAGCCACATGCCCAGCAGGCGGGTCGCGCACAGGTACACCAGCGAGTCCAGGCCGAGCACCTCGAGCGCGTCGATCTCGTCGCTGATGCGCATCGAGCCGAGCTCGGCCACGAACCCGGTCCCGACCTTGGCGGCCATCATGTAGCCGAACGCGTACGGCGTCACCTCGCGCAGGTCGCACAGCGCGGTGAAGGCCCCGGCGACCGACGGCGAGCCGATCGTGCGGCTCGCGTACGCGCCTTCGATGCCGCACTGCAGGCCGAGGATGAACACCAGCATCAGGACGATCAGCACGGAGCCGACCACGAGCACGCCGGCCTGGCGCAGCACCTCGCCGACGAAGCGCAGGACGCGGCCGCTGAAGATGCCCTTGTAGACGCGGAGGGCGAAGGCGATCATCTCGCCGAACGACTCGAGCGGCCCCCGGAGGTAGCGGGTCATCGAACCGCGCTCAGCTCGGGATGGGTGGCGAGGAGCGTCTGGGTGAAGACGTAGTTGAACGCGCCGATGCCGATGAAGGCGATCACCACGGCCTGGTTGACCGCGCGGCCGACGCCCTCGGAGCCGCCCTTGGCGGTGAGACCCTTGTAACAGCAGACGATGGCGATGATCGCGCCGAACAGCAAGGTCTTGAGCAGCGAGCCCCACAGCTCGGTGGTCGTCGCGTTGGAGAAGTAGGTGGCGAAGAACGGGCCGAGCGGCGCCTTGTTGGTGATGGTGACCAGGACCCCGCCGAAGGTCCCGAAGATGACGGCGTAGATGTCGAAGAGCGCCGTCGCCAGCATCAGGGCCAGGAAGCGGGGGACGACGAGGTTCTTGATCGGGTCGATGCCCAGCACCTGCAGGGCGTCGAGCTCCTCGCGGATCTTGCGGGCGCCGAGGTCGGCGGTGATGGCGGTGCCGGCGACGCCGGCCATGACGATCGCGCACACGAGCGGGGCGAACTCGCGCACGACGGCGAGGACGAACAGGCCGCCGAGGCGGTCCAGCGCGCCGAACAGGTTCAGGAAGCCGGCCGCCTGCACTCCTGACGGGCCGTAGGCGAACGCGATGCTGGCGAGGATCATCGGGAACCAGCAGACCCGCAGCACGAACAGGAACTGGTAGACGAACTCGTTCCCGTACGTGTACGGAGGCCGGACCGCGGACACGATGGTCCGGCCCGTCAAGATCCCCATGTCGCCGATGTCGGTCATCGACGTCCTGAATGCGTCAGCGCCACGGCTGACCGCACCTCTGACCACGCTTGTCCCTCCCTCGCCCGGCGGGAATCTACGGGGTGGGCCAGCGTGTCACAAGCGTGAAGCTCCGCGCTTCACTGAACGTCCATAATCCGCAGGCCATGGCCGAACGGGGCAACCGGGGGAGGATCGGGCGCGCCTCGCGCATCGCCGGCGTGGGCGCGGGTCACGCCGCACGCATGGGCCGGGCGCGGCTGACGCGCGACGAGGAGAAGCGCGCGGAGGCGATCCGGCGCTCCCACATGGAGACGGCCGACCGCCTGGTCACCGTGCTCGGCTCCATGAAGGGCGCCGCGATGAAGCTCGGCCAGACCTTCAGCGTTCTCGACGTCGGGATGGTCCCGGAGGACTTCCGCGAGGAGTTCCAGGCCAAGCTGGCCAAGCTCCAGGCCGCCGCGGAACCGCGGCCGTTCAAGGACATGCGCCGCGTCGTCGAGCAGGACCTCGGCGACAAGCTCGGCGCCGTCTTCTCCGACTTCGCCGAGGAGCCGATCGCGGCCGCCTCGATCGGCCAGGTCTACCGCGCGACGCTCAAGGATGGGGGCGAGGACGTCGCCGTCAAGGTCCAGTACCCCGGCGTCAAGGACATGGTCCGGGCCGACCTGCAGAACCTCGGCCTGGCGCTCAAGCTGCTCGCGCGCATCTCGCCCGGCCTGGACTCGCGCGAGATCGCCGACGAGGTGCGCGAGCGGATCACCGAGGAGCTCGACTACGAGCTGGAGGCCGACAACCACCGCGCGCTGGCCCGCGAGTATTCGTCCCACCCACCCCACCCGTTCGTGCACGTCCCACGTGTCTACACCGGGCTGTGCCGCGAACGCGTCATCGTCACGGAATACGTTGAGGGAGAACGGTTCGACTGGCTTGTGAAACAGCCCGAGGACGTTCGCAACGAGTACGCCGAGAAGCTCTTCCGCTTCTACTGCAACGGCCCGTTCCGGCACCGGCTCCTGAACGGCGACCCGCACCCGGGCAACTCGCTGTTCATGGCCGATGGCCGGGTCGCGTTCATCGACTTCGGCTTCTTCAAGCGGATGAGCGCCACCGAGCGCGACACCCAGCTGGCCATCCTGCGCGCCGTCTACGAGGACGACGAGGACGCCCTCTTCGCGATCTCCGTCGCGCAGGGGATCATGAAGCCCGACGCGCCGGCGGAGGCGCGCGAGCAGTTCATGCAGCTCTACTCGGTGCTGACCGGGTGGTTCCTGGAGGACGCCGACGTCACCATCACGCCCGACGTCGCCACGGCGGCGATCCTCGAGCACTCCCAGCTGCGCGGGCCGGGCTTCAAGGACATCGAGCTGCCCGCCGACCAGATCGTGGCCGCACGCGCCTACATGCTCGTGCTGGCCATCCTCGGGCAGCTGCGCGCCACCAACAACTGGTTCACCATCGGCCGCGAGACCGTCTTCGGCGACGAGCCCGTCACGGAGCTGGGGCGCGTCGAGGCCGACTGGCTCGCCACCCGCTGACGCTCAGGCGGCGGCGCGGCTAACGCAGAGCGACACGATTCAGGTTGGGTCCATCGGAGAGGTGTCGCTCTGCGCTCAAACGGGCCTCGACGGCGACGGAGCGGGTGCGCTCGCCGAGGGTGCGGCTCAGGAGCACGTCGGCGCCCGGTAGGCGCAGCGCCTGGCCGAGGGTGACGACCTGGGCGTGGGCGAGGGCGTCGCCGGCGCGGGTGGGGTGGAGGCCGACGAGGCGGCGGATGTCCCGCGGGACGAGCGCAACGGCCGCGCGGCCGAGGATGCGCAGGGCGGGCCAGTAGGGCGCGAGCTGGCCCGTGAGCGGCGGTGACGCGACGAACTCGATGGCGTCGCGCGCGTAGTCGGAGACGCACAGGCCGGGGCGCTTGGCGGCGAAGAACGCGCGCACGGCGTCGGCGTCGCGCGGGATCACGTCCGACGGCACGCCGAGCAGCTCGGCGACGACGGCGTTCTCGGCGAAGTAGCGGTCGCGGTCGGCGTCGGGCAAGCGGCCGCAGTAGTGCTCGTGGGCGACCAGGAACGAGTGCATCTCGGCGAGGTGGATCCACAGCGCGGTCTCGGGATCGCTGGCGCTGTAGGGACGGCCGGTGACCGGGTCGATGCCGACGACCTTGCGGTGGACGTGGCGGACGATCTTCGCGGCGCGCTCGGCGTCCTCCGTCGTCCCGAACGTCGTCACAGCGACGTACTCGGCCGTCCGCTGCAGGCGCTTCAGTGGCCGCTCGCGGTAGTCGGAGTGCTGGGCGACGCCCGCCATCGCGAGCGGGTCGAGCGCCTGGACGATCAGCGAGCGCAGGCCGCCGACGAGGGTGAAGGCGGGGTTGGAATGCACCCGCCAGGTGACGGAGTCCGGCGCGAAGAGGCCCATGGTGGTCGTGATGGTACAGATCAGGTATCTTGCGTACCACCATGGCTCCGAGCGAGATCACCACCCGCATCGTCGGCGACGCGCGCCTCATGAACGGCGCGGGGTACGCGCTGCTGCTGCAGGTCGCGCATCCCGTCGTCAGCGCGGGCGTGGCCGAGCACTCGAACTTCCAGGAGGACCCCTACGGGCGCCTCGTGCGCACGCTGGACTACGTCAACGTCTCCGTGTTCGGCGGGGACGCCGCGGCGACGGAGATGGGCCGGCGCACGCGGGCGATGCACAAGCGGATCAAGGGCGTGATGCCGGACGGGACGCGCTACCACTCGCTCGAGCCGGAGCCGTTCGCCTGGGTCCACGCGACGCTGGTGCACTCCATCCTCAAGTGCGCCCGGCGCTTCGGGAGCGAGCCGACGCCCTACGAGCGCGACGTCCTCTACCAGGACTGGCGCGCGATCGGCGAGCACATCGGCGTCCGGCCGCGCGACCTGCCCGAGACGTACCCCGAATTCGCCGAGTACGTGCGCTGGATGGAGCGGGAGCGGCTGCGCCCGACGGAGTCGGTGCGCACCGTGCTGCGGACGATGGTCGCCCCGAAAGCGCCGCCGGTGGGGAACATCGGCGACGGGACGTGGAAGGTGGCCAGCTGGCCGGCCTCGCGCGCGCTGCGGCTGGTGACGCTGGGGCTGCTCGGCTCGACCGTGCGGGCCCGGCTCGAGTTGCCCTGGTCGCAGGCCGACCGGTTGCAGTTCGAGGCGATCGCCGTCACCCAGCGGGCCGCGTCCCCGCTGCTGCCCCGCACCGCGCGGGAGTTCGGGCCGACCTACCTGCGCTACCGGCGTCCCGCGCTCGCCAAGCAGGGCTTCGCGCTCGCGGCATGACGCTTTTGGAGCGCGCGCTCGTGACGGAGGTCCCGGCGGGCTCGGACCACATCCTCGACGCGGCCCTCGCGCTCGCGGCGGCGTCCGGCCTGAAGCACCTCACGATGGACGACGTCGCGCGCCGGGCGGGCGTCGGGCGGATGACGGTCTACCGCCGCTTCGGGACGCGCGACGCGCTGATCGACGCGCTCGCCGGCCGGGAGGCGCGGCGCTGCCTGGCCGAGATGGACGCGGCGTCGCCGGTCGACGCGCCGCTGGAGGAGCAGGTGGCCGCCGGCTTCACGACCACGATCCGGCTGACCCGCGAGCACCCGCTGCTGGCGCGCCTCGCACGCGTGGAGCCGGACACGGTCCTGGACGCCTTCACCACCGGCCCCCTGTTCGAGCTGTGCGTCGACTTCCTCGCCGACCGCCTGCGCCGCATGGGCGCGGATCCGGCCCCGGCCGAGCTGCTGGTGCGCATTGCGATCTCCTTCGTCCTGCTGCCGGACACGCAGCTGGACGTCGATCAGGCCGCGCGCTCGCTGACCGCCTTCGTGGCGTAGAACTGGTTCTCGTAGTCGCGCAGCATGCGGCTGGCGGAGTAGCGCGGGCCGTTGGTCTTCATCGACGCGCGCAGCCGGGCGATCCAGGCGCGCGGCAGGTCAGACTCGTCGCGGTCGTAGAAGGCCGGGACGACCTCCTGCTCGAGCAGCCGGTAGAGCTCCTCCGCGTGGAGGTGGTCCTGGTGGCCGTGGTCGTCCATCACGTCGCCGTTCAAGGCCCAGCCGTTGTGGCCGTCGTAGGCCTCGTACCACCAGCCGTCGAGCACGGAGAGCTGGATGCCGCCGTTGAGAACGGACTTCATGCCCGACGTGCCGGACGCCTCCAGCGGCGGGCGTGGGACGTTGACCCACACGTCGCAGCCGCGCACGAGACGGGCGGCGGTGCCGAGGTCGTAGTCCTCCAGGAAGACGACGCGCTCGGCGACGTTGCCGCGGTCCTTGAGGCTGAACAGCTCCTGCACGAGGCGCTTGCCCTCGTCGTCCTTGGGGTGCGCCTTGCCCGAGATCAGCAGCTGAACGGGGCGGTCGCCGGTGACGAGGCCGATCGCCCGCTCGGGGTCCCGGAACAGCAGGTTGAGCCGCTTGTAGGTGGCGACGCGGCGGGCGAAGCCGATCGTGAGGACGTTGGGGTCGAACGCCGTCGCGGCCGCCTTGACGATGTGGCGGGCGTCGCCGCGGGACAGGCGGTCGGTGGTCGAGCGCTCGCGGACGAAGTCGACGAGGCGGGCGCGCTGCTCGTTGCGCACGTTCCACAGCTCCTCGTCGGACGCGTTGTCCAGCGGCGCCCAGGTCGCGTCGTCCTCGGCGCGGGTGGCCCAGCCGTCGCCCAGGTGGTGGTCGAGCAGCTTGCGCATCGGCTCGCCGACCCAGCTCGGGATGTGGACGCCGTTGGTGACGTGACCGATCGGCAGCTCGAGGTCGCGCCACATGTCGCGCGCGACGTCGCCATGGCGGGCGGACACGCCGTTGGCCGCGCGGCTCGTGCGCAGCGCGAACTGGGTGACGCCGAACGGCTCGTGCTCGTCGTCGGGATGGGTGCGGCCCTTGCGGATCAGCTCGCCGCCGTCGAAGCCGTTGTCGCCGATGAAGCGGCCGAGCGTGCGCAGGACCTGGTCGGCGGGGTAGGTGTCGTTGCCGGCCGGGACGGGCGTGTGGGTGGTGAAGATGGTCTCCGCGCGGGCGGCGTCGAAGTCGCCGCCGTGGGCCTTGGCGCGGGCGAGCGCCGCGAAGGCGGCGTGGCCCTCGTTGAGGTGGACGACGCCGGGCTCGACGCCGAGGCGCTCGAGCGCTGCGACGCCGCCGAGGCCGAGCAGCGTGTACTGGGCGAGGCGCGTGTCGGGGTCGCCGTCGTAGAGGCGGCTGGTGATCCAGCGGCTGACGCCGTCGTTCTCGGGCACCTCGGTGTCCATCAGCAGCAGCGGGACGCGCCCGACGTCGACCCGCCAGATCTGCGCGGTGACGTCGTCGTCCGCGCACGTGATCGTGATCTTGATGGGCTCGCCGTCCGCGCCGGTGACGAGTGCGGCGGGCAGGCGCTCGGGGTCGGTGAGGATCCAGTACTCCTGCTGCCAGCCGGAGTGGTCGATGCGCTGGCGGAAGTAGCCGCGCCGGTACATGAGGCCGACGCCGACGAGCGGCAGAGCGCGGTCGGAGGCCTCCTTGAGGATGTCGCCGGCGAGCGCGCCGAGGCCGCCCGAGTAGACGGGCAGCGACTGATGGACGGCGAACTCGGCCGAGAAGTAGGCGACGGGATGCGCCTCCTCGACGGGGGCGGGTGGGACGCGTTTCCGGGCGAGGTCCTGGCGGACCTGTTCCTCCAGCGACGCGGCGATGCCGATCAGCGCGTCGTCGTTGGCGGCACGATCCAGCGCCTCGCTCGAGGCTTCCTGCAGCAGCCGCACCGGGTTGCCCGCGACAAGGCGCCAGCGGCGCGCGTCGATCGAGCGGAACAGCTCCGAGCCGCCGGGCAACCAGGCCCACCGGTAGTTGTACGCGAGCCGGGCGAGCGGGGCCAGCGGGTCGGGGAGGCGCCACGCGAGAGCGTCGGCAGCGCGGGCAAGATCGGCGTCTCCAAGCACGGCGGGCATCCAATCAGCCTTCCCGACACGCTGTCGGCCAATCATCCGATGGGAGGACCCCGGATCGCCCCATGGGCCGATGTAACGCGCCCGCCGACCCGGCAGTCTTCATGGCATGCCGGTCGCGTTCGAGACCATCTCCTTCCGGGACCTCGTCCGCCGGCTGCGCGTGCCCGCGCTCGTGCTGGCCGCCGTCGCCATCGTGGCGCTGCTCTCGGGCGGCCTCGGCCGGACCCTGGTCGCGGCCTTCGAGCGCATGCTGAGCGCCGACCCGGCCTGGGCCGTCGCGGCCGCCGGCTTCGAGGTCCTCTCCTTCGCCGGCTACATCGCGCTCACCCGCCACGTGACCGGGCTGGCCTGGTCGGACAGCTATCGCACGACCCTCGCGGGCGCCGCTGCCACGCGGCTGCTGCCGACCGCGGGCGCCGGCGGCGCCGCGCTGACCCTGTGGGTGCTCAGGCGCCGGGGCCGGGACGCAGCCGACCTGCTCACGTTCCTCGTCGTCCTCTACGCCGTCTTCCTCGCCGCGCTGCTCGCCGCGAGCCTCGCCGCCGGCCTGCTCGTCCCCGCCGCCGTGGCCGGCGCCGCGATGCTCGCCGCGCCGTTCGTCCCCAAGCTCTCCGGCGCCGTCCGCCGCGCCCGCGCGCTCCTGCGCCGCCCGCACGTGCGCCTGCTCGGCGCCCCCGCGTGGTGGCTCTTCGACTGCGCCGTGCTGTGGGCCGCCTTCCACGCCGTCGGCGCTCCGCCCGCGATCGCGACGGTCGCCGTGGGCTACTTCCTCGGCCAGGTGGCCAACACCATCCCGCTCCCCGGCGCGGCCTCCAGCGGAATGATCGGCGTCTTCGTCTTCCTCGGCGTCGCCGCCCCGCTCGCGCTGGCCGCGGTCGCCACCTACCGCGCCATCGCGATCTGGCTCCCCGCTCCGCTCGGTGCCCACGCCCTGACCGGCCTGCGCAGCACGCTGGCCGCCGTCCCGGCCGACCCGCACGCCGAGCAACCGCTCGCCGCCTGACGCTACGGCCGGCGCCGTGGTCGCTTCGCCACCGACTCGAGCGGCGGGCGCGGCTCACGATCGCGAAGCCAGTCGTAGTAGCCCTCCAGCGGCGGGACCTCGCGGCCGGCGGCGCGAGCCTCGCCCCGCTCGCGGTAGTACGAGACGGGCGGGAGGACGGGGTCGCGGTCGAGCGGGCGCGCGACGATGTCCGTGTACCAGGGGGATGCGTGGGTGCGGGGCTCGGCGACGACCTCGAACCGCGCGGCGCGCAGCATCGCCCGCAGCGCCGACGGGGTCATGCCCCACCAGAAGTTGCCGTGCCCGAGCATGGGCGTCTCCACGAACGGGGTGCCGACGCCCCAGCCGCCGCTGAGGTCGCCCCAGTGCGGGCGCTGGTACGCGGCGCGGTCGTCGTCGTCCAGGTACGGGTAGAAGACGCAGCCCTGGGCGACGCCGGGCAGCTCGGGGATCGAGTGGGTACCGAGGAACAGGTACTCGCGGGTGATCTGGCGCAGGTGGTTGAGCATCTGCACCGGGTCGGGCGAGTGGTAGAGGACGCCGGTGCACCAGACGACGTCGTGGACGCCGGCCTGCTTGAGGACGACCGGATCGTGGACGTCGCCCTGGACGTAGCGGACGGACGACCCGCGGCGCGAGCGCTCGTCTGCGAACGGACCGAGCTCGTCGCTCGCGTCCACCAGCGTGACCGCGGTGGCGCCCGCCTCCTCGGCCGCGAACGCGCGCCCGCCGCTGAGGAACAGCACGCCGCCGACGTCGGCGAAGGAGCGCCCGGGAGCGTGGTCGCGGATCCACTGCTGCCGCTGGGCCTCCCACTGCTCCTGGCTCGGCTTTCCCACCTTTCGCCGCGCCCGCCATGCAGCGATCCATGCCTCGGTGGCCAAACGCACGGCCGGAGCCTAGGATTAAGGGGTCACTGTTCGTCGATCAGGAGGGTTCCATTCCAGTAGAAGAGAAGGTGGAGTTCGAGGGCGAGGTCGTCGAGGCCCTGCCGTCACTCATGTTCCGCGTCAAGCTGGACAACGGCCACGAGGTGCTCGGTCACCTGGCCGGGAAGATGCGCCGCTTCCGCATCCGCGTGCTGCCGGGCGACCGTGTCCGGGTCGAGGTGTCGCCGTACGACCTCAGCCGCGGCCGCATCACCTACCGCTTCAAGTAAGCGCCTCCACGAGCTTCGCGCAGAACGCTTCGAGGTCGTCGGGGCTGCGACTCGTGATCAGGTTCCCGTCGACCGCGACCTCCTCGTCGACGACGGTGCCACCGGCGTTGCGGATGTCGGTCCGGATGGAGGGATAGGACGTCAGCGTCCGTCCCGCGACGACGCCGGCCTCCACGAGCGTCCACGGCCCGTGGCAGATCGCCGCGACGGGCTTGCCCGACTCCACGAACGCCTTCACGAACGCGACGGCGTCCGCGTCGGCCCGCAGGTTGTCCGGGTTGACCGTGCCGCCGGGGAGGAGCAGGCCGTCGTAGTCGTCGACGCTCGCGTCGGCGACGAGCTTGTCGACGGGGTACGTCCCCGTCGGGTTGATGTCGGACTCCATCGCCTGGATGTCGGCCGTCTCCAGCGAGAGCAGCTCGGACGAGGCGCCGGCGTGCTCGACCGCCTTGCGCGGCTCGACGAGCTCGACCTCCTCCACGCCGTCTGCGGCGAGGACCGCGAGCTTCTTGCCGTTCAGTTCGTCAGCCATGGTCGAGCGCTACCCGGAACGCGCGGGCCGGAACGACCTCGCAGCCGTCCGGTAAGCGAGCGATCAACCCGCGGTCGGAGGTGACCACGGTGTCGCCGGCGCGGGCGAGCTCGGCGATCAGGTCGTCGGCGACGGGCGCCCAGCGGACGTCCTCGTAGCCGATCTCGCGCGGCGTGCCGTCGAGCACGAGCAACGCCCCAGGCTCCAGCTGCGCGGCCAGCCGCCGCATCGCGCCGGTGCGGTCCTTCCACCAGCCGTCGGGCACGGAGCCGATGACGTTCATGCCGTCGACGATGAGCGTCATTACGCTCCCCATCTTGTCCGATCCGCTCCTCGATGACCTCCTCGCCTGGCTGCGCATCCCGTCGATCTCGACGGGCGGCGGCGCCGAGGAGGACCTGCGCGCGGCGGCCGCCTTCGTCTGCGAGCGCGTCGACGCGGCCGGCGGCAAGGCCGAGCTGCTCATCACCCGCGGCAACCCGATCGCCTACGGGGAGCTGAAGGCCAACCGCGCCGACGCCCCGACGGTGCTCATCTACGGCCACTACGACGTCCAGTCGATCGGCGACGCCGCCGCCTGGCGCTCCGATCCGTTCGCGCCGGAGCTCCGCGACGGCCGCATCTACGCTCGCGGCGCCTCCGACGACAAGGGCAACTTCCTGCCGTTGCTGCACGCCGCCTGCGCGCAGGCCCGGGCCGGCGAGCTGGCCGTCAACGTCCGGGTGGTCGTCGAGGGCGAGGAGGAGGCCGGGGGCGAGGCCGTCTCCGCCTGGCTCGCCGAGGACGAGATCGGCGCCGACGCCGCCATCGTCTTCGACTCCGACATGGCCGACCCGAGCACACCCGCCATCACGGTCGGGCTGCGCGGGATGGTGATGGGGGAGATCGGCGTCACGGTCGGCCGCCGCGACCTGCACTCCGGCATGTACGGCGGCAGCGTGCTCAACGCCGCGCACGTCCTGCACACGCTGCTTGCGCAGATCGTCCCCGGCCCGGACGGCGTCCCGCGCGACGAGCTGCGCGCCGGGGTCACCGCGGTGCCCGACGCCGAGCGGGCGTCGTGGTCGCGGCTGCGGCCGGGCGACGAGCTGATCGCCGAGGTCGGCGGGCGGCCGGTCAGCCCGGACGCCGGCGCGCGCTTCTACGAGCGCAACGGCGCCGACACCTCCGTCGAGGTCAACCAGATCGTGGTCGGCGAGCCGCGCACGATCGTCCCCGCCCGCGCGCACGCCACCGTCTCCGTCCGGCTGGCGCCCGGACAGTCGAGCGCCGAGATCCGTTCCGTGCTCGAGGGCCTGCTGCGTGACGCCGTCCCGGCCGGGGCCGACGTCGACCTGAGCTTCATCGACGGCGATCCGTCGCTCTTCCCGGTCGACTCGAAGCCGATGCGGCTCGCCGCCGAGGCGATGGAGCGGGCGTGCGGAACCCCGCCCGTCTTCCAGCGCAGCGGCGGGTCCATCCCGATCGTCGCCGACCTGGCCGCCAAGGGCATCACCACGATCGTGTCCGGCTTCGCGCTGCCCGACGACGACATCCACGCGCCCAACGAGTCCTACCGGCTCGAGTCGCTCAAGCTCGGCGAGCGCGCGTCGCACGAGCTGCTGCGGTCCTTCGCCGGGCTGTGATCCCGTGATCCGCCGCGTCCTGTTCACACGCGGGGGGCTGACGGAGTCCGAGCACGCGCTGGTGTGGTGCGCGACGGGGCCCGACGGGGCGGTGCTGGCCGAGTCCGAGGACGAGGCGAACGAGCTGGCGGTGTTCCCGCGCTCGGCGGTCAAGCCGCTGCAGGCGCTCCCGGCCGTCCGCGACGGCGTGCTCGAGGCCTTCGGGCTCGAGGCGCACCACCTCGCGCTGGCCTGCGCGTCCCACGGCGGGACGCCCCGGCACCTGGCCGTGGTCGACGAGATCCTCCGCGCGTGCGGCCTGGCCGAGCACCATCTCGGGTGCGGGCCGCTGGACCCGCGCGACCCCGAGGCCGACCGCCGCCGCCGGGTCCGGGGCGAGCTGCCGTCGAAGATCGTCCACAACTGCAGCGGCAAGCACGCGCTCGCACTGGCCCGCTGCGTGCACCGCGGCTGGCCGACGCGCTCCTACCTCGAGCCCGGCCATGCGGTCCAGAAGGGCATGCACGCCGCCGTCGCGGCGGCGGTCGACCAGCCGCCGCAGTCGGTCCCGTACGGCGGCGACGGATGCGGGATGCTCGCCTTCCAGGTACCGCTGGGTGCGTTGGCCCGCGCGTTCGGCCGGCTCGCGTCCGGTGGGCTCGGGACCGGCGGGGACCGGGTCGCGCGCGCCATGCGCGAGCACCCCGACCTGGTCGCCTTCGATGGGGCCCTCGACACCGAGCTGATGCGCTGCACCGATGGATTGGTGGCCAAGATCGGGGCCGAGGGCGTCCTGGCCGTCGGCCTGGAGGACGGTCGCGGCCTCGCTCTGAAGGTCGCCGACGGCGCGATGCGCGCGCTCGATCCGGCCGGCGCGGCTGTGGTCGCCGACGTGTTCGGGCTGCGGCTGGGGACCGAGGCGCTCGACGGCCTGGCGCGTCCGACGCTGCTCAATTCGCGTGGGGAGGAGGTCGGCGCGGGTAGAGCAGTGGCATGACCGAGACCGCCGACGGCACCTTCCAGCGTCAGGCCTCCACGTTCCGGGGCTGGGTGGGTGGGGATGACAGCGTCGAGGCGGGCCGGTACCACCTCTACGTCTCGTGGGCGTGTCCGTGGGCGCACCGGACGGTGATCGGGCGCAAGCTCATGGGCCTCGAGGACGCGATCTCGATGTCGGTCGTCGACCCGATCCGCGACGACGCGGGCTGGCGCTTCAGCAGCGACGACTACGACGACCCGATCAACGACTTCGACTACCTCGCCGAGGCCTACGACTCCACCGACCCGGATTTCGACGGGCGCTACAGCGTCCCGGTGCTGTGGGACAAGCACGAGGGGCGGATCGTCAACAACGAGTCCGCCGACATCCTGCGGATGCTGTCGACGGTGTTCGCCCCGCTGGCCGAGCACCCCGTCGAGCTCGCTCCCGACGCGCTGATCGAAGGCATCGACGCGCTCAACGCGCGGCTCTACGACGACGTCAACAACGCGGTCTACAAGGCCGGCTTCACCACCCGCCAGGACGTGTACGAGCGCGAGGTGCGCGGGATCTTCGCCGCGCTCGACGACATGGACGCGCGCCTGGGTTCGCGCCGCTTCCTGTTCGGCCCGGAGCCCGTGGAGACGGACTGGCGCCTGTTCACGACGCTCGTGCGCTTCGACGCCGTCTACGCGATCCACTTCAAGTGCTCGCTCAAGCGGGTCGTCGACTACCCGAACCTGTGGCCGTACCTGCGAGATCTGTACCAGTGGCCGGGCGTGGCGGAGACGGTGCGCTTCGAGGAGATCCGGCGCCACTACTTCTGCACGCACCCGCAGATCAACCCGAGCGGACTCGTCGCACTGCGCCCGCTGGAGGACTTCGATGCGCCGCACGGCCGCGAATCTGGTGGT
>CAVUFN010000006.1:0-57568 GCA_963740765.1 uncultured Solirubrobacteraceae bacterium | reverse complement strand
GCGGAAGGACAGTCAGACGCCAATGCCGGCAGATGCCCTGAAGTGCAAGGAATGTGAAGCGACCTACGCCCTTGAGGCGACGTTCGTCTGCGAGCGGTGCTTCGGTCCGCTCGAGGTCAGCTACAGCGTGCCGACCGCCGATGCCGCCGAGCTCAAGCGGCGCATCCAGGCCGGGCCGCTGAACCTGTGGCGCTACGCGGACTTCCTCCCGCTCGAGCGCACGCCCGCCCGCGCGCTGCACACCGGCTTCACGCCGCTCGTGCGCGCCGACCGGCTCGCCGCGCGCCTCGGCCTGCGCGAGGTGTGGGTCAAGAACGAGACCGCCAACCCGACGCACTCCTTCAAGGACCGCGTCGTCTCCGTCGCGCTCGCCCGCGCCGTTGAGCTGGGCTTCGAGACGATCGCGTGCGCGTCGACCGGCAACCTCGCCAACGCCGTCGCGGCCCACGCCGCCGCCGCCGGCCTGCCGTCCTACGTGTTCATCCCGAGCAACCTCGAGGAGGAGAAGATCCTCGCGACGGGCGCCTACGGGACCAACGTGGTCGGCGTGCGCGGCAACTACGACGACGTCAACCGCCTCTGCACCGAGCTGAGCGGCGAGCACGAGGGCTGGGCGTTCGTGAACATCAACATGCGCCCGTACTACGCGGAGGGCTCCAAGACGCTCGCCTTCGAGATCATCGAGCAGCTCGGGTGGGAGGCGCCGGACCGCATCGTCGGCCCGATCGCGTCCGGCTCGCTGTTCACCAAGGTGGCCCGCGGCTTCAACGAGTTCCGCGACGCCGGCCTGCTCGACGCGGAGCAGCCGATCTTCAACGGCGCCCAGGCGGAGGGCTGCTCGCCCGTCGCCCAGGCCTACGCCGCGGGCCGGGACTTCTGCACCCCGGTCAAGCCGGACACGATCGCCAAGTCGCTGGCCATCGGCAACCCCGCCGACGGCCCGTACGCGATCGACCTCGCCAAGCGGACCGGCGGCAGCATCGACGCGGTCTCGGACGACGAGATCCGCGCGGGCGTGCGGCTGCTGGCGGAGACGACCGGCATCTTCACGGAGACGGCCGGCGGCGTCACCACCGCGACGCTCGCCAAGCTCGCCGAGCGCGGCGACATCGACCGCAACGAGCGCGTCGTGCTGCTGATCACCGGCGACGGACTCAAGACCATCGACACGGTGCGCGGGACGTTCGACGTCGCCGAGATCGATCCGACCGTCGGTTCGTTCGACGAAGCCTTCGCGCTCGCCTGATGGCGGTCACGGTCAAGATCCCGACGCAGCTGCGCGCCGTCACCGGCGGCGCGGCGGAGACGCCCGGCTCGGGCGCGACCGTCGGCGAGGTCCTCGAGTCCGTCTACGCGGCGCACGACGAGCTGCGCGAGCGCATCGCCGGCGACGACGGGGAGCTGCGCCGCTTCGTCAACGTCTACCTCGCCGGCGAGGACATCCGCTTCCTCGACGGCCTCGCGACGCCCGTCCCCGACGGCTCCGAGCTGACGATCCTCCCGGCGGTCGCCGGGGGTAGATAGGGTCACGCCCGTGCGCTGGACGGGGCGGGGCCGAGACTCAGATGTGGTGGACGTCCGGGGTGGCTCGGGCGGTCGGGTCGGTGGGGGCGGAGTCCGCGCGGGCGGCGGCGTCGGGATCGTCGGCGTCATCATCTTCCTGGCGATCCAGCTGCTCGGCGGGGGCTCGACGTTCGAGGTCCCGGCCGGCCTCGACGGCGGCGGGCCCGCCGCGCAGGGCGAGCCGATCCCGGCCTCCCAGGACCCCGACCGCGACCTGCGGAACTTCTCGAGCTACGTCTTCACGGACGTGCAGGACACGTGGACCAAGACGTTCGAAGCGGCCGGGAAGTCGTACCGGCGCGCGAAGCTCGTCCTCTACAGCGGGACGACCGGCACCGGGTGCGGCACCGGCTCGGCGGCGCAGGGCCCGTTCTACTGCCCGGCCGACCAGCGCGTCTACCTCGACCTGTCCTTCTACCGCGACATGGAGCGCCGGCTGCGCGCGGGCGGTGACTTCGCGTGGGCGTACGTCATCGGCCACGAGCTCGGGCACCACGTCCAGAACCTGCTCGGGCAGTCCGACAAGGTGCAGGAGCTCACCCGCGACAACCCCGGGCGACGGCAACGCGCTGTCCGTCCGGCTGGAGCTGCAGGCCGACTGCTACGCGGGCGTATGGGCGCGCTCGGTGTTCGACCAGCTCGAGCCGGGCGACGTCGAGGAGGCGATGACCGCCTCGCAGGCGGTCGGCGATGACCGGCTGCAGGAGGCCGCGGGCCGCCGCGCCAACCCGGACTCGTTCACCCACGGGTCGAGCGCCCAGCGGAAGAAGTGGTTCACCCGCGGGGAGCGGGACGGCGACCCGGCGGACTGCGACACCTTCAGTGGCGACGTCTGAGCGCCGGCCGTCACCGTCATCTGCCCGTACGTCGGGCCGGCGCCGTCGTTCGACGTCGACGCGGAGCTGATCCTCGAGGACGACAACCCCGGCCGCTCGTCCTACGCGGCCCGCGACCGCGCGGCGCGGCGGGCGACGGGGGAGTGGCTGGTCTTCGTCGACGCCGACTGCGTGCCCGAGCCCGGCTGGCCCGACGCGTACTTCGCCGAGCCGGTTCGCCGACGACGTGGCCGTGCTCGCGGGCGGGATCGTCGACGAAGTGGTCGAGGACACCGCGCGTCGCGCGCTACGTCGCCGACCGCCAGCGGCTGGCCTCGCCGCTGAACGGCGAGCGGCCCTACGCGGTGACCGCCAACTGCGCCGTCCGCCGCTCGGCGTTCCTGGCCGTGGGCGGCTGGCCCGAGCCGATCGTCTCCGGCGGGGACGCCGACCTGTGCTGGCGGCTCGCGGCCGCGGGCTGGCGGATCGAGGCCCGCCTCGGACGCCCGGGTCCGCCACCGCAACCGCGCCTCGTTGCGCGCCTTCGTGCGCCAGCTGCACCGGCACGGGCGGGGCATGGGGTGGCTGGAGGAGCGCTACCCCGGCGCCTTCCCGCGGCCCACCGCCCGGGAGCTGCTCGCCCGTCCGCGGATGCTGCTGCGCGACCGGACCGCGTTCGGCGCGCTCGATGTCCTCGCGCTCTACGCCCGCGACTCGGGCAGACTGCGCGGCAACCGGTGATCACCCGTCTCAACGAGACCCGCCACCGCCTCGCCTTCCGCCTCTGGGCGGCGTGGCTGCGCGTGCAGCTGCGCCGCCGCGGCGCCCGCCTCGTCGTCGACGCGCCGCACGGCGCCCGGATGGACTCGTGGCCGCACGTCGCCGTCGAGCCCGGCGTGGACGCTCCCTGACCCTGCGGCTCGGCTACGGCGTCAAGCTCGGCCGCGCCACCCACCTCGACCTCCAGGGCGGCGACTGCACGCTCGAGCTCGGCGACGGCGCCTACCTCATGCACGGCGTCCGCCTCCAGCTGCGCGGCGGCGCCATCCGCCTCGGCCCGCACGTCAACGTCCGCGACGCACGCCGTGCTCAAGTCCGAGGGCGAGCTTGTCGTCGGCACCAACGTCCCGATCTCCTACGGCACCACGATCCACTGCGTCCGGCGCATCGAGATCGACGCCGACGCCGGCCTCGCCGAGCGCGTCACCGTCGTCGACTCCGACCACGGCCACGACGGCTCCGCCGCGCCGTTCCTCGGCCAGCCGCTGCGCGTCGACCCGGTCCACATCGGCGCCAACGTGTTCGTCTGCGCCAACGCCGTCGTCACCCGCGGCGCCCGCATCGGCCCGAACGCCGTCGTCGCCGCCAACGCCGTCCTCGGCGCCGGCGACCACCCCGGCGGCCCCCTCTACGCCGGCGCCCCGGCCCGCCCCGTCCGCCGGCTCGGCAGCTGACGCGGTGCGCGGCCTACGCGGCCGACGTCGATCCGCGGAGCGGTATCGCCGCGACCGCGAGCCTCGCGCCTGGCGCTCCTGCAGTCGCGCGTGCCGGATGTCGAGCCCCGGCACCCGGCGCGCCGGTCGTCTCGAGATCCGCTGGGAGCGGGATCGACGGCCTCCGCCGGGTGCGCCACGATCGGGCCACGCGCGGGATCGTCGGACGCGTCGTCGCCGTCTTCAAGGTCAGCGTGACCGACGCCGTCGACCGGCGGAGTGCGTAGCCGGTCAGCCGAGCATCACCGGATACCTGAGGCCACCGTGCCAGACTCGGGCAGACGCCTGCGCCAGGATCGCCGCGGGCGCACCTGTCCTCGCGTGAGCCGCGTCGAGGTCGGCGCGGGCGGTTCTCGGCGTGGCGTCATGGTCAATTCCTCTCCGCCGTCGTTGCTGAGCGAGCGAGGTGCGGTCGTCGAGTCGCGATGTCCGGCGCGCGGTCCTTACGCCCGCGGCGGTGATGACCAGGGTCGCCCGGTTCTCGCGTGCCGGCCGCCGTCAGACGCCGGAGCGCGCCCGTGCGACCCTCGACCTGCGCCTCGGTCGCGGACGCAGCCCTGGGTCACGTCGGCCACGTCCTCGCCGCCGAGGTCGCCTCTCGGCGACCGGTCACCGTCGGTGTGCTCGTCGCACGCGCCGGGCGGAAGAGAGGGCGCGCGCGCGATGGCGCACGAGCCCCGGTCGGCGAGCTTCGTGCACGGCCGTGAGACGCGTCCCGCCGACCACGATGGCGCTCGACGGACGCCGTCGAGTGACTCCGCGATGCCCGCCGACCCCGGCGTCGCCCGCTCAGCGTCGGGACGCATCGACGCGTGGGTGAAGAGCCAGGTCGACCGTCCACTGGCGCACGCCGTTGCGTACTCGACGAGCCGGCGCGCGGCGCCGGCGCGCCGAGCGGCCGATCCGCACCTCCAGCCCGTCGCCGTACCGGGCGCCTGCAGGAGGATCGCGCCCCGACCGCTCGACGAGCGCCGGGACCTGAGCAGCTCGTCCTGCCTCGTGGAGCCCGGAGCTGACGTCGCCGCGTTTGGAGCGTCGCGACGCACCGCCAGCCGGAGGGCGAAGCCGAGCGCGGCCGCGGCGACCACATCGGCCACGTGATCTCCCGCGCCGTGCGCCCGGTCCTCGGCCGGCGCGCCGTCGAGCAGTCCGCCGTCGTCCCGTCGCGCGACGGGAGCCGGCACCGTGGCGGCGTGCGTTGCGTGGCGCTCGGCGTCGAGCCGACCGACCCGCCGTCGACGCCGTGGTCCGCGGCCGATCGGAGCGCTCAGGCGCTGGCCCTGTCGGCCCTCCGCATGATGGCAACGCGATGGCTTCGCTGCGCACCCTGCTCGCCTCGCTCGAGGGGGCCGGCTAGGCGACCGCCGGGCGCAGCTTGTGCTCGCGGCGCGGGGCCACGCCGTAGCGCTCGCGCGTGGCCGCGGGCCGTGGCGATCATCGCGAGCGGCTTGAGGGACGCGCGCTGGATGCAGGCGGGCGGGAACGGCGTCGGGACCTCGTAGCGGAAGCGGTGCACGAAAGCGCGAGGTGCAGCGGCTTGGGCATGCCGGACTTCAGCGTCTTGCCCTCCTCGGCGAGCGCGCAGGCGGTCTCGAAGAGCTCCTCCATGTCCAGCGCAGGGGTTACCTGGACGTGCATCGCGCGACGCCGTCGCCGCCGTTGGCGAACTTGTGCGCCTTGCCGGCCGGGACGACCACGACCTCGCCGGGCCCCGCGGTGACCTTCCTGCGTGCCCATGCGGAACGTCATCGTCCCCTCGAGGACCTCGAAGCGCTCGGTCTGCGCCGGGTGGACGTGCATGCCGGGGACATGACCGTCGGGCGTGAGTTCGAGCTCGATCTCGAGCAGCTCGCCGTCGGTGTCGACGGCGGTCTGCAGGAAGGTGATGCGCTCCCCGCTGACGGTGTTCGTGATGATCTGGTCCGGTGTAAGCCATGGCCGAGCTTCCGGGCCGCGGCGTGGGCCGTCGTCCGCCGGTCAGGCGATTCGCACCGTCCCTGCGGACGATCCCGTCTACGCCGCGCGGCGGAGGGCGAAGTCGTCCGGACCGAGGAGGTCGCGGGCGAACGCCTCGGCCAGCGTGTCGGCCAGGTGCTCCATGGATTCGGCGACGGAGCGCTCGTAGGCGGCGACGATCTCGTCGCGGGACGCGGACTGGCGCTTGTCGAGCGCGGCCATCTCGGCGGCGGTGTGGCAGGCCTGCATCACGACGAAGCACTCCGGGCAACGCAGCTCGACGAGCAGGTCGCCGCCCTTCTGCTTCTCCGTGCGCAGCGGCTGCACGAGGTCCGAGCCACAGCTCGGGCACGTGGGGAGTGCGGGCACGATCGCGACGGTACGGTGAGGGCCGGACAGATGCGCGAGACCTGGGACGCCACCGACGCCTTCATCGAGGACCACCTGGTCCCGCAGGACGACGCGCTGCGCATCGCCGCCGGCGGGATCGGCGTCTCACCCGCGCAGGGCAAGCTGCTGCACCTGCTGGCCCGCTCGATCGGCGCGCGCCGCGTGCTCGAGCTGGGGACGCTGCACGGCTACAGCGCGATCTGGCTCGCCCGCGCGCTGCCCGACGACGGCGAGCTCGTCACGCTCGAGCTCGACCCCGGCAACGCCGAGACGGCGCGCGCGAACGTCGACCGGGCCGGGATCGGCGAGCGCGTCGACATCCGCGTCGGCCCCGCGATCGAGTCCCTCGACAACGTCGCCGGCCCGTTCGACCTCGCCTTCCTGGACGCCGACAAGGCCGGCATGCCCGACTACTTCGCGGCGGTGCTGCCGCTCGTCCGCCCGGGCGGGATCATCATCGGCGACAACACCGTCCGGGGCGGGACGTCGTGACCGGCGACGACGCCAGCGCGGTCGGGGCCCGGCGCTTCCACGAGGTCGTCGCGGCGTCCCCCGAGGTCGACGCGACCGGCATCCAGACCGTCGGCGTCAAGGGCTACGACGGCTTCGTGCTCGCCGTCAAACGCCCCTGAGCGCGTCCGCGACCGGCGTCTCGCCGCCGATCGAGGTCGAACGTCTTGCCGATCGTCTCCGGGATGTCCAGGCACGCGGCCAGGACGAGGGCGACGTCGGCGCGTGTGACCTCGCCGTAGTCGAGGCTCTCGCCGACCTGGACGTAGCCGGTGGCGTCGTCGTCGGTCAGCCGGCCCGGGCGGACGATCGTGTACTCGAGGTCGCTGTCGCGCAGCGCGTCGTCGGCGCCCGCCTTGGCCTTGAGGTAGGCCAGCATCGACTCCGGTCCCGACGCCGGGTCGGCCGCGCCCATCGCGCTGACCATCAGGTAGCGCTTGACGCCCGCCGCCTCGCAGGCGCGGATCAGCTTGACCGCCGCTCCGAGGTCGACGGTCTCCTTGCGCTTGGCGCCGCTGCCCGGCCCGGCGCCCGCCGCGAAGACGACCGCTTCGGCGCCCTCGACGTGCTTGGCGAGGTCGTCGTCGGACTCGAGGTCGAAGACGATCGGCTCGCCGCCCGCGGCGCGGACGTCGTCCGCGTGGTCGGGGTTGCGGATGAGCCCCCGGCCTTCGCGGCCCAGGTTGGCGTAGAGCTTGGAGGCGATCTGGCCATGACCACCGGCGACGACGACGAATCCCATGCCGGGCCCCTACCCACGCGCGCCGTACAGAACCGCCGCCACGGAGGTGGCCAGGTTCAGCGACGAGACGCCCGCGCGCATCGGGATCCGCACGCGCAGGTCGGCGCGGGCGAGGAGCGCGTCGGTCAGCCCGTGGCGCTCGGTGCCGAAGGCGAGCACGGCGTCGCCCGGCACCGCGACCTCCTCGCCCTCCGGGTCGACCGCGACGAGCGGCCGCCCGGCCGCCTCGATCTCGCGCGACGCGGTGCACGGGCAGCGCCCACTGCAGCCCGGCGCCGCCGCGGATCGCGTCCGCGTGCCACGGGTCGCTCGTCCCGGTGACGACGACGCCCGCGGCGCCGGCCGCCGCCGCCACGCGGACGCAGGCTCCGAGATTGCCCAGGTGGCGCGGGTTCTCCAGGGCAACGACGAGCCCAGGCCCGGGGTCCGGCTGGTCCGGCCGCACCGCCCAGGCGACCAGCGGCGCGCCGGCCACGTGATCGACCACCCCGAAGTCCACGTCCGGCGCGAGGTCAGCCGCCAGGCGCGCGAGCTCGTCCCGGTCACCCGTCGCAGAGACGACGTCCGCGCCGAAGCGCAGCGCGTGCTTGAGGGCGTGGAAGCCCTCGATCCGGACGTTGGGTAAGTTCGGCGCCGCCATGATCGTCGATTGGATCATCCCCTGCCGCTACGTGGAGATCCACGAGAACCTCGCCACCATGATCGGGGCGGGGATCGACACGCTCACCCCGCCGACGCTGCCCGCCAGCGTGCAGATCACCACCGCCGTGCGGCTCACCGGCCTGCCGGCGGAGCTCGAGTCGGGCGTCACGCACGTCACACGCACCGTGGTGCGCGGTCCGGACGGGGAGATCGTCAGCTCGGTGGAGGGCGAGTTCGAGGTCGAGGCCCACGGCGCTGCCCGAGCAGCCCGATTGGCTTCAGGGCTTCGTCGTCAACCTCGCGGTCGCCTTCGAGGCGACCGTGCCCGGGACGTACAAGATCGAGCACTCCGTCGACGCTTCAGGCGCCACCGTCGCGATGCACGTCCGCCCGTATATATATTTTATATATATATTATATATATTTTTTTTTTTTTTTTTTTTTTTTTTTTTTTTTTTTTTTTTTTTTTTTTTTTTTTTTTTTTTTTTTTTTTTTTTTTTTTTTTTTTTTTTTTTTTTTTTTTTTTTTTTTTTTTTTTTTTTTTTTTTTTTTTTTTTTTTTTTTTTTTTTTTTTTTTTTTTTTTTTTTTTTTTTTTTTTTTTTTTTTTTTACCCCGCCGACGCTGCCCGCCGGCGTGCAGATCACCACCGCCGTGCGGTTGGCCGGCCTGCCGGGCGAGCTCGAGTCCGGCGTCACGCACGTCACCCGCACCGTCGTGCGCGGACCGGACGGGGAGATCGTCAGCGAGGTCGAGGGGGAGTTCGAGGTCGAGGGCGACGGCGATCCCGAGCAGCACGACTGGCTGCAGGGCTTCGTCGTCAACCTCGCGGTCGCGTTCGAGGCGACCGTCCCCGGGACGTACAAGATCGAGCACTCCGTCGACAACTCGAGCGCGACCGTCGCCATGCACGTCCGGCCCGGCGAGGAGTAGTCAGCGGACGCGGAAGGTGAAGACCTTGGTCTTCGACTGCTTGTACGGCGCGTCGGCGTCGAGCACCGCATACACCCGCCAGAGGCCCTTATCGCGCGGGGTGGAGACGTAACGGACCCGGCCCGAGCCGATGCCCTTGCGCACCCTGGACTTGCGGCCGCCGCGCTTCTCCATCCGCAGGACGAGCCGTCCGTGCGGGTGCTCGGAGAAGGACCCGCCGGCGGGCGCGCCGACCCGGGCGCTGATGTGCAGGCGCTTGCTGCGGTCCATCCGCGCGAAGAAGCGCAGAGCGGGGGTGACGAAGCGCGTGCTCGTGGGGGACAGGCGGCGCACGGTGGCGGCGGCGATGCCGACGTTGCCGGCCTCGTCATAGGCGCGCAGCTCCACGTTGACGTCCCCGTAGGGCAGTTTGCTGGACCCGAACCAGTCGTACTTGAACCGGGTCGTGTCGCGCTGGACCATGATCCGCTTGCCGTTGCCCCACAGCTCGATCTTGCGGATCTTCGTCGTCGGGTCGGCGGCCACTCCGGTCGTCACCAGCCGGCCGTAGTAGGTCGGCGGGACCTTGATCGACACGGTCGGCTTGTCCGCGTCGGGCACACCTCCGCAGAACGTCGGCTTCGGCCCGCGGCGCCACACGTCCTGGAAGGCGCCGAAGGCGGGACGGTGCTTGCCGCTCCAGTTGATGAGCCCGTAGCGGTGCGAGATGTTCTCCGCGTCGCCGCCCATGTCGTGCAGCGAGAACCACAGCGCCGGGCCGATGTAGCTGTCGCCGGCGAGGCAGTTGAAGGCCTTCGTGACCATCTCCGCCTGCTTCTTGTCGCCGACGCCGCCCGGGCGCTTGCCCTGGTTGACGCCCTGGTCGCACTTCTCCGTGCTCGCCGACCAGCCGAACTCGGTCAGCCAGATCGGCTTGTCGTCGCCGTTGGCGAGCATCGTCGCCCGCACCTCGCGATAGCCGGTGAACGAGTAGCGGCCGATGCGCCCGTCGGGCTCGCGGTAGTACTGACCCGGACCGCGCAGCAGGCACGCGGTATCGGTGTGGACCCCGATCGCGTCGAATGCGCCACGCGCGCCGTTCGCGTACAGCGCCTCGACGAACTCGTAGTCGTTGCCGACCAGGCCGCCGACCACGACCTGTGGCGCCTGCGAGCCGGTCGCCTTGACGGCATCGAAGGTCGCCTGCAGCAGCTCCGTGTAGCGCTTCGGGTCCGGCGGGCCGCGCCAGAAGTCGCCGGGATGGTCGTCGTCGTCGGGCTCGTTCCAGACCTCGACGGCCTGGACCTCGCCGGCGTAGCGCTCGGCCAGCGCGGCCATCATCGACGCGTAGGCCTGCGGGTCGTCGGGCGGGGCGCTGGTGCTCGGGTTGCCGGGATGCGCCCACACCGGGGCGCCCGTGACCATGAGCAGCAGGTTGGCGCCCTCCGCGTGCAGGGCCTTGACGCGCGCGTCCAGGTTGCGCAGCTCGTCGCCGAACTGGGGGCCGCTCGGCTGCAGCAGCGGCCACGACTCCATGATCCGCACCCACTTGTGGCCGGCCGGGCCTGTCGAGAGGACGGAGCCGACGTCGGCGGCCTCGGTGGACCCGCCGTGGGAGATGTTGACGGCGACGACGCCGGGCTCGACGGCACGGGCGGCGGTCGCCGGGACGAGGGCGCAGAGCGCAGCGAGGAGCAGGACGGCGTGGCGGCGCATCTGGATATCGATCGGCGGCGCCGTGCGCAGACGTGAGCGCAGCCGTCGTCCCTACGACGCCTGCGGACCTTCGGTGTCACGCGGCGGTCAGCCGCCTGCCCGCCATGACGCTGACGTCACCTGATGACGAAGCCGTCATGTCGGTCAGGGCGCCGGCCGGGGCGCAAGTACGTTCGCGACGATGCCCGAGCAGCCTGGCAGTGCCGAGGCGGTCGTGCCGCTCGTAGGCCCCGACGCCATCCGGCACGCAGGGGCGGCACGCGCGCAGGTGCGGGCGACGACCCCGAGGACCACGGCCATCGGCTGGGTGTTCGACGGATCCGGCTGGCCGTGGCTGGCCGGCGCGGTGGACCTGGCCTGCATCGGGCTCGGCGCGGCGATCGCGACGCGCTTGACCGTCGATGGCCCGGACGCGGGCGCGACGGTGGCCGGTGCCGCCGCGGCCGTCCTCGCACTGGCGCTCGCCCGCACGCGAGCGCGGCAGCTCGATGCCGGACTGCTCGACGACGTGCGGCCATTGCTCACGGCGCTGGCGGTGGCAGAGCTGTTCACGGTGGCCGCGGCCGGCCTGTTCGGCGATGACAGCGTCGGGACCGTGGCCGTGGTGGTCGCGTGGCTGTGTACGGGTGCGCTCGTGATCGCCGGTCACGGCACGCTCAAGCACGTGCGGCGGTACGCACGGCGGCGCGGGTTGTCGGGTCGGCGGACCGTGATCGTCGGGGCGGGCGTGGTCGGCCGCCGGCTCGCGCGGCGGCTGGAGGCGCATCCCGAGTACGGCCTGTGGCCCGCGGGATTCGTCGACTGGCAGGGCGCCGACGAACCGCTCCTGGGCACGCCGGAGGAGGTCGCGGCCGTGCTCGAGCGCACGGGGGCGCGGCAGGTCGCGCTGGCCTTCACCCGGCGCCCCGACGCAGAGCTGCTGCCGCTCATGCGCGTGTGCTCTGATCGCCGTGTCGGCGTGGTGGCCGTGCCACGCTTGTTCGACGGCGGCGACGGCCGGGCCCCGAGGCGGTCGGGGGGCTGCCACTGGTCCGGGTGTTCCCACCTGCGACTCCGAGCCGGATGCGGCTCAAGGACGCCGGTGATCGCGTCTTCGCGCTGCTCGCGCTGCTCGCCCTGACCCCGCTGATGGCGCTCATATGGCTCGCGATCACCAGCACGACCGCCGGGCCGGCGGTCTTCCGGCAGCGGCGGCTGGCCGGAACGGGCAGGCCTTCGATCTGCTGAAGTTCCGGACCATGTCCGACGCTCGCGGGGAGGCCGTCGAGGCCGCGCCCGACCCGCGCCTGGACCCCGCCCCCGGGGGGATCGGCGCGACGGACCGCCGCACGACGATCGGACGTCTGCTGCGGCGGACGTCGCTCGACGAGCTGCCACAGCTGGTCAACGTGCTGCGGGGGGAGATGAGCATCGTCGGCCCGCGGCCCGAGCGCCCCGAGTTCGCGGCGGTGTTCTCGGCGACGGTGCCGCGCTACGACGAGCGTCATCGCATGCGGGCTGGGCTGACCGGGCTCGCCCAGGTGAACGGGCTGCGTGGACCGACCTCGCTGAGCGAGCGCGTCGAACTCGACAACTTCTACATCGACCACTGGTCGCCCGGGCTCGACGCGAAGATCCTCGCGCGCACGCTCTTCGCGATCGTCCGGGTGGCGGAGTAGGCATGCCGCTGCCGGCCTTGGTCGCGCTCTTCGCCCTCCGGCAGCGGCGGGTCGTCGTCGGTGTGTTCGTGGCCGTCGTGGCCGCGGTCGCGGTGGTGACGGCCGTCCTGCCCGAGCGCTACCGCGCGGACGCGACCCTCGTGGTCGGCGGCGCCCGCTCGGTCACCGTGGGTGGGTCGGTCCGGTCCGACAGGTGCTCGCGCGCACGTACGCGGAGTTGCTGGAGGCCGCCGACACGAAGGCGGCCGTCCGCGCGGCGCTTCCGTTCCCGGTCGACGGGAGCCTCGGAGCCCGCACCAGCATCCGCGTCGTTGCAGGAACACAGCTGATCCGGGTGACGGCCGAGGACGCCCGACCCGAGCGCGCGCAGGCGCTGGCCGACACCTACGTGACCACCTTCGCCAACCGCCAGGCCAAGGCCGCGGCCAACCTGCGCGGCGCGCAGCGCGACGGGCTCGAGACCCGGATCGGCGCGCTGGCGGCCGAGGTGGCAAAGCTCAAGCCGAGCGGCGATGCGGCGGCGCTGGCCCAGGCCGAGTCCCGCCTCGAAGCGGCCCGCAACGCCTACTCGGCGGCTCAGGAGAACCTCGCGCTGCGCGGCGCCGACGTTGCCGTGGCCAGCCGCGCCGCGCGGCCCGGCTCACCGTCGGCGCCCCGGCCGGTGCTGTATATGACGATGGGCGTGCTGCTTGCCCTCGGGCTCGCAGCGGCTGCGGCGCTGGTTGCCGATCGCTTCGACGACCGCTTCCGCGACGAGGACGAGCTGACCGCCGCCGTGGGCGCGCCGGTGCTGGCCCGCGTTCCCCGGCGCAGCGCCGACGAGCGCCCGGTGCGCGAGGCGTATGACGTGCTGTGCGCGAACCTGCGCGCCGCCGACCCGGCCGGCGATCGCCGGTTGCTGCTCGTCACGAGCGCCATGGCGTCCGAGGGCAAGAGCTTCACGGTGATGCGGCTGGCGGAGGCGTTCGCCCGCCGCCGGATCACCGTCCTCGCCGTCGACGGGGACCTTCGCCGCCCGACGCTGCCCGCCGCGGCGGGGACGGCGTCGACCAAGGGTCTCAGCAGCCTCCTCGTGGAGGAGCCGCGCAATCCGCGCGACCTCGTCGTCGCCTCCGGCGGCCTTGGGGTCGCGCTGCTGCCCGCCGGCCCGCGGCCGCCACATCCGGCCGCCCTGCTCGCCACTGAGCGACTGCGGTCGCTGATCGCGTCGCTGCGGCGCGCGTACGACATCGTCCTGGTCGACTCGCCGCCCGTGCCGGCCGGGGCGGACACGACCGCGCTGGGCGGCGCGGTCGACGGCGCGATCCTCGTGGTGGACCTGGACCGCGCGAGCCGCCGCGCCCTGAAGGCGAGCCGCGCCCAGCTCGAGCGGTCCGGGGTCGACCTCGTCGGCATCGTCCTCAACCAGGTGCGCGGCTGGAACCGCGACCAGTACGGCTACTACGGCCCGTCCGCCGAGAGCCGCACGGTGCGGCCGGTCACGCCGCTCGCCCGGGTGCGGTGACCGAGCGGGCGATCGCGCCGGCGGCAGCGGCCGCGGCGGCGGCCGTCGCGGCGCTGGCGACGTTCGCGGCCTACCGCGCCGGGCCGCTGGTGCCGTTCCTGGCCCTCGCCGCCCTCGCAGCCGCCGCGGTCGCCGCGACCCGGCCGCTGCTGGTCCTCTACGCCGCCGTGGCCGCCGTCCCCGCGGAGTCACTCGGCCTGTCCCTCGGTTCGGCGGGGATGAGCCCGGCGGAAGCGCTGTTCGGCCTCGCGGGCCTCGGGTGGCTGGGCCGCTGCGCCGTGGAGCGGCGCGGGCCGGCCCCGGGCACCCCGATGGACCTTCCCGCTCTGCTGCTGATCCTGGCGATCGTCCCGGGACTGCTGCTGGCCGACGACCGCGTGGCGGTGGCGCGCATCCTGGTGATGTGGTCGCTGTTCGCGGCGGTGGGAGCGCTGGTCGCCGCGCGCGGAGACGAGCGCACGGTCAGGCACCTGCTGTGGCTGCTCGCCGCGGCTGGGGCGGCAAGCGTGGTGGTGGTGCTCATCCGCGGGGGCGGGCAGCTGGCCGACGTGCACGGAGCGGGTGACACGGCGACGGGGCGCGCCGTCGGCGCTTTCTCCGATCCCAACATCTTCGCGGCGCTGCTCGCCCTTGGCCTTCCGGGCGCCGTCCTCCTCGCCACTGGCGGACGGCACACCGCGCCGGCGCTGCTCGCCGCCGGACTGATCGTCACCGGGCTCGGCCTCACGCTCTCCAGGGGCGGGATGCTCGCGGCGACGGCCGGCCTCGCCGTCCTGCTCCTAGTCCGGCGCGTGCGGGCGACCGCGGCCGCCGGCGCGCTCGTGATGGGCGCCCTGCTCGTCTTCGGCGCCAACCCGGTCGCCGGGATCCGGCAGGTGGACGCGGTCACCGAGCGGGTGGCCTCGATCCGTTCGGCCTCGGACAGCGCCACGGATCAACGGGCGGCGCTCTACAGGGTCACGCCGCGGATCGTCGCCGACCATCCGCTCACCGGCGTCGGCGCGAACCAGTTCGCCGAGGTCGCGCCGGACTACGGCCTCGTCGACCCGACCACCGGGTTCACGTTCGACCATCCGCACAACCTCGTCCTGACGATCGCGGTGGAGCTCGGACTGCCCGGGCTGTTCGCCCTCCTCTGGCTCGCGGTCGCGCTCGCCCGGACCCTGGGCCGAGCGTGCCGGGGCCGCGAGCGGGCGCTGGGTGTCGCGGTGGCGGCGGCGCTGGCCACGGTCGTCGTCCAGGGCGCCGTCGACTACCCGCTGCGCTCCAATGTGGTGGCGGGCGCCGTCGCGGTCCTCGCGGGCTGCGCCGCGGTGCTCAGCCGCGCACCGCGCGATAGCGAGCCATGAACCCGTCGATCATGGTCTCGACCCTGAACCGCTCCTCGTACCGCGCGCGTCCGGCGAGCGCGAGCGCGCGGCGGCGCTGCGGGTCGGCGAGCAGATCGGCCACGGCAGCCGCCAGGGCATCGCGAGCGCCCGGGGGCACGAGCACGGCCGCGTCACCGAGCACCTCGGGGAGCGCGCCGTCTCCGTACGCGACCACGGGCGTCCCAGCGGCGAACGCTTCGATCGCGGCGAGCCCGAAGCCTTCGCGTCCCATGCCCCGCTCGTCCGGCCCGCTGGTCACGACGAGGACATCCGCGGCCGCGATGACTGCGTCGATGTCGTCGCGATGCCCGAGGAAGCGGACGCGCGTCGATGCCTGCGCGCGCACCCGGGCCGCGTACTCGGCCTGGGAGGGATCGTCGTCACCGGCGAACACGATGTGGGCCGACGGCCGCCGGGCGAGCAGGTCCGCCGCCGCGGTCAGCAGCTCGTGCTGGCCCTTGGCGGGGTGCAGCCGGCCGACGTGCAGCACGACCTCCGCGGCACCGAGGTCGGCGGGTGCGGCAGCGACGTCAGGCACGCCGTTGGCGACCACGCTCGTCCGGGCGGCCGGAAGCGTCGCGACGACGGTCGCCGACACGCCGATGACCTCCGCGCAGCGTGACGCCACCAGCCGGGCGAGCCGCCCGTCCCAGCTGAGGTCGTGCTTGACCCAGACGACCGGGACGCGTGGCGCGGCGAGGACGCAGACGAGCGCGGCCTTGATGCCGTTGGCGTGGACTACCTCGGCACCGCGCAGCCGGCGCCGGATGCGCGCGGCGCCGGCGAGCAGGCCGATCCGCCGCCCGACCGCCAGCACGTCGACCTCGGCGCCGAGCGCCCGGAGCCGGGCGACGGCGGGACCGTCCGCGAGGAGGACGACCCGCTCGGCCCAGCCGGGCCCGAGCCCCGCCACCAGCAGCTCGAGGACGCGCTCCGATCCGCCGCGGGACGCGTGCGAGCCGACGAAGACGACGCGAACCGGGTCAGGCACGTGAGATGACGAGGCTGGTGGTGAGCCTGATCGCTGCATCATGCCTCCTGCCGGCGGCGCGGGTCGAGGCGCCGACTCGCACCCGCCCGCTGCTCGTCGGCGTTGCCGCCCATCCGCTGTGGGCGGGGACCGACGCGCGCGCCGAGCTGCGCCGCGTCGTCGACTCCGGAGCCCGGCTCGTGCGCATCGACGTCGGCTGGGCGACGCTGCAGCCGGTCGCCCGCGGGCGCTGGTCGGCGTGGGCACTGCGGCGGCTGAGTCGTGTGCTGAGGCTCGCCGAGCGCTTCCGGCTGCGGACGGTGCTGACCGTGTTCGGGACCCCGTGTTGGGCGACCGGGCGGCCCCGGTGCCGCGGACGCTGGTGGCGGCGGGGCGTCACCGCGCTGCCGCCACGCCGGCCCGACGACTACGCCCGGGCCCTCGCCGCGCTCGAGCGCCGCTTCGGCTCCCGGGTCGCCGCCTGGGAGGTGTGGAACGAGCCCAACCAGCGCGCCTTCCTCGTCACCGGGCGGCCGGCGGTCGTCTACGCAGGGCTGCTGCGCGCGGTGGCCGCCAGGGTGAACCCCGAGGCGGTCGTCCTCGGCGGCGCGATCGCCGAGGCCGATCCGCGCTTCCTCGAAGCGCTCTATGCCGCCGGTGCGACCTTCGACGCACTGTCCATCCACCCGTACGTGGGCGCGGGCGGAGGCGGCGCCGTCGACGACCGGCTCGATGCGGTTCGCGACGTCATGCGCCGCCACGGGGACGGGCGGCCGGTCTGGATCACCGAGCTCGGCTGGAACACCTCCGCGCGGCGAGGCGGTCCCGGCTGGGCCGAAGGCGTCGACGAGGCGACGCAGGCCCGCCGGCTGACCGACGCGTACGCGCGGCTGCGTCGCCGCGACGACGTGCGCGCGGCCGCCTGGTACTCGCTGGTCGACGCGGGGGAGGATCCCGCCGATCCGGCCGACCACTACGGGCTGTTCCGCGCCGACGGCTCGCCCAAGCCGAGCCTGGCCGCGTTCCGGGTGGAGGCGGGCCGGTGACGCGCGCGCCGCGGGTCTGCGTGGTCGTCCCGTGCTTCAACGACGGCCCGCTGCTCGCGGCACGCGCTCGCATCCATCGCACGAGGACGAGCCGCTCGAGGTCGTCGTCGTCGACGATGCGTCCACGGACCCCGTCACGCTCGAGCATCCTCGACGCCCTGAGGCGAGAGCGGGACTCAAGGTCGTCCGTCACGAGCGCAACCAGCACCTCTCGGCCGCGCGCATGACCGGCCTCGCGGCCACCAGCCGCGCCGTACGTCTACCCGCTCGATGCCGACGACGAGGCCGTCCCGGGGGCGCTCGCAGCGCTCGCCGACCGCCTCGACGCCGACCCCGGACGCCGCGGTCGTCGCCGGCGACTACGAGGAGTTCGGGACGCAGTCGCTGCTGCGCGCCGTTCCCGACGAGCTCGATCCGTTCCGCGTCGCCTACATCAACGAGTACCCCGTCACCGCGCTCTTCCGCCGCAGCGCCCTGGAGACGATCGGCGGATGGCGCACCGAGCTGCGCGGCTACGAGGACTGGGACGTCTGGATGGCGCTGGCCGAGACGCGGCATGCGGATGGCCCACCTCGGTCCCGGCCGGCCGATCTACCGGCGGCGGCTGCACGGCCCGCGGATGCTCACCGAGGTCCGGCGCCGCCATCCCGAGCGCTACCGCGAGCTGCGCCGGGCCCATCCGCAGCTGTTCGTCGACGCTTGCGGCTCACCGTCGTCGGTCCTCGATGGCGTGGCGGCGCAAGCTGCTCTACCCGATCGTGTACGGCGGACGGCGGCGCACGCAGACCGAGCTACACGTGAAGCGCTGGCTCGACCGGCACCGGCTGTGGACGCTGCGACGCTGACAGGCCGGCGTAGAGCACGGCGGTCTCGGCCACCATCCGCGTGTCGAGGAAGTGCCGGCGGTGACGCTCGCGTGACCCTGCCGCCAGCCGCGACCGCCGCGCCGGGTCCCGAAGCAGATCGATCAGCGCCGCCGCCAGCGCGCCCGGGTGACGCGGCGGCACGAGCCGCCCCGTCGCGTTCGTGACCGCCTCGGGCGTCCCGGCCACCGCGGAGGCGACCTGCGGCACGCCGCAGGCGAGGGCCTCGAGCACCGCGACGGGGAGGGCCTCCCAGAGCGACGGCAGCGCGAACACGTCGAGCGCGCGCAGGTGGAACGCCGACGGCCCGACGAAGTCGAAGCGCGCGAAGCGCAGGTCGGTGTCGAGCCCGAGGACCGCGGCCTGCGCGTCGAGCGTCTCCGCCAGCGGTCCGTTGCCGACGACCGCGATGCGCGCCTCCGGCACGGCGGCGAGGACGGCCGGCGCAGCTTCGACGAGGTCGCTAAGGCCCTTCTGGGGGCGCAGCACGCAGACCGCACCGATCAGGACGCCCGCGCCGCGGAAGCGCTCCAGCCGCGGGTCGGCCGGGCCGTCGAGGGCCACGCTCGGCGTGCCGTAGTGGATCAGCCGCAGGCGGTGGGCCGGCACGAGCCGATGGCGCAGCGCGAGGGACCGCTCGTGCTCGCACACGCAGACCAGTGCAGCGGTGAGCGGTCCCAGCCGCCGCTCCGTCCCGACGGCAAACGCTCGCCGTCGCCTGGAGACGTCACCCTCGAACGGCAGGCAGTGCGGGCTGTGCACCGCGGGCACCCCGGCGAGGTAGGCCGCGACGCGGCCGAGCGCGCCCGCCTTGGCGGAATGGGTGTGGACCACGTCGAACCGCCCGGCGCGGATGCGGGCCGCCAGCGCGCGGGCGGCGCGGCCGTCCCGTGCCGGTGTCCGGTAGGAGCGCTCGAACGGGATTCGGTGCACCGCGACGCCGGCCGCCTCGAGCGCCGCGTACGGCATGGCCTCGTCCGGGCCGGCCACCTCGACGTCCACGTCATGGGAGCCGAGGCCGAGCGCGAGTCGGCGCACCACCTCGGCGACGCCGCCGTCCGGTGGCTCGAAGACCTGCAGCACGCGCATGTCCGTCATCTGATCCCAGTGCGCGCGCGCGACACGGCGCCCATGACGTGATCGTCATGACGGCGGGCGGGATGACGGAAGTGTCATGGCCCGGCCGGCCTGCCGAAGCGCCGTGGCAGGCTGATCCGGAGATGCTCGCGCGCTTCGACCTGCGCCGGCTCGGCCTGGCCACCGCGACCGCGATCGCCCTGCTCGGGGCGCTCGGGATCGAGCACGCGCTCGCGCGGACCGGCGGTCCGTTCGCGCGCATGCCGCTCTTCGGCCTGGACGCGGAGTGGAGCGTCCCGGCGTCC
Organism: uncultured Solirubrobacteraceae bacterium; assembly: GCA_963740765.1. GTDB lineage: Bacteria > Actinomycetota > Thermoleophilia > Solirubrobacterales > Solirubrobacteraceae > DATLGB01. The sequence goes on along the minus strand of CAVUFN010000006.1, from coordinate 38,038 downwards.
TTCTCAGGCGGCCTGCTCGTCGGCGCCGCCATCGCCTGCTGGACCGCGCGCCGGGCCGGTGCGGTGCCGCCGACGGCAGCACTGGGGCTCGCGAGTGTCTTCGGGTTCATGGCGGTCGACGAGGTGGTGCAGATCCACGAGCGGCTGGAGGGCGTTGCCAACGCGAACTGGCAGATCGTCTACCTGCCGGTCATGGCGCTGGCGGGCGGGCTGTGGCTGCTCGTCCTGCGCGCCCTCCGCGGTCTGCCGCGGTGGATGCTGGCCGGCGGCGCGGTTGCGTGGGTGGTCGCCCAGCTCTTCGAGGTGGTGCAGCGCAACGGCGCCGTCCTGGTGCACCGTTGGACGATCCTGCCCGAGGAGCTGCTGGAGATGTCGGGCTCGGCCCTGTTCGCCTTCGCGCTGCTGCTGGCCGCGCGCCGCGGAGCCGTCGAGCGGAAGGCCACCGCGCGGCTCGGAGCGGCCGTCCCGGTCAGATGAGCGAGGCGGCCGCGCGCGTCGCCCGCAACGCGGCGACGCGCGCCGGCGCCGAGGCCGTGGGCAAGGTGCTGTCACTCGTCCTGATAGCCGTGCTGGCGCGCGCCGAGGGACCGGTGGGAATGGGGACGCTGGTGCTCGCGCTGGCCTGGGCCGAGCTGGCGGTGACGGCCATCGACCTCGGGTTCGACCGCTACCTGATGCGCTGTGTCGCGCGCGACCGGTCGACGCTCGACGAGCTGTTCTTCAACGTCCTGCGGCTGAAGGCGCTACGGGCGGTGCCGGTACTGGGCGCCGTCGCGGCGATGGCATTCATCGCCTACGACGGTGCGACCCGCGCGACGCTGCTGCTGCTGTGCGGCGCCCTCCTGCTCGATTCGGTCGGCTACACGCTCGCGTCGGTGTTCACGGCGCTGGAGCGGATGGGCCCGGTGGCGGCGACCCTCCTGGGCCAGCGGGTCATCAGCGCGGCGCTCGGCGCGGCGGCGCTGGCAGCCGGCTTCGGCGTGGTCGCGGTCGGGGCGGCCTACCTGGTCGCCTCTGCGGTGGCGGTGGTGCTCGGCTTCGCGCTGCTCGGGCGGACGACGGCGATGCCGCGTCTGACCTTCCCGGCGGCACCGCGCCGGGAGCTGCGCCGCCAGGCGGTCCCGTTCGCCGCCCAGGAGGTCCTGGCGGTCGGCATCACGCGGGTGGACGCGTTGCTGCTCTCGACGCCTCCGGAACATCGTCGGCGGTCGTGGGCTACTACGGCGCTGCCTACCGGCTGTTCGAGGCGACGCTGCTCGTGTCCAACGCGCTCGTGGCCGCTTTCGCCGCCATGTTCGCCTACCTCGGGCCCGCCGCGGCGCAGGCCGCCTTCGCACGGGCCGTCAAGCTGATGCTGGTGCTGTCGGTCCCCCGCGTGACCGGCCCTCGCCGGGCTGGCGGGACCGCCCTGGGTCTGGCCTTCGGTGCGGGCTTCGGCCCGGCGGCCGGCGCGCTGCGCGTGCTCGCGCCGACGGCGGTCGTGCTCGGCGTCGCGTTGATCACGCTGTCCCTGGTCGTGTCGCGCGAGGACGCGCGCGCGGCCGTCCGGTCGTTCGCGGTCGCGCTGGGCGTCAACATCGCCCTGAACCTGAGCCTGATTCCGACGCTCGGGGCCGAAGGCGCAGCGCTCGCGATGCTCGGGACGGAGTCGGCGCTCGTGGTGCTGCTCCTGGGTCGTGCCCGCCGCCTGGTGGGCGGGTTGCCGGCCGCGCAGGTCCTGGGCGGGCCGGTCGCGGCCGGAATCGCCATGGCCATCGTCATGGTTCCGCTCGCCGGCGTCCCCGTGGCCGCGCTGGCGGTCGGCGCGGCGACCTACCTCACGGTCGTCACCGCTGTCGAGCTACGGCTGTGGCCCGACGACGCCGGGGTGGTCCTCGACCTCCTGCGCCGCCGCGTGGCCCAGGCCCGCTGAGCGCCGCAGGATCCTCGCGACCGAGCCACGCCCGGCGCGGGCGTCGATGCGCGGCAGCACACCGCTCAGCTCCGCATAGAGCGCCTCCATCGCCTCCAGCGTCGCCGCCGTCTGGTCGCCGGGCTTGCGCGCCGCGGCCGTGACCGCGTCGACGGTGAGCAAGGCCGCCATGTCTGCGGCCGGGAAGCCGCGACGGAGGACGGCCTCGGCGACAGGATGGTGCCCGTATCGGACTCGCAGGTCCACGAGCGCGTCGACGAGCCACCGGTCGCACACCACGGTGAGCCCGCGCCGGCGCAGCCGCGCCGCCCGCCATGCGGCCAGGACGCTCGACGCCGCGACGGCGACCACCCAGACGCGTCCACCACCCCGGCCTCCGGGGGCGCAGCGTCGGAGGCGCCGGCGCCGCCACGGCCGGCGGGCGCGCGACGCAGCAACCGGCGAAACATGCGCGCGGCCGCGTCCAGCACGCGGAGGTCGCCGGCGAGGCGCGTCCACCACACGCACCGCCGGGCGGCCGCTCGCGGTGAACGCCTCGCAGAGGTCAAGCGCCGCGGTGGACTTGCCGGCACCGTCCATGCCGCTGAGCGCGACGAGGATGCCGGGCGGGCCGCCCGGCCCGGTGGGGAGAGGGTCGCCCAGGAGCCGGACGCGGAGCGCCGCCACCGCCGCACGCAGGACACCCGGGCGCGCGGCCAGCGAGGACCGCAGGCTCGCCCGGGCGCCGGGCTCCTGCCAGGTCAGTGCGAGGCGGCGGCGGACCTTGGCCGAGGGCCTCTGCGATGCCCTCGCCCATCGCCACCAGGAGGCGGTCGCCGGGGCTTGCTACGGGCGGTCCGAGCGCACCAGGCCGCGCGCGGTCGAGAACGCCGGCGAGGGGCGGGTACATCGCCGGCCACGCGGCGGGGGCGAGGACGTCCACGACCACCTCGGCGCCGGGCAGAGCCCGCCACATCACCCGGCCGGGCGACTGGGGCGCGGGGACCAGGCCCGCCGCCGCCAGCGCGGCGGTCACGGCCGGGCCGTCGAGCGCTACGACGTCGACGTCGCTCCCTCCGAGCTCCTCGCCGCGCCACAGCAGGACCCCGTCGAGCGCCGCCACGATGGCACGGCAGCGCGCTTCATCCATGGACTCGGCTCAGCACGCGGGCGGCGGCGCGGGCGCGGACCCCGCCGAGAGCGACGACGACGGCATCGATGCGGCGACGGTCGTCGTAGAGCAGGTGCGACGGCGACGGGCCGTTCCCGTCGGTGCAGGAGTCGATCGTCGTCAGGCTCGGGTCGGCGAGGAACGCGTCGAGGACGGCGACTCCTTCGGCTGCAGGCCGGGTGAATGCGCCGCAAAGCGCTCGTCGTAGGCCGTCTTGAGGTGGAAGGCGACGCCACGGTCGACGATCGCGCACAGCGCGGCCTGGGGCGGGCCGTCTGCGGTGCCGAGCTCCCACAGCTGCACCCGAGCGGCTGCCGCAAGGGCGGTGCGGACCATCTCGGCCTCGGCGTCGCTGTTGGCGATGGCGGTCGCTGCGCGGCCCTTCCAGCCGGCCCGCTCGAGCGCGAGGAACCGATCGACCGCCTTCGCGTCCCCCGCGCGGTCACGCGCGTCACCGGCGTCCCGAGCTCGGCCTCCAGCCGCCGCCGGGCCTGCCGCAGCTTCTTGCGCCGCTGGGCGCTGAGCGCGTCCGTCGCCGTGGCACCCGGACGCTGCCGGGCGATGGGCCGCTGCGAGGAAGAGATGAGTCGGACCTCGCGGGAGACTGCGTCCAGGGCGGCGCGGACCGGGCCGTCGCCGGGGAGGCGCTCCAGCGACAGCCAGCCGGCACCGGATCGGCTCAGCGCACCGAGCGCGGCAGCCCACGCTGCCTCGGGGTCACCCGGGGCGACCAGCGGCGTGTCGAGATAGCATGCGCGTGACCCCAGGCGCGGACGGTCGGCACCGGCAGGCGCCGGTAGCCCTCGAAGCGGCGGACGGGCAGTGCGAAGGCGAGGGCGTCCCCTCGTGGACGGCGAGCAACCGGTCCTGCTCACCGCCCGGGAGGTAGCGCGCGGCGGCGAACGCCATGTCGGGGGAGGCGAAGGGGTTCGGCTCGAGCGCGGATTCGGAGAGGCGATTCCAGCGGCTCAGGACGGCCCCGTCGAGCGCCCGGATCGGCAGCAGCGCGGCCCGCACTCAGACCCGATGACGGAGCCGCCGGACGATGCGGCGCGGGCCGCGGGTCGCCGCGCGGGCGGCGGCGGTGGGACCGAAGGCGAAGACCGGGTCGTAGACACCGCCGAGCTTGGCGAGGTACGACCCCAGCCCGTCCATCCCGGTGATCATCGCCCGCCCGATGGCCAACGGCGCCCAGCCGCCACGGGCGTCCGTGGTCACCGCGGCACGGAAGCCGGCGGCGCGGACGGCGGCGGTCGCCACCGGGCCGACGCTCCCCAGGGGTAGGCGAAGATGTCCACGGACCTCCCGGTCAGCGATCGCAGGACCGCGCGGCTGGCGGCGACCTCCTCCCGGCAGACGTCGGGCGGAACCCGGACGAGGTCGGCGTGGCTGACCGTGTGCGCGCCGATCTCGATGCCGGCGCCGGCGACGGAGCGCACCTCGTCCTCGGTCAGCATCCGCGTCCCGGGGAGGTCGGGGTTCGGCCGGCCCATCAGACCCGTTGCGACGAAGACGGTCGCCGGCAGCGAGTACTCGCTCAGCAGCGGCAGCAGCACCGACGCGTTGTCCTCGAGCCCGTCGTCGAACGACAGCGCCACCCGGCCGGGTGGGGGCGGGGCGCCGTCGGCCTCGCGCGCGAGCTCGCCGACCGAGACGAACCGGAAGCCGGCCGCCAGCAGCAGCTCGACCTGTGCGCGGAAGCGATCGGGATGGACGCGCAGGTTGTGCGGATCGGAACCGGGGGAGACGCCGACGCCGTGGCCGCCGATGACCACGGAGCGGCTGCGGCACAGGCGCCGGGCGACCGCGAGGGCCGTGGTGGTGGGAGCGCGCGTCATCGGAAGCGCCGGCGCAGCACTCTGGCCGGCCCGAGGTCGTCGCGGGCGAAGTGCGGGTGCACGGCCCCAGGCGCGTAGAGCACCGTCCCCAGGACGTCACGCACGACGCCGCCACGGCGTTCGGACCGCGCCCGTCCGAGGTCCTCCATGAAGGACTGGAAGCGCACCCCGGGACGCGCCGGGTCGACCGGGTCGACGGCCTCGCCCAGCGCGGAGCGGCCCCACAGGTCCGGCAGGTTGACGCCGGCGGCGACCGCCAGCGCGAGGCTGCCGTAGAAGCGCCCGTTGAGGTCGATCAGGTGCGGCTCGCCGCCGGGCGGGCGCAGGAACTGGAGATTGGCCAGGCCGATCCAGCCCAGGTCGTGCAGCAGCGCGAGCGCGCGTTCGGCCAGCGCCGGATCCACTGGCACCGTCTCCGCCCGGCAGCTTGTCCGCCGCGCCGACAGCCGTGGGCTGCGCTGCTGCACCGTCGCGAGGGGGCGGCCGAGCCGGTCGACCACGACCGTCAGTGCCATCAGCTCGCCGTCGATGTGCTCCTGCAGCAGCGGCTCGGCACCGGCGGCGGTCATCGCGGCGGAGTGGTGCTGCGCCTTCGCAGGGGTGCTGCAGAGGCCGGCGAGCAGGTGGCGCGGCGCGACCCCGCCGGCCGACCAGTGCAGCCGCGCCTTGACGACCACCGGCCCGGACACCGAGGTCAGGGCCGGCGCGGTCGCGCGCCGCGTGGCCGGCGCCGTTAGCCCGGCGCGGCGCGCGGCCTCGACCAGGTCCAGCTTGTCGATCGCGCGGACGACGCCGTCGTGGGGGCCATACGGGACCACGGACGGGATGCGGTCGCGCGCGGCGGACAACACCAGGACCTCGATGTCGTCCGCCCCGAACACGATGTCGTAGCCATCGGCCAGCTCGGCGACCGCGGCCACGAAGGCTTCCGGCCCGGCCTCGGGGGCCGGGACGTGGATGGCCACTGCCCGTGACCGCACGGGGGCGCCGTGGGCGGTGGCGACGCCGACCTCCCAGCCCGCGGACCACAGCCCCCGCGCGGCGGCGACCACGTGGGGCGCCGCACCGCCCTCGACGATCAGCGCCCGGCGGGGACGGGACGGTGCATCAGGCGGGAGGTCGGCGACGCGGCGTCGTGACGGCGCGAGCGCGGGCACGACGAGGATGGTGCCCGCACCCCAGCCCGGTCGAGCCTGTCCATGACAGCGTTGTCATCCCGGCAGCCGGCGGTCAGGCGACGGGCGATACTCGCGCCATCCGCGGGAGCATCCACACCGGTCCCGTCGATGCGCTGCTGGGTCCCTGGGAGGCGCTGTACGCGGAGTCCCCCGGCGTGTCGCCGTTCATGTCGTCGGGCTGGGCGCGCCGCTGGTTCCCGCACTTCGCCGCGGGGACCGCGCCGTTCACCGTCGTCGTCGAGGACGGTCCCGACGTCGTCGGCCTGGCCCCGCTCGTCGTCCGCCGCCGCGGCCCGTTCCGGCTGCTCGAGCCCGTCGGCATGGAGCCCGGCGACCACTGGTCCCCGATCGCGGCGCCGGGGCTGCGCGATGCCGTCCACCGGGTGGTCGCCCGGACGCTGGCCAAGGCCGGCGGCGGCTGGGACGCCTGGCTTTTGCGCAGCTCCGACGGTCCCACCGCCGCCGGCCCTGCGCACCGCGGGCCTGCACTGGCGCGACGGGGTGCCCGTCGCCGCCCCCGCGATCACGCTCCCCGGCTCCCTCGACGGCTACCTGGCCACGCTCTCCAAGAGCCGCCGCGCCAACCTGCGCCGCCACCTCAAGCGCCTCGACGAGGGCGAGGTCGCGGTTCGCGCGGTCGCCCCGGACGCCCTCGGCCCGGCGCTCGCGGGCTGGCAGGAACTCCGCCGCCGCCAGTGGGACGCGGGCGGCGACCGGATCGACCCCGAGCATCTGTCGCGCCGCTTCGCCGCCTTCGTGGAGGATGTGGCCGCCGAGCTGATCCCCCGCGGCGAGGCGGAGGTGCTCGAGTTCGTCGTCGACGGCCGGGTCGTCGGCGCCTACGTCAACTTCATGAACGCCGCGGCCTACCACTGGTACCTCGGCGGCTACGATCCCGACCACCGCTCGCTCGGCCTGGGCAAGATCGCCGTCGCCCACGGCATCCGCGCCAGCATCGACCGTGGTCGCGGGACCTACGACTTCGGCCGCGGGGCGGAGCCGTACAAGTACTGGTTCGGGGCCGAGGACCGCTGGCAGTCCGTGTGCCTGGTGGGCAACGGCAGGCCCCGCTCGCGGCTGGCCCTGAGGGTCGCCGGAGGCAAGATGACACGGATGTCATGACAGAAATCTCATCCTCGCTGCGTTAATGGGACACAGGATGCGTGTGTTAGTCATCGAGGACGAGCCGCGGATCGTCGCCTTCGTCCGCGGGGCGCTCGAGGCTCAGGGAATCTCGGTCGAGGCCGCCTACGACGGCGCGGCGGGGCTCCATGCGGCTGTCAATGGCTCGTTTGACCTCGTCGTGCTCGACCTGATGCTGCCGGTGCGCAACGGGCTGTCCGTGCTCCAGGAGCTGCGCCCGCACAAGCCGGAGATGCCCGTGATCATCCTCTCCGCCCGCTCCGGCCTCGCGTCCAAGCTGCGCAGCTTCGAGCTCGGCGCCACCGACTTCCTGGCCAAGCCGTTCTCCGTGGACGAGCTGATCGCCCGCATCCGCGTGCACCTGCGGCGGACGCTCGACCTGGAGACGGTGGTGCTGCGCGTCGGCGCGCTCGAGCTCGACGTGGTGCGCCGCCAGGTCCGGCTCAAGGACTCGACCGCCGACCTGTCCGACCGCGAGTTCGCGCTGCTGCGCTGCCTGGCCGAGGCCAACGGCGAGGTCGTGTCGCGCCGGCAGCTGCTCGAAGACGTCTGGGGCTTCCACTTCGACCCCGGCACCAACGTCGTCGACGTGTGCGTGCGGCGGCTGCGCAAGAAGCTCGGCCCCGGCGCGCCGATCCAGACCGTCCGCAACGCGGGCTACTGCGTGCCGTCTTGAGACGCGCGCTCCTCGTCGCGATGCTGCTGGGTCTCGCCGTCCCCGCCTCGGCGTCGGCCGCCTGCGAGGATCGCGACGCCCGTCCCGTCTTCTCCCAGTGGGGCGACGACGCCGACTACTTCGCGGCGCCGGGCGGCCTGTTCGACGGCGCGCTGGAGTGGACGGCCACCGGCGGGGCCGCGCTGATCGCGCATTCCAACCCGTTCGCCGTCGACGACGACGACGTCACGTCGCTGTCGATGCCGCCCGCCACCTCGGTGACGTCCCCGCTGATCTGCATCTCCCGCTCGCATCCCTACCTGCGCTATGCGGCCCAGGCCGACGATCGCACCAAGCCGCGCCTCGGCCTCGCCGTCCTCTACACGGACGACAAGGGCAAGGGCAAGCGGGTCCCGATCAGCGACCTCGACCCCAAGCGCTATGGGGCCTGGACGCTGTCGGGGCGCATCCCGCTGCGCAAGGTGCTGCCACGCGAGGATCACGTCCGCTCCGTCCAGTTGCGCTTCATCGTCGGCCCCGGCTCGGGCAGCTGGCTCGTCGACAACGTCTTCGTCGACCCGGTGAAGAAGGGGTGACGGCCGGCTCCGCGGAGCTTGACACGCTGCTCGAATCCTCCTGGGCGGGCCGCTCGCGGGCCATCCGCGGGCTCGAGCTGCGCATCGAGATCGTGGTCACCGCGGTCTTCGCCGCCGCGGCGCTGCTGCTGGTGGCGCTGGGGGACACGAGCGCCGGGGTCGAGCCCGCCGCCGCGGTCGTCGTCATCGCCTACGCCGTCGCGGCGCAGGTCGAGTTCCCGATCGGCGCCGCCTGCTACGTCCCGACGCAGCTGCTGCTCGTCCCGCTGTTCACGGTCGCCGCAGCGCCGCTCGTCCCGCTGCTGGTGCTGGTCGCCTTCGCGCTCGCCGCGCTCGTGTCGGCGGCGGTCGGCCGGTCCGCCCTGGACCGGCTCGCGTTCTGCGCGAACGACGCGACCCACGCGCTCGGTCCCGCGCTGGTCTTCACCGTGCTCAGCGAGGGGAACGCCGCCACCGCGTCCGCGGGCATCGTCGCGCTGGCCATCGCGGCGCAGTTCGCCGCCGACTTCGTGTCCTCGAGCCTGCACGAGCTCGTCTCGATGGGCGCCGGGCCCCGCGTCCACGCCGCGCTGCTGGCCCGCGTCTGGAGCGTCGACCTCGCCCTGGGTGCCACCGCGCTCCCTGCGGCGGCGGTCGTCGTCGACGGTCATCCGTGGGCGGCGCTGGCGCCGGTACCGCTCGTCCTGCTGCTACGCGCCGTCGCCGCCGAGCGCGTGCGCTCGGCGGATGCCGCCTACGAGCGCATGGTCGCACTGAAGCAGGAGCGGGGACGCCGCCTGGCCGCGGCCGAGCTGCTCGATCACCAGAACGCCTTCCTGGCGGACGTCTCGCACGAGCTGCGCACGCCCGTGACGATCGCGCGCGGCCATCTGGAAGGGGTGGCGGGCGACACGGCGGCGATCGCCCTCGACGAGCTCAGCCGCATCGAGCGGATGATCGAGCGGCTGCTGATGCTCGCCAGCGCCGACCGGTCGTCCCAGCCGCGCGAGCGCCTCGACGCCGAGACGTTCCTGGAGGACCGCTTCGTGCGCTGGTCGGACTCGGTCAACCGCCCGTGGCGGCTCGCCGATCTGGCGGTCGGGACGCTGGAGGTCGACACCGACGCGGTCACGGCCGCGCTCGACGCGCTGCTGGAGAACGCCGTCAAGCACACGACGGAGACCCAGGTCGTGCGGCTCGGGTCGCGCGCAGAGGACGGGGTGCTGGCGATCGACGTGATCGACGGCGGCAGCGGCATCCCGGAGGAGGCGCTGGACAGGATCTTCGATCGCTTCGGACGCGCCGACTCGGCGCGCAACCGCGAGGCCGGCGGCTGCGGCCTGGGGTTGGCGATCGTCGACGCGGTCGCCAGGGCCCACGACGGCAGCTGCAGCGTGCGCTCGTCACCGGAGGGGACGACCTTCACGCTGCGCCTCGCCGGCTTCGTCAGCGGCGCTTAGGGAGCGGTCGCGGTGGACCGCGGGTCCACGAGGACCTTCGCGTGCGCCTCGGGCATCGCCGAGCGCGGTGAAGGCGGCGTCGACGCCATCGAGCCCGACCGTCCCCGTCACCAGCGGGCGCGGGTCGACGCTGCCGTCGGCCAGCAGGTGCAGCGTGTCGCGGAACTCGAGCGGCGTGTAGCCGATCACGAAGCGCAGGTCGATCTCCTTGTTGATCGCCATCGCGGGCGTGAAGCGGTCCTCGCCGACGCACACGCCGACGACCACGATGCGCGAGAACATCGGCGCGATGTCGAGCAGGCCCTCGATGACGCCCGGGGACGCCGACGCACTCGAAGATCACCGGGCGCTTGGGCTCCGCGCCGAGGCGGTCCGCGAGCCGGAACATCCGCCACGGCCCGCCCGGCACGCGCGAGAGCTTCTCCGTCGAGCCGACCGCCAGCTCGAGGGTCTCCGGGATCGTGTTGAGGTGCTTGTCGCTGCGGACGGTGAGCGGGTCGGTCTGCTCCGGGTCGACCACGACGTCGGCGCCGCAGCGCTGCGCGAGGGCGCGGCGGCCGGGGGAGAAGTCGGAGGCGACCACCGTCTTCACGCCCTGCGCCTTGAGCATGAGGATCGACGCCGAGGCCGACCGGCCCGCAGCCGATCACGACCGCGACCTGGCGCTTGCCGACCTCGCCGCGGTTGACCGCGTGGAAGGCGACGGCCATCGGCTCGGTCATCGTCGCGATGTCGGGGTCGAGCCCGTTCGGGACCGCCAGCGTCAGCGACTCCTCGACGAGCAGTTGCTCCGCGTAGCCGCCTGGCGCGTGGACGGAGAGGCCGGTGGTGTCGACACCGGAGCCGTCCTTGGCGCGCAGCAGCGGGAGGGAGACGACGGGCGTGCCCTCGGGAATGCTGCCGCGGGTCTTCGGGCCGCGCTCGGCGACCGTCCCGCAGAACTCGTGGCCCATGACGACGGGCTGGTCCGAGCGGCCGAAGCGGTCGTAGCCGGCCTTGGCCGTCATGTCGGCCCAGTCGTCGATGCCGTGGCGGGCGTGCAGGTCGGAGCCGCAGATCCCGCACCGCAGCACCTCCAGGCGCAGCTGCCCCGGGCCGGGGTCGGGCGCAGGGAGGTCGGAGACGGTCAGCTCGGCATGCTGGCAGACGACGGCGCGGATCATGGGTTTCGGCCTCCGGACGATGTCACAGATTCCCACGCCGGTCCTGCTCGCGCTCCAGCGCCTCGAACAGCGCCTTGAAGTTGCCGTCCCCGAACCCGCGCGCGCCGTGGCGCTCGATGATCTCCAGGAACATCGTCGGCCGGTCGCCGATCGGCTGCGTGAAGACCTGCAGCAGGTGGCCCTCGTCGTCGCGGTCGACGAGGACGCCCTGCTCGCGCAGCCCGTCGATCTGGTCGGCGACCGCGGGCACACGCTCCGGGAGGTCGTCGTAGTAGGCGGCCGGGATGGGGAGGAAGGCGACGCCGCGGCGGCGCAGCTCGGCGACCGTGCCGACGATGTCGCGCGTGGCCAGGGCCAGGTGCTGCGACCCCGGGCCCTCGTAGAACTCCAGGAACTCCTCGATCTGGGACTTGCGCTTGCCGTCGGCGGGCTCGTTGATCGGGATCTTCACCGAGCCGTCCCCGTTGGCCACCACCTTGCTCATCAGCGCGCTGTACTCCGTGCTGATGTCCTCGCCGGAGAAGCGGTTCATCTCCCGCATCCCGAAGACCTCCTCGTAGAAGCTCACCCATGGCTCCATGTCGTGGACGTTCCCCACCACGTGATCGATCGCGAGCAGCATCGGGTCGGCGTCGGGGACGTCACGCGCCGCGAAGCCGGGGAGGAACGGGCCGGCGTAGCCGTTGCGCTCCACGAACGTGTGCACCGTCTCGCCGTAGGTCGCGATCGAGGCGAGGGTCACGGCACCGTGCTCGTCGCGCTGCTCGCGCGGCTCGGCGACCGCGGTCGCGCCGCGCCCCGTTGCCTCGACGAAGGCCGCCCGCGCGTCCGGCACGCTCAGCGCGACCACCTTCACGCCGTCCCCGTGCTTGCGCTGGTGCGCGGCGATGGGGGAGTCGGACTGCAGCGCGCCCGTCAGCACGAGCCGGATGCGGCCGGACTGGAGCACGTGCGACACCCGGTCCCGCGACCCGGTCTCCAGGCCCAGGTAGGCCACCTCGGTGAACCCGAAGGCGTGCGCGTAGAAGTACGCGGCCTGTCGCGCGTTGCCGACGTAGAGCTCGACATGGTCGATCCCGTTGAGCGGCATGCGGTCCACGCCTCCCATCGTCGCAGGGCGCGAGCGCGGTGAGGTGACTAGAAGAGGATCTGGACCAGCGCGACGGTCCAGGCCACCAGGCAGCCGGTCAGGACCGCCCAGATGACCCGGTTGCTCACGCCCGGCGACTGGGGCTCGGGTTCCGGTGCGGGACCGGGGTGGAGGGGCGGGTCGAGGACCTCGGGCATCTCCTCTCCCCATCGGCCGCGATCACTCCGTACGCGAGAACCGCGCGATAGCGACGGACAGCAGGGTCAGGCCGAGAACCATCACGATGCCGATCTCGAGCGCCGGCGGCAGGTGCCAGCCCCACCAGCTGACCCCGGCGTCGAGCGTCTGGCGCGCCGTCGCGGAGCTGTCGAGGTGGTCGAAGACGAGCCGCCGCATCGGGTCGATGGCGTAGGTCAGCGGGTCGAGGCGGTTCAGCACGCCGAGCCAGTCCGGCAGCCCCGAGATGGGGTAGAAGGCGCCGGAGACGAAGAACATCGGCATCACGAACAGCTGCATCACGCTCGTGAACGTCTGCGCCTGCTTGATGGTCACCGCGACCACGAGGCCGAAGGCGGTGACCGTGAAGGCCAGCAGGAGCATCATCGCGAGCAGGCCGAGGATCAGCACCGGGTCGTAGGGGACGCCGACGAGGCCGGCGAGCGCCAGCACGAGGACCCCCTGGGCCGCGGCGATGATCGCGCCCCCCAGGCACTTGCCGAGGATGATCGACGAGCGGCTGACCGGGGCGACCAGCATCTCGCGCAGGAAGCCGAGCTCCCGGTCCCACACCAGTGACGCGGCGCTGAAGATGGCCGAGAACAGCACGGTCATGCCGAGGACGCCGGGGAACACGAAGGTGGTGAGGTCGACGCCGCCGGTGGAACCCGACGACAACGAGTCCAGGCCCGAGCCGAGCACGAACAGGAACAGCAGCGGCTGGATGAGCGCCATCAGGGTCTGCGTGCGGTTGGTCACCAGGCGGATCAGCTCGCGGCGGCAGATCGCCTTCACGGCGCGCAGCTCCGAGCCCCACGAGCGCTCGGGCACCCGGACGGCGACCACGTCGGCCATGACCGCGCTCATCGCCGGCCTCCGGCCATCGCGCGCATGAGCATTCGCGTGTGATCGTTGGCGCCGCCGGTCTCCGCGTCGCGCATCGTCGCACCCGTGTGGGCGATGAAGACGTCGTCCAGCGTGGGCCGGGACACGTTGACCGAGGTGATGGCGACGTCGAGCTCCGCGAAGAGCCGCGGCACGAACGCCTCGCCGGAATCGATGTAGAACGTGACGGCGTCGTCGGCGATGGCCGCCTCGATGCCGAAGCGCGCTCGCAGCGCGGCCAGCGCCGCGTCGTCGTCGGCGGTGCCGAGCACGACCCGATCGGATCCGACCCCGGCCTTCAGGGCCTCCGGCGTGTCGAGGACGACGATCTCGCCGCGATCCATGATCGCGATGCGGTCGCAGAACTCCGCCTCGTCCATGTAGTGCGTGGTCATGAACACGGTCGTCCCCTCCGTCTCGCGCAGCGCGCGGATGTAGCGCCAGATCGAGCTGCGCGTCTGCGGATCGAGGCCGATCGTCGGCTCGTCCAGGAACAGCACGCGCGGCGAGTGCATGAGCCCGCGGGCGATCTCCAGCCGCCGGCGCATGCCGCCGGAGAACCGCATCACCGGCTCGGAGCGCCGGTCGCCGAGGTCGACCATCCCGAGCATCTGGTCCATCCGGGCGCCGACGACGCCGGGATCGATGCCGTACAGGTCGGCGTGGATGCGCAGGTTCTGCTCCGCCGTGAGGTTGAGGTCCAGCGTCGGGTCCTGGAAGACCAGGCCGATGTGGCGGCGCACCGCGTCCCGCTCGGCGACGACGTCGAACCCGCTGACGCGCGCGGACCCGGACGTGGGCTCGGCGAGCGTGCAGAGCATGTTGATGGTCGTGCTCTTGCCGGCGCCGTTGGGGCCGAGGAACCCGAAGACCTCCCCGGGCGGGACGGAGAAGGAGACGCCCCGCACGGCGTCGAGCTCTCCGTAGGACTTGACGAGGTCGTCGACCTCGATGGCAGGGGGACTGGAGGCGATCACGGCGCGTCATCATAACAGTACAGTGACTTACGTTTTACGGTTGCTATAGGGTGTAGACTTCCTCATGGCAGCCCCGACCGAAGGCCTCCGCGAGCGCAAGAAGCGCGCCGCCCGCACCGCGATCGCGGGCACCGCTCGCCGGCTCTTCGCCGAGCGCGGCTACGACGCCGTCACCGTCGCCGAGGTGGCCGCCGCCGCCGACGTCTCCGAGAAGACGGTCTTCAACTACTTCCCCACCAAGGTCGACCTCGCGTTCGCCGGGCGCGAGGAAGGGATCGCCCGGTTCGTCTCCGCGCTCTCCGACCGTGCGCCCGGCGAGTCCGTGCTGGACGTGTTCCGGACGCTGACCCGCACCGTGCTCGACGTCTTCGTGGCCGGCGGCGACGAGGACCTGCTGGCGGTCGCGAAGATCCTGCGCGGCAGTCCCGCGTTGCAGGAGCGGCTCACCGTCGGGTGGGAGGCGGGCGCGAGCGCGCTGACCGCGGCGGTCGCCGAGACCGCGGGCGCGGACCCGGACGACCTCGTGGCCGCCGTCGTCGCCCGCACCCTCTGGTTCACCCACCGCTCCGTGTTCCTCCTCGCGCTCCAGGGCCTGCTGGCCGGCGAGGACCGCGCGCAGCTCGCCGCCCGGCTACGCGACGTCGCCGATCGCGCGTACGACCAGCTCGCAGCTGGGCTGGGGGACTTCGGCCGCTGACGGTCGCGCGGGCGCTGCGGCTCACCTGCTAGGAGGACCGCATGCAGATCACCCGCTCCGAGACCGACACCCAGAAGGGCCCGGCCGACTGGTTCACCGGCGACGTCTACATCGACGCCGTCGCCGCGCCCGCCGGCACCTCGACCACCGCCGCCGCGCTCGTGCACTTCACCCCGGGCGCCCGCACCGCCTGGCACACACACCCGCACGGTCAGACGATCTTCGTCACCGAGGGCGTCGGCCGCTGCCAGCGCGAGGGCGGCCCGATCGAGGCGATCCGCCCCGGCGACCGCGTCTTCTTCGAGCCGGGTGAGAACCACTGGCACGGCGCCGCCCCGACCCGGTTCATGGTCCACGTCGCCATGCAGCAGGTCGACGAGTCGGGCAGTCCGGTCTCCTGGGGCGAGCACGTCACCGACGAGCAGTACGCCGGCTGAGGGGGACGTCCGCGCGGCTTCCGCGATCTGTGCGCAGCGCGCGACGGCCGCATTGTCAGGACGTGACGCGCCCGAGAGGATTCGAACCTCTGACCTCCGCCTCCGGAGGGCGGCGCTCTATCCAGCTGAGCTACGGGCGCAGAACGCACGATGCTAGCCGAGGTCCTGCCGTCCCGGGCCCGAGCCCGAGGCGCTCCGCCGCGGGTAATGGGGGCTATGGCAACCATTAGGCGCGTCGCCGTCGCGCGCAGCGGCTCCCGGCCCGTCCATTACGTTCTCGACGGTGCGTCTGGCCATCATCAGCGACACCCACATGCCCCGCGGGACGCGGCGGTTGCCGGACGCGTGCGTGGAGGAGCTCGAGGCCGCGGACGTGATCCTGCACGCCGGGGACCTCGTGCGCGCAGAGGTGCTCGAGCAGCTCAAGAGCTACGGGCCGCCGGTGCACGCCATCCGGGGGAACGTCGACGATCCGGGCATCGGCCTTCCGGAGCAATTGACTCTCGACTTTGACGGCGTGACGATCGGGATGATCCACGACCCGGGCCGCAAGGAGGGCCGGCTCCGGCGCCTGCGGTCCCTCTTCCCGGACGCCCAGGCCGTCCTGTTCGGCCACACGCACATGCCCGAGCACGCCGAGGACGACGGCTTTCAGATCTTCAACCCGGGCTCGCCGACGGAGCGGCGGCGAGCGCCCGCGCACACGATGGGGGTCGGGACGATCGACCACGGCCGCATCACCTTCGAGCTGCGGGTGGTCGGCTGATGGAGATCAAGGTCCACTTCGCGGGGACGGGCGGGAGCGCGCCGACCGCCCGCCGCGGCCTGCCGGCGACGCTGATCAGCGCGGGCGGGGACCGGCTGCTGTTCGACTGCGGCGAGGGGACGCAGCGGCAGCTGCTGCGCAGCGTGGGGCTGCCCGAGCTCGACGCCGTCTTCATCACCCACTTCCACGCCGACCACTGGCTCGGCCTGCCGGGAATGCTGAAGACGTTCGACCTGCGCGCGCGCGAGAAGGAGCTGACGATCTACGGGCCGGCGGGGCTGCAGCGCCACCTCGACGCGATGCGGCTCGTGATCGGCCGCACCCGGTACCCGCTGGCCGTCGTCGAGCTCGACCGCTTCGACGAGGTCCCCTTCGACGAGTACGTCGTCCACTGCTTCCCCAACGACCACCGGCTCGACGGCGTCGGCTTCGCGCTGGTGGAGGACGACCGGCCGGGGCGGTTCGACCCTGTCGAGGCTGAGCGGCTCGGCGTCCGGCCCGGCCCGGACTTCGGCCGCCTCCAGCAGGGGGAGACCGTGAACGGCGTGAGCCCGGAGCAGGTGATCGGCGAGGATCGCGACGGCCGCCGGATCGTCCTCTCCGGCGACACGCGTCCCTGCCAGGAGGTGCTCGAGCACGCCCGCGCCGCCGACTTGCTCATCCACGAGGCGACCTTCACCGACGAGGAGCTCGACCGGGCGAGGGAGACCGGGCACAGCACGGCCCGTCAGGCCGCCGAGCTGGCCCGCGACGCGGAGGTCCGGATGCTCGCGCTGACGCATCTCTCGACGCGGTACTTCCCGCGCGAGATCCGGGACGAGGCGCGCGCGACGTTCGCGAACACGGTCG
Source organism: uncultured Solirubrobacteraceae bacterium (assembly GCA_963740765.1). GTDB lineage: Bacteria > Actinomycetota > Thermoleophilia > Solirubrobacterales > Solirubrobacteraceae > DATLGB01. The sequence continues at coordinate 21,047 of CAVUFN010000006.1, read as the reverse complement.
TCCCGCGCGACTTCGACACGATCGAGGTCCCGTTCCCCGAGCGAGGCGCGCCCGAGCTCATCAAGGCGGCCATGCAAGACCCGCCGCCCGGGTAGCGCCCCGGCCGTGACCAGATTCCGGAGTGCTCTTCTCGCCGTCCTCGCCCTGACCCTGCTCGCGGTCCCCGCGACCGACGCCGCCGCCAAGAAGAAGGTGGCCTTGCTGCGGCTCCAGAACGGGACGACGACGATCGTCGCCGACCCGAACTTCACCACCGCGCTGCAGGGCCTGAGCGTGGCGCCGACCGTGCTCCCGCCGGGTGAGGCGACCACGGACGGATTCGCCTTCCCGATCGTCGCCGGCAAGCTCGCCGGCAACAAGCCCGCCGCCGGCCAGATCCGTCACTTCGGCGGCCTGCGGCTGAGCACGGCCGACGGCAACCACGTCGACCTCAACAACCTCCGCATCAACGACGGCAGGAAGATCGCCGCCGTGACGACGCAGATCGGCTCGGGGGCGCGGATCGTGCTGGCCGCGCTCGACATCGAGAACGCCGTCATCAAGGTCACCAAGCGCCACCTGATCCTCGGCGACATCGGCCTCAGGCTCTCCGAGCCCGCCGCGGCGGCGCTCGACGAGCAGTTCGCCACCGCGGCTTTCGCGGAGGGCCAGCTGATCGGGGCGGCGACCGTCGACGCCAAGATCCGCGTGAAGCTGAAGCCCCGCGATCCCTAGGCCTCGGGGACGACGAGCCCCGTCTCGTAGGCGACCACCACGGCCTGGGCGCGATCGCGCAGGCCGAGCTTGGAGAAGATGCGGCTGACGTGGGTCTTGACCGTGTTCTCGCCCAGGATCAGGTCGGCGGCGACCTCGCGGTTGGACTTCCCGCGCCCGATCAGCCGCAGGACCTCCAGCTCGCGCGCGGTCAGCTCCTCCAGGCGCGCCGTCGCGCCCTGGCCAGGCTCGCGCGCGGCGACGGCGAAGCGCTCGACGAGCCGGCGGGTGATGGCCGGCGCCAGCAGCGCCTCTCCGGCGGCGACCACCCGGATCGCGTCGAGCAGCCGGTCGGCGGGAGCGTCCTTGAGCAGGAACCCGCCGGCGCCGATGCGCAGCGCCTCGTAGACGTAGGCGCTCTCGTCGAAGGTCGTGAGCATCACGACCTTGGTCGCGAGATCCGGGTCGGCGAGGATCTGCTCGGCCGCCTCGAGCCCGTCGAGGTCGGGCATGCGGATGTCCATCAACACGACGTCGGGCCGCCGCCGCCGCACGACGTCGAGGGCCGCGCGGCCATCCGCGGCCTCGCCGATCACGCGCAGATCGGGCTCGGCGTCGACGATCACGCGGAACCCGGTCCGCAGCAGCGCCTGGTCGTCCGCGATCACGACGGTGATGACGTGCTCGGCGTCGACCGCGCCGGCCCCGACCGCGAGCAGCGCGACCGTGCGCCGCAACTCGGGGACGCGGACGCCGCCCGCGGGGGAGAGGAGCCCGGCCACGCCCGCTCCGGCGAGATGGGCGACGGCCTCCGTCACGAGCACCTGCCCCGGCTCGGCCAGCGCGCAGATCCGCTCGGCCACCTCGAGCGCGACCGCCGGCTCCCCGGCGTCGACCCCCGCCCGGGCGTCCCCGCCCAGCGCGGCGATCGCGGCAGCGGCGCGCACGGCATCGGCCGACGCGTCGAAGGCGGCGGCGAGACGATCCTCGGCCAGCCGCGTGCCGCCGTGCGACGCGACGGCGCCGGCCGCTTCCGGGCCGGCGTCCTCGGCCACGAGGATGGTGCGAACGGGGCTCATCGCCGCACATCTTCCCGCGGACCCGCCCGACCGGTGTCCACCCGGCGGGTGACGTGCGCCGACCACGATCACCCGCGGCGGTGACGCCGGATCGGCCCGGCCACGGAAGTCTGCGGTCCAGTCAGTCGTTCATTGCCTACAAGGAGGCCAACCGTGAAACTCCCAGCCATGCCCGCCGGACCGCCGCTCGCGCGTCGCGACTTCGTGATCGCCGGCGTCGTCACCGTGCTCTGCGTCGTCCTGTTCGGTGTCATCGACGATCCCGGCGAACCCGCCGCCGGTTCACTGGAGCGGACGCTCGGCGCCGCCGCCTTCGTCCTCATCACCGCCCCGGTCCTGTGGCGGCGCCGCGCGCCCGTCCAGGCCGCCGCGGGGTTCCTGGTCGCGGTCGGACTCCACGTCGCTGCCTTCGGCACCGTGACCCGCTGCGGCCTGGTCCTGCCGGTCAGCTTCGTGCTGGGCTTCGCGGCCGCCGCCAACCTGCCGCAGCGCGAGGCCCTGCTCGCGCTGGGCGGCATCGTCGCCGCCCAGGCGGTCATGCTGCTCGACGACGGCTCGGCCGGTCTCGACGCGATGGTCATCGCGGTCCCGGCCGCCCTCGCCGTGTGGGCCGGCGGTCGCATCGTCCGCTCGCGCACGGCGCTGACCGAGGCGCTCACCGAGCACAACGCCGAGGTGCGCGCCACTCGCGAGGAGAACGCCCGCCTCGAGGTCGCCACGGACCGCGTGCGCCTGTCGGCCGAGCTGGACGAGCTGCTCCGGCGCCGGCTCGGCGAACTGGCGCGGCTGGCCGAGGCCGGCGGCGGCGACGACGCCATCGGCGCCCTGCAGCGGATCGAATCCGAGAGCCGCGCGACGCTCGACCAGATGCGCGCGACCGTGAGTCTGCTGCGCGGCGATGAGGACCACATCACCGAGCCACAGCCGACGCTCACCCACCTCGACGCGCTGGTGCTGCGCGCGAAGGGCGACGGCGCGAGCGTGGTGCTCACGGGCAGCCCGCGCGCCCTGCCGGCCGGGCTCGAGCTGTCGGCGTACCGGGTCGTCGAGCACCTGCTCGCCGCCACCGACGAGGGGCCGGGCGTCGAGGTGGAGGTGAACTTCGGGTCCGACGCGCTCGAGGTGACCGTGGCCGGCCCCGCGCGCCGGCGCGGCGAGGCGGCGATCGAGCGCGCCCGCGAGCGCGTCGCCCTCCACCACGGGACGCTGGCCGCGTCGAGCCGCGGCGGGCGCACGCACGTCACCGCCGCCTTCCCGGTGCTGGCGGCGGTGTGATCCGGACCCCTCCGGGTCCGCTCCTCCTCGCGGCGGCGCTGGGCGCCGCCGCGCTGGCCGTCACGATCGGGTTGGCCGGGGAGGACCAGATCAACCTGTTCCCGGTCACCTCGCTCGTCGCCCTGCTGGCCGGGCTCGCGCGCTCGCGCGCGGTCGGCGGCGGGGCGTTCGCGGTCGTCATCGCCGGGGTGGCGATCGGCGACGCCATCAGCCCCGACGCCATCGTCCCGGAGCTGATGCTCCCCGCCGCGATGTTCTTCACGGGCCTCGCGCTCGCCGGTCGCGAGCGCGTCGCCGAGCGCCTCGCCGTCCAGGCCGCCGAGCTCGAGGCCGAGCGTGAGACCTACAACCGGCTCTCGGTCCGCTACGAGCGCGCGCGGATCGCCGCCGAGCTGCACGACGTCGTCGCCCACGCCATCTCGGTCATGGTCGTGCAGGCCAGCGCCGGGCAGCGGCTCGCGGTCGCCGACCCCGGCGCCGCCGAGGCGACCTTCGCGGTGATCGGCGAGGCGGCGCGGCTGGCCGAGGCCGACCTGGACCGCCTCGCCGCGCTGCTCAGCGAGGGCGGGAGCCAGGACGCGCAGAGCCTGCGGTTGGTCGAGGAGCTCGTGGCGCAGGCGCAGAGCTCCGGGCTGCCCGTGACCCTGCGCGTCACCGGCGCCGGCGACGGCGTCCAGGGGGCGATCGCCCACGCCGCGTGCCGCGTCGTCCAGGAGGGATTGACCAACGCGCTCCGCTACGCGCCGGGCGCCCCCGTGCGCGTCGGAGTCGACGTCCGGCCGGCGCGCATCGACGTCGCCGTCACCAACGAGCCGCCGGCCGGGGCGGCGACCCCGGGCCTCGGGCTCGGATCGGGGCGCGGGCTCACGGGCCTACGCGAGCGCGTCGCCGCGTGCGGCGGGACGCTCGAGGCCGGCCCGGATTCTGCCGGTGGTTGGGCGGTGATCGCGCGGATCCCGCGGGTGGCGTCCCGGACGGCTGATAGGTTGGTCGCAGTCCTTTAACCCGGTCCCGTGAGGCCAGGAAGGAGAAGCGATCAGATGCAGGAGAAGGTCGTCCTCGACGAGGACGATGTCCGTCGGACGCTGGTGCGGATCGCGCACGAGATCGTCGAGAAGAACGCTGGTCGCCCCGTCGCGATCGTCGGCATCCATCGCCGGGGTGTGCATCTCGCCCGCCGGGTCCACCAGCTGGTGTGCGACCTGCTCGAGCACGACGTCCCGCTCGGTGACCTCGACATCGCCTTCTACCGCGACGACGTCGGCGTCCGCTCCCCCGTCGTGCACGCGACGCACATCGACTTCGGCCTCGAGGAGCACACCGTCGTCCTGGTCGACGACGTGATGTTCACTGGCCGCACCGCGCGCGCCGGCATCGAGGCGCTGTTCGCCTACGGGCGCCCGGAGCGCGTCCAGCTCGCCGTCCTCGCCGACCGCGGCCATCGCGAGCTCCCGATCCGCCCGGACTACGTCGGAAAGAACCTGCCGACCGCGCGCGACGAGCGGGTCAACGTCCGCGTCAGCGAGCTCGACGGGACGGACGAGGTCACGATCAGCGCGATGAGCGAGATGGCCGCATGATCCGCAACCTCATCTCCATCGAGGATCTCGAGCGCGAGGACATCGAGCGGCTGCTCGACCTTGCCCGCAACTTCACCGAGGTCTCCGAGCGCGAGGTCAAGAAGGTGCCCGCGCTGCGCGGCCGGCGCGTCCTGAACCTCTTCTACGAGGCCTCCACGCGGACCCGGTCGAGCTTCGAGCTGGCCGCCAAGTCGCTCTCGGCCGACGTGATCAACTTCGCCTCGAGCGGCTCCAGCGTCGAGAAGGGCGAGTCGCTCAAGGACACGGTCCAGACGCTGAGCGCCTACCAGCCCGACCTGATCGTCGTCCGGACGCCGCACGTCGGCGCCGCCGAGCTGATCGCCGGCTGGACGACGGCCGGGATCGTCAACGCCGGCGACGGCAAGCACGAGCACCCGACCCAGGCGCTGCTCGACGTCTACACGCTGCGCGAGCGCCTCGGCGCGCTCGACGGCGCGAACATCTGGATCGTCGGCGACGTCATGCACTCGCGCGTGGCCCGCTCGGACATCCTCGCCTTCACCAAGATGGGGGCCAAGGTGACCGTCTGCGGGCCGCCGACCCTGATCCCGCGCGGGATCGAGCAGCTCGGCTGCGAGGTCGCCTACACGCTCGACGACCTGCACGAGGCGGACGTCGTCTACGCCCTGCGCATGCAGCACGAGCGCATGGCGGGGTCCTTCGTCCCGTCGCTGCGCGAGTACGCCTCCGTCTACCAGATCCACGGCCGCCGCCTCGGCCCCCGCCAGCTGCTCATGCATCCCGGCCCGGTCAACCGCGGCGTCGAGCTGGCCGCGGAGGTCATCGACTCCCCGCAGGCGCTGATCGGCCAGCAGGTCGCCGCCGGCGTGGTCGTCCGCATGGCCGTGCTCTACGAGTGCCTGGCCGGCCGCAACGCACCGGTGACCTCGACGCTCCAGCCCGCATGACCCTGTTCTGGAACGAGACCAACGGGGGCGACGTCCTCATCCGCGGAGCGCGAGTGCTCGACCCGCGCGCGAAGCTCGACCGGGTCACCGACGTCCTCGTCCGCGACGGAGCGATCGCCGAGCTCGGCGACGGCCTCGAGGGGCCGGCCGGCGCCGAGGTCCTGAGGGGTGAGGGCCGCCATCTGTTCCCGGGCTTCGTCGACCCGCACGTGCATCTGCGCACGCCGGGCCAGGAGCACAAGGAGGACCTCGACAGCGGGACCCGGGCGGCCGCCGCGGGCGGCTTCGTCGCCATCGTCGCGATGCCCAACACCGACCCCACGGTCGACTCCGCGCCCGTCCTGAAGTCCCTGATCGAGCAGGCCCGCCGCGAGGCGCGCGTGCCCGTCGGCTTCATGGCCTCCATCACCCGCGGCCTGGCCGGCGACGCCCTCACGGAGATGGCCGAGCTCAAGGCATCCGGCGCGCTCGGCTTCACCGACGACGGCAAGCCCGTCCACCGCGCCGCGATCCTCCAGAAGGCGCTGCAGTACCAGCGACTCGTCGGCGGCGTGCTCGCCCTGCACGAGGAGGACCCGTCGCTGAGCGGCTCCGGCGTCATGCACGAGGGGGAGGTGTCCGCCCGGCTCGGGCTGGCCGGCATCCCGTCGATCTCCGAGTCGACGATGATCGCCCGCGACGCCGCGCTGGCCGCTTACGAGAGTGGGCGCATCCACATCCAGCACCTCAGCGCGCACGAGTCCGTGGAGACGATCCGCGAGGCGAAGGCGCGCGGGGTCCAGATCACCTGCGAGGCGAGCCCGCACCACCTCACGCTCACCCACGACATCCTGCGCGAGCGACTCGACACGCGCTGCAAGATGAACCCGCCGCTGCGCGAGGAGGCCGACCGCCAGTCGCTCATCGCGGGCCTGCAGGACGGGACGATCGACTGCATCGCCACCGATCACGCGCCGCACGCGCGGGAGGAGAAGGACGTGCCCTTCGAGGTCGCCCCGATGGGGACGACCGGCCTGGAGACCTCGTTCGCGGCCGTGCACACCTACCTGGTCCGGACCGGCGTGCTCTCCCTGGAACTGGTCGTCGACAAGCTGTCCAGCGGCGCTGCCACGGTCGGGCTCGACCTGCCGTCGATCGCGGTCGGCGCGCCCGCCAACCTCTGCCTGGTCGACCTCGAGGCCACGTGGGAGGTCGGCGAGGCCGGCTACGAGTCGCGCTCGGAGAACTCGTGCTTCGCCGGGCGCACGCTGCAGGGCAAGGTGCTGGCCACGATCGCGGCCGGCTCCGTCGTCTACCGGGAGCGGGCGTTCGCCCTGAGCGCCGCATGACCCGCCCCGGCTACGTGCTGCTCGAGGACGGGACGGTGTTCGAGGGCGACCTCGTCGCCGCGGCCGGGGAGGTCACCGGCGAGGTCGTCTTCACCACCGGGATGAGCGGCTACCAGGAGTCGGTCACCGACCCGAGCTTCAACTCCCAGATCATCACCTTCACCTATCCGCACATCGGCAACTACGGCGTGTCCGAGGCGGCGATGGAGTCCGACCGCATCCATGCGCGCGCGGTGATCATGCGGGAAGCGATGAACGGCGACGACGCGCCCAGCGCAACCGCCGGCTGGCTGGACTGGCTCGCCACGCACGGCATCACCGGGATCACCGGGGTCGACACGCGCGCGCTGGTCCGCCACATCCGCGACGCGGGCGCGATGCCCGGCGGCATCTTCTCCGCCGAGACCCCGCTGGGGCAGGCGCGCGAGCGCGTGGCCGCCGAGCCGACCATGGTGGGCCGCGACCTCGCGCGCGAGGTGACGGTCGGGGCGCCGGTCACCCACGGCGACGGCTCGGCCGTCCGGCTGATCGCGCTCGACACCGGGATCAAGCGCTCGATCATCCGCCAGTTCACCGAGCGCGGCGTCCAGCTCGATCTGCACCCCTGCACGACGCCGGCGGAGGACCTGATCGCCGCCGGCGCCGACGGGATCTTCCTCGTGCCCGGCCCCGGTGACCCGGCCGCCCTGGACTACATCGTGGAGACGATCCGCGCGCTGCTCGCCGGCGGGCAGCCGGTGTTCGGCATCTGCCTCGGCCACCAGCTGCTCTCCCGCGCCGTCGGGTTGGAGACCTTCAAGCTCCCGTTCGGCCACCGCGGCGCCAACCATCCGGTCAAGGACCTGCGCACGGGCCGCATCGCGATCACCTCGCAGAACCACGGCTTCGCCGTCAAGGGCGAGCCCGGCCAGAGGCTCACCTCGGACCTCGGGGAGGCCGAGCTCACCCACGTGTCCCTCTACGACGGCACCATCGAGGGCATCCGCCTGCTCGACGTTCCCGCGGGGTGCGTGCAGTACCACCCGGAGGCCGGTCCCGGACCGCACGACTCCATGAGCCTGTTCGATGACTTCCTGAAGGAGTTCGAGGTCGCCAATGCCTAGGCGGGACGACATCCAGCGCATCCTGATCCTGGGCTCCGGCCCGATCGTGATCGGCCAGGCCGCCGAGTTCGACTACTCGGGCACCCAGGCCTGCAAGGTCCTGCGCGAGGAGGGCTACGAGGTGATCCTCGTCAACTCCAACCCGGCGACGATCATGACCGACCCGGAGTTCGCCGACGCGACCTACGTCGAGCCGCTGCTGCCGGGCCCGGTCCGCCAGGTCATCGCGCGCGAGCGCCCGGACGCGCTGCTGCCGACGCTGGGTGGCCAGACCGCGCTCAACCTCGCCAAGGCGCTGTCGGAGGACGGCACCCTGGAGGAGTTCGGCGTCGAGCTGATCGGCGCCAACTACGACGCCATCCACCGCGCTGAGGACCGCGAGCTCTTCGACCAGACGATGCAGACGGCCGGGCTGCGGACCGCGCGCAACGCGATCGTCACGAGCGTCGAGCAGGCGCTCACTCACCTCGACGACCTCGGCCTGCCCGCGATCATCCGGCCCGCCTTCACGCTCGGCGGCCGCGGCGGCGGCATCGCCCGCTCGCGCGCGGAGTTCGAGAAGATCGTCGCTGCCGGCCTCGCCGCGTCCCCCATCGGCCAGGTGCTGATCGACGAGTCGGTGCTCGGCTGGGGCGAGTTCGAGCTCGAGGTCATGCGCGACCGCGCGGACAACGTCGTGATCGTCTGCTCGATCGAGAACATCGACCCGATGGGGGTCCACACCGGGGACAGCGTCACCGTCGCCCCGCAGCAGTCGCTCACCGACGCGCTCTACCAGACGCTGCGCGACCAGGCGATCCAGGTGATCCGCGCCGTGGGCGTCGAGACGGGCGGCTCCAACGTCCAGTTCGCGGTCAACGCGGAGACGGAGGAGATCGTCGTCATCGAGATGAACCCACGCGTGTCGCGGTCGTCGGCGCTGGCGTCCAAGGCCACGGGCTTCCCGATCGCCAAGATCGCCGCGCGGCTGGCGGTCGGCTACACGCTGGACGAGATCCCCAACGACATCACGCGCGCCACGCCCGCGAGCTTCGAGCCGACCATCGACTACGCCGTGGTCAAGTGGCCGCGCTTCGCCTTCGAGAAGTTCCCGGGCGTCGACCGCCGCCTGAGCACGCACATGAAGTCCGTCGGCGAGGTGATGGCGATCGGCCGCACCTTCCAGCAGGCGTTCGCGAAGGCGATGCGCTCGCGCGAGATCGACGTCGCCGCCGATGTGATGGGGGAGACCGACGAGCTGGTCGATCGTCTGCGCGTCCCCGGCGCCGATCGCTACGACGTGCTCATGGAGGTCTTCACCCGCGGGGTGTCCGTCACCGCGGTGCACGAGGCGACCGGCATCGACCTGTGGTTCCTGCGCGAGCTGCGCGAGCTGGCGACGAACCCGGGCGGCCCGTTCACCGGCGAGCGCTCGTTCAAGTCCGTCGACACCTGCGGGGCCGAGTTCGCCGCCGAGACGCCCTACTACTACTCGGGCTGGGAGCGCCAGGCGCGGCATGAGGTCCGCCGCGGCGACAAGCCGTCCGTGATGATCCTCGGGTCCGGCCCGAACCGCATCGGCCAGGGCATCGAGTTCGACTACTGCTGCGTGCACGCGGCAATGACCGTGCGCGAGTCCGGCCGCGACGCGGTGATGGTCAACTGCAACCCGGAGACGGTGTCCACCGACTACGACACGTCCGACCGCCTGTACTTCGAGCCGCTGACGCTCGAGGACGTGCTCGGGATCGTCGAGGTCGAGCAGCCCGAGGGCGTCATCGTGCAGTTCGGCGGGCAGACGCCGCTGAAGCTCGCGTCCGGCCTCGCCGACGCGGGCGTCCCGCTGCTGGGGACGAGCGTCGAGGCGATCGACCTCGCCGAGGACCGCTCGCGCTTCAGCGCCCTGCTCGACCGGATCGGCGCCAAGGCGCCGCCCTACGCGACGGCGTCGTCGCGGGCCGAGGCGGTGGCCGCCGCACCGGGCGTCGGCTTCCCGCTGCTGGTGCGCCCGAGCTACGTGCTCGGCGGCCGCGCCATGGAGGTCGTCTACTCCGTCGAGGGTCTCGACGACTACTTCGACCGCGTCCGCCCCGAGGGCCGGATCTTCCTCGACCGCTTCATGGAGAACGCCATCGAGGTCGACGTCGACGCCCTGTGTGACGGCCAGGACGTCTGGATCGGCGGGATCATGCAGCACGTCGAGGAGGCCGGCATCCACTCGGGCGACTCGGCCTGCGTGCTGCCACCGCACTCGCTGGGCGGGGAGGCCCTGGACCAGATCCGCGGCCTGACCCGCGACATCGCGCTGGCGCTCGGCGTCGTCGGGCTGATGAACGTGCAGTACGCGCTCTACGAGGACGACGTCTACGTGATCGAGGCCAACCCGCGCGCGTCGCGGACGGTTCCGTTCGTCTCCAAGGCGACGGGCGTGCCGCTGGCGAAGATGGCCTGCCGGGTCATGCTCGGCGAGCGGATCGCCGACCTCGGGCTGCCCGCCGGGCGGGAGGGGATCAACCTCGACCACATCTGCGTCAAGGAGGCGGTGCTGCCCTTCGACCGCTTCCACGGCAGCGACGGGCTGCTCGGCCCCGAGATGCGTTCGACGGGGGAGGTCATGGGCGTGGCCAAGGACTTCCCGACCGCGTTCGCCAAGGCCCAGGCCGCCGCGGGCGTCGCGCTGCCCGCCAGCGGCACCGTCTTCCTCACCGTCACCGATGTCGACAAGGCGGCTGCCGTCGGCATCGCGGCGATCCTGCACGACCGCGGCTTCGACATCGTCGCCACGGCCGGGACGGCCCGCGCGATCGCCCGCATGGGCATCCCGGTCCAGCGCCTCAACAAGATCGCCGAGGGATCGCCCAACGTCGTCGACTGGATCGAGGACGGCAAGGTGGACCTCGTCGTCAACACGCCAACCGGCTCGGGCGCGCGCTCGGACGGGTACGAGATCCGCCGCGCGGCCACGGCCGGCGGCATCGCCTGCATCACCACCATCAGCGCCGCCATGGCCGCGGCCCGGGCGATCGGCCGTGAACCGACGGTGGTGGCGCTGCAGGAGCTCAACCGCGAGCGCGCCCTTGCCTGACCGCGTCCTGGCTCCGCTCGGGCGGCGGTTGTGCGACGTCGCGGCGCGCCGCGAGTTGGGTGCGTACTTCGTCCTCTCCGTCGCCGACGAGGACGGGCCGCGCCCGCAGCCGGGTCAGTTCTACATGCTCGCCGCGGCGGAGCGCTGGGGTGGGGGCGAGGACGAGCGGCCGTTCCTGCCGCGGGCCGTCTCCGTCGCCCGCGTAGGCGTCGACGACGGCTCCCTCGAGTTCATGCTCGAGGACGTCGGCCCGGGCACCAACCGGCTGGCCGAGCTGCGGACGGGAGACGGGATCTGGATCACGGGTCCGCTCGGGAAGCCGTTCGCGCCGCCGCAGGACGGGTGCAGGCCCGTGCTGGTCGGGGGCGGGGTCGGCACCGCGCCGGTCGTGATGCTCGCCGATGAGCTCGGCGACGAGGCGCTGGTCATCCTCGGCTACCGCGACCTCGAGCACGCCCACGGCGCCGAGCTGATCCCGCACGCGACGGTCGCCACCGACGACGGCTCGGTCGGCTACCACGGCCTGGTCACCGATCTCCTGCCGGTGGAAGGTGGCGTGGAGATCTTCGCCTGCGGCCCGCCGCAGATGCTGGAGGCGGTGCGGGCCGGCTGCGAGCGCCGCGGCATCCCCGCCCAGCTGTGCCTGGAGGCCGGGATGGCGTGCGGGTTCGGCGCGTGCTTCGGCTGCGTGGTCCCGACCCGCGACGGGAGCTACGTACGGCTGTGCGTCGACGGGCCGGTGCTCGACGCGGCGACGCTGGAGACCGTGCATGCCCACTGAGCTGTGCGGCATCCCGCTGGCGAACCCGGTCGTCAACGCGAGCGGGACGTTCGACGCGCTGGCCGCCGCGCGCGCCTTCGGGACGGTGCTGTTCGACCGTTTCCCGTTCGCCGCCTTCGTCACCAAGACGGTCACGGTCGAGCCGCGGATCGGCAACCCGCCGCCGCGGTTGTGGGAGCTGGGGGCGGGGATGATCAACTCGATCGGCCTGCCCAACAAGGGAATGGAGCGGTTCATCGCCGAGGACCTGCCGGCGCTCGCCGACCTGCCGGTGCCGCTGATCGTCAACGTGATGGGCCACACCGCCGACGAGTTCGCGCGCCTGGTCGAGGCGTTCGGCCCGCGCGACGAGGTCGCCGGCCTCGAGCTCAACGTGTCCTGCCCCAACGTCGAGACCGGCCTGGACATCGGCGCCGTCCCGTCCGAGGCCGCGGCGCTCGTCGCACGCCTGCGCCCGCTGACCGGCAAGCCGCTGATCGTGAAGCTGACCCCGAACACCGCGTCGCCCGCCGCGGTCGCCGAGGCGGTGGCGGCCGCCGGAGCCGACGCGGTCTCCCTCATCAACACCCTGCGGGCCCAGGCGCTGCATCCGCGCACGCGCGAGCCGTGGCTGGGCGGTCGCACCGGCGGGATGTCGGGTCCGGCGGTGCGCGCGGTCGCGCTCGCGCAGGTCGCCGCGGTCCGAGCGCTCACCGACATCCCCGTCGTCGGCATGGGCGGGATCCAGTCCGGCCGTCATGCGCGCGACCTCCTGGACGTCGGCGCGACCGTCGTGGCGGTCGGGACCGAGTCCTTCCGCGATCCGCTCGCCGGCGCCCGGATCGCGGCCGAGCTGGCACCGGACATGGTGCCTTCTTGACGAGCCCAGCGGCCTCCGTCAACGACAAACCCGCAATGTGCGGGGTTTTCCCGCGCCCGCCCGGGCCTATAGCAGATCTGCAGGGGGAAAATCCCCGCAAACCGGGCAAAAACCGTCGACCGGCCTGGACGTCTTTCGACCTCAAGTAGAGGTCGAGGCGAATATCGAAGGAAACCGTTGAACGCCGCCTCTGTCTGTGTAGACTCGCCGCCCGTGCCACCCGCTGTGAAGACCCCGACCAAGCCTTCCGTGGCGGCCCCCGAACGGTCTTTGCAGCAGCGAATGGACGCACTCAACCGGGCGAACGACATCCGCACCCGGCGCGCGCGGCTCAAGAAGGACCTGAAGGCGGGCCACACGTCGATCCACGACCTCCTGCTCGACCCGCCGGAGTACGTCGAGACCGCCAAGGTCTTCGACATGCTGCTGGCGGTCCCGAAGTACGGGCGCGTGAAGGTCAACAAGGTCCTCGTCAACTGCCGCATCTCCCCGAGCAAGACCATCGGCGGGCTCTCGCAGCGCCAGCGCGCCGAGCTCGTGTCGATGCTCCGCCGCTAGAGCCGTCAGAATCCGCCGCCGCCATGGCGCGCGTGTTCGTCATCACCGGTCCTTCGGGGGTCGGCAAGGGAACGCTGATCCGCACACTGCGGGGTCGCTGCCCCGAGCTCGAGCTGTCGGTGTCCGCCACGACGCGGGCGCCACGGCCGGGAGAGGAGGACGGCGTCGAGTACCACTTCCTCGACGACGCGGAGTTCGCGCGCCGGGTCGAGGCGGGGGACTTCGTCGAGCACGCCCGCTACTCCGGCCGCCGCTACGGCACGCTGCGCTCGGAACTCGAGCGCCGCACCCAGGCCGGCCATCCCGTCGTCCTCGAGATCGAGGTCCAGGGCGCGCGGCAGGTGGCGAAGACGATGCCCGAGGCCGTGCGGATCTTCATCGCGCCCCCGTCGGAGGCGGCGCTGCGCAACCGCCTGGTCGGCCGCGGGGACACGGCGGCGGAGGACATGGAGGCCCGGCTCGCGACCGCGCGTGAGGAGCTGGCCGCGCAGTCGGAGTTCGCGCACGTGATCACCAACGACCGGCTCGACGATGCCGCGGACGACCTCGTCGCCCTGGTCCGCAGCTACACTGAGGGGCAATGATCTCCCCGCGCGTAGACCGCCTGCTCGACCACGTCGACTCCAATTACGCGAGTGTGATCGTGGCGGCCAAGCGCGCTCGCCAGATCAACTCGTACTACCACAACCTCGGCGAGGGATCCTTCGAGGAGTACCCGCCGCCGATGGTCGAGACGGTCTCGAAGAACTACCTGACCATCGCCCTGGAGGAGACCGCCCAGGGCAAGCTCAAGTACCGCTACCGCTAGGACCTCAGCGGTGCCCCGCATCCTCCTGGGGGTGACGGGCGGCATCGCCGCCTACAAGGCGCTCGAGTTCACCCGCCTGGCCATGAAGGCCGGGCACGCGGTGCGGGTCATCCAGACGGAGGCCTCCACGCGCTTCGTCGGCACCGCCTCGTTCGCCGGCATCACCGGCGCGCCGGTGCTGCTCACGGAGTGGGAGCGCGATCCGCTGCGTGGCGCCTTCCCGGGCGACCTGAACCCGTCCCCACCCACCCACGACCCGCTCTCGCACCTCGAGCTCGTCCACACGGCCGACGTGTTCGTGATCGCGCCCTGCAGCGCGAACACGCTGGCCAAGCTCGCCGCCGGACTGGCCGACAACCTCCTCACCACCGCCGCGCTGGCGTGCCGGCGCCCGCTCGTCGTCGCCCCGGCCATGAACGACGCGATGTGGGAGCACGCCGCCACCCAGGCCAACGTCGCCACGTTGCGCGCCCGCGGGGTGACGGTGCTCGAGCCCGGCGTCGGCGCTCTGGGCTCCATCGGCGAGCACGGCGCCGGCCGGCTGCCGGAGCCGTCCGCCCTGGTCGCCGCCGCCGAGGCTGCGCTGCGGGCCACCCGGCGGGACCTCGACGGCCTGCGGGTGCTGGTCACGGCCGGCGGCACCCGGGAGCCGATCGACGCCGTCCGCTACGTCGGGAACCGCTCGTCGGGGCGCATGGGCTTCGCGCTCGCCGAGGCCGCCGCGCGGCGCGGCGCCGAGGTGGCCGTCGTGGCCGCCAACGTCGCGCTTCCCCGGCATCCGGGCGTCCACTACCTCGACGTCGAGACCGCGGCCGAGCTGCGCGACGCGTGCGCGTCCGCGTTCGGGACGGCCGACGTGCTGCTGATGGCCGCCGCCGTCGCCGACTACCGGCCCGCCAGCACGCACGACGGCAAGATCAAGAAGGACGCGCAGGGCGAGGCGCTGGCGCTCGAGCTCGAGCGCACCACCGACGTCCTCAGCGAGCTGTCGTCGCGCCGCGGCGACGGCCAGACGCTGGTCGGCTTCGCGGCCGAGTCCGGCGAGGGCGCGGTCGCTTACGGCCGCGACAAGCTGCGGCGCAAGGGCCTCGACGCGGTCGTCGTCAACGACATCAGCGCGCCCGGCATCGGCTTTGACACCCCCGACAACGAGGTCACGATCGTGACCGCCGGCGGCGAGGAAACGGTGCCGAAGGGCGCGAAGGCGCTCGTCGCAGGCGCCATCCTCGACATGGTCGTGCGCCTGCGGTCATCCCAAGCTGAGATGAGGGTCTGATGGACGTCACTGCGGCCGAGGTCCGCCAGACCGGCGAGACGGTCAAGCGGATCGGCGACAACATCGGGCGCGCCGTGCAGGTCCGCGACGAGACGCTGCACCGCGTCCTCGTCTGCCTGCTCGCCGAGGGTCACGTCCTGGTCGAGGACTATCCCGGCGTCGGCAAGACCGCCCTGGCGCGCGCGCTGTCGCGGTCGCTGGACTGCCAGTTCGCCCGCGTCCAGTGCACCGCCGACCTGCTGCCTGCCGACATCGTCGGCACCAACATCTTCAACCAGCGCGAGGCGCGCTTCGAGTTCCGCCCCGGCCCGATCATGGCCAACATCGTCCTCGTCGACGAGATCAACCGCGCCTCGCCGAAGACGCAGTCCGGCCTGCTGGAGTGCATGCAGGAGCGCCACGTCACCGTCGACGTCTTCACCCACGAGCTCGCGCGCCCCTTCATGGTCTTCGCCACCCAGAACCCGGTGGAATACGAGGGCACCTACCCGCTGCCGGAGGCGCAGGTCGACCGCTTCATGGCCCAGCTCTCGATGGGCTACCCGACCCCGGGCGCCGAGGCCGACATGCTCGCCGAGCACGAGGGTGGCGACCGCGTGCTCTCGCTCGAGCCGGTCGCGGACACCCAGGAGGTCCTCGACGCCCAGGACGCCGCGCGTCGCGTCCACGCGTCGCCGGCCCTGCGCGACTACATCGTCGCGCTGCTGCGCCGCACGCGCGAGGACGACCGCGTCGAGCTCGGCGCGTCTCCGCGGGCCGGGCTGATGCTGCTGCGCGCCGCCAAGGCGCACGCTGTCATCAACGGCCGCGACCACGCGCTGCCCGACGACGTCCAGGTGCTCGCCGAGCCGCTGCTCGCCCATCGGCTCATGCTGATCCCGGAGGCGGCCGGCTCCAAGCGCGAGGACGTCGTGCGCGACGCGGTCGCGGCCACCCCCGCGCTCTGATGCGCTCCGCCGCGGGGTGCGCGGCGCTGGGCGTTGCCCTCCTGCTGGTGGCGGGCACCTTCGACGCGGAGCCGTTCTACGTCACCGGCGCCGCGCTCGCACTGCTGGGCGCCGGATCGGCCGCGTGGATCTCCGCCGGGGCATGGGGGGCGAGCGTGCATCGCACCGTCGCCGCCCGCAGCGTCATGGAGGACGAGCCGCTCGGCGTGCGCGTCGAGGCCCGCGCCGGCCGCCTGCCGTTGCCGCCCGGTTACATCGACGAGCCGCTGCTGCCCGCCCCGGCCCCGCTGCAGGCCGGGCGGCGGATGTCGGGCGTCCGCATCGAGGCGTCGTTCGGGCGCCGCGGGCGGCGGACGCTCGAGCCGGTCAACCTCGTCCTGCGCGATCCGCTCGGACTGGCCCAGCGGACCGTGACCGCGGGAGCGGGGGACGAGGTCCTCGTGCTGCCGCGCGTCCATCCCGTCCGCACGGCCGCGGTCGGCGGGGACGAGAGCGGCGCGCACGCCCGCGCGCTGCTGACGGCGGCCGCGGAGACCGAGATCGACGGCCTGCGCGCGCACGTGGAGGGCTCGCCGGCGAGCCGGATCCACTGGGCGAGCCTGGCCAAGGGTGGCGAGATCATGGAGCGCAAGCTGATCGCGGAGGCGGACTCGCGGCCGCTCGTCGTGCTCGACCCACGCGGCGCGCGCACGCGCGACGACCTCGACGCGGCGGTGCGCGCCGCCGGCTCGCTGCTCGTGCACTTCGCCAAGCGCAGTGGCTGCGCGCTGCTGCTGCCCGGGGACCGCCGGGCGACGACGATCGAGCCCGACCTCGGCGGCTGGCCCGCCGCCCACGTCCGGCTCGCGCTGCTCGGGGACGTCGCCGGGCCGGCGCTGGGTGCCGCGCAGAACCGCCGCGGCCTGATCATCTTCGTCTCCGCCCGGCGCGTCGACCGCCCGCCGCGCGGCCTGGGCCGGACGCCCGGCGGTCAGGTGCTGGTGGTCCCGGGCGAGCTCGGCGACCGGCGCGCGGTGCTGACCGTGGCCGGCTGCTCGGGGTACTTGGGAGCCCGCGCCGGCAGTGGGCCCGCTCTGGAGGCGTTGGCCGGGTGACGCCGCTCGCGTCGCCCCGGATCTCCCGGGCGGTGGCGCTCGCCGCGCTGGCGAACTTCGGGCTGCTCTTCTGGATGGGGATGGTCGAGCCGTGGCAGGCCGGCCGGGCGCTGGCCGCGCTGGCGGTCGCCGTCGCCGCCTTCCTCGTCCCGCGGCGCGCGCTGCCCGCCGTGGCCGTGGGCGCGCTCGTGGCCGGGGGCGTCCGGCCGGCGGACCTGTGGCCCACGCACTGGGGCACCGTGGCGGGCTCGATCGCCGACGGCGTGGAGGCCGTGTTCGGCGCGCGCATCCCGTACGAGGGCGCCGACCCCGACCTGCGCCTCGTCCTCGTCCTCGGAGGCGCGCTGCTGGCGGCGCTGGCGGGGGTGCTCGCGCGCCGCCACCGGATCGCCGCGCTCGTCGCGCTCATCGTCCTGTTCGCCGTGCCGGCGATCGCGATGGGCACCGGCCTCGCCGCGGGCGCCGCCATGGCCGTGCTGATCGTGGGCTACCTCGTCGCGGAGCGCCTCACGGTGGCCGAGCTGCCGCGCGCGGGCATCCTCGCCGGGGCCGCCGCGCTGCTCGCGCTCGCCGCCGCGCCCGCGCTGGACACGGACCGGCCGTGGTTCGACTACGAGGAGTTCACCCAGCAGACCGCGAGCTCGCGCACCATCACCTTCAGCTGGGACCACGACTACTCCGGGCTGCCCTGGAGCCGCGACGGCCGCGAGATGCTGCGCGTCCAGTCGCCCCGGCGCGCCTACTGGAAGGTCGACACGCTCGACCTGTTCGACGGTGAGCGCTGGCGAGAGAACCCGCGCCGCGGAGCGCCCGTCGTCGCCAACGAGACCGCCGGTGTCTCCGCGGCCAACCGCCGCCGCTGGACCTTCCCGATCGCCGTCAGCGTCCGCAACCTGCGCTCCCCGACGCTCGCACTCGCGGGAGCGGCGGGCGGCGTGACGATGCCCGGGCGCGACGTGATCATGACCGGGCGGGGCGTGTGGTCGGCGGGACGCGACATCCGCCGTGGCGACAGCTACCGCGCGTCGGTCTACGTCCCCGAGCCGAACCGTTCGCAGCTCGAGGCGGCGTCCGGCGAGTACCCGGTCCCGATCGTCGAGGACCTCGCGTTCGAGGCCGTGGCCGAGGCCGAGGGCGGGCGTGGTGACGATCACTTCGAGGCCCTGGCGCGCCGCTTCGGCGAGACGCCCGGGACCGTCTCGTTCGGCCTGCACTCCGCCGACCGCGACCTGCGGGCCAGCAACCTGCGCCGGATCTACGGCCTGTCGCGGCGACTGCTGCGGGGCGCCGGATCGCCCTACGACTACCTGCGCGGCATCCGCCGCTACCTCGGCGACGGGTTCCGCTACGACGAGACGCCCCCCGTCGCCGCCCGCTCGCTGGACGGGTTCCTGTTCGACGCCCGCGCGGGCTTCTGCCAGCAGTTCAGCGGGGCGATGACGCTGCTGCTGCGCATGGGCGGCGTCCCCGCCCGCGTGGCCACCGGCTTCGCGCCCGGATCCTTCAGCGACCGCGCCGACCGCTACATCGTCCGCGACCTCGACGCCCACTCGTGGGTGGAGGCCTGGTTCGAGGGCATCGGCTGGGTCGTCTTCGACCCGACTCCGGCCGCCGCCCCGCCCCGCTCGCAGGCACTCGGCACCGCCGCCTCGGCCGGCACGGGCGACATCCGGGACCGGGGGACCACCGAGATCACCTCGCCGCCCGCCATCGAGGGGCGGCGCGCCACCGTGGTCGACCCTGCTGTTGGCCGCGCTGGGCGTCGCGGTGCTGGGCGGCGCGGGGCGTTTGCTGTGGCTGAGGCGTGGCGGGGAGGGCACTGAGGAGAGCGAGCTCGAGCGGGCGTTGCGGGGGGCGGGGGAGGCGTGGACCCCCGCGACGACTCTCGTGGCCCTCGAGGCCCGCCTGCCCGGCGCGTCCGGCTACCTGGGCGCCCTGCGGGCGTCGCGCTACGCCTCCGGCGCGGGGCCGTCGAAGACGGACCGCCGCGACCTCCGCCGCGCTCTGTCCGCCGGCCGCGGTCCGGTTGTCCGGGCGCGCGTCGTCCTTGCGCTGCGCGTCCCGTTCGGACGCCGCCGGCGGGCTCGGCGTGGTCCGATCGGCACTTAGGGAGGGGAGGGCCAACCCCGCTGGGTGACTCCCGGTCAGCGCCAACCGCGCTGTTCTGGTTCCGGCTTACGGAACCTACGGAGCGCAGTACGAGCCCACCGGAACTCAGACAGCGGAGTTCGACCGCTCCCGCCCGAACCCACTCCCTCATTGCCGCAGTTCGAACCCGGGCCGCGGTGATGCTCCCCGGCGTACCCTGGACAAAGTGGAATCCGCGTACGACCTCTACACGCGCGGGATGGCGCTCCTCAACGAGGGCGACCACCACGCGGCCACCGTCCCGCTCGCCCGCGTCAAGGACCTCGAGCCCGACAAGACGTCGGTGCGGGAGGCCCTGGGACGAGCGCTCTTCGGCGCTCAGCGCTTCCGGGAGGCCGAGACGGAGTTCAAGGCCGTGGTCGACCAGGCGCCGACGAACCACTACGCGCTGTTCTGCCTGGGACGAGCGCTGCAGCAGCAGGGCCGGCACGCCGAGGCGCGGCGCCCGTTGGCGCTCGCGTGCAGCCTGCGGCCCGACCGCGCGGACTACCGGGAGTACCGGGACCGCAGCCGTCGCCGTGCCGCGTAGGGCGCGGGTGGGGTGGGCCCCATCTCGATGTAGGGGAAACCCACGTGTGGGCGCGGCGGCCTTCCAAGAGGCTTCCGGCCATGCCAGTCGCCGCCCCGGAAGCACAGCTCGTCCGTCGCGCCGCCGCCGGAGACGCCACCGCCGTCGCCGCCCTGTACCGCACGCACTTCGGGGCGATCGAACGCCGCTGCCGTCGCATCACCGGCTGCCCGCACGAGGCCGCCGACGCGGCGCAGGACGCGCTGCTGGCGACCTTCCGCCGGCTGCCCCAGCTGGACACGGACACGCTGAGCTTCGGCGCCTATGCGTCGGCCGCCGCGACCAACCGCGCGCTCGAGTTGCGCCGCCGGGCCCACTCCCGCGAGGTCGCCACGGGCGATGAGTCGTGGCTGGACGCGCTGACCGACCCGTCGTCGTCGCACCAGGAGGAGCTCGAGCGCCGCGAGGTCCGCGACGCCGTCCGCGCCGCCCTCCGCAAGGTGCCCGAGCGCCAGCGTCTCGCCCTCTTCCGCAGCGTCTACGAGGGGCGCTCCTGCCAGGCCATCGCGGACGAGCTGGAGCTCACCGCGAACGGCGTCGCCCAGCTGCTGTGGCGCGCCCGCAAGAGCCTCACGGATGCCCTTCATTCGACTCCCGGTGCTATGGTGGTGTGACACTTTTCGTTGGGCCGTACGGCCTTTGGAAAGCGGGCTCCAGCCCGCTTTTTCTTTGTCGCAAACCGGGAGGAGGGACCATATGAGCAGCATCCAGGAGCGCATCGAGGCGAAGCTCGCCCCGACCGAGCCCGAGGTGGAAGTGCTGCTCGCCGAGGTCCTCGGCGGAACCACCGTCCGGCTGTTCATCGACCACCCGAACGGCGTCGACCTCGCCCTCTGCGAGCGCGTCACCCGGCTGCTCGTCGAGGTCCGCGAGAAGTACGCGCTCGAGGTCTCGAGCCCTGGGCAGGAGCGTCCGCTCTCCAAGCCTGAGCACTTCCGCCGTTATGTCGGCCGCCGC
>CAVUFN010000005.1:0-13835 GCA_963740765.1 uncultured Solirubrobacteraceae bacterium | reverse complement strand
CGCGTTCGACAAGCTCGAGAAGCAGGTCATCCGCCAGCGCATCGCTGTCCAGAAGAAGCGCCCGGACGGCCGCGACACGACGGAGATCCGTCCGATCTCGGTCGAGGCCGGGCTGCTCCCGCGCACGCACGGCTCCGCGCTGTTCACGCGCGGGCAGACGCAGGCCCTCTCGGTGGTCGCCCTCGGCACCTCGCGCGAGAACATGCGTCTCGACACGCTCGGGCTGGAGACGGAGAAGTGGTACTTCCACCACTACAACTTCCCGCCGTTCAGCGTCGGCGAGGCCGGCTTCATGCGCGGCCCCAAGCGCCGTGACATCGGCCACGGCGCGCTCGCCGAGCGCGCGCTGGTCCCGATGATCCCGACGCAGGAGGACTTCCCGTACACGATTCGCATCGTGTCGGACATCCTCGAGTCCAACGGCTCGTCCTCGATGGCGTCCGTGTGCGGCTCGACCCTGTCGCTGATGGACGCGGGCGTGCCGATCAAGGCGCCGGTCGCGGGCATCGCCATGGGCCTGATCAAGGAGGGCGACGACTACGTCGTGCTCACCGACATCGCCGGCGTCGAGGACCACCTCGGCGACATGGACTTCAAGGTCGCCGGTACGGAGGCGGGCATCACCGCTCTCCAGATGGACATCAAGATCACCGGTGTCACGTTCGACATCCTGCGCGACGCCCTGGCCCAGGCCAAGGAGGCGCGCACGTTCATCCTCGGCGAGATGGCCAAGGTCATCGATGCCCCGCGCGAGCAGATGTCGGACTTCGCGCCGCGCATCTCGTCCATCAAGATCGATCCGGACAAGATCGGCCTGCTGATCGGCAAGGGCGGCGAGACGATCCGCTCGCTCCAGGAGGAGTACGAGGCCCAGATCGACGTCGACGACACCGGCCAGGTGCGCGTCTACGCCGCCACCGGCGCGCAGGGCGACGCCCTCGTCGACCGCATCCGCGGCATGACCAAGGAAGTCGAGATCGGCGACACGTTCCAGGGCAAGGTCGTCAAGACCATGCCGTTCGGCGCGTTCATCGAGCTCGCCAAGGGCACGGACGGCCTGCTGCACATCTCCAACGTCGCTCCGGGTGAGCGCCCGGCGACGGTCGAGGAGGTGCTCGAGAAGGGCCAGGACCTCGAGGTCCGCGTGGTCGAGGTCGACCGCGAGCGTGGCCGCATCGGCCTGCGCCGCGCCGACGACCCCGAGGTCGCCGGCAAGGACGCTTCCGAGCTCGCCGGCGTGGGCTCGGGCGACCGTGGCCCGCGCAGCGGCGGCGGCGGAGGCGACCGCGGTGACCGCGGACCGCGCCGCGAGAGCCGTGGCGGCGACCGCGGCGGGCGCGGCGGCGACCGCGGCCGGGGGCGCGACCGCGACCGTGGCGGCGACCGCGGCCCGCGGCGCGACAACGACCCGGACCGCGGCTGATTCACCAGCTCACTGAGACGGACTCCGGCCTGCGCGTCATCACCGAGCGCATGGACGGGGTCCGCTCGGCGGCCCTGGGCTTCTTCGTCCTGAACGGCTCCCGCGGCGAGACCGTCGCGGAGGCCGGGCTGTCGCACTTCCTCGAGCACCTGCTCTTCAAGGGCACGGAGCGCTTCGGCTCCGTGGAGATCGACCGGATGTTCGACGGCTGGGGCGCCGAGCTCAACGCCGGCACCGACAAGGAGTCCACCACCGTCTACGCGCGGATGCTGGACACGCACCTCGAGGACGCCTTCGAGGTGATCGCCGACATGGTCGCGCGCCCGGCGTTCCGCGACGTCGACCCGGAGCGCCAGGTCGTCATCGAGGAGATCGCCATGTACCTCGACGACCCGCAGGACACCGTCTTCGACGTGCTCGGCGAGGCCGTCTTCGGCGACCACCCGCTGGGCCGCTCGATCATCGGCCGGGCGCCGGTGATCGCCGACACACCGGTCGACGTCATCCGTGACTTCCACGCGTCCCGCTACGTGCCGTCGCGGATCGTGATCGCGGCCGCGGGGTCGGTCGACCACGACACGGTCGTGCGGCTGGCCGAGACGGCCGGCTTCGCGATGCCGGCCCAGGTGGCCGCGGAACCGGACGAAGCGCCTGCGGCGCCCGCTCCGACCGTCTGCTTCCAGCGCAAGGACACCGAGCAGGTGCACGTCTGCCTCGGCGGCGTCGGACTCGACCGTCACGACGAGCGGCGCTTCGCCGGCCGCGTGCTGGACGCCATCTTCGGCGGCCTGTCGTCGTCGCGCCTGTTCCAGGCCATCCGCGAGGAGCGCGGCCTGGCCTACTCGGTCTTCTCGTTCGCGGGCTCGTTCTCGGACTCGGGCCAGGTCGGCCTGTACGTCGGGACGCGACCGGACAACCTCGGCCAGGCCATGGAGGTCGTGGGGGAGGAACTGCGCAGGCTGCGCACCGATCCCGCCACGGCGGAGGAGCTCGAGCGGGCCAAGGAGAACGTCAAGGCGCGGATCGTGCTGGGGCTCGAGTCGTCCTCGGCGCGCATGAACCGCCTCGGCGGCTCGACGCTGTTCGAGCTGCCGCTGCTGGAGCCGGAGGAGCTGATGGAGCGCATCGACGCGGTGAAGCTGGAGGACCTCGAGTCGCTGGCGGCCGAGCTGTGGGCGCCCGAGCGCCTCAGCGCCGCGGGCATCGGCCCTGACGAGGACGCCTTCCGCCGTGCGATCGACGCGCTTGGCATGGGGGTGCCCACGTGATCCGCGTCGCCATCGCCGGCGCCGCGGGGCGCATGGGGCAGGCCGTGTGCAGGGCCGTCGAGGAGGCCGACGACATGGAGGTCGCGGGCCAGGCCGACCCCGCGCTCGGCACGACGATCGCCGATGTCCTCGACGGCGCCGACGTGCTCGTCGACTTCACCCAGCCCGACCAGGCCGCCGCGAACGCGGGGCAGGCCACCCACGCCGGCGTCCACACCGTCATCGGCACCACCGGCTTCTCCGAGGAGTCGCTGCGCGCCGCTGTCCAGGGCGCGCCCGGCCGCTGCTTCTGGGCCCCCAACTTCGCCATCGGCGCGGTGCTGATGATGCGCTTCGCGGCGGAGGCGTCCCGGCACATGCAGTCCGCCGAGATCGTCGAGTACCACCATCCGGCCAAGCTCGACGCCCCGTCGGGCACCGCGAAGCGGACCGCCGAGCTGATGGAGGGCGACGTGCCCATCCATTCCGTGCGGCTGCCGGGCATCGTCGCCGACCAGGAGGTCATCCTCGGCGACGTCGCCCAGACGCTGCGCATCGCGCACGTCACCACCGACCGGACGTCGTTCATGCCCGGGGTCCTGCTCGCCGTCCGCAAGGTCGGCGGGCTGGACGAGTCGCTCGTCGTCGGGCTCGAAGCCCTGCTGTGAACATCCGGCGCGCGGGGGAGGCGGACGCCGCCGCCATCGCCCACGTCCACCTGAGCGCGCGCGCGGAGGCGTACGGGGACACGTCGCCCCCGCGAGCCGTTTCACCCGTCGCCGTAGCGGTGCACGACGGCGTCGTCGTCGGCTTCGCGGCCGTCGATGGGTCGGAGCTCTCGGCGCTGTACGTGCTCCCGGGGGCGCAGGGATCGGGCGCCGGCCGCCTGCTCCTGCGGTGGGCGGTGAAGGAGGCGGGAGCGGAGTCGCTGTGGGTGTACTCGTCGAATGCGGCGGCGCGGCGGTTCTACGAGCGGTTCGGGTGGGTGGCGGACCCCGAGTCGGAGACGACGGGGGAGGATTGGCACCCGCGAGCTCCGGCGCTGCGCTACCGCGCTCCACAGCTTCCGGTCCCTGCGAACCGCGCTGCGGAGCTTCCGGAGGGCGCAAGCAGCGGAGCCGGGTTGCCGGCGGTGACGGTGGCGGTGACCGACCATGCCGCGGAGCGCTTCCTGCAGCGAGTCGGTGGGTCGCTCGATGCGAAGGCGGACATCACGCGGCGCGTGGCGAGCGCATGGCAGGCGGGGCGGGTCGAGGAGGGGGAGAAGGCGACGGTGCGGGTGAGCGACGAGCGGCGGCGGGACGTCGTCTACGTCTGCCGCTGGGACCGTCCCCGCGGCGAGCTGCTCGTCGTGACGCTGTGGGAGGAGGGCGAGCACGCCGCCGTCCCGAAGCGCTACACGGATGCCTTGCGCCGCATGGACCGACGCGCTTGACTTCGCCCCATGGGGTTCATGGACAAGGCCAAGCGGCTCGCCGAGCAGGCGCAGCAGAAGCTCGACGAGCAGCCGAGCGCGTCCAGCGAACGCCGGCCCAGCTCGCCGGAACCGGCTCCCGCAGCGCCCCAGGCGCCGCCGCCGCCGGCACCGTCGCCCCCGCTGGCGTCCTCCGCCGAAGCAGCCGAGCGCATCGCGCCGCCCGCCCTCACCAGCGGGGACCCGCTGAGGCGCGCATAGACTCCGGGGCATGCCCGAGCTGTCCGGCCTCCTGACCGCCATGGTCACCGCGTTCACGTCCGACGGTTCCGTCGACGAGGACGCGACGGTGGCAGTCGCCCGGCACCTGCTCGACAACGGGTCCGACGGCCTCGTCGTGTGCGGCACGACCGGTGAGGCCTCGACGATGACCGACGAGGAGCACCTCGGCGTCCTCAGGCTCGTGGCCGAGACGTTCGGGGACGACGCGCTCATCGTCGGCGGCGTCGGCTCGAACGACACCCGTCACGCCGTCCACCTCACCGAGGCCGCCGCCGCCCTCGGCGTGCACGCCCTGTTGTCCGTGACGCCGTACTACAACCGGCCCAGCGAGCGCGGGATGACGGCGCACTTCACCGAGGTCGCCAAGGCCGCGGGCGGGGTTCCGGTCATCGTCTACAACGTCCCGACCCGCACGGGGACGAACATGGGCCCGCACCTGCTGGCCGAGCTCGCGCAGATCGACGGGATCGACGGCCTCAAGCAATCCAACAACGACGAGCTCGGGCCGATCGACGGGCTGGCGGTCTTCGCCGGCAACGACGATGCCCTCGCCCGCGCGGTCGACCTCGGCCTCGCCGGCGGAATCTGCGTCGCCACCCACCTTGTCGGAAACGAGATGAAGCAACTGATGGAAGAACCTGACCGCCGCGCGGACATCGACGCCGCCTTGCAGGATGTCTACGCCGCGTGCTTCTGCACGAACAGCCCGGCGCCCACCAAGGCCGGCCTGCGGCTGCTCGGTGTCGACACCGGACCCGTCCGCCTCCCGCTGGCCGATTGCGACGAAGCCGAAGTGGGGATCGTGCGCCAGGCACTCGCCGGCGTCGGGGTCCTCGTTTGAGCTCCAAGCTGCGCGTCCTCCCGCTCGGCGGCCTGGGCGAGATCGGGAAGAACATGACGGTCGTCGAGTACGACGGCCGGATCATCGTCGTGGACCTCGGCCTGCGCTTCCCGACTGCCGAGATGCTCGGCATCGACCTCGTCCTGCCGGACTTCACGTATCTGCGTGACAACGCCGACCGCATCGAGGCGTTCGTCATCACCCACGGCCACGAGGACCACCTCGGCGCGTTGCCCTGGGTCCTGCGCGACATCGGCCAGGACAAGGTCCCGGTCATCTACGGCGGCCAGCTCACCATCGCCATGGCCCGCTCCAAGCTCGACGAGCACAAGCTCAAGGAGGTCGAGCTCGAGGTGCTGAAGGTGGGGGAGGTCGTCGAGGCAGGCCCGTTCTCGATCGAGCTGATCCACATGACGCACTCGATCCCGGACGCGTGCGCCGTCGCCCTCACCACCGAGCTCGGCACGATGCTCATCACGGGCGACTACAAGTTCGACCAGACGCCCGTCAACGGCGCGCCGGCCGACACGGCGCGCCTGGCCGAGATGGGCCGCGACGGCCTGCTGCTGCTCTGCGGCGACTCGACCAACGCCGATCGCCCGGGCTGGTCGTTGAGCGAGTCGATCGTCGGCCCGCACCTGCGCGAGCAGGTCACGCGCGCCAAGGGCCGCGTGCTCGTCACGAGCTTTGCGTCGAACATCCACCGCGTGCAGCAGGTGGTCAACGCGGCGGCGGAATCGGGGCGCAAGGTCGTCCTCGTCGGGCGCTCCATGCGCAAGAACGTGAACATCGGGCGCACGCTCGGGCACATCAAAGCGCCCGAGGGGATCTTCATCCAGCCCCGCGAGATCGACAACTACCCGGACGAGAGGATCGCCATCATCCTCACCGGGTCCCAGGGCGAGCCGCTGAGCGCGCTGCGCCGGATGGCCTACGGCGACCACCAGTCGATCGAGTTGCACTCGGGCGACACGGTGATCTTCTCGGCCACGCCGATCCCCGGCAACGAGCGTGCGGTCAACGACGTCACCGACCGCCTGTACCGGATCGGATGCACCGTCGTGACCGCCCAGGACGCGCCCATCCACGCGTCGGGCCACGGCTATCAGGAGGAGATCAAGCTGATGCTCAACCTGACCCACCCGCGCTACGTGATGCCGATGCACGGCGACCACCGCCGCCTCGGCCTGCACCGGGACCTCGCCGAGGCCGTCGGCGTGCCCGAGGAGAACATCTTCATCGCCGAGAACGGCACCCCGCTCGAGATCACCGCGAAGGGCGCCCGCCTGGGCACGCCCGAGCAGGCGGGGATGATCTTCGTCGACGGCGTCGAGATCGGCGACGTGGCCGACGTCGCGCTGCGCGACCGCCGCACGCTGTCGGCGGACGGCATCTTCATCATCGTCGCCACCGTCTCGGCCCAGGACGGCTCCTCCGTGGTGCCGCCCGAAGTGCTGGCCCGCGGCGTCCCGTTCCTCGACGACAACGCCGGGTTCATCGACGACTTCCGCGAGGCCGTCGAGGATTCGCTCGACCGCGCCGCCGAGGAGAAGGTCACCGAGATCGAGCCCCTCCAGCAGCACCTCCACGACGACCTCGGGAACTTCGTCTACGACCGCCTCAAGCGGCGTCCGATGGTGCTTCCGGTCGTCGTCGAGGTGTGAAGCCGGCGCCGACGCCGCCGAACACGATCACCATCACCCCGCCGCCGGCGATCGCGAAGGCCGCGGGAGGGGAGAGGAGGGTCGTGGCCACGCCGCCCAGCAGGAACCCCGCGCCGGTCGCGAACGAGGCGGCGCTCTCGAGCAGGCCGGTGACGCGGGCCTGGAGCGCGTCGGGCGTCCACTCCTGCACGAGCGTCATGACGGCGACCCACTGGACGCCGTTCCCGGCCCCGCCGATCACGGCGAAGGCGCACGCGACCCCGAGGTCGCGCGTGATCGCCATCCCCAGGTAGGCAACCCCCATCAGCGCCGTCGAGGACAGCAGGGTCGAGCGCACGCTGAGGGTCTTGAGGCCGACGAAGGCGACGCTGCCCAGCACGACTCCGCCGCTCCAGCACGCCAGGAAGAAGCCGTAGCCGGCGTCCGTGGTGTCGAGGGTCTCCTTGGCGTAGATCACCTCGATGGGGACGATCAGGGTGAAGAACACGATCGCCAGCGCCTCGCCGCCGATCAGCAGGCGGACCGATGGGTTCGCGCGCACCCAGCTCATGCCGTCGCGCACGCGGGCGATCAGGCTCGCCTCATCGCCACCGGCGGGCGCGCCGCGCGGCAGGGTGGCGGCGATCACGGCGATCACCGCGAAGGAGATCGCGTCGATGATCAGGACGGTGGCCGCGCCGGTCGCACCCACGAGCGC
This sequence comes from uncultured Solirubrobacteraceae bacterium, assembly GCA_963740765.1. Classification (GTDB taxonomy): domain Bacteria; phylum Actinomycetota; class Thermoleophilia; order Solirubrobacterales; family Solirubrobacteraceae; genus DATLGB01. Next base: position 6,267 of record CAVUFN010000005.1, on the reverse strand, counting down.
GCCGCCGAGCGCCGCGCCGACGACCCCCGCGAGCGCGAAGCCGACGTTGAGCAGCGCGTTCCCGGCGCGCAGCTGGCCGCTCGGCGCGAGGATGGCGTTGATCGCGGCGCGGGAAATGCCGCGGGCGCTGAGCATCAGGACCCCGTCGACCATCACGGCCGCGTAGACCAGGGCCAGGCTGAAGTTGGAGGCCAGGACGGCAAGGCCCCCGAACAGCAGGGCCTCGAGGGCGTACAGGACGGGGAGGATGTGGCGCGCGGGGCGGCGGTCGACGTGCGCGGTCAGCAGCGGGGCGAGCGCGGCGGGGACGAACTGCGAGGCCACGAAGAGCCCTGACGTCGCCAGCGCGCTGTGCGTCTCGTCGTACACGAGGACGGCCAGAGCGACCAGCGCCGCGAAGTCGCCGAGGTAGTTGACGACGTACGAGACGAGTAGGCGCCCGAAGCCACGGACGGACAGCGGGGCGAGAGAAGCGCGGATGGCGGCAGACTACCCAGAGCGCGGACGTTCCCCTTTTCGGCAGCTCCGCGAGAAACTTTAGCCAAATTGCCTAAAGAATTTCCCGCATGTGCCGATATGGCTCTAGTGAAAAGCCGTGTTTCGGTGCTTCGCGCCGGGCAAGTCTGTGCCCTGATCGCCGCGCTAGCGGGGGCCGTTCTGCTGTCCGAGCCCAGCGATTGGAAGCCCGCCGGCGTCGTCTTCGGGTTGATCGCGTTCGGGATAATCACCGAGCCGGTCCCCCTGCAGTACCGCAAGGTCACGATGAGCGGCGCCTTCATGAGCATCGTGCTCGCAAGCGTCATCGCGGGGCCCGGACCGGCCGTCCTGCTCGGCGTGATCACGATGCTGGTCAACGCGGCCCGCCGGCGCGTGGGCCTGGCCGTGGCGCTGCCGAACCTCTCCAGCCACGCGGTCTTCCCGCTCGTCGGCAGCGTGCTCTTCGAGCTCGTGGGCGGCCGCGACCTGATCGACACGGCCGAGCTGGCGTTCATCCCCGTCGTCGTCGCCGTGTTCGTGGCGATGAACCTCATCAACTTCACGATGATCGCCATCGACGTGGCGGTCGTCGATGGCCAGCCCTCCATCCGTGAGGCGTTCCGCTCCGTCTACGTCGAGGTCTTCCCGGTCGAGTTCGCCGCCAGCCTGCTGACCGCGATCGTCGGGTTCGCCTACATCGCCTATGGATCCGGTGCGCTCCTGCTGCTCGCCGTCGTCACGCTCTCGTTCCAGTACCTGATCCGGATGGCGCTCAACGCGGCCCAGCGCAAGGACGAGGTGGAGGAGCGCAACGAGCAGCTCGCGGCGCTCCAGTTCGGCCTCATCTCGACGACGATGAAGACGCTCGCGCTGCGCGACCACATGACCGCCCGCCACTCGGCGGCCGTCGCGCGCTACGTCCGGGAGATGGCCAAGGAGATCGGCCTGTCACCCGACGAGCAGGAGCTGTTCCACACCGCCGGGCTGTTCCACGACATCGGCAAGTTCATCTTCCCCGACTCGATCCTCTTCGCCGGCAACAGCCTGACCGACAGCGAGTACGCGATCGTCCGCCGCCACCCCGAGGTGGGCGCCGACCTGATCGCGGAGATCGAGGGGTACGGTCCGGTCGCCAAGATCGTGCGTCACCATCACGAGCGCATCGACGGCAGGGGGTACCCCTTCGGCCTGAGCGGCGAGCAGATCCCGCTCGGCTCGCGGATGATCGCGGTCGCCGACGTGTACGACGTGCTGACCGCGCGGGACACCTACCGGCAGCCCGTGTCCTCCGCCGACGCCTTCGCGGAGCTCCGCCGGTCGGCCGGGACACAGCTCGACGCCGAGCTGGTCGAGGTCTTCATCGGCCTGGTGACGGCGCGCGGGGTGGTCTTCAGCCACTCGAGCGCGGATGACTTCGAGGCCGAGCTCGCGCTCGAGCGGCGCGTCAAGGCCTACGCGAAACCCCAACTGGTTGCGTGACCGCAAATTGGGGCTAAAGGTTCGGCGAAGCCTGCCGATAAGGGCTTAAACACGAAGAGCGCCGCACGGCGCTCTTGGTGTCAAAAAGTTCGTTTACGACTAGCGGATGAAGCCCATGAAGTACCCCCATGTGTGGTGGGTCTCGCCTCCGGTGCGCCAACACCTGTTGCGAGACGGCTGACTGGTCTGCAACCGGCAGCGTGGTACCCCACGCGAGGGCTTTCAATCGGGCCCGACCCCCACCTCCTCGGGGTTCGGGCCCGTTTGCCCTGTCCGGGACCTGGACTTTCGCTCTAGAACAGGCGTTTAGGGGGTAGAGCGCGAACGCGCCAACTTGTTCTCGAGTCCCGAAACGTGTCCGTCATCGGACAGCCTGGATTGTCCGCTCCCGGACAACGGCAATCGCACCTCGAAGCGCGCTCCTCGCGCGGACGGGGCGAGCGCGACGGATCCTCCGTGCGTCTCGGCCACCGCCCGCACGATCGAGAGCCCCAGGCCGCTCGACCCGCCGCGGTCGCTGGCTCCGCGCACGAAGCGTTCGAAGATGCGGGGGGCGACGTCGGCCGGGACGCCCGGGCCGTCGTCCTCGACCACCAGGCGAAGCTCGTCGCCGGACGAGACGCCGGCTCGGATCTCGGTCCCGGGCTCCGTGTGCTTGAGGGCGTTGTCCAGCAGGTTCAGGACGAGCCGGTGCAGCTCGTCGCGGACGCCGTCGACGACCGCGCCGTCGGCCACGGTGACGACCAGGCGGTGGTCGCCCGCGACCGGCTCGAGCTCCGCCGCGGCGTCCACGACGACCTGCGACAGGTCGACGGGGACGTGGGGCGCCTCGCGACCGGCGTCGGCCCGGGCGAGCAGGAGCAGGTCGGCGACCAGGCGGCGCATGCGCCGGGTCGAGCGCAGGGCAGCGGTGGCCGTGTCGCGCTGGTCGCCCGCCAGTTCCTCCTCGAGCAGCTCGAGGTTCGCGAGCACCGCGGTCAGCGGTGTGCGCAGCTCGTGGGAGGCGTCGGCGACGAACTCGCGCTGGCGCGACAGCGCCGCCTCCGTCTCGCCCCGGGCGGTGTCCAGCGAGTGCAGCATGCCCTCGAGCGTCTCGGCCAGCTCGCGGACCTCGTCCTGCGCGGTCGGCATGGGGACCTCCGTGGACGGGTCGCGCGTGACCGCGATCTCCCGGGCGGCGCGGGTCAGGCCGGCGATCGGCAACATCGCGCGACGAGCCGTGGCCAGTCCGGCCAGCAGCGCGAGCACGGAACCGCCCAGCACGCCGAGCCCGAGGAACACGCGGACCCGCGCGACGGTCGCCTTGACGTCGGTGAGCTTGCGGGCGTACTGCACGTAGACCGAGCCGAACTCCAGACCGGCGACGTACAGCGCCCGCGTCTCGACCCGGAAGCCCTCGAAGTCGGCGCGGCCGGGCTTCGGCGTCCCCAGGAAGGGCGCGTTGTCGGACTGCTTCTGGGCACGGCCGTCCAGGGTCACGATCCGCACGGCGGCGTTCTGCGGGCGCGCGTAGAGCGTCAGGTCCTTCACCGGGCAGGTCAGCCGCGCCTCGCACTTGAGGCCCTCGCTCGTGTTGATCAGCCGCAGCGAGCGCTGTAGCTCGTCGGCCGCGGTCGAGACCTGGTTGTTGAAGTCCGCGTAGATGCGCCGCTGGGTGAGCACGCCGACGATGGCGGCGAAGCCCATCAGGATCACCAGCGTCAGGAGCGCGGAGCCGCCGGCGAGCCGCCAGCGGATCGGCAGGCGCCTATACGCGGAGGACGTAGCCCGCGCCGCGGACCGTGTGAAGGAGGCGGGGTTCGCCATCGGCTTCGAGCTTTCGCCGCAGGTTGGACACGAACACCTCGATGGTGTTGGTGATCGAGAAGGGGTCGTAGCCCCAGACCTCGTCGAGCAGGCGCTGACGGGAGATCACGAGGCGCTCGTTGCGCATCAGGTACTCGAGCAGCTCGAACTCGCGCTGGGTGAGCTCGATCCGGCGCTCGCCGCGGAAGACCTCGTGGGTGTCCGGGTTCAGCGACAGGTCGCCGACGCGCAGCGGGGCCATGCCGCGGGGCGGGCGGCGGCGCAGCAGCGCGCGCAGGCGTGCGAGCAGCTCCTGGCGCTCGAAGGGCTTGACCAGATAGTCGTCGGCGCCCGTGTCGAGGCCCTCGACGCGCGCCTCGAGCGCGTCGCGCGCGGTGAGCATGAGGATCGGGACGTCCTCACCGTCCGTGCGCAGGCGCTTGGCGACCTCGATGCCGTCGAGCTTGGGCAACCCGAGGTCGAGCACGAGCAGGTCGGGCAGGAAGGCGTGGTAGCTGTCCAGCGCGGACACGCCGTCGCCGGCGAGCTTGACCTCGTAGCCCTCCATGCGCAGCGAGCGCTGCAGCACCTGGGCGATGTCGTCGTCGTCCTCGACGACCAGGACGCGGGCGGGGCGGGAATCCATTTCTAAAGACTCTAGGTCTGCTTGAGGCTCGCTTCGGAAGGTTTTAGGGGCGCTTTCGCGAAGGGGCGCCTGATGGCCGCTCGCACCTCCTCGCCCCGCCGTAAGCCCGCCCCCAAACGCAAGCCGGGTGGGCGGGGTCGTACTCGGCGCCAGGCCGCGCCGACGCTGCACCGGCACCACCTCGACCTGCTCGGACTGGGGATGGTCGCGCTGTCGGTCTTCTTCGCCTTCGTGGTCTGGCTGGGCTGGGACGGCGGCACCGTCGGCGACGGCGCCGTCAACGGGCTCAAGTGGCTCGTCGGCGGGGTGCACGTCGCCATGCCGCTGATCTTGATGGGGGGCGGTGCCTGGCTCGTGCTGCAGCCGGTCCTGCCGGCGATCCGCCCCGTGCGGACCGGCCTGCTGTGCCTGTTCGTCTCGGTGGAGATGGGCCTGGCGGCCGGGACGCTCGGCATCGGGCCGGGCGGCTTCCGGTCCTCCGACTTCGACGTCCCGTACGCCAAGGAGCACGGCGGCATGATCGGCGCGGCGCTGGAGACCGGCGTCTCGACGCTGCTCGGAACCGTGGGGGCCCACATCATCGCGGTGTTCGTCTTCGTCGCCGCGGTGCTGCTGCTCACGGGCGCGTCGATCGCGGGCGTGCTCAAGGCGACCTCGGACACCGTCACGACGTCGACGCGCCGCGTGCGCGACGAGGTCACGCGCCGGCGCGAGGTCACCGACGAGCTGCAGGAGCTGGAGGAGGTCGCGCCGCCCGCGCGGGTGCGCAAGGCCAAACCCAAGCCGAAGCCCCGCCCGGAAGCGGTGTTCGAGGACGAGCCCGACTGGGCCGCCGGCATCGAGATCGAGGCCGAGGAGGTCCAGCCCGATCCGATGGACCCGCCGACCGCTGAGCAGACGCTGTCCGACGACGAGGAGTCCGAGGGCGTCGAGAAGACGCCGCCCGAGCAACTGGACCTCACGCCCGCGGGCCGCTACCGCGACAGCGTCACGGACGATCCCGCCTTCAACTGGACGCTGCCCGACCCGGCCTTCCTCAAGCAGTCCAGCGAGGCGGCGGCGCGCCCCGACACGGCCGGTCAGGAGAAGACCGCCACCGCGCTGGTCGAGGCGCTCGGGCACTTCGGCGTCGACGCCCGCGTGATCGCCATGGTCGCCGGCCCGCACATCACCCGCTACGAGCTGCGGCTCGCGCCCGGCACCAAGGTCGCCAAGGTCGCGCAGCTCAAGGACGACCTCGCGTACGCCCTGGCCGCGTCCGACATCCGCGTGCTGGCGCCGATCCCCGGCAAGCAGGCGGTCGGCGTCGAGGTCCCCAACGCACGCCGCGTGATCGTCCACCTCGGCGACGTGATGAGCGCGCCGCCCGCGGACTGGTCGCCGCTGACGGTCTGCCTCGGCAAGGACGTTGCGGGCCGGGCGATCAGCGCCGACCTGGCCAAGATGCCGCACCTGCTGGTGGCCGGCACCACGGGCGCCGGCAAGTCGGGTTGCGTGAACGCGATGCTCTCGTCCGTGCTGCTCAACGCGACGCCGCACGAGGTCCGGATGGTGCTGGTCGACCCCAAGCAGGTCGAGCTCAACCACTACGAGTCGATCCCGCACCTGCTGACGCCGGTGATCACCTCGCCGCGCAAGGCGGCGACCGCGCTGCAGAACCTCGTGCGCGAGATGGAGCAGCGCTACGGCCAGATGTCGCTGGCCCGGACGCGGTCGCTGATCGAGCTCAACAAGGTCCGGGTGGGGCGTGGCGAGGCGCCGCTGCCCTACATCCTGTGCGTCATCGACGAGCTCGCCGACCTGATGATGGTCGCGCCGGCCGACGTCGAGGACTCGATCATCCGCATCGCCCAGAAGGCGCGCGCGGTCGGCATCCACCT
>CAVUFN010000004.1:0-7804 GCA_963740765.1 uncultured Solirubrobacteraceae bacterium | reverse complement strand
CCCGCGGCCCCCCATGGTCACGAGCGGGCTGCGCGTCGGGACGTCGGCGCTGGCCACGCGCGGCCTGGGGGTCGACGACTTCGCCGAGGTCGGCGAGATCCTGTCGGTCGCGCTGACGCCCGACTACGCGGCCCAGCAGGACGATCTGCGCGAGCGCGTGACCGCGATCGCCGACCGCTTCCCGCTCTACACGCACCTCACCGCCACCGCCGGGGTCTGATGGCGGCCGTCCAGCGGACGGTCTGATGGTCGACGACGGGCTGCGCGGCCTCCTCGTCGCGTTCGTCGTCGCCACGTTGCTGACCCCGGTGGCGGGCTTCGTGGCCCGCCGCGTCGGGGCCGTCGACACCCCGCGCGCCCGCGGCCTGGCCCAGCGCTCGACGCCGCTGCTGGGCGGCCTGGCCATCTTCGCAGGCGCCATCACCGCCGCGCTGCTGTTCCTGCCCGACATCGACCGCTACCGCGCGATCATGCTCGGCGCGGCGGTGATCGCGCTCGTCGGCGCCGTCGACGACGCGCTCGAGCTCCCACCGCTGGTCAAGCTCATCGGCCAGGTCGGGGCCGCGCTGATCCTCGTCCTCGGCGGTGTGACGGTGGACAACTTCACCCTGCCGTTCATCCACAGCATCGACCTCGGCGCCACGGGCGGCCCGCTCACCCTGATCGGGCTCGTCGCCATCATGAACGCGGTCAACTTCACCGACGGCGTCGACGGCCTCGCCGCCGGGGTGTGCGCCATCAGCGCGGCCGCCTTCGGGATCATCGCCTTCAGCCTCCAGCGCGACCCCGCCGGCGTGCTCGCCCTGATCACCTGCGGCGCGGCGCTGGGCTTCCTCGTCCACAACTTCCACCCCGCCGCGATCTTCATGGGCGACTGCGGCTCCAACCTGCTCGGCCTCCTGCTCGGTGCGGTGATCATCGAGGGGTCGCTCAAGACCAACGCCTTGATCGCCCTGCTCGTCCCGCTGGTCGTGCTCGCCGTCCCGTTCCTGGACACGACCTTCGTCGTGCTCAAGCGCATGAAGTACCGGCAGCCCGTCTACTCGGCCGACGACAACCACTTCCACCATCGCTTCGCCCGCATCGGGTTCTCCCAGCGGCGCACCGTCGGCTACCTGTACGCGTGGACGGCGGCGATGGCGGCGGTGGCGGTGGCCCTGCGCGTCGTCCCCTACACGGACGATCACGGGGTGTTCAGCGTGGGCTGGACGACGCTGATGATCGCGGTCGTGCTGGTCGGGCTCGGCGGCTCGTTCTACGCCGTCTACACCCTCGAGATCCTCAAGCTCAAGCGGTTCCGCATGGGCGCCGCGCCGGGTCAGAAGGAGGACGAGATCGAGGCCGAGATCGAGCGCGAGCTGGAGACCGGCAACTTCCCGGCGGTCGGGAAGGGGGACCCCGCGTCCCTTGAAAAAGGTCCATCGGTTCCGTAAAGTCACCCGCTCGATGACCGTCTTCGCCCCCCTCACCCACGCCGCTGGACGCGGCACCCTCCGGCTCGACGGCTAGCTGCGCTCAGGCGCATACGTCGCGGGCCGATCCGAGCCCACGACGTGAGCAGTGCCTCCTTCGTGGGCGTCACCACCACCGAAGGAGCACATCACCATGCAGTCCATCACCAGCGCCGTTGCCCGCGAGCAGGCCACTCATCGCCTGCAGCGCGCGCACCAGCGCCAACGGGTCGCCCGGACCTCCCACCCGCCCTCGCGGGTGAGGTGGCGCGCGGCGACCGCGGTGGCCCGGCTCGCCGGGCGCCTCGACCGCGACGCCGCACGCCTCGCCGTACGCTGACGGCGTGCGCCGGCCGGTTGTCCTCGTCCTCGTCGCCGTAGCCCTCGCGGGCTGCGGCGGCCGGGCGTCGATCCGCGAGGGCGGCAAGACGCCCAGCGACGTCCTGACCGTCTACACGCTCGTCCCCGCCACGCCCCAGGGGGACGACCTCGTCCGCGGCGCCAAGCTCGCGCTCGCACAGGCGGGTGGCCGGGTCGGCAAGCTCACGGTCCAGTTCGCGAGCGCCCGCGAGCCCGACGCGAACCTCGAGGGCGTCGCCGCGGCCGTTCGCGACATCGTCCGCGACACAGGGACGATCGCCGTCATCGGCGACCTCGAGACCCGCACCGCGCGCGTCTCGGGCCCGCTGCTCAACGCGGTCGGGCTGCTGCACGTCTCCCCGCTCGCCCCGCTGACCTTCCCGCAGCCGTCCGCCCGCCGGACCTTCTTCGCCTTCGGCGCCGGCCCGGAGGAGCAGGCGCGCGCGATCGTCGCGGGCGCGCGCAAGCCGATCGCCGTCGAGGCCGAGCCCGGCGGCGAGGCGCTGGCCGCGGCGATCCGCACTGCCGCCGGACGCAGCGTCGCCACGCAGGACGCCCGCACCGTCGTCTACGCGGGCGAGGACGCGGTCAACGCCCGCGGCGTCATCGCGGACGTGCTGCGCAACAACCGCCGCGCCGAGGTGATCACCACCGTCCCGGTCGAAGGCCTCGGCCCGCGGGTCAAGGCGCTGCAACCGGACGCCGCGCTGCCGTCCGGGTTCGCGACCGTGTTCCCGGACACGGAGGCGGGGCCGTACGCGGCCATCGGCTACGACGCGATGAATGCCGTGCTGGCCGCGCTGCGGCGCGCCGGCAGGCGCGCCCAGGTGCGCCCGGCGGTGATCGAGGCGTTCCGCGCCCCGGCCGCCCCGCGCCTGACCCTGCGGTAGGTGACCCGCCTACGCGATCGTCACGTCGAGCTCGATCGTCTCGACGCCGGCGAGCGCGCGCGAGATGATGCACTCCGACTTCGCGTCCTCGGCGGCGGCGCGGATGGTGGCCTCGTCGCCGCCGGAGCCGGTGACGGTGGTGTTGAGCGTGATCGTGGTGATCGTCGGGAGGTCGTCGACACGGCGGATCGAGACCTGCGCGGTCGTCTCCACCGACTCGGCCCCGATGTCGTCGCCGTGGAGGACGTTGTTGAGCTGCATGGTGAAGCAGCCGGAGATCGCCGCGGCGATGAGCTCCTCGGGGTTGGTCATGCTCCCCTCGCCGTCCTCGAAGCGCGACTTGAAGGTGAAGTCACCCTCGTAGGCCCCGCTGTCGAGCTTGAGGTGCCCCTTGCCCTCCTTGAGGGTCCCGGTCCAGTGAGCGTGCGCGGTGTTCTTGGCCATACCCGCACCCTAAAGCCCATCCGCTACCGTCAGTTGACGTGAACGTAAAGTTCGGCGTCGACGCAGGCCATCGCGACTACCGCTGGTGGGCCCTGTCGTGCACCAGCCTCGGCATGCTGCTCGCCGCGACGAACTCCGGGACGCTGATCATCGCGCTGCCCGACCTCGAGCGCTCCCTGCACACGAGCCTCCTCACCCTGGTCTGGGTCATCCTCGCCTACATGATCGCCTCCACCGTGCTGGTGGTGACGGTGGGGCGCCTCAGCGACCTGTTCGGCCGCAAGCGCGCCTACGTCGGCGGTTTCCTGCTGTTCTCCGTCGCCTCGCTGGGCGCGGGCTTCGCGGCCGACGGGACGCAGCTGATCCTGTGGCGCATCCTCCAGGGCATCGGCGGGGCGTCCTTGTTCGCCAACAGCGCCGCGATCGTCACGGACGCGTTCCCGCGCGAGCAGCTCGGCCTGGCCATGGGGACCAACACGATGGTCGCCGCCGTCGGCCTCATCCTCGGTCCGGTGCTCGGCGGCGTGCTCGTCGAGATCAACTGGCACTGGGTGTTCTGGTTCAACATCCCGTTCGGCCTGCTCGGCTCGCTGTGGGCCGGCACGATCCTGCGGGAGCTGTCGCGACCGGACGCGGTGCGCGGCCTCGACCTCGGCGGCACCGTCCTGTTCGTCGTCGGCCTCACCGGCCTGACGCTCGGCATCAGCCGTGGCGGGCTGACCGGCTGGGACGACCCGATCGTGATCGGCGGCCTGATCGCCGGCGCGTTGCTGCTCCCCGCCTTCGTCTACGTCGAGGCGCACGGCCGCGCCCCGATGCTCGACCTCTCGATCTTCGCCGACCGCCTGTTCGCAGCGGCCGCCGGCGCCGCCTTCATCAACGGGCTCGCGCGCTTCGCGCTGCTGTTCGTGTTCGTCTTCTACTACCAGGGCGCCCAGGGCGACGGCGCCGTGCTGGCCGGCATCAAGCTCGCCCCGCTCGCGATCGGGATGCTCGTGGCCTCTCCGCCGGCGGGCTGGTGGGCGGACCGGCACGGCTCGCGCACGCTCGCCGCCACCGGGATGCTCGTCACGGCGATCGGGCTCGCCCTGATGACGACGCTCGAGGCCGGCACCGCCTACTGGCCCGGCGCCATCTACCTCGCGCTCGTCGGCATCGGCTCGGGCATGTTCAACTCGCCCAACACCGCCGCCATGATGGGCGCCGTGCCCGGCCACCGCCGCGGCGTCGCCGCCGCCACCCGCGTGCTCGCCCAGAACTCGGGCGCGGTCATCTCGATCGCCTTCGTCATGGCCGTGGTGACGTCCTCGATCCCGCAGGAGGTGCTCTTCAAGATCTTCTCCGGGATCTCCAGCGGCCTGTCGGCGCAGAGCCTCGCGCCGTTCATCGCGAACATGCACACGGCACTGTGGGTGCTCGCGGCCACGTCGCTGATCGGCGCGCTCGTCTGCCTGCTGCGCCCGACCCACCAGCCCGAGCCCGTCCCGGTCCCCGCATGAGGATCGGCGACGTCGCCGAGCGCGTCGGGACCACCACCCGGACGATCCGGTACTACGAGGAGATCGGCCTCCTGTGGAGCGACGGGCAGCGCGCCGCCGGCGCCCACCGATCCTACGACGAGTCCGACGTCGAGCGCCTCGAGCTGATCCTGCGCATCCGCGACGTCCTCGGCGTGTCGTTGGAAGAGGTCAAGCCGCTGCTGCAGGCAGAGGACACGATCGAGCTGATCCGCCGCCGCCGCGCCGAGCTGGACCGCCTCGAGGCCGACGTGCTCGCCCGTCGGGCCCGCAAGAGCGCGACGCCTGACCCGGCGTAGCCTGGGTCCATGCGCCTGTCCGTCCTCGACCAGACGCCGGTGCCGGAGGGGACGACGCCCGCGGGCGCGCTGGCCAACACGCTCGACCTCGCGCGCACGGCCGACCGCCTCGGCTACCACCGCTACTGGCTCGCCGAGCACCACGGTGGCGGCCTCCTGGCCGGGCCGGCGCCGGAGGTCCTGATCGCGAGCGTCGCCGCGGCCACCGAGCGCATCCGCGTCGGCTCCGGCGGCGTGATGCTCCCGCACTACTCGCCCTTCAAGGTCGCCGAGGTCTTCGCGGTCCTGAGCGGGCTGCATCCCGGCCGCATCGACCTCGGGCTCGGGCGCGCGGCCGGTACCGATCCGCTGACGACCTTCGCCCTGCAGCGCGACCGCCGGCAGGCGAGCCCGGATGACTTCCCCGACCAGCTCGCCGAGCTGCTGGCCTACCTCGACGGGACGATCCCCGACGACCACCCCTTCCACCGCCTGCGCCTGCCCACCGAGGACCGGCCCGACGTGTGGCTGCTCGGGTCGAGCCCGCAGTCGGCGATCTGGGCCGACCAGCTCGGCCTCGAGTACGCGTTCGCCGACTTCATCAACCCGCAGGGCGCGCAGCTCGGCCTCGCCAAGTCCCCGCGCGCCGTCGCCGTGTGGGCGCTCGCGGCCGACAGCGAGGCGGAGGCCGAGCACCTGGCCTCCTCCTCCCGCGTCACCCTGCTCGAGCTGCGCCGCGGCAACCTGATCCCGGTCCCGCCGCCCGAGCAGGCGCTCGAGTACCTGCGCGACGTGCCGCGCCCGCACCAGGCCGGCGGCCGCCGCGCGATCCTCGGCACGCCGGCCCAGGTCCGGGCCGGGATCGAGGAGGTCGCCGACGCCTACGGGGCCGACGAGGTCATCGTCGTCACCATCTGCCACGACCACGCGGCGCGGATCCGCTCCTACGAGCTGCTCGCCGCGGAGTGCGGGCTCACTGCAGCCGGATCGGCACCTTCGCGCGCCGCCTGAGGCGCCGCGGCGGCGCGGCGGAGGGCGCTGAGACCGGCCGCGACGGTGCGGCGCGCGAATGCGATTCCGACCGGATGGGCAGCGGAAGGCAGGTGCCTCTCGCGCGGACTGTCACAAAGTTGTTACAAGCTCCTGTGGCCCGCTAGCCTGCTCACTCCTCGTGAGCGCCCGTGCCAATCCTCCCGTCCCGGCGTCCGGCATCCCGCTCGCCCTGCGGTACTTCGACTGCGTGCTCGTGATCGCGTTCCTGCCCTTCGCGCTGCTCGCCGGCCTGCCCACGCTGGGTGCGGTGGGGGGCGTCCTGCTCTGGCTCGTGCAGCGCGCGCTGGGCGTCGCGCTCGACGGTTTCGCGGCCGCCCAGGAGGACTTCCGGCGCCAGACGGCACTGACGTTCGCGGGCGGAATGCTACGTCCGCTGCTCATGGGCATTACGATCCTCGCCCTCGGGGGACTGGGTGAGAGGGAAGACGGCTTGACGGCCGCCCTGATCGTGCTCGTCGCCTTCACCGTCTACATGACCATCGCCTTCATCTTCAGACCGCAAAGGAACGCTTCGACGTGAGCCGCCGCAACCTCCTCCTGAGCATCGGTGGCGTCTACATGGCCGGGCTGATCATCGTCGGCCTCGTGTTCGGCTCCGACGGCAAGAACGACGAGTTCAAGCCGCAGGCCGAGTTCGAGCTCCATGACTGGATCCACCTGCCCGGTCCGCTGGACATCAACAAGGGCGTCCTCTACCTGGTCCTGGCCACGCTGATCACGACCGGCCTGATGGTCTACATCGCCAACCGCATGCAGGCGCGGCCCAACCGCGTGCAGACCGCGGTGGAGATGGTCTACGCGCTGATGCGCGACCAGATCACCCGCGGCGCGATGGACGAGCGCATGGCCCGCAAGTGGTTCCCGTTCCTGGGCACGATCTTCCTGTTCATCCTCGTCTCGAACCTGATCGGCTACATCCCGCTGCCGACCAACTCCGAGGAGACGTTCACCGTCTTCGGTGCGGAGATCCCCTCCTTCGCGATCTACGCCGCCACCGCCAACGTGTCCATCCCGCTGGTGCTGGCGCTGATCGTCTTCATCTCGTACAACATCGAGGGCCTGCGCGCCAAGGGCTTCATCGGCTACATGAAGTCCTTCATCCCGCAGGGCATCACCGGCGTGGCGGCCGTCCCGATGTTCATCCTCGAGTTCCTGTCGAACTTCATGCGACTGCTCAGCCTCACCGTTCGTCTCTTCGCCAACCTGCTCGCGGGACACCTCATCATCCTGTTCATGTCCGGTGGCCTCGCGGTGATCCTGGGTACCGCCGCGGTCGGGTGGTTCACCCTGCCGTTCGGGGTCGCCCTGTTCCTGTTCGAGGTCGGCCTGGTCGCCGCCCTGCAGGCCTTCATCTTCGCCACTCTGTCAGCCATCTACCTCGGCGGCGCCGTCTCCGAGGCTCACTAATCAAGGAGTCCCTTCGTTGCTTGCCACCATCCTGAACTTCTTCTTCGCAGCAGCCGAGGACGGCGCGGACGCCGGTAAGGCCGTCGCGCTCGGCGTCGGCGGCGGGCTCGGTGCCGTGGGCGCCGGCGTCGGCATCGGCATCATCTTCGGCAAGGTCATCGAGTCCGTCACCCGCCAGCCGGAGATGCGCGACGAGATCACCTCCATCCAGTGGCTGGGCTTCGCCCTGACCGAGGCGTGCTTCTTCTACGGCCTCGTGGCGGGCCTCATCGCCTTCTTCCTCTAGGTCGATGGTCCTCGCCGCCGACAGCTTCCTCGTCAGCCCCGATCTGGGGCTGATGATCTGGACCCTGCTCGTCTTCGCCATCGCGTTCTACGTGCTGCGCAAGCTGGCGTTCCCGCAG
>CAVUFN010000003.1:0-38992 GCA_963740765.1 uncultured Solirubrobacteraceae bacterium | reverse complement strand
CTCGGCGAGCATGGCTACGAGCGCAGCGGCGGCGTCCTCAGCATGGCGGCCATGAGGATGGCCCCCACGAGGACGACGATGCCGACCAGCCACCCGATCAGCCCGAAGACCGCAGTCGCCACGGGCCCGAGCAGGATCGCGAGGATCGCGACCGGCGCCACTCGTCCGACGGTGACGGCCGGCGGCCGGTGCGTCCCGTAGGTCCCGAACAGCAAGAGGCCGAGAACGGTCCCGACCGGGATAATCGTGGCGAGAGCGACCATGCGCTCTCCCTTCGCCGTATCCGCGGGCGTTCCTGCGGTACGGTTTCGCGGCATATATGCCCGAAGCACATAAAGCTGCCGCCGTCGCCAACCGGCTCGGGGCGCTGGCGCTGCGGCTCGGTGACGACCTTCGCGACGCCACCGAGGCCGCCAGTGGCATGGCCGGCGTCCTTCCTGCGGCGCTGGTGTCGTTGCACGAGTGGGCGGGCGGGGCCTCGGTCGACGTGCTGGCCGACGCCCTGCGGGTCACGCACTCCCGTGCCGTGCGCGTGGTCGATCAGCTCTCGCACGCGGGGCTGGCTTCCCGTGATCGGGATGGCGAGGACGCGCGGCGCGTGCGGGTGTCGCTCACGCCACGCGGCCGGAGGCTCGCGCGGCGCACCGTCGAGGCGCGGGGAAGGGCGATGGCGAGCGCCATCGCAGCTCTCGACGGTCCGCAGCTCGATGCCTTGGAGCAGGCGCTCGGAACGATGCTCGACGTCGGCACGGTCGACATCTCGGCGGCTCGCCAGGCCTGCCGCATGTGCGACGCGGTCGCCTGCGGCCACGATGAAGGGCGGTGCCCGGTGACGCGCGGCGCCGATCGCATCCGGCCGCGATGACCCGCGGGCGCCTCGGGCTGCTCATCGCGCTGGCGGCCGTCGCGCCGCTGCCCTTCAGCCCGGCGGGACTGGTCGTCAACAACCTGGTGTTGGCGGCGGCGTACGTGGTGATGGCGCTCGGTCTGAACATCATCGTCGGGTTCGCCGGCCTGCTCGACCTCGGGTTCGTCGCCTTCTACGCGATCGGCGCGTACAGCGCGAGCTACCTCGCGTCCGGCTACTGGCACGCGGCGGACGTCTCCGTCCTCTCCAGCGCGGCCACGTCCGGCATCCACCTCCATCTGATCCTCGTCGCCGCGGTCGCCGCCGCCGTCGCCGCGCTCGCAGGGACCCTGATCGGGATCCCGACGCTGCGGTTGCGCACGGAGTACGTCGCGCTGGTCACGCTCGCCTTCGGCGAGATCATCGGGCGGACCGCGCTCAACGGCCGCGCCATCCACGTGTTCGGCGGCACGCTCACCTACGGTCCGATCGGCATCGGCCCGATCGACCGGATCGAGCTGCCGTTCACCGGGCGCCTGTCCGACTTCGATCTGCGGCCCTGGTACTGGTGCGCCTTGGGGCTCGCGCTGCTGATGCTGTTCGTCAACGTGCGCCTCCGCGGCTCCCGCGTGGGGCGGGCGTGGATCGCCGTCCGCGACGACGAGACCGCGGCAGCGGTGGCGGGCGTCCCGGTGGTGAAGTTCAAGCTGCTCGCGTACGCGACCGGGGCGGCCTTCGGCGCGATCGCAGGGGTCTTCCTCGCGTCGTACGTCGGCACCATCAACCCCAGCCAGTTCGAGTTCTCG
The DNA here is from genome assembly GCA_963740765.1 of uncultured Solirubrobacteraceae bacterium. GTDB lineage: Bacteria > Actinomycetota > Thermoleophilia > Solirubrobacterales > Solirubrobacteraceae > DATLGB01. The sequence goes on along the minus strand of CAVUFN010000003.1, from coordinate 37,339 downwards.
TTCTCGATCTTCGTGCTCGCCATGGTGGTCTGCGGCGGCGCGGGCTCCATCGGCGGCGTCGTGGCCGGCGCGGTGGCGGTCTCTGCGATGACGAACTACCTGCTGCCCGAGGTGGTGCATGGCCTGCCCCAGAAGCTCGGGCTCGACGTCGACTTCTCCGGGATCACCTCAGGGCTCTACGGGCTGCTGCTCGTCCTCGCAGTGGTCCTGCGCCCGCGGTTCGGACCTCGAGGAGGATGCGGCGGGCGGGATTCGAACCCGCACTGACCGGGACTTGAATCCGGTGCCTCTGCCAGTTGGGCTACCGCCGCGTGGTGCGGCGCTTCACGTTAGGCGTGAGCCGGCTCGCGGCGACCCTCGGCGGGGCGCTCGACCTCGACGTTCCACGCCTGCGCGAAGCCGCGCATCGCGAAGGCGATCAACAGCACCTGAACCGGGACCAGGATGAACGTCAGCAGCCCGATGATGTCCTCGTTGAGGGCCGGGCTGGTGAAGCCGTCCTTGTCGCGCTCGAACCACGCGTTGCCCGACACCGCCGCGAAGATCAGCAGGATGATCGCGAGGGCGGCGACCACCGGCAGGATGCCGCGGTTCCAGCGCAGGACCAGGAAGGCGAAGAAGGCGAACATGATCGGGTAGGCGATCTGCACGGGCTTCGCGCCCTGCAGCGCGTCCCAGCCGCCGATCGTGATGATGACCATGAGCGCCGTCGTCACCAGCAGCAGGACCACGACGATGGCCTTGGTGACCTTCGACGCGCCCTTCTCCCGGTTGGGATGCTCAATGACATAGCCCTCTCGGGGCTCGTCTCTCTCCTCCGCCATGACGCGAACGGTACCGTTTCATCGCGAGTCGTGCACCCGGCTCAACCGACGCTTCATGCGGGCGTGGCGGAACTGGTAGACGCGCGAGGTTTAGGTCCTCGTGTCCGTGAGGATGTGGGGGTTCGAGTCCCTCCGCCCGCATCTGAATGCGCGGTTGCCCCGTATGTTCGAGGCATGGGGATGATCTCGACCGCGCGCATGTACGCGAAGCGCACCAAGAAGCTCGACGAGCCGACCGATCTGTACGACCACTCGGTCGAGCTGCTCGAGGGCGACACGCTGGACCTGGGGACGCTGCGCGGCAAGCCGACGCTGATCGTCAACACAGCATCCAAGTGCGGGTACACGCCGCAGTTCGAGGGGCTGCAGAAGCTCTATGAGACCTACGGCGACCGTGGGCTCCAGGTCATCGGCTGCCCGTCGGGCGACTTCGCCGAGCAGGAGCTCGAGGACGGCGAGGCGATCGGCGAGTTCTGCCAGCGCAACTATGGGGTCTCGTTCCCCATGACCGCGAAGATGTCCGTTCGCGCCGACCCGGACCCGCTCTGGGCCGATCTCGCGCGCCAGCCCGGCAGCGCGCCGCCCGTGTGGAACTTCTCCAAGTACCTCGTGGGGGCCGACGGGAAGCTGATCAAGCGCTGGGCGACGAAGGTGACGCCGGAGGATCCCGACGTGGTCGGCGCGATCGAGGCGTCGCTGCCCTGATCGTCATCGGGCACCGGGGCGCCTGCGGGTACCGCCCCGAGCACACGCTGGAGTCCTACGAGCTCGCGGCCGTCATGGGCGCCGACTTCCTGGAGCCGGACCTCGTGTGCACGAAGGACGGCGTGCTGGTGTGCCGGCACGACGTCGGCCTGGCGGACACCACCGACGGCACCGGCGAGGTGTGGGACCTCACGTTGGACGAGGTCAAGGCGCTTCGGGCGCGCGAGCGGCTGCCCGAGGTCCGGTCGACGCGCTTCGACGGCCGGTTCGAGATCCCGACCTTCGCGGAGCTGCTCTCGCTCGCGGCTCGGCTCGGCAAGGGCGTCTATCCCGAGACGAAGCGGCCGGAGGAGCACCGGCAGCGCGGCCTCGCGCTCGAGCCGCTCGTGCGGGAGGCGCTGGCCGGGTTCGCCGGGCCGGTCTGGGTGCAGTCCTTCTCCGAGGCGTCCCTGCGCGAGCTCTCGGGCTGGCCGCGGGTCCGGCTGCTCCGGCGCGAGGACGAGATCGACTGCGCGGCTCTGGCGCAGTACGCCGACGCGATCGGGCCGGCCAAGCAGCGGGTCGACGCCGCACTGGTCCGCGATGCCCACGCGGCCGGGCTGCAGGTCCACCCGTTCACCTTCCGCCGTGAGCCGCAGTTCCTGCTCGACGGTTGCGCGGACTGGCGGGCCGAGTACGCGCTGATGGCAGAGCTGGGCGTCGACGGGGTGTTCTCGGACAACCCCGATCTCGCCGTCGCCGCGCTCGCCTAAAGTGGAGGTGGTGCCTCCGCCTCCCCGCCCGCACCCGATGCGCTCCCTCGCCGTCCTCAGCCTCTCCGGGCTGGCGTACTCCCTCGCTCAGACGATGCTCATCCCCGCGCTGGGGAACCTGAAGGAGACGCTCCACACCGACGCGACCGGCGTCGCCTGGACGCTGACCGGGTTCCTCCTGTCGGCGGCGATCGCCACGCCCGTGTTCGGCCGGCTCGGCGACATGTTCGGCAAGCGCCGCATGCTCGTGATCTCGTTGGGGTTCTTCGCGGCGGGCTCCGTCGTGTCGGCGCTCGGCACGTCGCTGGAGGTCGTCGTGGCCGGCCGTGTCCTGCAGGGCCTGGGCGGCGGCCTGTTCCCGCTGTGCTTCGGCATCATCCGCGACGAGTTCCCGCGCGACCGCGTCGCGAGCAGCATCGGCCTGATCTCGTCGATCCTCGGTATCGGCGGCGGCGCCGGCCTGATCCTCGGCGGCGTGATCGCCGACCAGGCGTCCTATCACGTGCTCTTCTGGGTCGGCGCGGGCATGGCGACCCTGGCGCTGATCGCCACGCAGCTGTTCATCCCCGAGTCGCCCGTGCGGACGCCGGGCCGGATCGACGTGCGGGGCGCCGTGGTGCTGGCGGTCGGGCTGGTCGGGCCGTTGCTCGGCATCTCGCAGGCGTCGAAGTGGGGATGGGGAGATCCGCGGGTGCTCGGCCTGATCGCCTTCGGCATCGTCGTGCTGATCGGCTGGTACCGGCTCGAGGAGCGCACCGAGAGCCCGCTGGCCAACGTGCGGACGTTGATGATGCCGTCCGTAGCGATGACGAATCTGGCGACGGTCTTCGTCGGCTTCGGCATGTTCGGCTCGTTCCTGCTCATCCCGCAACTGGCCGAGGCGCCCGTCTCGACGGGCTTCGGCTTCGGGCTGGGGGCGACGGGTGCCGGGCTGCTGATGTTGCCCGGCTCGGTGGCGATGCTGTTCACCGGCCCGGTGTCCGGGAACCTCGGCAATCGCCTCGGGTCGCGGATCCCGCTGGCGATCGGCGGCGGCGTCACCGCCGCCGGCCTGCTGCTCCTCTCGTTGCTCCACGGCTCCCAGGCCGAGGTGGTGGTCGGCTCCCTGCTGCTGTCGATCGGCGTCGGCTTCGCCTTCGCGGCCATGCCGAACCTGATCGTCGAGGCCGTCCCGCGCGAGCAGACCGGGGAGGCGACCGGCTTCAACACGCTGCTGCGCAACGTGGGCGCGTCGCTGGGGTCGCAGGTGTCTGCCGCGATCCTCGCGGGCAGCGCGGCCGGCTCGGGCCCGACCGAGGCGGGCTACACGACCGCGTTCATGGTCTGCGCGCTGATCGCGATCGCCGCCGGCGTCATCGCCTTCCTGATCCCCCGCGCCGTGCGCGAGCCAGAGCCCGTCGCCGTTTGAGCCAACCGCGCTCCGACGGTTCCGGTCGCCGCGAACCGCGCTCCCACGGTTCCGTTTTCCGGAACCGACGGAGCGCAGTTCGTCCCGACCGGAACCTACGGAGCGCGGTTCAAGGCGTCAGTCGCTGAGTGTGCGGAAGGCGAGCAGGCTGCCGAAGCCGACGATGGCCCCGCCCGCGCCGACGTCGATCGTCTGCAGCAGCCGCGGCCCGACCCGCTGCCGGGCCGCCGCGCAGATGCAGGCCAGCAGGCTGCACCAGGCCAGGCTGCCGATCGCGACCCCGAGCACCAGCAGGACGCTGTGCTCGGCCACGTCGGCCGACGACGCCGCCGCGAACACCGCCGCCCAGCTCGCGATGGTCAGCGGGTTGCTCGCCGTCGCGCCGAGCGCGGTGAGGAACGCCTTCCGCGGCGAGGCGACCTCCTCGGCCGATTCGAGCCCGGCTCGCACTCGGAACGCGCTCAGCAGTGTCTTGGTGCCGAGGTAGATCAGGACTGCGGCGCCGAGCAGACCCAGGACCGTTCGCAGCCCGTCGACCGTCAGCAGCGGCGCGGCTCCCGCCGCCCCGAACGCGGCGTACAGCCCGTCGATCACCGCGATCCCGGACCCGATCGCCAGGCCGGTCACCAGGCGACCGCGCAGCGTGCTGCGGATGAGGAACAGCGACAGTGGTCCGAGCTGCGCCGCGACGAAGAACCCGAGCCCGAGGCCGGCCACCAGCGATCCCATGCCGCCGATCCTGCCATCCGCCCCGGTCGCGGTCCAGCCCGCCCGCGCATCCTTCGCGCGCCGCGCTTTCTGCGGCCCAACGATCGAGGGCCGCCCTTGCGGACGGCCCTCGATTCAGCGGGGGACCGAGGAATCGAACCTCGAGCAATGGTTTTGGAGACCACTATGTTGCCGTTACACCAGTCCCCCAGGACGGCGGCGAAGCAGTCTAGACCGGCCTATCATCCAGCCCGCGCGGGCGTGGTGTAAAGGTGGCACGTCAGCCTTCCAAGCTGAAAGAGACGGGTTCGATTCCCGCCGCCCGCTCTACCTCAAGAAGCAATAGACGGACCGTGGGCCGACGTCGTGCCGTCCGGCGGCGGTGGCAGTTCGCACAGACGACCTCGCATTTCTCGATTTCTGCCAGCACTGCTTCCCAGCGGCACGACACGAACGTCCCGACGTCGAACTCCTTGTCGCGGAGATGGTCGAATTCGAGCACGATCGGGTCGGTCTCGCCGCAGTCGACACAGGGGTGCTCGCGGAAATAGCCGAGCAGCCACTGCGTCCGCTCATGCCGAAGGCGATTCTTGCTGGCCAGGGCTTGGTCCAGGTACCACTGCTTGTTCGCGTCGCAATGTTCCCGGCCGTAGGCCTTCTGGCATCGCCTGCAGTACGAGTTCCGTTGGCCACGGTCTTTTCGCTTCCACGCGAACGCCTCGAGCCGGTGATATGTCCGGCAGCGCGAGCACCGTTTGAAACCCTCGAGCATGGAACGTATGTTCGCATCCGGGCCGGACGGAAATGCGCATACACTCCGACCCGTCACGGGGAGTGGCGCAGTCTGGTAGCGCACCCGGCTGGGGGCCGGGCGGTCGCAGGTTCAAATCCTGTCTCCCCGATCATCAGGTGCGGTGACGAGAGCACGAGAACGGCTTCACACGGCTCCGGCAGGTCGCCCCGGTCTTGCGTTGTCCGTCTCCACAAGCTTCCCGGCGCGGCGCCGGCACACCGCGGGCTGCTCGCTTAGGTTCGCGGCATGACTCGTGCGAAACCATCGGGCGCATGCCGCACGTCGCACGCGGCTCCGCACCCCGACCCGGACGACACGCAGAGCGCCAGGAGATCGTCGTCCGCCCGCCGTTCCTCGTCCCGACGCCTCGTCGTACCCCGGGCCGGCCTGATGGTCATCGACGGCAGCGACTCACCCGAGCAAGGAGGATGACCGGATGATCCGCGAAGAGGTCCGCCACGGAGCGATCCTGTGGCTCACGCTCGACGAGCCCACGGCGATGAACGCGTTCGATCCCGAGTCGATGGCCGCGCTCGCCCGGGCGTGGGGGCGCCTGCGCGACGACGACGCGCTCAAGGTGGCGGTCGTCACGGGAGCGGGCGAGCGCGCGTTCTCGGTCGGGTCGAATCTCAAGACCTTCATCCCGCGGCTCCAATCCGGCGAGATGAACCCGCGCGACAACCAGGAGGCCTACATGAAGGGCGCGCTGGGCCCGGTCTTCAAGCCGATCGTCGCCGCCGTCAACGGCGACTGCCTCGGTGGCGGGATGGAGCTGTTGACCTGCACCGACGTTCGGCTCAGCGTGCCGACCGCGCGGTTCGGCCAGCCCGAGTGTCGCTGGGGCGTGTACCCGGGCGGCGGCGGCACGACCCGGCTGCCACGGCAGATCGGCTACGCGAACGCGATGGACATCCTGCTCACCGGCCGCCTGCTCGACGCGGAGGAGGCACGGTCGATGGGGCTCATCAACCGCATCGTCGACCGTGAGCGGCTCGAGGACGAGGCGATGACGGTTGCGCGCACGGTCGCCGGCAACGGTTCGCTCGCGGTGCAGCGCATCAAGGAGGCCGTCTGGCGCCAGGCCGACATGCCGCTGGCCGAGGCCTACGAGCTCGAATCGCAACTGGGCGAGGACGTCTTCCGCTCCGGCGAGGCTCGCGAAGGGCTCGCCGCGTTCGCCGAGCGGCGCGAGCCCAGCTTCCGCCTATGACCCTCGACCCGGCGATCGAGGGCTTCGAGTACGCGCCGATCCGCAAGCGCTACGACGAACGCGACTGCATCCTGTACGCGCTCGGAGTGGGCGCCACCGAGCTGCCCTTCGTCTACGAGCGCGGGCTCAAGGCCCTCCCGACCTTCCCGGTCGTCCCGCCCTTCGCCGCGCTGATGCTGATGGAGGACGAGCTCGGGATCGACCTGGCGACGGTGCTGCACGGCGAACAGCGCCTGTCCCTCCACCGACCCGTTCCGGGACACGGTGAACTCGACATTCGCGCGCGCGTCTCGAAGCTCTGGGACAAGGGGTCGGGTGCGATCATCGACACGACCGCGGACGTCAGCATCGATGGAGAGCCGGTCGCCACCGCGGTCTACTCGAGCTTCGTGCGTGGCGGCGGGGGTTTCGGTGGCGAGCGCGGTACGGGGCTCCATGCCGCCGCTCCGGACGGCCCGCCCGACGCCGTCGTCACCGCCCGCACCCAGACCATCCAGGCGCTCCTGTACCGACTGTCCGGCGACACCAACCCGCTGCACGCCGACCCGGAGTTCGCACGCAGCGCCGGGTTCGAGCGACCGATCCTCCATGGGTTGTGCACCTATGGCTTTGCCGCGCGGATGGCGTTGCCCGTCGTCGCCGATGGAGAACCGGCCAACGTGACCGGGGTCGACGCGCGCTTCACCGGAGTCGTCTACCCGGGGGAGACACTGCAACTGGAGCTGTGGCGCACGCAGCCCGGGGTCGCGTATGGCCGCGTGTCGGTGCCGGCGCGGAACGCCGTCGTGATCGACCCGTTGGAAATCTCGACAAGGGAACCGAAAACGCCGCCAGCGCGGACCTAGCCCGCTGTTTACGTTCGTATCGACAAGCCTCTGAACCACCTGCGGTTCCGGGCAATCCAAGAGGAGAGAGAGAACGTTATGGGTCTTAGGAACCGGGGCTCGGTGGCATTGGCCTCCGTAGTCCTTGCCGCCTTCCTGGTGGCGGGATGTGGCAGTGACGACAAGTCTTCAGGGTCGTCGTCCTCATCGTCGTCCAGCAGCTCGAGCGACTCAGGGTCGGGCAAGGATGCGGCGGTCAAGGCTGCAGCCGAGTTCGAGAAGACCACGGGCATCGACTGGCCGCAGCCGACCGAGTCGTTCGACCCGGGTACCGGCAAGGTCGCCGTCATCTCCTGCGGAAACGCGGGCATCAACTGTCTGCAGGGTTCGAAGGACGTCCAGGCCGCAGCCAAGGCCATGGGCTGGACGCCATCCCCGATCTTCGACGGTGAGTTCACGCCGGCGAAGCAGGCCGGTTTCGTGCAGCAGGCCATCCAGCAGAAGTACGACGCCATCGTGATGGTCTCGATGGACGCCAACTCGATCAAGGCGGCCGTCGACGCAGCGGCTGCGAAGAAGATCCCGATCGCGTGCGTCATGTGCGTGAACCCGGATTTCGAGGGCAAGGTCGTCGACGTCAGCAGCGGCGGCGTCGCGGAGGGCAAGGCCGCGGGCACGTGGATCGCCTCCCAGGCCAAGGACGGCGACACGATCGTCGCCTACGACGACAAGTCCTTCCCGATCGTCGCCACACGGCGTGAGAACGCACTCGCGGCGATCAGTGAGTACTGCCCGGGATGCAAGGTCGAGAAGGCCGACTTCCCGACCACGGACCTGTCGAAGCCCGGGGCGCCGACCTTCACGGCGATGCTCTCGGCCCACCCGGCCGGGGATCTCGCGTTCGTGATGGCTCCGTACGACCCGGCGGCGATCCCGTTCGCCAAGGCCGCCGAGCAGCAGGGCCGCTCGGACTTCCAGATGACCGGGTACGACGCATCGCCCGACTACCTCACGCTCATGAAGGCCGGAACGGGCGGAGCGGCGGCCACCACCGCGTCGCCCTTCCCGTACGCATCGTGGGGCGCGATGGACCAGGTCGCGCGGATCAAGGCCGGCGGTGAGGCATGGACGTCCAACCTCCTGCCGAGCGCGCTGGTGACCAAGGAAAACGCCGACGACTTCGGAAAGCTCGGGTTCCTCACCCCCGACTTCGATTTCAAGGCCATGTTCACCAAGCTCTGGGGCAAGGCCTAGGGCTCAGGAGTGGGGCGGCCGGGACAACCCGGCCGCCCTTGAACTCGTCATGCACGACATCGTCATCAAGGGGCTGCGCAAGTCGTTCGGCCGCAACGAGGTCCTCCACGGGATCGACCTGAAGATCCCGGCCGGGGAGTTCGTCGGGCTGATGGGACCGAACGGCGCGGGCAAGTCCACGCTGATCAAGATCCTCGGCGGCGTCTATTCCCGCTCGGCCGGTGAGATCACCTACGGCGGCAAGCCCGTCGACAACCTCGGCGATCTTCCCGAGGTCGGGTTCATCCACCAGGACCTCGGCCTCGTGGACGACCTCACGATCGCCGACAACCTGCGGCTCGGCGAGGAGCCACTGCGCCGGCTCGGCATCCTCCTCGACCGCCGCCGTGAGCGCGACGCCGCGCGGCTCGCGCTCACGCGCGTGGAGCTGGAGCGCGATCCCTCCACGCTGGTCGCCGACCTCTCGCCGGCCGAGAAGGCGCTGGTGGCCATCGCCCGGCTGCTGGACCGCGGCGCGCGCGTGTTGTTCATCGACGAGGCGACGTCGACGCTGCCGCCGGCCGAGGCGAAGCGCCTGATCGACGCTCTTGCGCACACCGTGTCCGAGGGCGCCACGGTGATCATGGTCACCCACAAGCTGTCGGAGATCCTCGACATCGCCCAGCGCCTGGTCGTGATTCTCGACGGCCGGCTCGCCGCCGACGAACCGGCCACCGACCTGCACCGCGACGAGCTGGTCAAGATGCTCATCGCCCACGAGGCGCAGGCACTCGAGGACAACACGAAGCATCGCGCACCCGGCGAGGAGCTGGTCTGGGTCGAGGACGCGGTCGCGGGCCGCGCCGGGCCGATCAACCTGACCCTGCGCGCCGGCGAGGTCGTCGGCCTCACGGGCCTCCCGGGCTCCGGCCTGCACGATGTCGCCTTCCTCGTGCACGGCAGCACACGGCCGCGCTCCGGGCGGGTGCGACTCGCCGACGGCGTCCGGACGGCGCTCGTGCCGCCACACCGCGAGAGCCAGGGCGGGTTCCTGGAGATGTCGGTGCAGTCGAACCTGACGGTGAGCTCCCTCACCGACTGGCGGAACGGGTTGCGGTTCCTCCGTGGCGGAGCGGAGCGACGCGACTGCGACGAGATGATCACGAAGCTCTCGGTGCATCCCGCCGACGCCGACGCCGCGTTCGGCACGCTCTCGGGCGGCAACAAGCAGAAGGTCGTCTTCGGGCGCGTGCTCTTCCGCAAGCCGCAGGTGTACGTGCTGTGCGAGCCGACACGCGGCGTGGACATCGGCACGCGGCGGGAGATCTACCGCCTCGTCCATCAACTCTCCGACGAGGGCGCCGCCGTGCTCGTGGTCACCTCGGACTCGGAGGACCTCTTCGCGGTCTGTGACCGCATCGCCGTCGTCGACGAGGGCGGGCTCGGAGATCTCATCGCGGTCGGCGACACCGACGCGCACCAAATGGAGGCGTTCATCTGATGACCAACGTCACGGCCACCGCGACGCCCGTCGCCGACAGCGGCGGCGACGATCCCGTCAAGCCCGAACGGCAGGGATCCGCACGCGCCGTGCTCGGCAGCAAGGCGTTCCAGGGCTCGATCTCCTTCCTCGCGTTCCTCGCGGTCTTCGTCGCCTACGCCGTCTGGCTCGGCGACAAGTTCGCCTCCACCGAGGCGCGCTTCCTGGACATCCACCAGAACGCGCCGGTCCTGATCCTCGGCCTGGCCGTGATGCTCACCCTGATCGCCGGCAAGTTCGATCTCTCGGTCGGCGGAATGGCGACCCTGACGACGTTCCTGTCGATCGGCCTGAAGATCAACCAGGACTGGCCGTTCCTGCTCGTGCTCGCCGTGTGCCTGCTGATCGGGCTGGCCGGCGGCCTCATCAACGGGCTGCTCGTGGTCCGCCTGAACGTCAACACGTTCATCGCCACGCTGGGCACCGGCGGGGTCTTCGGCGGCATCGCCTCGGTCTACGGCAAAGGCACGCAGATGGCGCCGACGGCCGATTCCAAGGGGCAGATCCCCGGCTGGTTCTCCGGCCCCGACTCGCTCGGCTCCTTCGGCCACAAGTTCCCCTCGCTGATCATCTGGATCGGCCTCGTCGTCATCGCCGTCGGCGCGTTCACCTTCCTGCGCGCGCGTCGCCCCGAGAGCCAGGCGCCGCGGACGTGGGACGCCATCAGCGCCGCCATCGTGGCCGGCTTCGCCGTGATCGCGCTCTTCGTCGTCAAGATCGACCACTGGGTCGACGCGGTGTCATGGACCATCGCGCTGCTCCTGGCGATCGGCGTGGTCGTGTGGGTGATGCTCGGGCACACGACGTTCGGCCGCTACCTGCACGCCACGGGGTCCAACCCCGAGGCCGCGCGCCTGGCCGGGGTCGACCCGGGCAAGGAGACGATCAAGGCGTTCGTGCTCGGCGGTCTGCTTGCCGCGACCGCCGGCATCGTCCTCGCCGCCAACCAGGGCTCGGCCTCGCCCGACGTGGCCACCGGCTTCCTGCTGCCCGCCTTCGCCGCGGCGTTCCTGTCGACGGTGGTGCTGTCCACGGGGCGTTTCACGGTCTGGGGCGCGCTGGTCGGCGGCACCTTCCTGGTGTGGGTCAGCCAGGGCCTGATCGTCGGCGGCCTCGCCTTCACGTGGACGAACGTGGTCAACGGCGTCGTGCTGGTGATCGCCGTCGCCCTGTCGACGGTGTTCTTCCGGCGCCAGACGACGTGAGCGGGCCGCTGTCGGGCACCCGCGTGGTCGAGATCGGCGGGATCGGCCCGAGCCCGTTCTGCGCGATGATGCTCGCCGACATGGGCGCCGACGTGATCCGGGTCGACCGGGCGTCGGCTGTGACGCCGCGCGAGGAGTACGAGTGGCCGCCGGATTACCTGCTCAACCGCGGCCGGCGCTCCGTCGGGGTCGACCTCAAGCACCCGGACGGCGTCGAGGTCGTACTGCGTCTGGCCGAGCGGGCCGACGTGCTGATCGAGGGCTACCGGCCGGGCGTCGCGGAGCGGCTCGGCATCGGGCCCGACGACTGCCGCGCGCGCAACCCGCGCCTCGTCTACGGGCGGATGACCGGGTGGGGGCAGAGCGGCCCGTACGCCCGCTACCCCGGGCACGACATGAACTACATCGCCCTATCGGGCGCGCTGCACTCGATCGGGCGCGCGGACGGTCCGCCGGCGCCGCCGCTGAACCTGGTCGGCGACTTCGGAGGCGGCGGCATGCTGCTGGCCGTCGGCGTCCTGGCGGCGCTGATCGAGGCGGGCCGTTCCGGCGCCGGGCAGACCGTCGACGCCGCGATGCTCGACGGCTCGGCGCTGCTGGCGACGATGTTCTACGGCATGCGCGACATGGGCCAGTGGGACGGCGGCCGGGGCGGCAACCTGCTCGACGGCGGCGCGCACTTCTACGACGTCTACGAGACCGCCGACGGCAAGTACGTCTCGATCGGCGCGATGGAGGCGAAGTTCTACGCCAACCTGCTGCGCGAGCTGGGCCTCGACGCCGCCGAGCTCCCCGAGCAGTACGACAAGCGCTCGTGGCCCGCGATGAAGGAGCGCTTCGCGGCGATCTTCAAGACCCGCACGCGCGACGAGTGGGCGGCGCAGCTCGAGTCCGCGGAGATCTGCTTCGCGCCGGTCCTCGATCTCGACGAGGCGCGGACCTTCGGGCAGAACCGCGACCGTGGGGTGTTCGTCGAGCACGATGGCGTGGTCCAACCTGCGCCTGCGCCACGCTTCGAGCGCACGCCCAGCGAGATCGCCGGACCCGCCCCGGCGCCGGGCGAGCACACTGCCGCCGGCCTGACCGACTGGGGCTTCTCCGGCGCAGACGTCGAGCGGCTGACCGAGGCCGGCGCGATCAGGTGACGGCGTCTCGCATGACGGCCTCGAACGCCTCGAGGTCGCCGGGCGCGACGATCGGGACGAGCAGCGGGGTGACGCCGTCAGCGTCCATCTGCGCGAGCTTCTCGTGCGGCTCGCCGAGGATGCCCATGTCCTCGACGAACGGCTGCGGCAACCCGTCGGCCATCGCCTGCAGCTCGCCCTGGGGGACCAGGTCCGGCCACCCCATCGCGGCGATCGCGTTCTCGTACACCGGGACCCGCAGGTAGGAGGCGGCTTCGCGGCGGAAGCGCCGCTCAGCGTCCTCGAGGTCCCCGCCGATGGCGATCCGCACCGGAAGCACCGCGCGGCCCGGCTCCGCGGCGACCTCGGCTGCGAGCGCGCTGCGCGGAGCGAAGTTGAGGATCAGCCCGTCGGCGCGCTCGCGCGTGAAGGCGCGCAGCCGCGGACCGAGCGCGCCGACGTAGCGCTGCGGCGGCTGGGGCGGCGGCGCTTCGAGGCGGAAGCCGGTGGCGGTCCTCTCGCCCGCGAGCGCGAGGTCGAGGAAGTCGAACAGCGCCCGCGTGTGCGTGAGCGCGCGCTCGACCACGCCCGGCTGGCCGTGCCACCCACCGATGACGTGCGCTGTCGAGATGCCGAAGCCGACGATGCTGCGCCCCGGAGCGAGGTGGGCGAGGGTGCTCATGCTCATCGCGTGCAGCGCCGGGGTGCGCGTGGACACCGGCACGATCGCCGTGCCGATCGAGATCCGCTCCGTGGTCGCCGCGATCGCGCAGGCGAGGGCGTACGCGTCGTAGGTCGCGAACTCCGACACCCACACGCTGTCGTAGCCGAGCTCCTCCGCCAGCAGCGCGAGCCGGTGCGCGTCGGCGGCGCCGCAGGCGCGGTGGGGGAGGCAGACGCCGGTCACGTTGTCAGCATCCTCGCGCCGGCGCCGGCTTGGAGAACGTGACAAGACCTGGCGCTTTGTCGAACCCTCCAGCCGGATGGGGCGCGGCATGCTGGCGGCATGAATCACACGGCACCCGTCGAGGCGGTCATGTTCGACATGGACGGCACCCTCGTGAACTCCCGCTCCGCCCTGGAGCGCTCGTACCACGACGCCTCGATGGACGTGCTCGGCGAAGCCCGTCCGAGCGATCCGGACGAGATGGAGGAGATCCTCAAGCTGCGTGGCTCGGAGGCGTTCCCGCGGATCGTCGGCGACGACCCGGAGACGCTCGAGCGATTCCGCACGCTGTTCCAGGCTGCGTACGCGACCCACAGCGCCGAGGCCGAGGGCTTCCCGGGCCTCGTCGACGGCCTCGAGCGGCTGACCGCGCTGGGCGTCCGGCTCGGCATCGCCACGTCCAAGGCCCGCGCGCGCCTGGACCTCGACCTCGAGCGCCTCGGCATCGCGCACTTCTTCGCGTTCACCGTCTCCGGCGACGAGGTCCCCAACGGCAAACCCGCGCCGGACCCGATCTTCGCCGTCGCGGCCGGGGTCGGCGTGTCGATCGAGAACGGCCTCTACGTCGGCGACGGCGAGAACGACATCATCGCCGCCCACGCCGCGGGGATGCGTGCCGTCGGCGTCGCGTTCGGCTTCCACCCGGAGGCCTGCAAGGCCGAGAACCCGGCGTACTTCGTCGACTCCTACTCGGACCTCGTCGACATCGTGGCGTCACTCCGCGGAGCCCCGGCCGCCTAGGCGCCCGACCAGACGGGCGCGCGCTTCTCCACGAAGGCCAGCGCACCCTCCTTAGCATCCTGAGACTCCGCGATGCGCGCGTTGATCGGCGCCTGGCGCTGCCACGCCTCGGCCTCGGGCACGTCGGCGGACAGCGTGATCACCTCCTTGGCGGCCGCGACGCCGAGCGGACCGTTGGCCGCGATCTGCTCGGCCAGCGCAAGGGCACCGGCCAGTGCCTCGCCCGGCTCGGTCAGCCGGTTCACGATGCCGAGATCGGCGGCGCGCGACGCCCCGATCGGATCGCCGAGCACCCCGAGTTCCATCGCCATGTTGTACGGAATGCGCCGCGAGAGGCGGATGAGGCCGCCCCCCGCGGCCAGCAGGCCGCGCTTGACCTCCGGCAGCCCGAAGACGGCGTCGCGGGCGGCGACGATCAGGTCGCAGGCGAGCGCGACCTCGAACCCGCCGGCCAGCGCGTACCCCTCGACGGCGGCGATCAGCAGCTTGCGCGGCGGTGCCTGCGCGAACCCCGCCAGCCCGCGGCCCTCGACGACCGGGATCTCCCCGTGGCCGAACGCCTTGAGGTCCATCCCCGAGGAGAAGTTGCCCCCGGCGCCGGTGAGCACCGCGACGCGCAGCTCCGGCGTGTCGTCGAGCTCGTCCAACGCTGCGGCGATCCGCTCCGAGACGCGGCGGTCGAGCGCGTTGCGCACCTGCGGGCGGTTGATCACGAGCTGTAGGACGGCGCCGCGGCGTTCGACGAGCAGGCAGTCATCGGTCATGGCGCGAACGTACGGTCCGCAGTGAAATGGCGGCACCCCGGCGCGCCGGGCGATTGTGGGAACGACCAACGGATCTCAGTGCATCCGGCGCGCGCCGTGCGCGTTCGCGACAGATTTCTCGTTGATGCAGTACGTCCACCGCTTCGACGAGACCCCTGACAACGTTTCTCTGCTGGGCGGGAAGGGCGCCAGCCTTGCGCGCATGCGCGCGCTCAACCTCCCCATCCCGCCCGGGTTCACCATCACGACGGCGGGGTGGCGCGCGTGGCGCGGCGGCGGCGACGCCGTGCTCGAGCAGATCCGCGGCGAGGTTGCAGCGGCGATGGCGCACCTCGAGGCCGAGCTCGGCCGGCGCTTCGGGGACCCCGACAACCCGCTGCTGATCTCGGTCCGCTCCGGCGCACCGCGGTCGATGCCGGGGATGATGGACACGATCCTCAACCTCGGGCTGACCGACGCGACGGTCGCCGGCCTGGGGGCGCAGACCTCGGCGCCCTTCGCCGCCAGCCTCTACGCCCGGCTCCTGGCGATGTACGGCCGCATCGTGCGCGACATCCCCGCTGACGCCGTGAGCACCCTCGAACGCCGCGGCGACGCCGCCGCGGTCGAGGAGCTCAAGGCCGTCATCGAGGGCACGTCCGGCCGCCCGGTGCCCCAGAGTGCCGACGAGCAGCTCACCGAGGCGATCCAGGCGGTCTGGCGCTCGTGGGACAGCAAGCGCGCCAAGCGCTACCGCCGCTACGCCGGCATCCCCGACGACCTCGGCACCGCCGTGACCGTGCAGGCGATGGTGTTCGGCAACCGCGACCAGCAGTCGGGGACGGGCGTGGTGTTCACGCGCGATCCCGCCACCGGGTCGCCGGGAACCTACGGTGACTTCCTCGTCTGCGCCCAGGGCGAGGACGTGGTGGCCGGCGGCCGCAACACCGAGCCGCTGTCGGCCATGCGCTATGCGCTTCCCAAGGCCTTCGAGGACCTCGAGGCGGCCCTGCCGCTGATCGAAGCGGAGTATCGCGACATGACCGACGTCGAGTTCACCGTCGAGACCGAGCGGCTGTGGATCCTTCAGGCGCGGCCGGGGCAGCGCAGCGGCCCTGCCGCCGTGCGCATCGGTGTCGACATGGTCGACGAGGGCTTCATCGGCGTCGACGAGGCGCTCAACCGCATCCCGATCGCGGCCATCGAGCAGTTGCAGGCCCCGGTGTTCGCCTCGCGCGAGGATCTCGACATCCTCGGCCGCGGCACGCCCGCCTCACCGGGCGCGGCGGTCGGCGTCGCCGTCTTCGACTCCGAGCGCGCGCAGGAGCTGACCGCCGACGGCGGTGCGTCGGTGATCCTGCTGCGGCCCGAGACCTCACCGGAGGACATCGGCGGCATGATCGCCGCCGCGGCCATCGTCACCGCCGTCGGCGGGCGCACGTCCCACGCGGCGGTCGTCGCCCGTGGCATCGGCCGTCCAGCGGTCTGCGGTGTCGAGGGCCTGCTGATCGACCCGGCGGCACGGGAGGCCGTCGCGCCCGACGGGCGCACGGTGCGCGAGGGCGACCTCGTCGCCGTCGACGGCAACGACGGGCTGCTCGTCCTCGGCGCCGTCAAGCTCGTCCCCGCCCAGCCGGGCCCGAACCTCGCCCGGCTGCTGGCCTGGTGCGACGAGCGGTCGAAGATCCCGATCGTCAACGGCGTGCCCGATGGCTACCGCGTCGTGCGCTCCCCCGAAGAGGCTGCTTCGTGCGCCGGCACCCCGGTCGTCATCGAGGTCGAGTGGGAGGGGGCGTCCTCCTCCGTCCTGCTCGAAAAGACCGTGGCCGCCGCCCTCGAGGCGGGCTGCGATGCGCTTGCCCTGCGCATACCGGACACGCTCGCAGGCGCGGACATGGCGCCGCCCGACGCGCCGTGGACGCACCTCGTCGTGACCGAGGGCAAGGAGTGGTGCGCGCGCCTGCTGGCGGCGCGCATCTCGCTCTCTCCGACCGCGACGGTCTGACTCACAGCTGCACGAAGCCCGCCGCCTCCCGCAACAGGGCGGGAACGTCGTGCTCGAGCCGTGCGGCGTAGGGCGTCATCAGCCGCCCGTCGAGGTACTGCGCGTAGGCGCCCTCGACGATCATCGCCAGCTTGAAGAAGGCCAGCGCGCAGTACCAGTCGAGGTGCTCGACCGAGCGGCCCGAGCGCCGCGCGTAGCGCTCGGCCAGCTCCGCGCGGGTCGGTGTGCCCGGTACGCGGCTCACGCCCTGCACCCGCGGCATCGCGGGACGCGCCTCGGAGCGCTCGCCCCAGAAGGCGAGGAAGAGGCCGAGGTCGAGCAGCGGGTCGCCGATCGTGGCCATCTCCCAGTCGACGATGGCCGCGACCCGCACGGGCGCCGCAGGAGTGAGCAGGCAGTTGTCCAGGTGGAAGTCGCCGTGCAGGATCCCCGGCTCGAAGCTCGGCGGCCGGGTGGCCTCCAGAGCTGCGGTCAGCTCGTCCAGCCGCGGGAGGTCGCGCGTCTGGTATCGGTCGAGCTGCTTGCGCCAGCGCGGGACCTGGCGCTCGAGGAACCCGTCGGGCTTGCCGAAGCCCTCGAGCCCAGCCTCCTTGTAGGGGACGCTGTGCAGGTCGGCGAGAGCGTCGATCACGGTCGCACCGATCCGCCGCGCGGCCTCGGTCGGCTCCGGATAGCCGGCGGGCAGCGTGTCCATCAGGGCCACGCCGTCGATGTGCTCCATCAGCAGCGCCGGCGTCTGCGGCACCCCCTCGGCTATCAGCACGCCCAGCGTCTGCGGGGTCGGCACCGGCTGGTCGGACAGCGCCTCCATGATCTGGTGCTCGCGCTCCATGGCGTGCGCACCCGGGGCGAGGCTCGCGGCCGGCGGGCGGCGCAGGATCCAGCGACCGTCCGCACTCGTCACCGCGACCGTCTCGTTGGAGTTGCCGCCACTCAGCGGAGTCAGCTCGAACGGCCCCGGGTCGTCGAGGGTCTCGGTCAGCCAATGCTGCAGCGCGTCGTCGTCAGCCATCGCGGCACATCATGTTGGAGATGTCTCCACGCCGTCCGCGTGACTGACTGGGCGCGCTGTGTGGTTCTCCATAGGTTGCGTCCCATGGCCTGGGATTTCTCGACCGAACCGGAGTTTCAAGCGAAGCTTGACTGGATGCGCGACTTCGTGCGCGAGGAGGTCTACCCGCTCGAGGTCCTCGACTTCGACTGGCACCAGTTCCGGGAGATCATCAAGCCGCTCCAGGAGCAGGTCAAGGCGCAGGGCCTGTGGGCGGCCTATCTGGATCCCGAGCTCGGCGGCCAGGGCTACGGCCAGGTCAAGCTCGGGCTGATGCACGAGATCCTCGGAGCCTCCGAGCTGGCGCCGGCCGTCTTCGGCAATCAGGCGCCCGACTCCGGCAACGCCGAGCTGATCGCCATCGCGGGCACGCCCGAGCAGAAGGATCGCTGGATGCGGCCGGTCCTCGACGGCGAGGTCTACAGCGCCTTCTCGATGACGGAGTCGGGCACGGGCTCGGACCCCAAGCAGTTCACGACCGCCGCCGTGCGCGACGGTGACGAGTGGGTCGTGAACGGGACGAAGTTCCTGGTCGGCAACGCCGAGCGCTCCGCGTTTCACATCGTCATGTGCCGCACCGACACCTCGCCGGGGGCGGACCCGTACAAGACGATGTCGATGATCATCGTCCCGACGGACACACCGGGCATCGAGATGCGCACGCTCGGCCTGATGCACGACACGCTCGGGGACGGCAAGCTGCACTCCCACTCCGAGGTGCACTACCGCGACGTCCGGGTGCCTGCCGAGAACCTGCTCGGCGAGGAGGGCGCCGCGTTCGTCATGGCCCAGAAGCGCCTCGGCCCGGGCCGGATCCATCACTGCATGCGCTGGATGGGCGTCTGCCGCCGCGCGTTCGACGCCATGTGCGAGCGCGCGGTGTCCAAGTCCGTCCACGGCTCGCTGCTGAGCGAGAAGCAGATGGTCCAGGACTGGATCGCCACCAGCGCGGCCACGATGGCCTCGACCCGTCTGCTCACCCTGCACGCCGCGTGGAAGATCGACACCGAGGGCGCCTTCGCGGCCCGCACCGAGATCGCGATGATCAAGTACCACGGCGCGACCGTGATGCACGACGTGCTCGACCGTGCGATCCAGATCCACGGCGCCCTTGGCTTCACCGACGACATGCCGCTCTCGGAGATGTACAAGTGGTCACGCGCGGCGCGTCTGTACGACGGCCCGGACGAGGTCCACAAGGTCACGGTCGCCAAGCGGATGCTGCGCAACTACGAGGCCCACGCGATCCCCTCCGATCATGTCCCGACCCGCCGCGAGGCCGCCATCGCCAAGTACGGGGACCTGCTCGACACCCTCGCCGTCGCGTGAGCCGTCGCTTCGACGGGCTGTTCGTCGACTTCGGCGGGGTGCTGACCTCCAGCGTGTTCGACGCGTTCGGGGACTACTGCGAGTCGGAGGGACTGCCGCGCGACGCCTTCGCGCGCCTGCTGCGCACCGACCCCGCGGCCGCGCGGCTGCTGCGCGACGTCGAGACGGGTCACCTGTCCGAGGCCGACTTCGAGCGGCGCTTCGCGCCGATGCTCGCCGCCGGCACGGGCGTCGCGATCGAGTCCGAGGGCTTGATCCCGCGGCTCACGAGGACCCTGCGCGCCGACGAGCCCATGCTCGACGTCCTCGAGCGCATCCACGACACCGGCGTGACGACCGCGATCGTCTCCAACTCGTTCGGCAACGGCGCCTACGACGGCTATGACCTCGAGCGGCGCGCCGACCACGTCGTCCTGTCGGGCGCCGTCGGCATCCGCAAGCCGTCCCGCCGCATCTACGCGCTGGCCGCCGAGAGGGCCGGCGTGGACCCCGCCCGCTGCGTGTTCGTCGACGACCTCGAGCAGAACGTCACCGGGGCCGAGCGCGTCGGCATGACCGGCGTGCACCACACCGACGCCGCGATCACCGTCCCGCGGCTGGAGGAGCTGTTCGCATGAGCGACCGCCGCGCACTCGTCACCGGAGCCAGCCGTGGGATCGGGCGCGGCATCGCCGTCGCCCTCGCCGAGGCCGGCCACACGGTCGCCGTCGCCGCCCGCGACGAGGCCGGCCTGCGGGAGACGGCGGCCGCCGCCGGCGACGGCCCGGTCCTCGCGTCCGACCTCAGCGACGTCGACGCCTGCGCCGCGCTCCCGGCCCGTGCCGCCGAGGCGCTCGGCGGCCCGGTCGAGATCCTCGTCCACGTCGCCGGCATCGCACGCAACGGCGCCCTCGGTGACCTCACCCTCGCGGACTGGGACGAATCCATGCGCGTCAACGTGACGTCGCTGTTCGTCATGGCCGGCGACGTCCTGCCCGCGATGAAGGAGGCCGGCTGGGGCCGCATCGTCTCCATCGGCTCGCTCTACTCGCGCTACGGCGTCTCGCACACCGCCGCCTACACGACGTCCAAGCACGCCGTCCTCGGCCTCACCCGCGTGCTCTCGGCCGAGGGGGTCAAGCACGGGGTCACCGCCAACTGCCTCCTTCCCGGTTGGGTGGACACCGAGATGGTGCGCGGCGAGGCCCAGAAGGTCTCCGACGCGCGCGGCACCCCGGTCGACGAGGTCATCAAGAAGTTCCTGCGCACCCAGCCGCTCGGGCGGATGGTGTCCACTGCCGAGGTCGGTGCGCTCGCCGCGTTCCTGTGCTCGGACGCCGCCGCGCCGATCACCGGCCAGGCCCTCAACATCGACGGCGGGTCGTTCCAGGGCTAGGGAGTGATCAGCACCTTCAGCGAGACCTGGCGGTCGAGCTGCGTGCGGAAGGCCTCCTCGTAGTCGGCGAGCCCGAACTCGTGGGAGATGAAGATCGCCGGGTCGACGTCGCCGCGCTCGATGGCGTCGATGACCATCGGGAACTCGTCGTTGTAGGCGAACGATCCGCGGATGGTCAGCTCCTTCTCGACGATCCGTGACGGGTTGACCTCGATCTTGGCGTTGTACATGGCGGTCATGGCCATGGTTCCGCCGTGCCGGACCGACTTGAGGCCCTCCGCGAACGCGGGTGCAGCGCCGGCGCAGTCGATCACGACGTCGGCGCGGGCGCCGAGTCCATAGCCACCGGGGCCGGTGAGCTCCCGCACGGCGTCCGTGATCTTGGTGGCCACCGGGTCGACCGTGACGTCGGCGCCGAGCGCCTCGGCTGCGGCGCGGCGGACCGGGGAGGGGTCGGCGACGATCAGCGTGCCGGTGCCGCGCAGCTTGGCGAAGCGGGTGGCGGCGAGGCCGATCATGCCCGCGCCGAGCACGAGGGTGACGGTGCCCTCGAGCTCGCCGGCCTGCCGGACGACGCGCAGGCCGACCGCAAGCGGTTCGACGAGCGCGCCGCCGCCGTCGGGAATCGAATCGGGGAGGCGGAAGATCGTCTCGCCGGGAATCGCCCGGGGGACCAGGACACGCTCGGCGAACGCGCCGCGCAGGCCGTAACCGATGTTCATCGAGTGCCCGGCCTCGCACAGATTCAGGGAACCCTCCTGGCACCGGGCGCACCTGCCGCACGGCAGCAGCGGGCGCACGGTGACGCGGTCCCCGACGGCGATGCCCTCGACGCCCGGGGCCTCGGTGACGCGCCCGGAGAACTCGTGGCCGAGGATCTGCCCAGGCTGGGCGGCGATGCCGTGCGAATAGGAGTGCAGGTCGGAGCCGCAGATGCCGCACGTGGCCACCTCGACCACGACCTGGCCGTCCTCGGCGTGGGGCTCGTCGAGCTCCACGAGCTCGAGCGCCTCGGGCGCGTTGTACTGGACTGCTCTCATCAGACTCCTCCGAGTGCGGCCGACAGGCCGCCGTCGACCGGCACGATGGCACCGGTCATGTAGGGCGAGGCCGAGACCCAGCCGACGACCGCGGCGATCTCGGAGGCCTCCGCGGGGCGCCGCAGCGGGATGCGGGTGATGATCTTCTCCCGCGCGCGCTCGTCGAGCGCGCCGGTCATCTCGGTCTCCGTGAAGCCGGGGACGACGAGGTTGCAGGTGATCTTCCGGCGCGACAGCTCGACGGCCAGCACGAGTGTGAGGCCGGCGAGCCCCGCCTTGGCGGAACCGTACGGCGCGTCGCCCGGGAAGCCGCGGAACCCGACGACGGCGCCGATGTTGACGATCGCGGCGCCTGACTCCATCACCTGCACGGCCTCGCGGCAGAGCCGGTAGGGCGCGATCAGGTTGGACTCGACGACCGCCTCGAAATCGCCGTCGGGCAGCGTCTCGATCCGCCCGCCGCGATGGATGGCGGCGTTGTTGACGAGGACGTCGAGGCCGCCCAGTCGCTCGACCGCACCGGCGACCGCTGTGGCCGGGCCGTCGGGGGAGGAGAGGTCGACGCGCAGTGCGTGGGCGGTCGGGCCGAGGTCGTCCGCAACCCGCTCGACCGCCTCGCCGCGGGCGACGAGCACCACGCTGTCGCCGCGTTCGACCGCCACCGCGGCGATCGCGGCGCCGATGCCGCGCGACGCACCGGTGACCAGCCAGCGGCGCGCCATCTACGCGCGCACGTCGACGACGATGCGGGACCCGCCGGTGTCGCCGCGCGCCACGCGGGCGACGCCTTCCGCGACGTCCTCGATGCCGATGACGTCACCGACGACACGTGGCAGCGCCAGCCGGCCGGTGGACATCAGCTCGATGACGGCCTCCACCTCGGAGCGGTCGGCGCCGTAGGACCCGACCATCTCGCGCTCGCGCAGGACGAAGGTCATGATGCGGCCCGCCGCCGCGGGCTCGTGGCCGACGCCGATGATCACCGCCCGCCCCCCGTCGTCGAGCGAGCGCACGGCGCCCTCGACGGTGGCGGACTTGCCGACGAACTCCAGCGACGTGTCGACGCCGCCGAGCTTGGTGATCTCGCCGAGGGCGTCGTCCGGGTGGTACGCGGCGGTGGCGCCGGACTCCATCGCCCAGCCCCGGGCCTCCTCGCGGATGTCCACGGCCACGACCTCGCTCGCGCCGAGGGCGGCGGCGATGCCGACCGCGGACAACCCGAGCCCGCCCGTGCCCCAGACCGCCACGCGCGAGCCCTCGCGCACGCGGCCCTGGGTGGCGACGGCGTGGTAGGCGGTGGCCACGGAGTCGGTGGCGACGGCGACGAGCTCGTCCGTCATCCCCTCCGGCGCCTCGATCAACTGGGAGACCGGGACGGTGCAGAGGTCGGCCCACGCGCCGTGCGTGTCGGCGCCGATGCACAGCCGCTGCTTGCACAGGACGGACCGGCCGTTGAGGCAGCGATCGCAGGTCCCGCAGGTGATCAGCGGGACGATGGCGACGCGCGTCCCGATCGCCGGGCCCTCGGTGTCGGGGCCGAGCGCCTCGACGTAGCCGCACGGCTCGTGCCCGAGCACGATCGGCAGGAACGCCGTCTTGGCCGAGCCGTCGATGACGAAGTGGGTGTCGGACCCGCAGATGCCGACCTTGGTCAGCGAGATCAGGGCCTCACCCGGTCCCGGCTCGGGCTCGGGCCACTCGCGGACGGTCAGCCCGGACTCGTCGAGGACGGCAGCGCGCATCGGGCAGCTCCTAGGTGGTCCACGCGAAGAAGCGCGCGGGGTTGTCGATCAGTAGGCGGTCGGTGTCCTCGCGGGACACGCCCTCGGACCAGAGCCACGGCACGAAGCGCCAGAGGATGTAGGTGAAGCCGGGGCCGCCGCCATAGGCGGTCAAATACGACTGGCGGGCGATGTCGCCCGACAGCATCAGCTGGTCGCCGTAGCCCTCGTCGATCAGGCGCTTGGTGAACTCGATGCGCGTCGCGTCGGGGCCGTAATGCTCCTTGGAGATGCAGTCGTAGCCGATGCGCGCGCCCGACTTGACGACCGCGAGGTGCTGGTCGTAGTCGAGCTTGAGATCCTGGTGGCCGATGCAGACCTTCTCGAGGTCGGCGCCCGCCTCCTCGAAGATCCGGATCTGCTCGAGCGGGATCGTTCCCTTGGTCGTGTGGGTGGTGATCGGGACGCCGAGGTCGCGCTGCACGATCGCGGCGGCGGTCAGCATCTTGACCTCGTCCGGATGCACCTCGTCCTTGGAGGTGCCGACCTTGATGACGCCGGCGCGGACGTCGGGCGCGTCGACGTAGCCGTCCGTGAGGTCCTGCACCATCTCGTCGACCAACGAGGCGACGGTGCGGTCCGAGAGGTCGAGGACCCCGCGCCAGTATCCCTCCATGATGTGCCCGGTCGCGGCGATCACGTTGACGCCGGTGCGGCGCGAGAGCTCGGCCAAGCCGTTGGCGTCGCGACCATACTCCGCGCACGTGACCTCGACGATCGTGTTGCCCCCGGCCTGCTTGAACAGGTCCATCTCGGCTGCCGACTTGTCGATCGAGCCGAGGATCATGTCCTCCGAGCCCTTGAGCAGGTGCTCCCCGGGGTCGGTGAGCAGATGCTCGTGCGCGTAGGTGACGCCGAGCGCGGACGGCTCGATCTCGCCAAGGACGGTGTGGATGCTTCCGGTCATTCGGAGCCTTCCTCGGCCCGGGTGCGCCCGAGGGTCAACAGGAAGTCCTCGTGGCACTCGAACCAGACGTTGTGGTAGCTGTCGACGCGGGGGGAGACGAAGTAGCGCGGGTCGTCCTCGATCTTCTCGAGGGCGACGCCGAGCCGCCGTCCGTAGCCCGCGAAGCGCGGGACGACCTCGCCGGTCTGGGCGAGCGCGCGAGCGGCCAGTTCGTGCACGTCCTCGAGCCGGCCGAGCAGGTCGAAACGATCGTCGTCGGTGGCGGCATGCTGCCAGCGCGCCGCCAAGCCCTTGACGTCGTTGTTGTGCGCGAGGAAACCCTCGTAGAGCTCGGCCAACGACGCATGCGTCTCCGGGGGATGGGCCGCGGCTAGGTCAGCGGCGTGGCGGTCGCGGCCCACCTCCGACAGCACCCACCCCGGCCGCTTGCGCGAGGGCCGCTCGAACGCGACACCCTCGGCCTCGAGTTCGCGCAGGTGAGCGAGGACGGCGCCCGGATCCATCCCGAGCGCCTCGCCGATCGCCTCGGGCGTCGCGATGCCCTTCACGCGCAGCGAGTGGAGCACGTCATCCATGGAGGGCTGTCCTTTCCGGGTTCAGTTCGCCCATCCGGGCGAGCCAGGCGATGGAGTCGCCGGCCATCTGCAGCGTTGCCTGCTCCACACCCGCGTCGCGCATGCGGTCCAGCTCACCGGCGACCTCGGAGGAGGAGCCGACGAAGCACACCTTGCGCATGGAATCGGGGGTGACGAACGGCTCGAGGTGCTCGGGCGTGAAGACGAGGTAGCCCAGGAAGTTGTCGAAGTGACGCGTCTCCTCGTCCAGCGTGGCGCGGTACTTGGAGTAGGCGCGGTAGCCGTCGCGGAACTCGGGCGGCACCTCGTCGGCCGAGGCGTGGTTGGCGGTCAGGTACCGCAGCCGCGAGACGACGAGCGGGCCGAGGGCGGCGCGGGCGGCGTCGGTGTCGAGCTCCGCGTCTGACTCGATCGGATAGACGGCGAAGACGACTCCGAGCTGCGGGCGGGCACCGACGTTCGCGCGCACCTCGGTGACCCCGTCTGGTCCCGTCCAGCGCACGAGGACCCCGTCGATCGGGGCACGGGCCGCGCGCCGCTGGCCCTTGGGGCCGAACACGGACAGCCACAGCGGCACGCCGGGCGCGAGCGACATCCAGCGGTCGTCGGGATGGAGGAACTTGATCGGCCGGCCGTCGAGAGACACCGTGTCCCCGGCGAGCAGTCCGTGGACGACCTCCAGATAAGCGAACATCTCGTCCTGCGTGGCCGGCTTGGCGCCCAGTGAGTGGCGGGCGGAGTTCCCGCGGCCCAGGCCGAGCACCGCGCGCCCCGGAGCGATCCGGGACAGCGTGGCCACCGCCTGCGCCGTGGCGTGTGCGGGCCGGGCGTGAGGGTAAGTCACGCCCGGCCCGACCTTCAGGGAGGAGGTGGCCTGAAGGGCTTCGGCGCACGCCACGTAGACGTCACCGAAGACAAGGGGGCTGTCGTACATCCAGAGGTGGCTGAACCCGGCGTCTTCGGCGGCGAGCGCGATCGGACCGACGCCCGGATGGGCGTCCACGTACAGCCCGAGATCCACTTACGCCGCCGCCTCGGCGCTCACCGGCGCGGCCGTGCGCCACGGCTGCTCGCCGGCCTCGGTGCGCACCGCGTCGATGTCGGCCCGGACGAGCGAGGAGCCGCGGTCGTGCAGCAGTCGCGAGGTCTCCTGCGTGTACCGGTACATCGCGTCGACCTCGGGATCGGCGTGGTGGTACTTGACCGTGTACGCATCGAAGTTGCGCCACGGGCCATCGATCAACGGAGAGGTGAAGGCCTTGGCGGCGGCGTTGAGCTCGGCCTCGGTGAGGCGGCCCGCGGTCGTCGAGAAGGTGCTCGTCTTCGAGGGCAGGCTCCAGGTGCCGACGCAGTCCGCCAGCCCGTTCGGGTTCACGCGCCGCGAGTAGTCGTGCTCACCGAGGACGTGGCCCGGGATCATGTGCGCGCCGCGGCCCGGGTGGGGCAGCGGGCCCGTACCGCCTCCGCGCCGCCAGGACCCGTAGAGGATCGGGTGCAGGTAGTACTCGTTGGACGAGCCGATCGACCCGACGAGCGCCGCGAAGTTGTCCACGTAGGCGTCGTACGCGTACTCCTCGTTGAACAGCGGCCACAGGCGCCGCGTGCGGTCGTCGACGAAGTCCCAGTCGGACTGCCGGTACTCGCCGGCCATCAGCAGTGCCTCGAGTGGCGCCCGCAGATAGGTCTGGATGCCCGCCTCGGTCATCTGGTCGAAGCTCATGTCGGCGAAGCGCGAGTACAGCTTGCGCGTCGCCTGCGTGAGCTCGTCGGCCAGCGCCAGGAACGTGTCGGTCAGCTCGCGCGCCGAGCCCATGCCGACCGGGATGTAACGGTCCGACAGGAAGTCCGACGCGTACAGGCCCACGCCGACGATGGAGTCCTGGTAGTCCTCGGGCGTCGTGTAGGGCGTGCCCCAGTCGGTGATGTCGATCGACACGCCATCGGTGATCACGACGACGGTGAGGTTCGAGTGCGTGACGCCCTCGGCGACCCCGTCGAGCCACGCCAGCCCGCACTCGCCCATGTTGAGGAAGTCGCGCGTGTGCATGAGCAACCGGTCCCCGAGCGCGTACGGCCCGGACGCGGCGAGCCCGGTGCGGCTCTCGCAATGGACGAGGAAGTTGTACTGCGTGCCGACCGCCATGAACTTGGCCGCGGCCTTGCGCAGCGCGTCGTCGCAGGCGAAGGCGTCGGCCTCGAACACCTGCAGCGTGCGCTCGTCGTCGTCGTGGCCGATGTCGCCCGCGTCGAGCGCGTAGATGTGCCCGTCGTTGCGGTGATACGCGCCCGCCATCCGCTTGTACCAGTCGACCATGAAACACAGGTCCTCGAGGTTGTCCTCGGGGCCGATCACCCCCAACCGCATGAGCAACGAGCGGCCGTTGAGGTAGTAGTTCAGCGACGACCACGAGGTCAGCCGGGTGAGCGTCGTCGACGTGTTGCGGATCCGGTGTCCGATGTCCTCGGGCGACACGACCGTGAGCGCCTTGCGCAGCAGGTCCGGCCAGCGCCAGTACGTGTCGATCATGGTCATGTCGAGATAGGGCAGGATCGGGAACAGCTTCGATTCCTGCGCGGTCCGCGTCACGCAGTTGTGCACGAGCACGTCGTCGGAGCGCTGGATCAGCACGTTGGCTGCGTGCAGCTGCTCTTCGGTGATCTTCCACTCGCTCATGCCGGCTCTCCGATCGCGGTCAGGGAAACGTCGGACCACGGGCGCTCGCCCGCCGCGGTGCGCGCTGCGTCGATGTCCTTGCGCACCAGTGATGACCCGCGGTCGCGCAGGTTGCGCGAGTGCTCCTGCGTGTAGCGGTACATCGCATCGACCTCCGGGTCGTGGTGGTGCCACTTGACGGTGTTCTCGTCGAAGTCGCGCCAGCCGTCGGTGAACTTCGAGGAGAAGGTCCGCGCTCGCGCGTTCATCTCGTCCTGCGTGAGCTTGCCCCCGGCGAGCGTGTAGAGCTCGGTCTTTCGTTCCATGGAACTCCGGCCCTGCGCGTCGGCGAGCCCGTTGGCGTTGACGCGCAACGGATAGTCGTGATCGGAGAGGATGTGGGCCGGAACGAGGACCGCGTTGCGGCCCGGAGCCGGCACGTCGCCCTTGCCACCGGAACGCCGCCACACGTCGTAGGCCACGGGATGCAGGTAGTAGTCGGTCGACGCGCCCTGCTGGCCGTGCAGCACGGCGAACTGGTCGACGTAGGCGTCCATGCCGTACTCCTCGTTGGCGATCTCCCAGAAGCGCCGAGTGCGATCGTCCATGAAGAACCAGTCGTTCGTGTCGTACACGCCGGCCATGTGCGCCGCCTCCGACGGCGCGTGGATGTAGCTGTAGACCCCGCCCTCGACCATCTGGGCGAAGCTCATCGACGCGAAGCGCGAGTACAGCTGGCGCGTTGCCTCCGTGATCTCCTGCGTCAGCGCCTGGAGGGTGTCGACGAGCTCGCTACGCGAGTCCATCCCGACCGGGATGTAGCGGTCGGTGAGGAAGTCGGACGTGTAGAGCCCGAAGCCGATGATCGACCCCTGATAGTCCTCTGGCGTCGTGTAGGCCGTGGCGAAGTCGGTGATTTCGATCGCGACGTCCTCGGTGATGACCACCGCGGTCAGGCTGTTGTGCGTCACCCCTGAGGCGACACCGTCCAGCCACGGCAGATCGCACTCGGCGAGGTTGATGAAGTCGCGCGTGTGCATGAGCTTGGACCCGCCCATGCGGTAGGGACCGGAGGCGCTCAGGCCCATGCGGCTCTCGCAGTGCACGAGGAAGGAGTACTGGGTCGCCGCCGCCATGAACTTCGCCGCGGCGTGGCGCAGTGACTCGTCGCACTCGAACGCGTCGGCCTCGAAGACCTGCAGCACGCGCTCGTCGTGCTCCTGGGCGATGTCCTTGGCGTCGAGCGCCCAGGTGTGGCCGCCGTTGCGATGGCTGGCCCGCGAGAAGCGCTGCCAGAAGTCGACCATGAAGACGAGATCCTCGAGGTTGTCCTCCGCGCGCAGCAGACCGGCGCGGATGAGCAGGGCGCGACCGTTGAGGTAGAAGTTGATCGTGCCCCAGGCGTTGAGCTTGGTCAGGTGGGTCGTCGCGCTCCGGGACCGGTGCCCGATGTCCTCGGGGGAGATCTCGGCGGTCGCCTTGCGCAGCAGGTCCGGGAAGCGGTAGTACGCGTCCAGGAAGCACAGGTACAGGTACGGCATCAGCGGGAACAGCTTCGACTCCTGCGCCGTCCGCGTCAGGCAGTTGTTGACGATCACGTCGTCGACGCGCTGGAGGAACGTGTTGACCTCCAGCAGCTTCGGCTCGTCGATGCGCCAGTCGCTCATGCGGATGCCTCGAGCAGCGTCACCACGGCGCGCGGGTTGACCTCGTCGCCGAAGTAGGCGTCGACGTTCTGCGGGTCGGCGGAGTACTGCACCCGGACCCGCTCGCCGGTCTGCAGCGGTCGCGCCGTGCGCACGTTCATGAGCACCGGCACGCCGAACTCGCGCGAGATGATCGCGAGGTGTGAGCGCACGGTTCCGGCAAGGCACAGGACGCCCTCGAACTCCTCGAGGATCGGCGCGGTCATGGTGCCGCCGGCGTCGTCGATGACGCCGATGGTGCCCTCGGGCACGCCCTCGCGCATCAGGCGGTCGACCTCCTTGACCTCGCGGACGACGAGGACCGTGCCTTCGATGTCGTCGGCGCGGAAGGCGTTGTCACCGTCGGCGATCGCACCCTCGGGCAGCTCGGCGACGGACTCCTGGGCGGCCATCGCGTCCGAGCGCAGGATGTAGCGGTCGGGCTGCTCACGCACCGCGACCTCGCAGCCGGCGTAGAGCTTGCGGCCCTCGGTCATCTGGAACTGCGTCCAGACGTCCTCGGCGATGCGCTCGGCGTCCTCCTTGGACAGCAGGTCCATGGTGCGGCCGTTGACGACGGCGCCCCAGGAGGTGTCGTCGCCGAGGGCGGCCAGGTTCTTGGAGACGGTGGCGAACACGGCTTCGCGCGTCAGCCTGCTGAGCGTGGTCGACTCGGGCAGGGTCCATTTGGGCTGGGCCGATGGATGCTTCATGCCGACGGGACCTCCGGGGGATTGGTGGTGACAGGAACGCGAAGGTGTTCGGCGGCCCAGGGACGCAGTTCGCGCTTGAGCACCTTCCCCGACGGGGTGCGGGGGAGAGGCTCGGTGTGGACCAGGACAGCGCGCGGGCACTTGTAGCTCGCGAGCCGCTCCCGGCAGGCGTCGAGCAGGTCGGACGCGCTGAAGCCATCGGGGCCCGGGACCACGACGGCGACAGCGACCTCGCCCCACTTGTCGTCGGGGACCCCGACGACCGCGGCCTCCGCGACCCCGCCAAGGCGGTAGATGACCTCCTCGACCTCCTTCGGGTACACGTTGAGGCCGCCCGAGATGATCATGTCCTTCTTGCGCCCGGTGATCTCGACGTAGCCCTGCTCGTCGAGGCGCCCGAGGTCGCCCGTGTGAAACCAGCCGTCGGCGAACGCGGCGGCGGTCTCGTCCGGGCGGTTGTAATAGCCGGTCATGGTCGCCGGGGTGCGCAGCAGGATCTCGCCCTCCCCGGTGTCGGCGATCGTGCCGTCGGGGAGCTGGATCGCCATCTGGGTGATGGAGCACGCCCGGCCCGCGGAACCGGCGTGAGTGACCGCGTCCTCGGGCTGGAGGATGGTGGCGATGGTCGGGAACTCCGACATGCCGTAGCCCTGCACGATCTCGCAGTCCGGCAGACCGGCCTGCAGCTCGTCGATGACGCTGCGCGGGACGGGCTCGGCGCCGGAGACGATCCAGCGCAGGTTCGTGTTGCGGATCCGCTCGAGGGCGGCCGGGTCGCCGAGCAACTGCTTGAGCAGCGTGGGCACGAGCAACGCGTGCGTGGCGCCGGAGGTCTCGAAGGCGGTGGCGAGGCGGTCCGGACCCATGCCGCCGGTGGGCAGCAGCGTGGAGCAGCCACCGACGTAGACGAGGGCGAGCACGAGGTCGTTGAAGCCCGCGGCCCAGGACAGCGACGGCAGGACCAGGTAGTGGTCGTCGCCGGTCAGCCGCAGATCGGGGACTTGATGGAGGGAGTTCCAAAGCACTCCGTCGTGCGTGTGGGCGGCGGCCTTCGGAAGCCCGGTGGTGCCGGAGCTGTAATAGAGGATGCACAGGTCGTTGAGCCCCGGCCCGGGCGGGACGGAGTCGGTCGCGCCGGCGATCAGGTCCTCGTAGTCGTGCGCGCTCGCTCCGGCCGGGACGGTGACGTCCCCGACGCGGATGACGGTGGCGGGCAGGTTCGGCACGTCGGCCAGCAGACGCTCGCCGAGCGCGTCGGCGATCAGCACCGTCGAGCCGCTGTCGGCGATCAGGTGGGTGACCTCGTCGGCGCGCAGCAGCACATTGACGGGAACGCTGACGGCGCCCATGGCAGCCACGGCGAACAGGGTCTCCGGCCACTCGTGGCGATTTCCGAGCAGCACTGCGACGCGGTCGCCGGGGGCAACGCCGAGGTCGAGCAGGCCGTTGGCCAGGCGCAGCGACCGGACGCGCAGCTCCGCGTAGGTGCGCGTGTCACCCTCGAAGTGGAACGCGGGCCGGTCCGCCCAGTGCGACCGTGCTGCGCGGTCGAGCAGCGTGAACAGGTTCCTCTCCAGCCCCATGCTCACAGCCTTGCTCGTGACGGCTACGTGCGTTCGGCGGACCCGTCGGTGTCGTTGTGGATTTCTCCAGCTTCGCCGATCCTGCCCTGCAAGCGGAGGACGAGCAACGCCAGCTGAGCCGTGAGCTGCGCATCGGCCTGAGTCGCCACGGGGAGGGCGATCGCCTCCTCGATGCGGGCGAGTCGGTACCGGATCGTGTTCTCGTGCACGTCGAGCGCGGCCGCCGCCCGGCGGATGCTGCGGCCGTGATCGAAGAACGCGGTGAGCGTGTCGATGAGGTCGCCGCACCCCTCGCCCCCGTCGAGCAGCGGACCGAGCGTCTCACGCGCGAAGCGCTCCACCTCGGCGGTGTCGGCGGAGGCGAGCAGCAGCCGTCCGGCGCCGAGATCGTCCGCCGAGAGCACGAGGCGCTCGTCGGTTCCGAACCGCTGGAGGCACGCCATCACCTGGGCCGCCTGGGCGTAGGCGCGTTCGTAGTCGGCGAGTCCGGTGCAGGCGGTGGAGAGCGCGGCCCGCACGCGCCCGTTGGCGTCGATGGCCTGGCAGGCGCGCGCGACGAGCTTCTTCACGTCACCGATCGCGGCGACGACGGAGCCCTCGACCGGCAGGTCGACGATCACGACGACCCCGTCGGCGACGGCGATGGCCAGGACGCCGGCGGCACCGGCCTCGCTGAACCGTACCGCGACGGTGCGCGCGTCGGGCAGTTGCACCGCCTGCCCCTCGACGGACGTCACCAGGCAGACGACGCGGGGGACGTCGAGCCGGATCCCGAGGTAATCGGCGCGATGCCGGAGCGAAGGCTCGTCGGAGCCGCCGCGGATCATCTCGCCGGCCAGCGAGGCACGGGCGTTGTACTCGGCCGTCGCCGCACGGCGCTCGGCGCTCATCTCGACCGCGACGTTGGTCGCTGCGCGGCGGCAGACGTGCATGTCCAGGGCGCCGAAGCGCGACTGGTACTCCATCAGCACGAGTCGGCCCCAGGTGTCGTCGCGGACGATCACCGGTGCGACCATGAAGCGGTGGTGCAGGCCGGCGGAGGGGATCGGTTCGACGACGCCTCCGCGCGTCGAGTCGAGCGCCGCGATCGCGTCGACGACGGCGGGCAGGTCGCGGAAAGCGGGTTCGAGGATCTTGGGGACGACGGTCTCCCCGAGGCCGGGTGGCATCTCGAGCGCCAGCCGTTCGAAGCGGGCGTCGTAGATGGCGCACGGCTTGGCCGTCAGCTGCGCGACCGCGCTGACGATCTCGCTGATGTCGCCGCCGTCGATGACCAGCTTCGTCAGCCGGTCCTCGATCGTGCCGGCCCGCCGCAGGAGCTGGTTCTGACGCGCGACGGTCTCGAGGCTCGAGCGCAGCTTGCCGGTGAGCTGCGCCTGATTGATGGCCACGGCGGCGAGGTCGGCGAAGCCGGCGGCGATGTCCTCGTCGAGGGACGAGAAGGCGTGCGGGCGATCCTCGTCGTCGAGGAAGATGAGGCCCGTCACGTCCCCGCGGGCGATCATCGGGACGCCCATCATCGATCGGATGTTCCACGCGCGCATCGTGGACTTCAACGGCCGCGGATCCTGGAGCGCGTCCTGCAGGGTGACCGGCGCCTTGGTGCGGAGGATCTCGCCCGTGAAGTCGTCGCCGAGGACACCGGCGACCAGGCGCTTGACGCGCGCGTCGATGTCGTGGTCGGAATGGCCGACCTGGCCGCGGAAGAGGTCCGAGTCCTCGTCGCGCAGGTAGACGCTGCAGCGGTGCACGCCGACCAGGTCGCAGATGTGCCTGGCGATCAGATGCAGGAGGTCGTCGATCTCCCGAACCTCGCCGATCGCGGCAGCGACGTCGCCGAAGGCGCGAATCGCCTTCTGGTACGCCTCCTCCCTCGATACGACAGGCCGGTGCTCCACGGGGTGGGCCTTGACCATCGTCACATCTCTCCTGCCGGCCACGCTACCGGACGCGGAGGCCGCCTCCAACACACCGGTTATCGCCATGAGAAGGTGGCCGGGCGCTTCTCGCGGAAGGCGGCCAGCGCCTCGGTCATGTCCTCGGTACGCGTCGCGAGCACCTGGGTGCGGTTCTCGAGCTCGACGGCGGCCTCGATGCCGGGGGCGTCGACGTTGCGCTCGAGCACCTTCTTGGTCATCCACACGCCGAAGGGCGAGTTGGCGGCGATGTCCGCCGCGAGCGCGAGCGCCGCGTCCTGAAGCTCATCCGCCGGCACGGCCCGGTTGACGAGCCCGATGCGAACCGCCTCCTCGGCGTCCACCCCGCGGCCGGTCATCATCAGCTCTGCGGCCAGACCGAGCCCGACGAGGCGAGGGAGCAGGTACGAGACGCCGGCGTCGCAGGCCGACAGGCCGATGCGGACGAACGAGGCGTGAAACGACGCCTCGGGCGCGCACAGGCGCATGTCGGACGCAAGGGCGATCGCGAGGCCGCCGCCCGCGGCGGGACCGTTGACGGCGGCGATGACCGGGTGCGGGATCGCACGCAACGCCGTGGCCAGCGCGCCGATCTTCTCCTGGCGGCGGTAGACGGTGAGCACATCGTCACCACCGCCCAGCGCGTCGTCGCGCTGCTTGAGATCCAATCCCGCGCAGAACCCGCGACCCGCGCCGGTGAGGACGATCACGCGCACGGTCGGGTCCTCGCCGAGGGTGCGCACCACGCTGAGGTACTCGTCCACCATCGGCCACGACAGGGCGTTGAGCCGGTCGGGCCGATTGAACGTGACGCGCGCGATCCCGTCCCGGGGACGCTCGACGAGCATGAACTGGGGGTCCTCGGAGGTGGTCGACATGGCGAGGACGATGACGCCACGCCGGTGCCCCCGCAGCGTGCCGGCACGCGACGCTCGTAGAAACCGACAACGCGCTCGCACGCCTGCGGCACGGTGTGGGGCCCCGGCCGACAGGCTGCCAACGTGCAATCGACGGACCAATCGCAGGCCGTGGTCGCTGACGCCGGCGCTGCCGCCAGGCTCGAACGGCCACCCCTGCTGATCCTGCGTCCGCTCGAGGCCTTCCTCGACGAGCACGGGCTGGGCTCCGGAACGATCGACGCCGAGCCGATCGGCGACGGGCACTCCAATGTGACCTACCTCATCCGCCGCGGAGGCGAGCAGTGGGTGCTGCGGCGCCCGCCTCGGCCGCCGCTGCCGCCGTCGGCTCACGACGTGCTGCGCGAGTACCGGATCCTGGAGGCCTGCGCCGGCTCGCCGGTACGCGCCCCGACCCCCGTCGCCGCCTGCGAGGACGTCACCGTCATCGGGGCACCCTTCTACCTGATGACCCACGTGGCGGGAGAGGTCCTCTCGACGCATCTCCCGGCGGGGTTCGACGCCGTCGCGGACCCGCCCAGGATCGGCGACGAGCTGGTCGACGCCCTGGCGGAGATCCACGCGCTGGACTGGCGCGAGACCGGCCTCGCCGGGACCGCGCCGGCGCCCGAGCAGTACCTCGAGCGGCAGTTGCGGCTCTTCGCGCGCCTGTGGGAGCACAACCGCACCCGCGTGCTCCCCGCCGTCGACCGGGTCGCCGCCTGGCTCGTCGAGGCGCGTCCCGTTTCCCCTCCGGCCACGCTGGTCCACGGCGACTTCCGACTGGGCAACACGATCTTCGGAGCATCCTCACCGGCCCGCCTGGCCGCCGTGCTCGACTGGGAGATGGCGACCGTCGGCGATCCGCTGGCCGACGTCGGCTATCTGTCGGTCACCTGGGCGACGCCGGGGGAGGACAGCGACCCGATCGTCCGCCTCGGCACGGTCACCGCAGGCCCGCACTTCCCCTCCCGCAGCGACCTCGTCGAGCGCTACGCGGAGCGCACGGGGCGGGATCTGGCCGGCTTGGCGTGGTACGAGGTCCTCGCGCTCTGGAAGAGCGCCGTCTTCCTCGAGGGCTCGTACGCCCGGCTGCTGAGCGGCACCACCGACGACCCCTTCTTCGCCGGCCTCGAGTCCGGCGTCCCGGAGCTGGCCGAGCGCGCGTGGCAGATGGCCCAGCGCGCCGGCGCGTAGATGCTGGCCAACGCCCGCGACGTCGGCGGGCTGAAGACCGGCGACGGGCGGCGCGTGCGGCATGGGGTGCTCTTCCGCAGCGATGCTCCTCATGCCGGGGACGCGGCTCCAGCGCTGGAGCCGTGGCCGCCGCAGTGGGTCATCGATCTCCGGTCGCCTGACGAGACCAAGGGCGCGCTGCATCCGCTCGCAACCGCCGGCGCGCAGATCCGGCGGCTCCCGCTCCTCGCCGTCGCCGACCCGCTGAGGATGGCGGCGGCGATCGAGCAGGAGGGAACCTCGCTGATGTCGATCTACGCGGAGATGGTCCGCACCGCCGGACCGATCATCGCTGAGGTCGCGGCGATTCTGGCCGGCTCCGACGGTCCCGTGCTCATCCACTGCACCGCCGGCAAGGATCGCACCGGCGTCGTCGTCGCGGCACTGCTCGCCGCGGCCGGCGTCAGTGACGCTCAGATCGCGGCCGACTACCTCGCCACCGGACCCAACATGGAAGCCGTCGTCGAGCGGATCGCGGCGTCTTGGCCGGCGGACGAACGCGCGGAGCGCCTGGCCCGCCTGCGGCAGGGACGCGGAGAGATCCTGAAGACCCCCCGGACCGCGATCGATGCCGTGCTCGCAGGTCTACGTACGCATGGTCTGAGCGACGAAGAAGGCCGGGCCCTGGCTGCGCGCCTCCTCGAGGGTTGACGCGCCCCGGAAGGGCGTGCGCCTCACGGCTGCCGCACGCCGGCGCTCTGGGTGGGCTGCGTCCCGAGGGTGACCGTGCGGGTGACGGTCGCGCCCCCGCGGCGGACCGTGAGCGTGACGCGGTCGCCGGCCTCGTGGCCGGCGATGGCGGCGACGAGCGCGCTGGAGCCGTCGACGTTCTCGCCGTCGAGCTCGGTGATGACGTCCCCCTGCTCGATGCCTCCCGCCGCAGCCGGGCCGTCGCTCGCGACGGTGCCGACCTCGGCGCCGTCGACGGAGGTGCTGTCACCTGTCGAGACGCCGAGGTAGGCGTGACGGACGGTGCCGCCGGCCTCCAGCGTGGAGACCTCCTTGGCGACGAGGTCGATCGGCACGGCGAAGCCGACGCCCGAGCTCTGCTCAGCGCCGCTGGAGCCGGTCGCGATCTGGTCGACGATCCCGATGACCTTCCCGCCGGCGTCGACGAGCGGGCCACCGGAGTTGCCCGGGTTCAGCGCCGCGTCGGTCTGGATGGCGTGGGCGACGGTGAAGCCGTTGGGCGCCTCGATGGTGCGATCCAGGCCGGAGGCGATGCCGGTGCTGATCGAGCGCTCATAGCCGAACGGGTCGCCGATGGCGGCCACCTCGTCTCCGACCGCGAGCCCGGCCGAGTTGCCCAGCGCGAGCGGCGCGAGGTCCGTGCCGGCGGCGTCGACCTCCAGCACGGCGACGTCCGTGGCGTCGTCCTTGCCGAGCACGGTCGCGTCGAGCTTGGTGCCGTCCTGGAGCTCGACGGTCACCGACGACGCGCCGTCGACCACGTGCGCGGCGGTGAGGACGTGGCCCTGGTCGTCGTAGGCGAACCCGGTCCCGGTCGCGGTCGCGGTGGAGCCGCCGGCGGCGGTGATGCTCACGACGCCCGTCGCCGTCGCGGCGTAGATCGCCTTCGCGTCCAGGCCGGAGGACGATGCCGGCGTGGGGTTGCTCACGGTGCTGCCGGCCACCACCGTCCGGGTGACCGTCTTCTGGAGCGCGCCCGTCTCGGCCAGGGCAACCGCGCTGACGCCACCACCCAGCAGGGCGCTGGCGGTCATGAGCACGGCGATGGGGGCACGGCGCGGACGGTCTGGGAGAGCGGGGGGCATGCCGTTCACACTCGGCCCGTTCCCCCAACGGGAGCTTCGGGCTTCCTCGGAGTTCCCTGAGAG
>CAVUFN010000002.1:0-19256 GCA_963740765.1 uncultured Solirubrobacteraceae bacterium | reverse complement strand
GGAGGCGATGCAACAGTGGTATGCGGGCGACGGCGACCCGCGTGACCGGACGTTGGCGCAGATCGCCGCGTTCTCGCGCGGATGACGCAGCTGCTGATCGTCCCGAGCACCAGCGCGGCAAGCGGGGTCGTCACCTACGTGGCCGCTCAGGCGGACGCCCTGCGCGAGCTGGACCCGATCGTGCTCTGCGAGCCCGGCAGCGACCTCGCGGCGCTGCTGCCCGCAGGGTGCCGGACAGCACCGGTCGGACCGGGGACCGGCGGCATGGCACGCGCGATCGCCGGCCACCGCGGCAGCGTCGTCCACACGCACGGTCCGCGCGCCCTGCTGGCGGCCCGGCGGGCGCGCGTGCCGCGACGGCAGATTCACCACTGCTTCCACGAGCACCCCTGGCGATCTGGGCGGCGCGGGCCGGGCGAGCTCGCGCTGTCGTTGGGGACGTCGCGGCTGGCCAACGCGCCCGCGCTCGCCCGCCGGCTCTCCCCGCCCGGCCTGGCCGCCACCGTCGTCCTCCCGCCGATCCTGCCGCGCACCGTCCCCGAACACGAGATGACGCGCGGGCCGCGCTCAGGCGCCGGCGACGCCGTCGCCGTCGGCGTCATCGGGCGTCTCGACCCGGTCAAGGCCCCGGTCCTCGCCGTGGAGGCGGTCGCCGCGCTCCCCCCGCTTTTCTGCGAGCGAGCGGTGCTCGTGTTCATCGGGGACGGGCCGGAGCGCGGTCGGATCGAGGCCACGGCTCACGGGCTCGGCGTCCGCGCGCTCCTGGCCGGGCGCGTCCCGGACGCCGCCGCGCTGCTGCCCGCGTTCGACGCGCTGGCGGTCCCAGGCCGGCACGAGACCTTCGGGCTGGTGACGGTGGAGGCCCTGGCGCTCGGCGTGCGCGTGGCCGCCGTGACCTCGCCGGGTGGCCGCTGGATCTACGGCGAGGCGTCGGGCGCGCTCGCCGAGCCCACCGCCGCGGGACTAGCGGCGACGCTGGAACGGACCCTCACTGCGCCGGACGCGGTCCCGACCCCGGCGGCGATCCGGGACCGCTTCGGCGTGCAGGCCGCCGAGCAACACCGCGCGTACTTCGCGCCGTCTCGGTCAGCCGTTGGCGAACGCGCCGGTCTGAGACTCGACGAGCTGCTCGATGATCTTGCGCCCGGCCAGGGTCGCGAACGTGTCGGGCGCCGCGTTGCGCATGTAGTCCCACGTGTCGCGGACCACGGTCTCGACGTCGTGCCTGGGTTGCCAGCCGAGCTCGCTGATCGCACGTCCCGACTCCGGGAACTTGTCGTTGGCCTCGACGAAGTGCTCGCCGTAGACGAGCTTGGGGTCGACGAGCTGGATCTCGCTGGAGGACCCGGTGACGGACAGCACGAGCTCCGCGAGCCCGCCGACGGTGATCACGTTGTCGTGGTTGCCGAGGTTGTAGGCCGTGCCCGGGCGCCCGGCGCGTCCGACGCGGATGACGCCG
Organism: uncultured Solirubrobacteraceae bacterium; assembly: GCA_963740765.1. Lineage (GTDB taxonomy): Bacteria > Actinomycetota > Thermoleophilia > Solirubrobacterales > Solirubrobacteraceae > DATLGB01. The sequence continues at coordinate 17,797 of CAVUFN010000002.1, read as the reverse complement.
TCGGCCAGGTCGGAGACGTGGGAGAAGGCGCGTCGCGCGTGGCCGGACCCGAACACCGTCAGCGGCAGCCCGAGTCGTGCCTGGGCGAGGAAGCGCGGAAGCTCGAAGCCGCCCTCGCCCGACTGCCGCGGCCCGGCGATGTTGAACGGGCGGATGATGACCACGTCGAGCCCCGACTTGGCGTGCAGGTTGATCAGCGCCGTCTCGGCGGCGAGCTTGCCGACCGCGTACTCGAGCCGGAAGCTCGTCTCCGAGGGGACGATCTTCGGGTCGTCCTCGCGGCAGAGCCCGTCCCGGCCACCACCGTAGACCTCGCTGGTGGAGACGTCGACCAGGCGCGCGCCCGTCGCCAGCGCGTAGTCGGCCAGCCGGTAGCTGTCGTCCACGATCGACGACACGATCCGGCCGCCGTGCTTGAGGACGCCTGCGGGCCCGACGACCGAGGCGAGGTGCATGACCACGTCGAAGGGTTCCGGGCTCGCGTCCAGGTAGTCCGCAACCGTCGTGATGTCCCAGGACAGGCGCGGATCGTCGCCGAGGTCCGACGTGAGCACCGCGAGCGGTACCGGGTTGCTCGAGAGGTTGTCGACGACGTGGATGTGGCCGACGCCCTCGGCGAGGAGCTGCTCGATCACATGCCCACCGAGGAACCCGAAACCACCGGTCATGAGGATCCGGGTCTGCGGGGTGATGTAGTCGCTCATCGAAGGTCAGGCACGGTAGTTGACGAGCCGATCGATGAGCTCGGGGATGGACGGATCCGGCTGGTCATGGACCGCGTTGCGCGCGGCCGCGCCGACGGCGTGCAGCTCCTCCGCGCTCATGCTGCCCGCCGCCACGAGCGCCGCCCGCAGCTCGGCCACGTTGCCCGCCTCGAACACCCACCCGGCGTCGCCGATCAGCTGGCGCTGGGCCGTGGGTTGATCGGACGCGATCGGCGCCACCCCGGCCGCCATCGCCTCGAGCAGGCAGATGGAGACCCCGCAGCTGAAGGTGCCCGCGTAGAGGTGCGCGTCGCTGGCCGCCTGCAACTGCGCGACCTCTTCGCGCGCCAGCCGCCCGAGCAGCTTGACCTTGCCGCCGAGGTCGCGCAGCTCGACTTCGCGCGCCAGCCACTCCTCCAGCGTGCCGTCGCCCGCGATGGCCAACGTGAACGGCAGGCGGCGCACGCCGTCATCGTCGAGTGCGTCGATCACGGAGTCCAGGCCCTTCTCGCCGTCGAGCCGGCCGACGCTGTTGAACACGTGGCCGTCGGCAGGGAGGCCGAGGGCGGCGCGGGCGTGCGCGCGCTCCCGGGCGGAGGCGGGCGTGAAATCGGCGGGGAGGTTGGCGGTAGCGCTCCACCCGCTCACGCCAGCGCCCGAAGTACGGCTCCAGCTCGGTCCCGGTGAACCACAGGCGGTCGGCGAAGCGGCCGCCGATCCGCCAGCGCAGCGCGCGGTACGGGGTGTCGAGGGCGAAGCCGAGCGCGAACACGTTCCCCTTCACACCGCCGAGCCGCGCGCGCAGCATCGGCGCCCACCCCGGCTCGTGGACGTTGGTGAGCGTCCCGTGGTCCATGATCGCGAGCCGGGTCGGTGTCGCCGCGGTGGCGAGCACGGACGGCACGGCGAGGTGCAGCCCGTCCTGGGTGATGAGGGCAGCGGGCGCGAGCCGTCGCACGAGTCGCCGGAGCTGGCCGCCGACCCGGAGCGAGTGCAGCACCGACGTCGGGAACAGCAGCGGGTTGATCGCGTTCGTGTACCCGAGGCGATGGAAGTTCCCGGCCGGGACCTTGAGCCGCTCCCACCCGGCCGCACCTCGACGACGGCGACGTGCACGTCGTAACGGGGGCTCAGCTCCGCGACATAGTTCTCGACGATCGACGAGATGCCGCCGCCGTCCGGATACACGTGGACGGCGATGAGGAGCCGCGGCTTGGTCACGACCGGGGCCTCACCGCGATGGCAGCGGACACGCACAGCGCCGCATAGGCGGCGAAGGTGGCGTACACCGCGCCGTCGGTGCCGTACGCCGGGATCAGCACTGCGTTGAGGACGAGCGCCAGCACCGCAACCGGCAGCGTCAGCAGCGACAGCCGCAGGGTGGATTCCGAGAGCAGCGCCCGGGTCGCGATCAGCGGGTGCAGGCCGCCGAGCCAGCCCGCCGCGCCGACGAGCCCCACGACCAGGACATCGCCCCGGAAGCCAGACCCGAAGATCACCGGCACGATCGTAGTTGTGGCCAGCATCAGCACGCCGACCACCACGACGCACACGGCCGTGTAGCCGGCCGCCCACTCCCGCGCCCGCGCGCCCGCGGTCTCGGGTGCCCGTTGCGCGATGGATACCCACGACATGGCGATGGGCGCCGCGATGAACGTGAGGACGACGCTCCCGATCCGGTAGTTCGCCCCGTAGATGCCGATCTGCGCATCGGACACGTTCGCGCTGAGGAACACTCGGTCGGAGACCGACAGCGTCCACAGCGTGAGGGAGCTCAGGATCAGGGGGAACCCGTACGCCGCGACCCGCCGCGACGCAAGATCGGACGCGTCGTCGCCGCCGCCGCGGCCGACCTGCGCGCGGACCAGGATCGAGTACGCGGCGAACGGCAGGCCGCCTAGGGCCAGGCCGAGCAGCGCGCCCGGGACCCCGAACGCGGCCGCGCCACCGCCGCTCAGCCCGGCGGTGAGCACGAGCCGGCCGACCGACAGCGCCAGGAACAGGCCGTTGCGGCCCTGCGCGCGCAGGATCCCCGACGCCAGCACCGCGAGGCCCTCCAGCAGCGCGAAACAGCCGGTGATCGCGACGATCTCGAGGAGCGACAGCGCCTCCGGAGCCAGGAGCAGTTGCGGCACCAGGACGATGCCCGTCGCGATCACGCTCGCACCGACCTGCAGGCGGAAGGCGGCGTGGACGAGTTGCGGCCACGTCATGCGGTCGTCCTGACTGAAGCGCACGACGGACGCCGCGATCCCGGCGTCGAAGAGGGCCGTCGTCACGACGATCAGCGCCAGTGCCACCTCGAACTGCCCGAAGTCGGACGGCCCCAGGGAACGGCTGACGAGGGGCAGGCTGACGAGCCCGGCCACACGCCCGACGCCGAAACCCAGGTAGTACATCCACGGCTGCTCCGACGCGAGCCCGCGAGCGGTGAGGAGGACGCGGCGCACGGCTCAGCCCGCGGGCTCGCCGGGCCGGGAAGCGACCGTCGCGAGACCGCCGGCCGAGATCCCGAGGATGACCTGCACCGACGGGTCCCCGATCGTGTTGCCGAACATCCCGTGGACGACGAACGCGACGAAGGCGACGAACGCGAGTGCGGCGGCGGCCGTGTCCGGCCCGTCCTCGCGGATCGCGCTCGCGCTGCGCCGGACGGCCTGGACGCAGAGCACGACGAGCGCGAGGAAGCCCAGCAGCCCGACCTCCGCCCACGCCTGGATGAAGACGTTCTCCGCGGTGGCCTGGCCGAAGCGCTCCGCGTGCTCGGAGACGCCCTGGTTGCCCCAGCCGATCGGGAAGCGGTCCCAGCCCCAGCCGATGCCTTCCTTCCAGGACTCCAACCGGGCCTCCGGGCCGGTCGTGAAAGCGAAGGTCCCCGGCCGCGCGGACTCGAAGACGCGGTCGCGAATGCTCGGCACCGCGAGCACGACCCCGGCCAGGACGAGCGGCACCCCGATGCAGAGGACCTTGCGCGCGCGGCGGCCGATCCGCGCGCGAGCGATTAGCAGCAGCGCGCCGCACGCGACCAGCGCGGCCAGCCAGGACTCGCGGGAGTGGGTGGCGAGCAGGCCGCCGACGGAGGCGAGCGCGACGACGGCGGCGGCGATGAGGCGCGGCTCGCGAGGCCCCGGACGGCGCGCGACGAGGACCAGGAACGCAAGGCCCAGCGAGACGGCAAGCCAGAAGCCGAGGACGTTCGCGGCGCCCGAGGCCGCCCACCACTTGTCGCTGTGCCCGTCGGCGAAGAAGTTCCCGAAGGGCCCGCCGGCGCGCGTGAGGCCGTAGCTGACGGTGCGGTCGCCGACCTGCGTGAGCTTGTCCTGGGTCAGCCAGGCGAAGAGCGCCTCCGTTCCCGCCACCGCCCCGACGGCGCAGACCGCGGCGGCGAGCGCCCCGACGTACCGCCGCCGCCGCTGCGCCACGTACAGCGCGAGCACCGCGGTCAGCGCCAGCCGCAGTGCGCCTGCCAGCGCGTCCAGGAAGCCGTCCGCACCGAAGGTCGCGCGGAACCAGACCAGCGAGGCGAGCACGACGGCGGCGTAGGCGGCGAGGAGCGTGAGCGGCGCGGTCGCGCCGAACGGCAGTCGCAGCCTGCCCTCGCGGCGGCGCAGCCAGAGGTCGGGGAGGCAGCAGACCACGAAGGCGGCCCAGGCCAGGTCGATCGGCCGGACGTGGAAGCGCGATGACCCCGCGACAACGTCGAAGACGGGGCCCTGGAACAGGGTGACGGCGACGAGGAGGAACGCGCAGGCGCCGGCCGCGCGGTCGATCCCGGCCCGCAGCTTCGGCAGCGCCGCGTGGCGGTGCCGGAGCGTCCCGGTCACTTTCCCTGCAACCGCGTGGAGAGGTAGAAGTTGTACGCGATCAGCCACCGGCCATCGAGCCGGCGCAGCGTGAAGGACTCGCGAACGGGGCCGCTCGGGGTCGCGTAGTCGACGACCACATGGGCTGTGTCGCCGTCCCGAGTGGTGCTGACGATCCTCGGTCGCACGAGCCAGTGCGCCAGCTCGGCGGCGAGGAACTCGGCGAAGTGGGGCAGGTTCTCCGCGGCGCCGGCCCGGTAGGCCGGCGTCAGCAGGTCGAACGCCCGCCGCATGTCGCGGACCTGGACCGCCTGCCAGAACACGAGCACGGTCTTGCCGGGCGAGCCGTCTCGCGCCGCCGCGACGGCCTGTTGGGTGAGGAACAGGTCGTCCTCGACAGTCGGCACCGCGGTGGGGGCCGCCACGGTCGCCTCGGGAGGTGGCTGGGGAGCGGACACGGAGCACCCCGCGAGGACGATCGCCGACGAAGCGGCCGCGAGCCAGCAGCGAAGGCGCATGGCCGCAGCGTAACGGGCCGTCCTGACCCCGGAGAGGGGCTCTGGACGGACCGAAAACCCCCGCGCAGCGCCAGAGTCGTAGGTATCGTGCTCGAGGGTGACCGAACGGAAGCCAACAGCCCCCGCGGACCGCAGGACGTTTGTCACCCGGGCGTCCTTCGTGCTCGCGGGCGGGCTCGCCGCAGGCCGGGGGGACACCGCGAGCGGCGCCACGCGCCGTCCGCAACCGGCGATCCTTCGTGGCCTCGGGCCACCCGCGCCGCGACAAGGGCGCGTCGGTGACTTCTACCTCGATGTCCGTCGCGGGCGGCTCTACGGACCGAAGCGACGGACCAAGAAGCGCCGTCGCGCGTGGGGCAAGCCGGTGGACCTGTCGGTACTGCGAGGACCAGCCGGGGCTCCCGGCGCGGCCGGGCCCGCCGGTGCGCAGGGAGCGCGCGGCTACAGCTTGCTGTCGGGTGCCGGTCCGCCGCCTCCCGGGCTTGGGCAGGACGGCGAGTTCTACATCGACGTCGCCACGACGCAGATGTACGGGCCCAAGGCGGAGGGGGTCTGGGGTTCGCCGACGAACCTGACCTGGCCCAGCAGCCTGAGCGACCCGGCGCTGCAGCGGTGGCAGGCCGCAGCTCCCGAGGCGATGATGGTCGGCGCCATCGTCCGCGACGCAGCCGGTGCGGTGACCCACGCAACCGTCACGTGGCCCGACGGGACGGCCGGCTTATTCACCGGGGTTCCGTCCACGGAGGTCCCCGGGGCGCTCGACGCGTACACGGTGAGCTACGAGTCCACCCCCGTGCGGGTCTATCGTCAGCTCCCGGTGGCGCGAGACCCAGACACCGGCGCGGTCGTCGACCGCCCCTCCATCACGATCGACTGACCGTGGGCCTGCTCGACCCTCCCCCTTACAGCCGCCCCGAGATCGATCGGCGGCTCAAGGTCACGGCCAGCCCGGCGCTGCTCGCTGCCGATCCTGAGGCAACCGGCGAGGTGCGCTTCGAGCTGGACGGGGACGGAGGCATCTTCTCCACGGCCGCGTCGAGCTGGATCGATGAGGCCGGCCCGCAGGCGCGGCTGCGAGTGTCCCGCGCGGAGCCCGACAACAACGGCGCCACGCACCTCCTGATCACCCCTTATCGCTTCGGGGCGGCGATCGAGTATCCCGGCGTGGTCGAGTGCTGGGTCGGTGAGTGGTCGATCCACAACAACGTCTCCATGCCGGGTCCGCCGCGGCCGGCGAGGCTCTGGGTCGGCAACAACGACGACACCGGAGGGCTCTACCTGTCGGCCGTGAAGGCTGGGAACAAGAAACGCGCGGAGATCATCAGTCAGCTCTTCGACGCGACCAGCAGCGGCTTCATGCGGCTTGTCGTCCGCGAAGATACGGACTACTTCACCTTCGAGGTCGGCGCGGAGAACGTCGAAGTCGAGCGGGCGAGGATCGACAAGGACGGCATCAAGACGGACTCGCTGGGCGGCCTGACCGGGTCCGAGGTGACCATCGACGGGCAGCTGCGCTGGGCGGACGCGACCACGACGGTCGGGCCCAACGACGGCAACGAGGCGGACGCCCTGCCGCCGGCGCCGGCCGCCTATCTCGAGGTCCGCGGCCCCGACGGCGAGGCCCTGCTGATCCCTGCCTACCGGGCGGTCCCGTGAACCCCAAGGCCATCCTCGCCCTGATCTCCGACCTCTACCAGCAGGTGGCGGTGCTCCAGGAGGAGAACGAACGCCTGCAGGCGGAGAACGCCGCGCTCAAACAGCCGGCCAAGCCCGACCCCGCCGCCTGACGGTCACTCGCTGCCCCGGATGGTGCTCGCGACGACGCTCGCCCAGCGCCTGACCGAAAAGTCGTCCTCGACCCGCTGTCGCCCGGCGGCGCCGAGTGTGGCCCGCCGAGCCGCGTCGCCGGCGAGGGAGACGAGTCCCTCGACCCAGTCCGCGTCATCGGCGGCAACGTACCCGCCGACCCCGTGGCCGATCACCTGAGCGCTGACGCCGACCTCGTCCGCCACCACGGGCACCCCGGCGGCCATGTACTGAAGGGCCTTGTAGGCGCACTTGCCGCGCGTCCATGGGTTGTCGGGCAGCGGCATGAGGCCGATGTCCATCCGGCCGAGCAGGTCCCGCTCCGCCGCCTCCGACCACTGCCGCGCGACGATGTCGAGACCGGGCTGCTCCAGCGTGGCACCCGCGCCGAGCACCTCGAGGCGCCAGCGTCGCCCCGGCGCCGCGGCGGCCGCCCTGGCGAGCGCCGGCAGCCTCGCGGCGAGGTGCGAAGCGGTGGAGCCGGAGCCGATCCAGCCCAGCACGACGTCGGGCGCGTCCTCGTGCCGGCGCACCGCGTACGCCGCCGTGTCGACCAGCGAGGGCACCACCGTGACCTGCCGGGCGTACCGGCCGAGCCACTCGGCGAGGAGCTCGTTCCCGGCGATCACATGATCCGCGCGCTCGGCCAGCGTGCGCAGCTTTGTGGCGGTGCGCTTGAACACCGCCAGCCGGTGGCCGCCCGCGTCGGAGGAGCTGTCCAGCCACACGGCGTCGTCGACATCGAGGACCAGCCGCCGGCCCGACCACGCCGAGCGCTCGGCGCGAAGCGTCGGGAACAGGTCCGCCTGGCGCTGGACGAGGGCGACCTCCGCAGGGCTCGCCCGCAGCGCGCCGATCAACCGCCGGCGCGCGCCCAGCGCCAGCCCGACCCGCGCCGCGGCGCCCGTCGAGCGGAAGCGCAGCTCCTGCTCGCGGTCGAAGAGCAGGATCGGCTCGAGCTCGACGCCGCGCTCGGACAGGGCGTCCCGCAGCAGCAGGGCGCGCACCCGCACGGACGGCGTCAACGGGCCACCGGCCGCAGTGACCAGGGCCTGGGTCATCCGCGCAGCACGCCGGCGGTCGGCGCGGTGAGCGGCCGGTCGCTGCGCAGGTCACGCAACCACCGCTCCATCATCAGCAGGGTCCACAGTCGGGCGCCGTGGCGCGCCGACCCGGTCCGGTGCTCCGCGAGCAGGGACCGCAGTCCCGCCGCCGGGAAGTAGGTGGCCAGGCGAGCGTCGGCGCCCAGCACCTCGTCCCCGTAGACGTCGCCCAGCGTGCCGCGGAACCAGAGGTCCACCGGGACGCCGAAGCCCGCTTGCGACGGTCCCAGATGCGATCGGGCAGCAGGGGCGCGAAGGCCCTGCGCAGCACCGGCTTGACCGAGCGGAAGCCGACCTTGTCCCGGGCCCGGACGCGGGCGAGCAGCTCGATCACGGCCGTGTCGAGCATCGGCGCACGCGCCTCGAGCCCGTGGGCCATCGACGCCCGGTCCATTTTCACGTGCAGGTCGTCGGGGAGGTAGGTGCGCAGGTTCGCGAACAGCAGCCGGTCGACCGGGGCAGCCCGCGGGCGAGGTCGAGCTGCGTGTGGAACGCGGACCCGGCCGTCGCCGACGCCGGGCCGGCCAGCGCCTCGACCTGCTCGGGAGCGAAGACCGAGACCCAGCTCAGGTAGCGGTCCTCGAGCGGTGTCGTGGCGCCCTGCAGGAAGCGCTGCGCCCGAACGCGGCGGGAATGGAGGTCGCCGCCGGTGACCGACGGCAGCGCGCGCCCCGCCACCGCGGCCAGCGCCGGCGGCACGAGGCGGGACAGGGCTGCGGCGGCGAAGCGCTGGTAGCCGGCAAACACCTCGTCGCCTCCGTCGCCGGTGAGCGCGACGGTCACGTGCTCGCGGGCGGCCTCGCAGACGACGTAGCTCGGCAGCGCGGACGAGTCCCCGAACGGGCCGTCGTAGAGCCACACGAGCCGATCGAGCATCGCGACGGCGTCCAGTTCCACCGTCAGCTCCGTGTGGACCGTCCCGAGCGTGTCCGCGACGGCGCGGGCGTGGCTGCGCTCGTCGAAGGCGGGCTGCTCGGGGAAGCCGACGCTGAACGTGCGCACGGGCTCGGCGGCGGCCTCCGTCATCAGGGCGACGATCAACGAGGAGTCGACGCCCCCGGAGAGCAGCGCGCCGAGGGGAACGTCGGCCACCATGCGGCGCCGGACGGCCGCGCGGACCCCGTCGCGGACGTCGGCGAGCACGTCGGGCCCGAGGGCGAGCGGCGCCCCGTCCGGGAGCCCGGTCCAGTACGGCGTGACCGCCACGTCGTCGTCCCCGGGGCGGAAGCGCACCGTGCAACCGGGCGGCACCTGCCGGATCCCGCGGTACAGCGTGGCGGGCCAGGGGACGTAGCCGTGGGTCAGGAAGGCGGGCAGCGAGCGCTCGTCGACCTCGAGGTCGACCCAGGGCGCTCGCGCGAGCGCCTTGACCTCCGAGGCGAAGGTCAGCCGGCCGCCGGCGACCGTGTAGAAGAGCGGCTTCTTGCCCGTCCGGTCGCGACCGAGGAGCAGCTCGTGGCGGCGCTCGTCCCAGATCGCGAAGGCGAACATCCCTTCCAGGGCGTCCACGGCGCCGGCGCCCCACTGCTCGTAAGCGCGCAGCACGACCTCGGTGTCGCCCGTGCTGCGGAACGCGTGCCCGGCTCGCTCCAGCTCCCGGCGCAGCTCGCGGAAGTTGTACGCCTCACCGTTGTAGGTCATTGCGACCGAGCGGTCCTCCGACCACATCGGCTGGGCGCCGGTCGGACTCAGATCGACGATCCGGAGGCGGCGGTGCCCGAACCAGCCGTGCTCGCCGGGCAGCTCCGCACGCGTGCCCTCGTCAGGGCCGCGGTGCGCGATGGCGTCCGCCATGGCCGTGGCGACCGCCCCGCCGTCGGGCTCTGCCGCGCCGCCGACCCAGCCGCAGATGCCGCACACGTCAGGCCGCCGGGGCGGCGATGGTGATGTCGCGCTCGGCCAGCAGCCGCCGGTAGAGCCCGTCGATGTCCGCCACCAGTCGCTCGATCGAGAAGGCGCCGAGGACCCGTTCCCGGCCCACCGCGCCGAACGCGGCCCGGAGCTCGGGATCGTCGAGCAGTCCCTGGACGGCGGCAGCGAGATCGTCGGGATCCTCGTCGACGACGTGGCCCGAGGCGCCGTCGTCGATCACGGTCTCGACCCCACCCACGCGCGTCGAGACGACGGGAACGCCGGCCGCCTGCGCCTCGATCAGGCAGACCGGAGTGCCCTCGTTGTCCGACGAGAGCGCGACGACGTCACTGGCGAAGCAGTAGTCGGGGATGTCACGGCGGAAGCCGGCCCAGTGCACCCGGTCGCCCAGCGCCAGCGCGTCGGGTGACTGCTCGAGCGCCTCCCGGTGGTCGCCGTCGCCCACGACGATGACGTGGACGTCGTCGGCCAGGCGGCGCGCCATGGCCAGGAACCGGTCGATCCGCTTGACCTTGACGACGCGCGCCACGACGCTGACCACCCTGGCGTCGGCCGGGATGCCATGGCGACGGCGGACCTCATCGCGGGCCTCCGCGCGCTCGTCCGGCCCGGGCTCGGCGAACCGGGACAGGTCGAAGCCCAGGTGCACGACCTCGATCTTGTCCGCGGGGGCGACGTCCAGGTCGACGAGGTCCTGTTTGACCTCGGAAGACACCGCGATCAGCTTCGTCGACACCCGTGCGAGCTCCCGCTCCATCCGCGCAAAGGCCAGCGACGTGCGCTCGGAGAACTCCCCCTTGAAGACGTGCCCGTGGAAGGTGTGAACGATCACCGGCGGTCGGGCGGACGGGAGCAGCGCGGCGGCGGCGCGGCCGACGGTCCCGGCCTTTGCGGTGTGGGTGTGGAGGACCTGGGGACGGAAGCGATGCAACCAGCCCATCGTCGCCCAGATCGCGTGCGCGTCGTGCGCGCCGAGGGAGCGCTGCAGGCTGGGGAGCCGCACCGGTTCGACGCCGGCCGCCGCGGCGAGGTGGTCCATGTTCCCCTCCTCGGGACCCTCTTGGCCGCGCAGCAGAACCGAGTCGTACCCATGCCGTTGCAACCGCCAGGTCAGGTTGACCGTCTGGATGGCCGGCCCACCGACATTGAGCCGCGCGATCATCCGCAACAGGCGCACACGGTCCTGGGTCGACGGCACCCCGGGCAGGCTAGACGTGCGCGAAATCGGCCCGGACCGGGCCATTCACCGCTACTTTACGGTCGGCTGGCGGTTCGTCTGCCCGGGAACGTTCTATGACCATGGTGCGTCATCTCATCACCGGCGGCGCGGGCTTCATCGGCTCGCACCTCGCCGATCAACTCGTCGCCCACGGTCACGAAGTGACGCTCTACGACAACCTGTCGACCGGGAGCCTGGCCAACGTCGAGCATCTGCTCGACCTGCCCAGCGTCCGCTTCGAGGAGGGGACGACGAGCGACGCGGATCGTGTCGACGCACTGGTCGCCGACCACGATCGCGTCCTGCACCTGGCCTCGGCGGTCGGCGTGCAGCTCGTCGTCGACCAGCCGCTGCAGTCGCTGACGACCAACGTGCACGGCTGCGAGAACGTCCTGCGGGCGGCGCAGCGCCACGGGAAGCGCACGCTGTACACCTCGACGTCGGAGACCTACGGCAAGAACTCCGCCGGGGCGCTCACGGAGGACTCGGACCGGGTGCTCGGGTCGCCGTTCATATCGCGCTGGAACTACGCAATCGCCAAGAGCTTCGGAGAGGCGCTGGCCCATGCGCTGCACCGCGAGCGCGGTGCCGAGATCATCACCGTGCGGCTGTTCAACACGGTTGGCCCGCGCCAGACCGGCCTCTACGGGATGGTGCTGCCGCGCTTCGTCCGCCAGGCCCTCGCGGGCGAGGACCTGACGGTCTTCGGCAACGGCACGCAGACGCGCTGCTTCGCGCACGTGCACGACTCAGTGGCGGCGATCCTGGGACTGCTGGAAAGCGATCCGGCCGTGGGCGACGTCTTCAACATCGGCACGGAGCAGGAGCTCGCGGTGATCGAGCTCGCGCGCCGGGTGATCGAGCAGACGGGCTCGCGCTCGCGCATCAGCCTGGTGCCCTACGAGGAGGCCTACGGCGAGGGGTTCGAGGAGCTCGGTCGCCGGCAGCCCGACACCACGAAGCTGCGCACGCTGACCGGCTGGACGCCGACACGCACGATCGACGACGCGATCGCCGACGTCATCCTGCACGAGCAGAGCCGAGCCGCGCACGAGCAGGGCTTCGTTGCCCCTTGAAGCCCGGCTGCTGACCGGCCTGGCGATCGCCGTGGCGGTCGTCTACTGGACGACGCCGCTGGCGATCCGCGTCGCGGACCGCTTCGGCTTCTACGACCGGCCGCGGGAGTACCGCGCGCACGCGCACGCCACCCCCTACCTGGGCGGCGCCGCGCTGGTGGCCGGCTTCCTCGTGGCCCTGGTGCTGCTGGCGTCGGACAGTTCGCGCACCGTCCCGGTGGTCGTCGGCGTGGTGACGCTGTGGGCGGTCGGGACGGTCGACGACCGCCGCAACGTGGCCTGGTGGGCGCGCGTGCTCATCGAGGTCGGCCTCGCGGGTCTGCTGTGGGCGGCCGGAGTCGGCTGGGACCTCGGGCTCGGGGGAGCGCTGGACCTCGCGACAACGGCCGTGTGGGTCGTCGCCGTCGTCAATGCCTTCAACCTGTTCGACAACATGGACGGCCAGTCGGCCACCATGGGACTGGTCACCGCCGCCGGGCTCGCGACGCTCGGCATCGCGGACGGCAACACCTGGCTTGCCGTCGCCGGCGTGGCCCTGGCCGGGGCCTGCTTCGGCTTCCTGCCGCACAACCTGCTCGCTCAGCCCGCGCGGATCTTCCTCGGCGACGGCGGCTCGATGCCGCTCGGGTTCGCCGTCGCCGCGCTGGCGATGATCGGCGCCGGGGACGCCGCCGGCGCGTGGCAGGCCGTCGCGCTCGGCCTCCTGCTCGTCGGCGTCCCCGCGCTCGACACCACGCTCGTCGTCGTCTCCCGCCGCCGGCGCGGCCTCAGTGTCCTGACGGGCGGCCGCGACCACCTCACCCACCGCGCCCGGCAGCGGCTGCGGACCGCCTTCGCGGTGGCCGTCGCGCTCGGCAGCACACAGATCGTCCTCTCGCTGCTCGCCGTCGCCGCCGCGCGCGGCTCGTCGATGGTGCTGGCCGGTGTTGCCGTCCTGTACCTGATGGCGGTCGGCGTCGCCGTCGCGCTGATCGACACCCGCATCCCGGCGATCCCTCCGACTGCGCCGGCCCCGGCGGCGACGACCGACCCGGTGGCCCCCCCGAGCCGGCTCGCCTGGCTGCCGCGCGAGGCGCCGCTGCTGGTGCTCCTCGGCGTCGGTGCCGGGATCTCCCCGTGGCTGGCGGGTTATTACAACGCCGGCGTATGGGCCCCGATCGGCCTCGGCCTGCTCGTGTGCCTGCTCGCCGTCGGCATCGCCCGCCCGCCGCGCCCGGGCGCACCGGCCTGGGTCGCGTTCGGCGGGCTCGTCGGGCTGGGGCTATGGGCGTTGATCTCCGCGCTGTGGGCGGACTCGGTCGAGCAGGCGGTCGTCTCCGCCAACCGCACGCTCGCCCTCGGCTGCGCGCTCGCCCTGCTGGTGCTGCTGGTCCGCGACCGCCGCGTCGGCGCTGTGGGCGCTCGGCGCGTTCGCCGCGACGGCGGTGGTGATGGAGGCGTGGCAGGTCGTCCAACTCCTCGGCCCGGGCGCGGCCGACCAGTTCCTCGGCAGCCGGCTCAACGAGCCCCTCGGCTACATCAACGCGCAGGCGACGTTCTCGCTGCTCGCGCTCTGGCCGCTGATGGCGCTGGCCGAGCAGCGGCGGTCCGCGGCCGGCGCGGGCGCCGCCCTCGCCGGCGTGGCCGTGACCGGCGGCCTCGTCCTGCTGTCCCAGTCCCGCGGCGCTGCCCTGGCCGCGCTCGGCTCCGTGTTGATCGTGCTCGCTTTTGCCCCCGGCCGGCAGCGCCGGGCGTTCGGGCTCGCCCTCGCGTTCGTGCCGATCCTGGTCACCGGCGGGCGCCTGCTCGACGCCCCGACGGGCATCCGCTCGGCCATGGCCCTGCTGGTCGGCCTCGCGGTCGCGGCCGGTGTCGTCTGGGGGCTCGCGGTGGCTGCCGAGCAGCGGTACGGCGCGCCCGCTCGGCGCGGACGGCTGCGACCGGCATGCTCCTCGCCGTCGCGGTGCTGGCGGCCGGGATCTCCGTCATCAAGGCCGGCGCGATCGCCGACCGTGTCTCCGCGCAATACGAGGCCTTCGTCCACCTCGGGGCGGCCGAGGGCGGCGAGGCGACCGCATCGCGCCTGCTCACGGGCTCCGGCAACCGCTACGACTACTGGGACATCGCCGTGCGGACCTGGACGAAGGACCCTGTGCTCGGGGTCGGTGCGGGCAATTACGACGAGCCGTACTTCCTCGCCCGCAAGACGACGGAGGACATCCGCCAGCCGCACTCGCTCGCGCTCCAGGGGCTCGTCGAGCTCGGGGTGCCCGGCCTCGCGCTCGTGCTGGTGCTGTTCGGCGGCGTCGGCTGGGCCGTCGCACGGCGCCGGCCGGATGCGCTCGGGTCCCGCGCGGAGCGGGGGCTGCTGTGCGCCGCCCTCGGCATGTTCGCGGCCTGGGGGATCCACACGCAGGTCGACTGGATCCACCTGCTACCGGGCATCACCGCGGGCGCCCTGATCGCCGCGGCCGTCCTGCTGCGACCGGCGAGCGATCGTCCGCCACGGCGACGGCTGCTGGCGCCGGGTCGCCGCGCGCTGGTCGCCGCGATCGTCGTCCTGCCCGTCGCCGTGGCCGGCGTGTCCCTCTCGCGCCAGGTGCTCAGCCAGCACTATCGCGGGCAGGCGCAGGACCGCCTGGCCGCCGGTAACGCGGCCGGCGCGATCGCGGCCGCCGACAGCGCGCTGCGGCTGGATCGCGAGGACCTCGCTTCCTACTACGCCAAGGCGGCCGCGTTCGCGCGCCAGGGCGATGCGGACGGCGCCCAGGCCGTGCTCGAGCAGGCCGTGCGCATCGAGCCGGGTGACTTCCTGCCGTACGCGCTGCTGGGCGATCTGTCCGTCCGCCGACGCCGGTTCGATCAGGCGCAGGTCTACTATCGGCGGTCGGCCGCCCTCAACCCGCGCGAGCCCTCGCTGGCCAAGCTGGCGAAGGATCCGCGCCTGGCCATCGCACCGTGAACGTCGCCCGCCGCACGCTCATCACCCTCGCCGTCGCTGCGGTGGGTCTTCCCGCCGGCTCCGCCTCGGCGCAGGACGGCGTGGTCGTGGACCCTTCGTCTCCGTCGGGCAAGGAGTACGCGATCCCGCTGGACGCCGCTCGCCGGGACGCCGCCCCGGGCGGGCAGAACTCGGGCGGGGACTCGCAGAGCGCGCCGCTGTTCGGCGAGGGCGTGGGCGATTCACAGGCCGATGAGACGATCGCGGCCGGGTCCAAGCCCCGCTCCGAGGGCGAGTCGCGCCAGCGCAAGTCGCGCAGCGAGGGGACGCCGGAGCCCGAGGCCAAGACCGCCGAGCCGAAGTTGCGCCCCGCCCGGCCCGTCGCCGCCGCGCTGCCCGACGGCGACGCAAGCAGCACGCTGACCGTGGTGGCCGTGGCGCTGTCGGTGCTCCTGCTCGGCGGTGTGATCGGATCGATCGCGCGCCGACGCGGACCCGACTAGTGGTCGGCGCAGCGGCCTCGGTCAGTCTTCTAGCCGCGTGCCCGCGGATCGCGCGCGGTCCAGGATCTGCGGCACGATCCGGCGGCTGAACGTCGCGGTGTAGTGCACGGTGTCGTAGCGGACGAGCGTCCCCTTGATCGCGGCCGGGCACGTACCGCCGGGGCAGACGAGGTCGGTCACGTCCACGGTCACGACCGCGGGGGCGAGTCCGGCTACCGCCTGACGAATCAGCCGACGGCCACGGACCACCTGCGGGTTCGCGGTGGTGACGTCGCTGGAATGGCAGGCGTCATCCTCGGGATGCTTCGCACAGCGGACGGGAGGACCTCCGGGGATCGGCATCAGCATCACGACCTGCGCGCCCCTCTGCGTGAGCTGCTGCAGGCGCCGGCGCAACTGGACACGGATCTCGGACTGCAGGCGCGAGTCCTCCGGCGGGCGCGCCCTCCCGTCCGGGGCGACCGCTGTGGTCAACATCCATCGGTCCGAGACGATCCAGAGGTCGGGGTGCACGCGTCCGGCCACGTCGCGTAGGAGACCGGAGGCACCCGGCAGGCACCGGCGCGCCTCGGCTACCGATGCGGGGTCCGATATGTCTGACGGAAAGGGGATCGGGACGATCGAGCAGCCGTTGATGCCGGCTTGCACGTATCGCCAGCCGCGCTCGCGCGCGACGGCACGCATTCCCGGGTCGAGCGCCACGGAGGTCGAGTCACCTGCGGTGGCGACGGCGAAGCCGCCCTCCTTGCCCGCGACCCGCTCGCACCACCGATAGCCGTGCTCGGGTTGGGGCGAGTCATCGGGGCAGTATTGGACGCTTTCGTCGCCCACCTGCGCCTCGATCGAATGCGGCTTCACGCGCACGGCCGCGAGGCTCAGCCCGGCGACGAGCGCGAAGACGACCGGCGTCACCAGCGCCAGCCTCCGGCCCGACCAACCGACCCATGGAAGCCGTCCACGGCGTATCGGCCGCTCGACGAGGTAGAAGGATGCGGCGGCAATGACGAACGCCAGCGACACCTCGACGAGCTGACGGACCCGGCTGTTGACGATGAGGTCGGGATCCCTGAGCCACTGCACGAGTGGCCAGTGCCACAGGTACAGGCCGTAGGAGATCGTGCCCACCCATACCACCGGCCGCCAGGAGAGTGCACGCGCCACCGGGCCATCCGGCAGCGTCTCGATCGCCCACAACCCCACCGCGACGGCCACGCAGAACAGGGCGGCGCCGCCTCGATAGTACGAGGCTGAATGGTCGCTGACGACGAAGAACGCGGCGCCTACGGCCAGCGCGGCGACAGGACCGGCGATCATGGCGGCGCGACGTGCGCGGACTGACGTCAGGAGCGCAGGATGCTGGAGCACCGCGATGGCGAGCAGCGCTCCGATCAGCAACTCATGTGCTCGTGTGTCGGTGCCGATGTAGGCGCGGGTCGGGTCGGCGCCGGTGTAGACGAATCCCATCCACGCCGCCGATGCAAGCGCTGCTAGCCCGGTGGCGATGAGCAGCACGCTCTGGCGCCGTCGCGCGGCCCAGGTCAAGCCGAGTACGAGCAGCGGCCACGCGAGATAGAACTGCTCCTCGATCGAGAGCGACCACATGTGCTCCAACGGAGAGACGCCCTGGAACTGCGCGAAGTACGACTGGCCGACGTTGATGAAGTGCAGGTTGGCGACGTAGAAGAGCGTCGAGAGGAGATCCGCCCGCCGCGCCGCGTAGTCCTCGACTTGGTCTTGGAGGGCGATCACCACGGCCGCACTCGCGACGAGCAGCAACAGCGCGGGAAACAGGCGGCGAGCGCGGTGCGCCCAGAAGCGTGCGAGGTCGATGCTCCCGCTGCGCATCCGCTCCCCGACGAGCAGCGACGTGATGAGGTATCCCGATAACACGAAGAAGACGTCGACGCCGAGGAAGCCCCCTTTGGTGCGAGACCCGATGTGATAGCCGATGACCGTAAACACGGCAACAGCGCGGAGCCGTCGAGCGCAGGGCGCCGAGCTGTGCTGACCGGTGAGGGGGCGCTCATTCCTCGGCTTCGCCGGCTGCTATCCACCAAACAGCGGACCTCGGCATCAGTCTGAGCGTGTCGAGCTGAGGCAACAGGGTGAGCGGCTCGTGCACGACTTCATCGAGAGTGCTGCGCCTGCCCATGGATCGCATCGTACGCACCGGTCCTTACGGGCACGATGCCTTGGCGCGTCGAGTTCGGTGCCGCATGCCGTCCGGCACCCGCGAGCACACTCGCGAAGCTAGTTGTCGCGATAAGCGGCGT
>CAVUFN010000001.1:0-247315 GCA_963740765.1 uncultured Solirubrobacteraceae bacterium | reverse complement strand
GGTCACGTTGCGGTTGACGTGCTCGATGTAGGCCTCGATGTCGCGTCGCAGCGGCTCCCACCACAGGCCCGCGTAGACCAGGTAGGCCCACTTCTGGTCCAGGCCCGGCTTGAACTGGTTCTGGTGGATGGTGCCGGTCAGGCGCTCGAGCTCCTTGTGCGCCTTGAGCACGATCGCGGCGGCCGGGACCTCGTAGATGTCGCGGACCTTGAGCCCGACGATGCGGTCCTCGATGTGGTCGACGATCCCCACGCCGTGGCGCATGCCGATCTCGGCGACGGCATCGAGCAGGTCCACGAGCCCCATCGCCGACCCGTTCAGGGCGACGGGCAGGCCGGCCTCGAAGGTCAGCTCGACCGTCTCGGGCTCGTCGGGCGCCAGCTCGGGCCGCGTGACGAGCTGGAAGACGTCGTCGTCGGGCGCGTGCGACAGATCCTCGATCCACTTGCCCTCGGACGAGCGGCCCCAGAGGTTGTCGTCGATGGAGTACGGCGCCGCCTCCGTGCCGCCCTTGACCGGGATGCCGTGCTTGCGCGCGTACTCGATCTCCGCGTCGCGGCCCATCTGCCACGAGCGCACGGGCGCGATGACCTTCAGCTCGGGGGCCAGCGTCGCCACGGTCGCCTCGATGCGGACCTGGTCGTTGCCCTTGCCGGTGCAGCCGTGGGCGATCGTGTCGCAGCCGGTCTTGCGCGCGTACTCGACCGCCAGCTTGGCGATCAGGGGCCGGCCGAGGGCCGTGAAGAGCGGGTAGCCGTCGCCGTAGTCGGCGTTGGCCCTGATCGCGGGCGCCAGGTACTCGCGCGCGAACTCCTCGCGCGCGTCGACCACGTGGCAGTCCAGCGCGCCGAGGTTCATCGCCTTGCCCTTGACGACGCCGTAGTCCTCGCCCGGCTGGCCGAGGTTGATGGTCAGGGCGACGACTTCCGCGTCGTACTCGTCCTGGATCCACTTGAGCATCACGCTCGTGTCCAGGCCGCCGCTGTAGAGCAGCAGCACGCGCCCGACTTCGTCCTTCTGCGCCAGGTAGCTCGCCACCCGCGCGACGTTCGTCGACGGGTCGACGAACTGGTGGACTTCGGTCTTGGGAGGCTCGGTCATCGGGGCGGGAACGGTATAAGCCATCCCGCATGTCCATCGTGAAGATCATCGAGCTCGTCGGCAGCTCCTCCGAGTCGTCCGACGACGCCGTCCACAATGCCCTCACCGAGGCGCGCCAGACGCTGCGCAACATCAAGGCCGTCGACGTCGTCTCGATCGGCCTCCGGGGCCCCGAGCTGGACGAGTGGCGAGCCCATATCCGCGTGGCCTTCCTGATCGAGCGCGTCGAAGAGGGCTGATCCAAAGACAGGGGGTGGCACGAATACCCTCACATGACCAAGAAGATTCCGATCGCCCTGCTCTCCACGGGTGTCCTCGCTTTCGGCGTGGCCGCTTGTGGTAATTCCGACGAAAGCTCGTCGAGCACCACCAGTTCCTCCTCCTCGTCCCAGAAGGCCGACGTCAAGCCCGTTGCCGAGATCCCCTCGCTGACCGGTGAGACGACCGCCGTCAAGCTCGACTCCGGCTTCGTGGACGCCCTGACGCAGCTCAAGGTGACGCCCGCCCCCGTCGGCGATGCGCGCATCACGGACACCGGCTCCGCCGTCTTCCCGATCACGGGCGGCACCGTGAAGTACTTCAAGCCCGGTTCGGTCAGCCCGTTCGTCCAGGGCGAGATCGACCACGACGGCTCGGGCCTCAGCCTGACCGCCGGCGACACCAAGGTCGACCTCGAGAACTTCGTCGTCGACCCCGGCAAGTCGCAGCTGACCGGCAAGGTGTCGGTCAACGGCGAGGAAGCGGCCCCCAGCGCGCCGCTGTTCTTCCTCGACGGCAGCACCCTGAAGCCCCTCGCGGTGAAGGAGTCCAACAACACCGCGGTCCTCGAGGGCACGACCGTCAAGCTGACCCAGGAGGCCGCTGACCTCCTGAACAAGACGTTCAACATCGACGCCCTCGAGAAGAACCTCGTGATCGGCGTCGCCAAGATCACCGTCGCCCTCCCCTAGAGCACCCGGGCGAGGCGCGTGAGCGCCTCGCCCACCTGTGCCTCCGTGATCACCAGCGGGGGCACGAAGCGCAACGTGGTCGGCCCAGTGGCGTTGATCACGAGTCCCTCCTCCAGAAGCGCCCGGCGAGCCACGTCGGGCGCTTCTGCGTTCACCTCCGCGGCGACCATCAGGCCGAGGCCGCGGACAGAGCGAACCTTGGGCAGCTCGAGCAGGCGCTCGCGCAGGACCTCGCCCACCTCGCGGACGTGCAGGAGCAGGTCCGGGTCGTCGAGGACGTCGAGCGCGGCGTTGGCGGCCGCGGAGGCGAGCGGGTTGCCGGCGAAGGTCGAGCCGTGGTCGCCCGGCGCGAAGACGTCGGCGGTCTCCGGCGTGGTGATCAGCGCGCCGATCGGGAAGCCGCCGCCCAGGCCCTTGGCGGTCGTGATGACGTCGGGGACGACGCCCGTCTGCTCGTAGGCCCACAGGGTGCCCGTCCGGCCCATGCCGGTCTGGACCTCGTCGAGGATCAGGAGGGCGCCGTGTTCGTCGCAGGCGGCCCGGATGTCGCGCAGGACCGCGGGATCGACGAGGTTGACCCCGGATTCGCCCTGGACGACCTCGAGCAGGACCGCGGCCGTCCCGTCGTTCACCGCCGCGGCGATCCCGGTCACGTCGAGCGCCTCGAAACCGGGGACGAGCGGCGCGAACGGTGCCTGCTTGGCTTCTTGCGGTGTCGCGCTG
The DNA here is from genome assembly GCA_963740765.1 of uncultured Solirubrobacteraceae bacterium. Lineage (GTDB taxonomy): Bacteria > Actinomycetota > Thermoleophilia > Solirubrobacterales > Solirubrobacteraceae > DATLGB01. The sequence continues at coordinate 244,541 of CAVUFN010000001.1, read as the reverse complement.
AGCGCGCCGTACGTCCGGCCGTGGAAGCCGCCGTGGGCGACGAGGAAGCCGCCGCCGCGACGGCGCTTGCGGGCGAGCTTGATCGCCGCCTCGTTGGCCTCCGCGCCGCTGTTGCAGAAGAACACCTTGCCGCCGAGGCTGGCCGCGCTCAGCCGCTCCGCGAGCCGGACGTTCTCGTGCGTGTAGAAGAGGTTGGAGACGTGCATGAGCCGCCCCGCCTGCTCGCGCACGGCAGCGACGACGTGCGGGTGGCAGTGTCCGGTGTTGCAGACCGCGATCCCGCTCAGGAGGTCGAGGTAGGTCCTGCCCTCCGAGTCGACCAGCTCGCACCCGGAGCCCGACGCGAACTCGACGGGGTACCGCGCGTAGTTGTCGACTAGCGCGCCGGCCAAATCTTCGTCCCCTGACCGGCGTCGGTGAACAGCTCGAGCAGGAGCGAGTGCGGGACGCGGCCGTCGATGATGTGGGCGGTGGAGACGCCGCCGTGGATGGCGTCCAGGCAGGCCTGCAGCTTGGGCCGCATGCCGCCGGACGTGGCGTCCATGGCCGCCTCGACCACGTCGGCGCTCGTCTCGGAGACCAGCGACCCCGGGTCGCCCGCGTCCGACAGCCAGCCGGCGACGTCGGTGAGGAAGAGCACCTTGTAGGCGCCCAGCGCGCGGGCGACGGCGCCGGCGGCCTCGTCGGCGTTGACGTTGTGCGAGCGGCCCTCGCGATCGGCGCCCACGGACGCGATCACCGGGATGTAGTCCTCGGCGATGTGGTTGATGACCCCGACCTGGACGCGCTCGATCTTGCCCACGTAGCCGATGTCCTCGCCCCCGGGCGCGGTCATGGTGGAGACGCGGAACAGCAGCCCGTCGTCCCCGCACAGGCCCACCGCCGGCTGGCCGTGGCGGTTGATGCGCAGGACGATGTCCTTGTTGACCTTGCCGACCAGGACCATCTTGGCGATCTCGACGGTGTCGGAGTCGGAGACCCGCAGGCCGGACACGAACTCGACCGGGAGGTTGAGCGCCTCCATGTAGCGCGTGATCTCGGGCCCGCCGCCGTGCACGACGACGGGGTTGAGGCCGACGTACTTGAGCAGGACGACGTCGCGGGCGAAGTCCTCGCGCAGCTCGGGGTCCGTCATGGCGGCGCCGCCGTACTTGATGACGACGGTGCGCCCGTGGAACTCCCGGATGTACGGGAGCGCCTCGAGGAGGGTCCCGATGTCGCGCATCAGGTGGTGTACTCCGCGTTGATGGTCACGTAGTCGTGGCTGAGATCGGAGAAGAACACCTCGGCGTCGGCGCCCTCGCCGGGCAGCGCAACGCGGTAGTCGACCTCTGGCCCGGCGACCGCGTCGGCCAGCGCCTGCGCGTCGTGGCGGACGGCGGCGCCCTGCACGCACACCGGGACGTCCTCGATGGCGATGTCGAGCGCGAGCGGGTGGCTGCCCCGCAGCGCGCCGCCGACAGCCTGGGCGATGCGGCCCCAGTTGGGGTCGCCGCCGTGCAGCGCGGCCTTGACCAGCGGGGAGTTGGCGACCGCGCGCGCGGCCAGCCAGCAGGCGTTCTCGTGCGAGCCGGTCACCACGACGCGGCCCGTGCGCGCGGCGCCCTCGCCGTCGCGGACGATCATCAGCGCGAGCTGGCGCAGCACGGCGTCGAGCGCGAGGCCGAAGCGCCCCTCGTCCTCCGACTCGGGCTCGACCTTCACGCCGCTCGCGCCTGAGCACATCAGGATCGCGGTGTCGTTGGTGGAGAGCTGCCCGTCGACGCTGACCCGGTCGAACGAGCGCTTGACGGTCACCCCCAGCAGCAGGTCGGCGGTGGCGCTGGGCAGCTGCGCGTCCGTCTGGATGAAGCACAGCATCGTGGCGAAGTTCGGCTGGATCATCCCCGCGCCCTTGCACTGGGCGGAGATCGTGACCGTGCCGCCGCTGAGCTGGACGCCGACGGTGACCTGCTTGGGAAACGCGTCGGTGGTGCGGATCGACTCGGCGAAGGTCGCGTAGTCCCCGCTCAGCTCGGTGCGGGCGGCGTTCAGCCCCCTCACGACCTTGTGGCTGTCGAGCTGCACGCCGATCACGCCCGTGGAGGCGACCGCGACCTGGTCCTCGGGCACGCCCGCGCACATCGCGCCGGCGCCCTGCATCTTCGCTGCGGTGTCCATCCCCTGGCCGCCGGTCGCCGCGTTGGCGTTGCCGGCGTTGACGGCGACGGCCCGCAGCAGCGCGAGCTTGGAGCGCGTGCGGGTGACCACGACCGGCGGGGCGAGGACGCCGGAGCTCGTGAAGCGCGCGGCGCTCGTCGTCTCGGGTGAGTCGGAGACGAGCAGGCCGACGTCGAGGCCGCCGCTGGGCTTGATGCCGGCGGCGACGCCCGCGGCGCGGAAGCCGGACGGCAGCGTCGTGCGCGCCCCGAGGTCGTAGACGTGCTCGGGCCGGTCGACCCAGCGGGAGTCGAAGAACGTGCTCATGCTGAGAGGCCCTCGGTCTCCGGGCGCCCGAACATGAGGTTGAGCGACTGGACGGCCTGGGACGCGGTGCCCTTCCAGAGGTTGTCGATCGCGGCGAACACGATCACCTGGTCGCCGTCGACGTGCACGGAGATCCGGCAGCCGTTGGTCTCGCGCACCTCGAGGACGCCGGGCGGGCGGTCGAGCACCTCGACGAACGGCTCGTCCGCGTACGCGGACCGGATCCGCTCGGGCGCGGTGTCGTCGCCCGTCGTGTAGCAGGACACCAGCTCGCCGTGGGACATCGGGACCAGGTGCGGCTGGAAGACGACGCCGTGGCCGAGCTGCTCCTCGATCTCGGGCCGGTGCCGGTGCTGGTTGACCTTGTAGGGCTTGAGGTCCTCGTTGACGCTGACGAAGTGGGTGCCGTCGGTGGCCGCGCGGCCTGCGCCGGAGACACCGGACTTCGCGTCGATGACCACGGGGCCGTCGAGTTCCAGCGGCCGGAGCGCCAGCAACGCGGCGGTCGGGTAGCAGCCGGGACCGGCGACGAGGTCGGCGCCGCGCAGGTCGTCCCGGTAGAGCTCGGGAAGGCCGTAGACGGCCTGGCCGAAGAGGTCCGGCGCGCCGTGCTCGCCGTAGTAGCGCGCGTAGACGTCCGCGTCGGCGAGGCGGAAGTCGGCGCTGAGGTCGATCACGCGAACGCCATTGTCCCGCAGCACCTTGACGGTCGGGGCGGCGGCGCCGTGCGGGTAGGCGACGATCGCCGCGTCCACCTCGACGCCGGCGTCGAACTCGCGCAGCACCTGGCCGACGCGCGTGCGCGGATGCAGGTCGTCCAGCCGCTGCCCGGCCTCGGCGCGGGCGGTGACGTAGGCGAGCTCGAAGTGCGGATGCCGGTCGATCAGCTGCGCCGCGAGCGCGCCCGCGTAGCCCGACGCCCCGACGACGCCGACGCTAGCCACGGAGCTCGCCTCCGAGGTCCTCCTGGAGGCGCGTGACGATCTTCGCGCGGGCGGGCGCGACGTCCTCGTCGGTCAGGGTCCGGTCCGGCGCGCGGAAGCTGAGCCGGACCGCCAGCGACTTGCCCGCGACCTGCTCTCCGCGGTACACGTCGAAGACCTCGGCGCTCCGGAGCAGCTTGCCGCCTGCACGGTGCACGAGATCGACAACCGCTTGTGCCGGGACGTCCTCCGCCAGCGTCACGGCCAGGTCCATGTGCAACGAGGGGAAGGACGTGAGGTCGCGGTAGACCGGGACGGTCGTGGCGGCCTGGGAGAGCACCGACAGATCGACCTCGAACGCGCCGCCGGCGCCGACCGACGGATGCAGGCTGCCGAGCCAGCCACAGGGCGTGCCGCCGGCGAGCACCCGCGCGGCCTGGTGGAGGAAGGGCTCGGAGGCGGGCTCGAAGCTCAGCGGCACCCGCAGCGCGCGGCCGAGCGCTTCGAGGATGCCCTTCACGGCGAAGAAGGTCGCCTGCGGCGGCTCGCGGTCGTCCCACGAGGCGGGCCGCAGAGTCCCGGCGCACAGCGCAGCGACATGGGTCCGCTCATCCGGCAGCGAACGCGACTCCCAGGCCACGGCCCCCCGCGTCCCGGGCGGCGGGTCCCACCGGCCCGGCACCCGCGGCCGCGCGTCGTCCCACGGCAGGTAGACCGTCCCGATCTCGAACAGCCGGACGTCCGGCGCCCCGCGCCGCGCGTTGGTCTCCGCCGCCGCGAGCAGCGACGTCAGCAGCGAGGTGCGCATGACCGCCTGCTCCTCGCTCATCGGGTTCTTCAGCCGGACCGGCTCGATCGCGGTCCCGAGCCGCGCCTGCGCGGCCTCGCTCGTGAACGACCAGCCGACGACCTCGTACAGCCCCGCCCCGACGAGCGCGTCCTCGGCCCGGCGCCGCAGCCGCTGCTCGGGCGCGAGCACGCCGACCGCGCCGTTGCGCGAGGGCAGCGTCGCGGGCAGCTTCTCGAAGCCGTCGATGCGGGCGACCTCCTCGACGAGGTCGACCTCGCGGGTGACGTCAGCCGCCCGGAAGTGCGGCACGGTCACGTCCAGCCCATCCGGCGCATCCGCCACCGCGAAGCCCAGCGCCTCCAGGATCCGCGCCTGCACCGACCGCTCGATCGGCCGGCCCAGCAGCCGCTCCACCCGCGCTTCCCGCAACCGCAGACGCAACCGAGGCGACTGTCCCCTGAGTTGCACGTCGATGGTGCCCGGGACGAGGCGGGCGCCGGTGAGCTCGAGCATGAGCCGGGTGGCGACGGCCTGGGCCTCGAGGGTCTGGCCGGGCGAGAGGCCCTTCTCGAAGCGCCCGCTGGCCTCCGAGCGCAGGGAGAGGCGGTTGGAGGTGCGCTGGATGTTCGGCCCGTTCCAGTTGGCCGCCTCCATCAGGACACGGGTCGTCCCGGGATGGACCTCGGAGCGGTTGCCGCCCATGACGCCCGCGATCGAGGTCGGGCCGGCCGCGTCGTCGATGACGACGATGTCGGGGTCGAGGGTGCGCTCCACGCCGTCGAGCGTCGTGATCTTCTCGCCGTCGCGGGCGCGGCGGACGACGAGCGTCTCGCCTTCGACGCGGTCGGTGTCGAACGCGTGCAGCGGCTGCCCGGTGAGCAGCATCACGTAGTTGGTGATGTCGACGACGTTGTTGATCGGGCGCTGCCCGGCCGCCATCAGCCGCGCCTTCAGCCACACCGGCGACGGGGCGATGGTGACGTCCTCGAACGCGCGCAGGGTGAAGCGCGGGCACAGGTCGGGGTCGTCGACGCGCACGGAGATGCCCGCGACGTCGCCCTCCGAGCCGGGATCGTCCGTCCAGGGCGCGGGTGCGAGCGGCACGTCGAAGGCCGCGTGGACCTCGCGCGCGACCCCGTAGACCGACAGGCAGTCCGGGCGGTTCGGCGTGATCTCGAGCTCGAGCACGTCCGTGGCGATCGGCAGCACGTCGGCCAGCGGCGTCCCGATCGCCAGCGCGCCGTCGAGGACCATGATCCCGTCGTGGTCGCTGCCGATGCCGAGCTCGTCCTCGGCCAGGATCATCCCGTTGGACTCCTGGCCGCGGAGCTTGGCCTTCTTGAGCTTCGTGCCGTCGGGCATGATCGACCCCGGCCGCGCGACGGCCACGGTCTGGCCGGCGGCGACGTTGGGCGCGCCGCAGACGATCTGCTGCGGGCCCGGGGTGGGTGGGCCCGTATCCACCACGCAGACGGTCAGCCGGTCGGCGTCGGGATGCGGCTCGGCGGACAGCACCTTGCCCACGGCGAAGTGCTCCAGCCCGGCGACGCCGTGGGTGTGCACGGCCTCGACCTTCGTGCCGGTCATGGTCAGCCTGTCCTCGAGCTCCGCGAGGGGCACCGGCGGGACCGTGAAGTCGTGCAGCCAGAGCAGGGGAAGTCGCATCAGCCGAACTGCTCCAGGAAGCGGATGTCGTTGTCGTAGAAGAGCCGCAGGTCGGCGACGCCGTGCTTGAGGAAGGCGATCCGCTCGATGCCCATCCCCCACGCGAAGCCCTGGATCTTCTCGGGGTCGTAGCCGTGCTCGCGCACGTACTCGAAGACGTTGGGGTCGACCTCGCCGGAGCCGAGGATCTCGATCCAGCCCTCCCCCTTGCACAGGTTGCAGCGGGAGCCATCACGGAGGAAGCCCTTGCCCGAGCACTTGTGGCAGGAGACGTCGACCTCGGCGCTCGGCTCGGTGAACGGGAAGAAGTGCGGGCGCAGGCGGACGTCGCGATCGTCGCCGAAGATCGCGCGGGCGAAGGCCAGCAGCGTGCCCTTCAGGTCCGAGAGCGTGATGTCCTCGTCGACCGCGAGCCCCTCGACCTGGTGGAACTGCGGCGTGTGGGTGGCGTCGTTGTCGCGCCGGTACGTGCGGCCGGGGACGACGATGTACAGCGGCGGCGGCTGGATCTCCATCGCCCGCGACTGCATCGGCGACGTGTGCGTCCGCAGCACGGCGCCGTCGACCGTGTAGAAGGTGTCGGACTCCTGCCGCGCGGGGTGCTGCGCGTTGTGGTTGAGCGCGTCGAAGTTGTAGTGGACGAGGTCGATCTCCGGCCCCTCGGCGATGCGGAAGCCGAGGCCGAGGAAGACGTCCTCGATCTCGCGGCGCATCGCGGTGATCAGGTGCAGCCGGCCCACGGTCTGGACGGGTGAGCCGGGCAGCGTGACGTCGATCGCGTCGGCCGCCAGGCGGGCGTCGAGCTCGGACGACGACAGCACCTCCTCGCGCGCGGCCACGAGCCCCTCGAGCCACTGCCGGGCCTCGTTGGCCGCTTTGCCCACCGCGCCGCGCTCCTCCGGCGCCAGCGCGCCCACGCCGCGCAGCAGGTTGGGCAGCTCCGCCTTGCGGCCGAGGTGCCTGACCCGGACCTGCTCGAGCGCCTCCACCGAGTCCGCGGCGCCGATCGCCTCGGCGGCGGCGGCACGCAGTTGCGCGATCCGGTCAAGCATCGCGCGCCACCCTATCCAGCGCCACGGTGGCCGCCATGGCGGCGTTGAGCGAATCGCCGACGATCGGGATGTGGGCCACGCGGTCACACGCCGCCACGACGTCGTCGTCGAGGCCGGTGCGCTCCGCTCCCACCAGCAGCGTCCCGGCCGGACCGCTCAGCTCGTCGCCCTCGTGCGCGACCAGGGCCACGCGCGGGGCCGGCAGCTCGGCGACCGTCTTCACGCGCCGGACGCCGACGGTGAAGATCGCGCCCATCGAGGCGCGCACGGCCTTGGGCGAGAACGGGTCGGCGCTGCCCGGGCCCAGGGCCACGGAGGTCGCGCCGAAGGCGACCGCCGAGCGCAGGACCGTCCCGACGTTGCCCGGGTCCCCCACCCCCCACAGCGCCACGCAGCGATCGCCCAGCCCTGCGGCCCAGCGCTGGTCGAAGACGCCGATCACCCGCGTGCCCGAACCCAGCGAGGAGACCTCGGCGAGCAGGTGCGGGACGACCTCCTCGCCCTCGAGCCCCGAGTCCGCGGCGACCAGCTTCGCCACCGGCACCCAGCCGGCGGCCTCCGCGGCGTCGACGAGGTCCTCGCCCTCGGCCACGAACCGGGTCAGCTTGTCCCGCCACTTGCGGCCGGCAAGCTTGCGCACTTCCTTGAGCAGTTCGTTGTTCGGGCTGGAAATCGGCATAAAAAAGGGCGCCTCGTGGAGGCGCCCGTGGAAGCTTGATGGTGGTGCCGGCGACTACGCCGACGCCACCGCCTCACGGGCGGTCTCGGCAAAGCGTCGGAACGTGTCTGCGTCGCGCACGGCGAGGTCGGCGAGGATCTTGCGATCGACGTCGACCCCGGCCAGCTTGAGGCCGTGCATGAACTCCGAGTACGACATGCCGTTCTGGCGAGCGGCGGCGTTGATGCGCTGGATCCACAGGCGGCGGAAGTCGCGCTTCTTGTTGCGACGGTCCCGGTACGCGTAGGAGTCCGCCTTCATCAGCGCTTCCTTGGCGCGGCGGTAGTTCGAGTTCGCCTCGCCGCGGAAGCCCTTCGTCCGCTCGAGCGTCTCGCGGCGCTTCTTGCGGGCGTGGACGGAGCGCTTGACGCGGGTCACTTGCCCGACCCCTGGAGGAGCTTGCGGACGGTCTTCTCGTCCGCGCGGGCGACGGCCTGGTCCTTACGGAAGCCCCGCTTGCGCTTCGGCGTCTTCTTCTCGAGGATGTGGCTCGAGAAAGCCGAGCGAGCCTTGAGCTTGCCCGTGGCCGTCTTCTTGAAGCGCTTGGAGGCGCCGCTGTGGGACTTCATCTTCGGCATCGCGAGTCCGAGAGGGTAGCGACTACTTCGCCGGTGCCTTGGGCTTGGCCGCCGGCTTCTTCTTGGCGGCCGGCTTCTTCTTCGCCGCGGCCTTCTTCGCGGCGGGCTTCGGCTTGGCTGCGGCAGCGGCTTCCTCGCGCTCCTTCGCCCGTGCCGCGCGCAGCGCCGCGAGCTTCGCGGCCCGGCCCTCGGGCTGGGCGGAGGTCACCGGAGCGCCCTTGGCGGCCGGCTCGACCTCCACCGGCTCGCGCACGGGCACGTCGCGCGTGGACTCCTTGGCCTCTTCCTCCGGGCGCTCCTCGTGGTCGCGCAGGACGGGACGGCGCAGGGCGTCGCGTTCGTCCGTCGTCTGCCCGGGGGCTTCCGCGGGCTTCTTGACCACCGGGACCGCGCCTTCGCGGAGCGGACCGAGGACCATGGTCATGTTGCGCCCGTCCTGGGACGGCCGCTGCTCGACCTGGCCGAGCTCGGCGAGCTCCTCCGCGAGCCGGTTGAGGATCCGCTCACCCAGCTCGGGGTGCGCGACCTCGCGGCCGCGGAACATGATCGTCACCTTGACCTTGTCGCGCGAGCGCAGGAAGCGCTCCACGTGGCCCTTCTTGGTGTCGTAGTCGTGTTTCGCGATCTTCGGCCGGAACTTGATCTCCCGGATGTTGATCGACGTCTGGTGCTTGCGCGCGGCCTTCTGGCGCTGCGCCTGCTCGTACTTGTACTTCGAGTAGTCCAGGATGCGGCAGACCGGCGGCTTGGACTCCGGAGCCACCTCGACGAGGTCGAGGTCGCGGGTCTGGGCATAGCGGAGCGCGTCGGCCGTCTTCATGATGCCCACCTGCTCCCCGTCGGGCCCGATGACACGGACCTCGGGGACGCGGATGCGCTCATTGATTCGGGTCGAGTCGCGTTCCGGGAGGGACCGGTCGAACCTTCTCGGGACCGGCACTAGCTGTTGAGGCGGCTCAAGCCGCTGAATTCGGACGCGTATGCAACAGCCGGAAGTATACGCGTCTTTATTCGGCGCCCTCGAAGAGCTGCAATTCGTTGGCATCCGGGTCGAGGAACGTGGCGACCTTGCCCCACGGGTGCTCGGCCACGTCGCCGACGATCTCCACGCCCGCCGAGGACAGCTCGGAGACGGCGGTCTCGATGTCGTCGGAGACCGCAAACGCGATCACCGCGCCGCCCTCACCGCCGGAGTGCTCCTGGTCGCGGCCGTTGAGCCCGATCCGCACCGCGCCCGCGACGACCAGCGACCAGTCGTCCTCCTGCTGCTCGATGTCGAGCCCGAGCGTGTCCCCGTAGAACTCGAGCGACTTGTCCATGTCGGACACCGGGAGCCACACCACTGAGATTCCATCGATCATGCCCGCCACCCTTCCCGGCAAGCGGGCTCCCTAACCGGCTCAGGTGCTGACGTCGACGGCCACCTCGTACATCTCGACGGACACACGGCGCCCGAGCCCGTCACCGGGCGGCGACATCCCTTCCAGCATCTCGTGTCCCTTCTGCATGTCCGCCTCGGTCTCGAACAGGACGATGGACAGCGCCCGTCCCTGCTCGGGATCGATCAACATGCGAAAGCTCTTGGCGGGGAGTCCCTCGGGCGGGCCGCTCTTCGCCCGCTCGTTCGTCTCCTCCGCGGCGCGGCGCATTGCATCGCCGTCAGCGTCTTCCCAGCGCACCACTCGCGCGTACATGGGGCGACTCTACGCCCGCCTCGTGCTCAGGTCAACAGCGCGAAGACGGCGCGGCCGCGGACGATCTCGCGGTCGCCGTTGGAGACGACGCAGTCCACGAACGCGAGCGTCCCGCCGAGGCGCTCGACGGTCACGTGCGCCTCGACCCAGTCGCCCTCGTCGGCGCCACCGAGGTAGTCGACGGTCAGGGACACGGTCGCCACCGACGGGTTGTCCTCGTCGGACTCGCGGCGGACGTTGTGGGCGTTGGCGAAGTCGACCAGCGTGGCCAGCACCCCGCCCTGCGCCTTGCCGAAGGAGTTGATGTGGCGCTCGTCGATCTGGAGGCCGACGACGCCGTCGCGGCCCAGCAGCGGGCCGATGTGCTGGACGAAGGCGCCCTCGTCGGTGATCGGCTCGAAGCCCTCAGGCGGCACGGACGACCCCCGCGACCTCGTCGATCGACTTCGACCCCAGGTCCCCTTCGCCGTGGCGGCGCAGGGTGACGGCGCCGGACTCGGCCTCGCGGTCGCCCACGACGAGCATGAACGGGACCTTCTGCAGCTCCGCCTCGCGGATCTTGCGGCCCACGGATTCCGAGCGCACGTCGAGGTCCGTGCGGACGCCGTGGTCGCGCAGCGCGCTCCGGACGGTCTCCGCGTACTCGTTGTGGCGGTCGGCGACCGGCAGGACGATCGCCTGCACGGGCGCGAGCCAGACCGGCAGCTCGCCGGCGGTCTCCTCGAGCAGGATGCCGAGGAAGCGCTCGAAGGTCCCCAGCAGCGCGCGGTGGATCATCACCGGCCGGTGCTCGGCGTTGTCGGCGCCCGTGTAGGTGAGGCCGAAGCGCTCGGGCAGGTTGTAGTCGAGCTGGACGGTGCCGAGCTGCCACGAGCGGCCCAGCGAGTCGGTCGCGTGGAGGTCGATCTTGGGCGCGTAGAAGGCGCCGTCGCCCTCGTTGACGCGGTACGGGAGCTCCGGCCTTGTCGAGCGCGGCGGCGAGCATCCCCTCCGTCTTGTCCCAGAACGCGTCGCTGCCGAGGCGGTTCTCGGGCCGGGTGGACAGCTCGGCCTTGATCTCGAAGCCGAACATCCGGTACCACTCGAAGCCGAAGTCCAGGCACGCGATGACCTCGTCCTCGACCTGCTCCTCCGTGCAGAAGATGTGGGCGTCGTCCTGGATGAAGTGGCGGACGCGCAGCAGGCCGTGGAGCGTCCCGGACGGCTCGCGGCGGTGCAGCAGGCCGGGCTCGGAGTAGCGGACGGGCAGGTCGCGGTACGAGAAGCGCTGGAGGCTGAAGAGGTGCGCGTGGCCCGGGCAGTTCATGGGCTTGAGGCCCATCTGCCGGTCCTCGTACTCCGTCGTGAACATGTTCTCGCGGTACTTGCCCCAGTGGCCGCTCGTCTCGAAGAGGCTGCCGTCGTAGAGCAGCGGCGTCTTGACCTCGTCGTAACCGCGGGCGAGGGTCATCTCGCGCGAGCGCGCGACGAGCGTGTTGAAGACCTGCGTCCCCTTCGGCAGCCAGAAGGCCATCCCGGGCGCGACCTCGGAGAAGGTGAACAGGCCGAGCTGCGGGCCGAGCTTGCGGTGGTCGCGCTTGCGGGCCTCCTCGAGCCGCTCGAGGTGCTGCTCGAGGTCCTTCTTGGCGTGGAAGGCGGTCCCGTAGATCCGGGTCAGCATCGTGTTGTCCGAGTTGCCCCGCCAGTACGCCCCGGCGGTGCTCAGGAGCTTGAACGCCTTGATGCGCTTGGTGGACGGCGCGTGCGGACCGCGGCACAGGTCGGTGAACGGGCCGTTCGTGTAGAGGGAGACGCTCTCGGCGCCGAGATCGTCGATCAGCTCGACCTTGTACGGCTGGTCCTCGGCGACGAAGCGCTCGCGCGCCTCCGCGGCGGTGACGTCCTCGCGCGCGAAGACCTCGTCGGCGGCGACGTGTTCGGCCATCTTGGCCTCGATCGCGGGGAAGTCGGCCTCGGAGATCGTGATGCCGTCGGGGAACTCGAAGTCGTAGTAGAAGCCGTTCTCGATCGGGGGGCCGATGGAGATCTTCACGCCGGGATAGAGGTCCATGACCGCGGCGGCGAGCACGTGCGCGGTGTCGTGGCGGATGACGTCCAGCGACTCCTCGGAGCGGTCGGTGACGATGGCCACGGTGTCCCCGTCGGCAAGCGGCCGGGCGAGGTCGCGCACGTCGTCGCCGATCTTGACCGCCAGGGCCGCGCGGGCCAGACCCGGTCCGATGTCCGCGGCGAGGTCGGCGCCCGTGGCGCCGTCGGGGAGCTCGCGCTCGGAGCCGTCAGGGAGGGTGACCCGCATACCGTGGGCGAGCATATGGATCTGCGCGCGGCCTTCCCCGTCTTCGAGTCCACCGCCTTCCTCAACGCGGGCTCCGACGGCCCGCTTCCCCAGGCGGCGGTCGACGCCGCGCGGGCATCACTGGACAAGGCGCTGCGCGACGGCCGGCGCATCGAGCACTTCGAGGCGCGCGGCGAGGCCGGCGAGGCGCTGCGGGCGATCTACGCCGAGCGGCTCGGCGCGCGGACGCAGGACGTCGCGCTGACGACGTCGACGTCGGAGGGCCTCGCGCGGGTGATCGTCGGGATGGGCCTCGGCCCCGGCGACGAGATCCTGGTGGCCGACGGCGAGCATCCCGGCCTGCTCGGCCCCGTGATGGCCGCCCGCGAGCGCGGCGTGGCGGTGCGCACCGGCCCGCTGGACACGCTCGCCGAGCACGTCGGCGGGGACACCTCGCTGATCGCCTGCTCGCACGTGGGCTGGTCGACCGGGCTCGCTCGCCGACCCGCGCCTGGGCGAGACGGGCGTGCCGGTCCTGCTCGACGGCGCGCAGTCGATCGGCGCCGTCCCCGTGGACCTCGGCGCGCTCGGCTGCGCGGCCTACGCCGGCGCGGGCCAGAAGTGGATGTGCGGGGCCGACGGGACGGGGATGCTGTGGCTCGAACCGTCCTTCGCCGAGCGGGTCCACCCCACCGCCCCGCCCTACGCCGCCTTCGTCGACTCCGCCCTCGGCCTCGACTCCGGCTTCCACCCCGACGCGCGTCGCTACGGGACGCCGACGCTCGCGCTCGAGCTGCTGGTGGCCTCCGTCGCTGCCGCCGAGGTGCTCGGCGGCTTCGGCTGGGACGCGGTGCACGCGCGCGCCGTGGCCCTGGCGGCGACACTCGCCGAGCGCCTCGCGGTTGCGGGGTTCGAGGTCGCGCCCCGCGGGCAGACGACGCTCGTGAGCTGGACCGACGACGACCCGGCCGGCACGGCCGCACGCGTGGGTGAGCAGGGCGTCATCATCCGCTCCTTCCCCGGTCTGCCCTACCTGCGCGCCTCGGTCGGCGCGTGGAACGACGAATCCGATCTCGACCGCCTGCTGGAGGCACTCTGATGAACGAGCAGTTCGCGACGGTCAACGACGGCATCGAGCTCTGTTACGAGGAGTTCGGGGATCGCAGTGACCCCACGGTCCTGCTCGTCATGGGCCTGGGCACGCAGATGCTCGCGTGGGACGAGCGCTTCTGCGGGATGCTCGTCGAGCGCGGCTTCCACGTCGTGCGCTACGACAACCGCGACGTCGGGCGCTCGACCAAGGTCGCCGGCAAGCCCCCCACCTTCAGGCAGATGGCGCTGCGCGACAAGCAGGCCGCCGCCTACACGCTGTCCGACATGGCCGACGACGCGATCGGGCTCCTCGACGCGCTCGACGTGCAGCGCGCCCACATCGTCGGCGCGTCGATGGGCGGGATGATCGCCCAGACCGTGGCGATCGAGCACCCCGATCGCGTGCTGTCGCTCGTCTCGATCATGTCCAACGAGGGCGGGCGGCTGAAGGGCCAGCCGACCATCGCCGCCTACCGGGTGTTGCTGAAACCCGCACCGAGGGAGCTCGACGCCTACCTCGACCACGTGGTCAAGCTCTACGGGGTGATCGGCTCACCCGGGTACCCGGCCGACCCGGCGGTCGTCCGCGAGCGGGCGACCGTGGCCTACGAGCGGGGCATCAACCCGGCCGGCGTCGGACGCCAGATGATGGCGATCGCGGCGTCGCCGAACCGCACGGAGGGCCTGCGCGGGCTGAACGTCCCGACCACGGTCATCCACGGCAAGAAGGACGTCCTGGTGCGCATCTCGGGCGGCCGCGCGGTGGCGAAGGCCGTCCCGGGCGCCAAGCTCGTCGAGATCGACGGCATGGGCCACGACCTGCCGCCGGGCGTGTGGCCGCAGATCGTCGACGCCATCGCCGCGAACGCGGCTCGCGCCGAGCGCGACTCGACTACTGCGACAGCGCGATGACGAGCACGACGATCACGATCAGCAGCAGCACCCCGCCGCCGGCGACCAGCGGCTTCTGATTCGCCCAGAAGTCGGGCTTGGCCCGGTCGCGGGAGTGGTGGCCCTCGGGCGGGGTCCCGACCCAGTCGTCGTCATCGTCAGCCATGCGCCAGGGAGTACCCGCCTGGCGCCGATGTGACCCTTGACGCGGATTGTGGAACAATCCGTGGGTCATGGGTCCCCGCACGCTCGTCCTGTTGTCCGCGTTGTGCTTCGGCACGACCGGGACGGCGCAGGCCCTGGGGCCCGACGGGACCGAGCCCGCGGTGGTCGGGGCGGCGCGGGTGGCGGTCGGCGGCTTCCTGCTCGTCGTGCTGGCCTGGCGCCGCGGCGGCGCGGCGTGGCCGCGGATCCCGGTGGCGCTCGGCGCCCTGGGCGTCGCCGGCTACCAGCTGACCTTCTTCGCGGCGGTGGACGCGACGGGCGTGGCGGTCGGGACGGTGGTCGCCCTCGGCTCCGGGCCGGTGTTCGCCGGGCTGCTGGCGCGCGAGCGGGTGACGGCGCGGTGGTCGGCCGCGACCGCGCTGGCGGTGGCCGGGGTGACGGTGCTCGTCGCGTCGGGGACCTCGGCGGAGATCGACCCGGGCGGGGTCCTGCTCGCCCTGGGCGCCGGGCTGGCCTACGCGAGCTACACCGTGGCGGCGAAGGGCCTGCTGGCGGTGCATCCGCCCGAGGCGGTCATGGCGCGGCTGTTCGGGCTCGGTGCGGTGCTGCTGGCGCCTGTGTTGTTCGTCGAGGGCCTCGGCGCGGTCGGGTCGCTCGGCGGCGTCGCGCTGGCGGTCTACCTCGGCGCGGTGCCCACCGCGCTCGCCTACGTCCTGTTCGCCCGCGGGCTGCGCCATCTGCCGGCGGGCGAGGTCGCAACGCTGACGCTGGCCGAGCCGGTGACCGCGACCGCGCTCGGCATCGTGGTCCTCGGCGAGCGGCCCGGAGCAGCGGCTGCCGTCGGCGTCCTGCTCGTGCTCGCCGGCCTCGCGGTGCTCGCCGCCCCGCGCCGCGCCGGCGGCGAGGCGGTCCTACCGGCGTGAGCGCAGCCGCGCCGACCCGCTTGGCCGCTGATCTGCGCGCGCGGATCCTCGAGGGCGAGCTCGACGGACCGCTGCGCGAGCAGCCTCTCGCCGCCGGGTCCGGCCTTGCGCGGCACACGGTGCGGGCCGCCCTGCGCGCGCTGGCGGCGGAGGGCATCGTCACGATCGAGCCCAACCGCGGGGCGCGGGTGCGGACGTTCACCCGCGCGGAGGTCGTTGCCCTCGGCGAGCTGCGGATCGCGCTCGAGGTCGAGGCGGCGCGGCTCGCGCTCGACCGGCACGGGCGGCTGCCGGACGCCGTCCACGCGGCGGGCACGGCGCTGACGGCGGCCTGCCGCGGTCCCTTCGCCGGCGTCGCCACCGCCCACGAGCGGCTGCACGCGGCGATCGTCGCCGCCGCCGACAGCCCGCGGATCGCCGCCGCCCATGGCGCCCTCGCCGGTGAGCTGCGGCTGTTCCTGAGCCGGCTGCGCCCGACGTGGGACATGGGTGCGCTGGCCGCCGAGCACGAGGATCTGCTGCGCGCGATCGACGCGACCGGACCCGACGCGCTACGGGTTCACATAAAGGCCTCAACCGACCGCCTGACGACTGGACTGAAGTTCTAGTCGCGAAATGCCGAATAAGGGCGCAAGATGCGCAATCGACAGATCCCCTCCGAAGCCCTCAAGTACGCGGCGGCGTTCGACGCCTACCTGCGCGCCGCCCCCGACGGAAACCAGGAGCGCGAGGCCGCTGATCGCATGACCGCGACGCTCAACGTCCTCGCCCAGGCGCGTCTGTCCAAGGAGCCCGTGCGCGCGTTCGTCAACAAGGAGAAGCAGGCCGCCGCATAATCGGCCCGCGGGCGATACCGCCCGCGCCCTCAGCGCCCCAGACTCCGGGACGTCCCCAAACGGGAGGTCCGTCCCCACGAACGCACAAGCAGCAGCGACTGCATCTCTTCATCGCCGCCCCGCGAGGACCCGCGCGGGGCGGCGTCCTCCTGTGACGTCGCCCAGAGGGCGGCGCTCGCGACGTCCCGGGCGGGCGAAGCTCATCTTCCTCTCAGCCGCGTCTCAGGAGCGCCGCCGAGGATCGTCACCATGACGATCCTCCTCGAGGAACCAGCCGTGACCGCGCCCGAGCCGCCGGCGCGCAGACGACGCGAGTTCCGCTGGGAGCTGCTCGGACTGGTGGTGCTCGCCGCCGTGCTCGAGCTGTGGAACCTCGGCGTCAACGGGTACGCCAACGAGTACTACTCCGCCGCGATCAAGTCCATGAGCACCGACTGGTCGAACTTCCTCTTCAACGCGTTCGACCCCGCCGGCGTGATGACGGTGGACAAGCCGCCGCTCGCTCTGTGGGTGCAGGCGCTGAGCGCGCGGGTGTTCGGCTTCAACGCGGTGGCCATGCTCGTGCCGCAGGCGCTGATGACGGTCGGGTCCGTCGCGTTGGTTTACGAACTCGTCCGCCGGCGCTTCGGGCGGGCGGGCGGCTTCGCGGCCGGGCTCGTCCTGGCGCTGACGCCGCTGAGCGTGGCGATGGGCCGCCACAACAACCCGGACGCGCTGCTGATCCTGTGCTGCGTCGCGGCGCTGTGGTTCATGGGGCGCGCGCTGGAGGACGGCCGGACGAAGTGGGTCGTGTGGGCGGGGGTGATGGTCGGGCTGGCGTTCGAGACGAAGATGCTGGCCGCGTTCCTGGTCGTGCCGGGACTGGTCGCCGCGCTGCTGTGGGTGGCCCCGCGCGGCCGGGCCGCGGCGTTGAGGTCGCTGGCGGCGGGCGGCGCGGCGCTGGCGGTCGTGGGCGGCGCCTGGCCTGTGCTCATGTGGCTGACGCCGGCGTCGTCGCGCCCGTGGATCTCGGGGACGACGGACAACTCGATCTGGTCGCTGATCTTCGGTTACAACGGGCTCGGCCGGCTCGACGGGCAGGCCGGTGGGCCCGGCGGGATGGCCGGCGGTCCGGGCGGCGGTGGTGGCGGTGGCGGCGGCGCGTTCGGCGGCTCGGCCGGTCCCCTCCGGCTGCTCAACGACAGCCTGGGCGGCCAGGCGGGCTGGCTGCTTGGTTCTGCGATCGTCGCCGCCGTCGCACTCGTGGTCGTCTCGCGCCTGCGCCGGTCGGACGCGCGCACCGGCTTCGTCATCGCCGCCGGGGGCTGCTTCGCGGTCTGCGCCGTGGCGTTCTCCTTCGCCCAGGGCATCTTCCATCCGTACTACGTCTCCCAGCTGGCGCCGTTCACCGCCGTGCTCGTGGGCGCCGGCGTCGCGCTGGCGGTGCGGGTGCGCTGGGTCGGCCCCGCGCTCATCGTCGCGGGCGTGATCGTCGAGCTCGTGGTCATCGGCCAGGACGCCTCGGACCTGCGCTGGGCGATCCCGGTGGTCGTGGTGGTGGGGATCCTGGCCATCGCGGCGCTGGTGCTGCGCTCGGACCAGCCGTCGCGCCTGATCGCGATCGGCGCGGCGCTCGCCGCCCTGGTGGCCGCCCCGGCCGCGTGGTCCTTCCAGACGCTGGGCCACGCCACGGGCACCACGTTCCCCGCCGGCGGCCCGTCCGGGTCGGGGATGGACGTCGGCGGGATGCGCGGCGGTCCGCCCCCACGCGGCATCGCGCCGGGACGATTCGCACCCCCCACCGGGGTCGGATTCGGCACGGGTGGGCCGGGCGGCTCGTCCTCCGACCTCGACGCACTGGTGGAGTACGTGGACGCGCACGGCGGCGGCACGATCGGCCTCGCCAGCCAGCAGGGCGCGAGCGCGACCATCATCGCCTCGGGCGCCAGGGTCGCGGGCATCGGCGGCTTCTCCGGCCGCGAGAGCACCGTGTCCGTCGAGTGGCTCGCCGAGGCGGTCCGCGACGGCCGCATCCGCTGGATCACCTCGGAGTCCACCGGCGGGATGTTCGGCGGCGGCGGTCGCAACGACGGCCGCGCCGGCTCCGACGACGCCATCGCCACCGCGGAGTCCGTGGGCAGGAAGATCACCGTTGACGGCCAGACCCTCTACGACCTCCAGGGCAAGGCCGACGCCCTCCTCGCCGCCGCCGAATAGCCTGCCCGATCGATGACGGGCGAGCCGATGGTCCTGCTGCACGGCGTCACGGACACGCCGCGGACGTGGGACCTGGTGCGCGACCGGCTCGGCGCCGAGCACGACGTGCACGCCTTCACGCTGCTCGGTCACCACGGCGGCGCGCCGTTCACCGGCGAGGCGACGCCCGAGGCGATCACGGACGACGTCGAGCGGCAGATGGACGCAGCCGGCCTCCAGGACGCGCACCTGGTCGGCAACTCGCTGGGCGGCGGCATCGCGCTGCAGCTGGCGGCCCGCGGCCGGGCGAAGACCGTGGTCGGTCTCGCGCCCGCCGGCGGCTGGCTGCCCGACGACCC
Organism: uncultured Solirubrobacteraceae bacterium; assembly: GCA_963740765.1. Taxonomy (GTDB): domain Bacteria; phylum Actinomycetota; class Thermoleophilia; order Solirubrobacterales; family Solirubrobacteraceae; genus DATLGB01. Next base: position 225,939 of record CAVUFN010000001.1, on the reverse strand, counting down.
GGCCCAGCGCCACGTCCTGTCGTTCTTCCGCATGGCGCAGAACCTGCTCAAGGACGCCGCGCCGCGCGCGGACGCGATCGCCAGCACGCCGGAGGGCCGCGCCCGCTCGCTCGCCTTCATGGTCGAGAACCACGAGCACGTCCCCGCCGACCTCGTCGCCCACCAGATCCGCGGCGCCGCCGACTGCCCGATCGTCCTCCCGCTGATCGAGGGGACGGTCGAGAACGGCTACGCGGACGTCGGGCCGATCACCGCCCCGGTCCGCATCGTCTGGGGCACCGCCGACAAGGTGCTCGCCTGGCCGACCGCCGCCGAGCGCTTCAAGACCGAGCTGCCGGACGCCGATTGGGTCGTCCTCGACGGCGTCGGCCATCTCCCCCAGCTCGACGTGCCCGACCGCACGGCCGAGCTGATCCTCGAGTGGACCGCTAAGACACGCTGAGCACGCGCAGGGTGCGCGTGCCCTTGGGTGCCTCGAAGGCGACCTCGTCGCCCGCCTTGGCCCCGAGCAGGGACTGGGCCAGCGGGGACTCCAGGCTCAGCTTGCCGGAGGCGACGTCGGCCTCCGTGGGCGAGGTGATGCTGTAGGTGCGCTCGCGGCCGGCGTCGTCGACGACGACGCTCGAGCCCAGGCCGACGGTGTCCCCGTGCGTGGCCTCGACGACCACCGCGTTGCGGCGGCGGTCCTGCAGGCGGAGGATCTTGGTCTCCAGGTGCGCCTGAGAGTTCTTCGCGTCGTGGTACTCGGCGTTCTCCTTGAGGTCGCCCCAGGCGCGGGCCGTCTTGATGCGCTCGGCCATCTCGCGGCGGCCTTCGCCCTCCAGCTCGGCGAGCTCGGCCTCCAGGGCGGCGAGTGCCTCAGCGGTGATCTCGTACGAACGGTCTGAGCTCAAGCCGTCGAGGCTACCGAGGCGGTCCGTCGGCCGTGCCGGGCGAAGACCCAGGAGCGCAGGGCGACGAAGCGGGTCACGGTCGCCACCAGCGACGCGACGATCAGGACGGTCAGCTCGACCGGCCGGGGCGGGGTCGCGTCCAGTCCGTGGAGCACGCCGAGCGCCGCGGTCGTCAGCCCCAGGGTGAGGATGAAGACCATGGCGCCCGCCGCGTGCTGGCGCAGCAGGCCGGCGCGGCCGCGGATGCGGAAGGTGAGGCGCCGGTTGGCCGCGGTGTTGCCGACGGCGGTGACAGCCAGGGAGAGGCCGTTGGCAAGCGCGGGGCCGAGGGAGCCCCGCAGGATCAGGAAGAGGAGCGCGTAGGCGAGCGTGCTGATCGCGCCCACGCCGGCGAAGCGGGCCACGGAGCTGTCCGCGAGGAGGCGCGCGACGCCCTTGAGGTCCCGCCACGCCGTGCGGGCGATGTGCACCGTCGAGTCGGGATCGTCCACCCAGTCCACCGGGACTTCGTGGATGCGCAGCCCGCGGCGCTGGGCGAGCACCAGCAGCTCCGTGTCGAAGAACCACTCCTCGTCGCGCACGCCGGCCAGCAGCGACCTCAGGACGTCGGCGCGGACCGCCTTGAACCCGCACTGGGCGTCGGAGAAGCGGGTCCGCAGCGCGGTGTGAAGTGTGACGTTGTAGATGCGTGAGATGACCTCGCGCTTGGCGCCGCGCGTGACTCGCGACCCGGGCGCGAGCCGCGTCCCGATCGCGACGTCGGAGTGCCCGGACACCAGCGGCGCGACCAGCGGCAGCAGCGCGCGCAGGTCCGTCGACAGGTCGACATCCATGTAGGCGACCACGCGCGCCTGCGACCCCGTCCATGCCGTGCGCAGCGCGCGGCCGCGGCCCTTCTCCTCCAGACGCAGGTAGTCGACCCCGTCGAGACGCGCCGCCAGCCGCCGCGCCAGCTCCGGCGTCCGGTCGGTGGACGCATTGTCGGCGATGACGATGCGCCAGTGCCACGGCATCGCGTCCGAGCTCAGGAAGTCGTGCAGCCGCCAGACGCTCGCTTGGATCGACCTGGCCTCGTTGAAGACGGGGAGGACGATGTCGATCTGCGGCATGACGGCCATCCTGCAACCGTCCGCTGCGAGACCGGTGTGCGCCGGCTCAGAGCTTCCTGAGCCCTACATTCGGCGCCATGTTCCGACGCCTGCTCGTGCCCTGCCTGCTCGTCCTCGCTGCCGCGCCGGTCGCCTCCGCGGCCGGCCCCGTCGCCCACGCCAGCAAGCATTGCGGGCTGTCGGCGGCCCAGAAGGGCGGGTCCAAGCCGAGCACCCTCGGGACGACCTACGTGACGTCGCTGAGCGCGTCCGGGACCTCGTGCAAGCGGGCCAAGGGCCTCGTCAAGGCGTTCAACAAGTGCCGCCCCGGCCGGGCCGGCCGGTGCACCAAGAAGGTCAAGGGCTACTCGTGCTCGGAGAAGCGCACGTCGAGCCCCACGCAGTACGTCTCCAAGACGACCTGCAAGAACGGCGGCAAGACCGTCAAGTTCACCTACTCGCAGAACACCTAGTTGTATTCCTAGGCACGTTGTTCATCCGGGTCTCCTTGAGAGGCTGGTGGTTCTCTAGGCCCCAGCATCAAGGAGAACCGGATGAAGTTGCACGCTAATGCTCGTCTCAGCGTCGAGGGACGGCAGTTGTTGATCGACAGGATCGAGGTCGCGGGGTGGTCGCTGGCGGCGGCCGCCGAGGCGGCCGGCGTCAGCGAGCGCACCGCGCACAAGTGGCTGGCACGGTGGCGCGCGGAGGGTGAGGCGGGCCTGGTTGACAGATCGTCGGCGCCGCATCGGGTCCCCAACCGCACCGACGAGCGCGTGGTTCTGCTGATCGCCGGGCTGCGGCGGTTGCGCTTCACCGCCCCGAGCTCGCGGACCTGCTCGACATGCCGGCCTCGACGATCAGCGCGGTGCTCAAGCGGATCGGGATGGGCAAGCTCGGACGGCTCGGCCTGGAGCCCGCCCGGCGCTATGAACGCGAGCGCCCCGGCGAGCTGATCCACATCGACGTCAAGAAACTCGGCCGGATCACCCGCGGCGCCGGCAAGCGCGTCACCGGCGGCACATCGGCCTACTTACACCTATTGTCCTGCGGCACGTCCTTGAAGTCCTGCGCGAGCGCGCGCTGGACGACGCTTGCCGCCAGCTCTGAGCCGGCCTCGTTGAGGTGGATGCCGTCCGCCTCGCGGACCAGCGTCTCCTTGCCGTCGACCTCCATGTCGTCGCGGTAGCGGCCGCCGGGGGTGAACAGCGCGGTCATGTCGACGACCCGGACCTGCGCCCGGTAGGCGGACGCGGCGGCGCGCACGGAGGCGTTGACCACGCGCGCGATCTCCTGGCGGTCCTTGTCGCGCGGCAGCGGCAGCGTGAGCCAGTAGACGCGCGCCACGCCGTCCCGGCGATACGTGTTCATCATCGTCCGCGCGCGGGTCGCGTAGGCGGCCGCGTACTCGGCGTCGCAGCAGTCGATGCCGTCGATCGGGAAGCCCTCGTTGGCGCCGATGAAGACGACCACCGCGTCCGGCGTGTCCTGGCCGACCTGGCGGACCGAGAGCTGGCCCCAGTCGACGAGGTCGGACTTCGAGATGCCGGTGCCGATGTGCGGGTCGCGGACGACCTGCGTCGCCTGGCCGCCGGCCAGGCGCCGGGCGAGCACGGAGTCCAGCGGCTGGGACAGCGAGTCGCCGGTGACGAGCAGGGTCCGCAGACCGCGCGCGGGTGCCTGCGCGGGACCGAGGTCGGCCGGGCCGAACGCGTCGGGCGTGACCGGCGCGACGCCCTGGAGGTCCTTCGTGGCCGCGAAGCCGTTCTCGGTGTTGGTGAGGTCCCCGTCGGGCGAGAGGCCGGCGGTGATGTCGTGGGCGGCGTCGGCGAAGGGCAGGCCGCCGGCGATGGCCGCGGCGGGCTTGCCGACGGCGAGGACGACGGACCGGATCACGCCGGGGTCCATCCGCTCCCCCGTCCGCTTGATCGAGGGCCCCTGGGCGAGCACCAGCACGATCGCGGCGACGGCGACGACGACGAGCGCCTCGCGCGCGCCGCGGCGGCGCGTCTGCGGCGAGATGGGCGGGATGATCTCGGGGGGCTGGGCCACTTAGAACTGGAAGTAGATGAAGGGCGGAACGCCCTGGGACGGGACGGTGGCGGCGACGAACATCACGACGACCGCGAGCCCCGCGCCGAGCGCGACCGGCGGGGCGGCCTCGATGCGCAGGCGCACCGCCTCGATCGCGCCGCGCGGCACGAGCTGCAGGCCGACGACGGCGGCGATGGCCAGGACGGCGGGCACGGTCCAGAGTGTCGCAGCGCCGAAGTCGGTGAACTGGCCCAGGAAGTCGCCCGCCAGACCGAGGCTCGGCGAGCGGAACAGGATCCAGCCGAGCACGACCAGGTGGAAGGTGACGAGCCAGCCGACGACCGCCGGCGTCCTCAGCCGTCCGCCCAGCGCTCGCTCGGCGGCGAGCCCCGCACCGTGCAGCGCGCCCCACAGCACGAACGTCCACGCCGCTCCGTGCCAGAGGCCGCCGAGGACCATCGTCAGCATCAGGTTGCGGTAGGTGAGCAGCTTGCCCTTGCGGTTGCCGCCCAGCGGGATGTAGAGGAAGTCGCGCAGGAACCGGCTCAGCGTCATGTGCCAGCGGCGCCAGAACATCTGGAAGCCGGTGCTCGCATAGGGGCGGTCGAAGTTCTGCGGGAAGACGAAGCCGCACAGCAGCGCGATGCCGATCGCGATGTCCGTATAGCCGCTGAAGTCGCAGAAGATCTGGGCGGCGTAGGCGTAGCTGGCCAGCAGGATGTCGGGCGCGTGATAGGCCTGCGGGACGGCGAAGACGGGATCGACCACCTCGCGCGCGAGGTAGTCCGCGATCGCCACCTTCTTGATCAGGCCGAGTGCGATCAGGCCCGTCGCGGCGCCGACGGGGACGTTGTGGCGGCTGCGCGCGCTCGCCAGCTGGGGCAGGAACTCCTTCGCGCGCACGATCGGGCCGGCGACCACGTGCGGGAAGAAGGCCAGGTAGAGGGCGACGTCGAGGAAGCTGCCCGGCTCGATCTCGCCGCGGTAGACGTCGACCGTGTACGAGATCGCCTGGAAGGTGAAGAACGAGACGCCGAGCGGGATGGCCAGGGCGACCAGCGGCGCGCTCAGGCCCAGCCCGAAGTCGCTCAGCACGTCGTTGATCTGCGTCGCGAAGAAGCCGTAGTACTTGAAGACGCCGAGCACGGCCAGATCGCCGATCACCGCGACGGTGACGATCGCCCTCTTGCGCTCCGGTCGCGCCTGCATCAGCTTCGCCGCGACCTGGTTCCAGATCGTGATGCCCGCCAGCAGCAGGCAGAACTTCGCGCCCGCCGCGCCGTAGAAGGCGTAGCTGGCGACCAGCATGAACGGCTTCCAGATCCGCTGGTGCGGCATCAGCAGCCAGTTCGCCGCCAGGATCAGTGGGAAGAAGACGGCGAACTCGACGGTCGGGAAGATCACGGCGCGCGTGAAGCTAGCTCGCGCAGAGCCGCCGGAGCACGGGCTCGAGCGCTTCGGGCGCGTCCGGCAGGCACTCCACCAGCGCCAGCAGCCGCCGGCTGTCGTCGACGTCCAGGCCCCGCTCTGCCGTCACCCGCGCCGCCCACTTCGCCGCCGCCCGGGGATAGCGCGGGTCGCTCGCCCGGCCCATCACCACGAGGATCCGCAGCGCGTCCTCGAGCGCGATCACGCCGAGCTCGGCCGCCGCCGCCTCGATGATGTGCATGTTGCCCCCGAGCAGAGCCCGCCGGAAGTTTGCGTAGGCGGAGCCCTTGATCGACACGAACATACGTTCTACACGACTTCCGCTGCCGGGGTACGGCAAGTTCACGCGCCGCTTGAAGCTCCCGATGGCCGGCGCGCCGTTGTGCACCGTCTCGGCCACCGGCAGCCTGGTCGGCAGGGGCCGGATCAGGGTGGTCCTGAAGGGCCGATGACGCCCAGCCGGCGCAACCGCGCCATCACGAGCCGGGAGGCGATGCGCGCGCCGGCCCGCGTGAGGTGGATGCCGTCGCTGGTCCGGACGCGCACGCGCACGCCGTCGCGGTCGAGGTACTTCCGGTAGGCGCCGCCGGGCGTGAAGGTCGTTGCGAGATCGACCAGCCGGACCCGCGTGAGGCCCTGCGCCGCGAGCGCGAGCGCGGCGTTGACGGCGGCCTCCTCGGGCCAGCGTGCCGGGTCGCGGGTGAACGGCTCGTTGAGCCACACCACGGCACCGTCCCCGTGGCGGGCGTAGGCGCGCATGATCGCGCGTGCGTGGCGCGCGTAGGCGGCGACGTAGTCGGTCCCGCAGCACTCGACGGTCCCGGCCGGCGTCGTCAGCTCCCGCCCGTCCCCCATCCCGAGCGAGATCACGGTCGCGTCCGGGTGATAGGCGCGGACCTGCCGGGCCGGCAATGTCGCCCAGTCGATGACGAACGGCCGCGTGATGCCCGACCCGACGTAGATGTCGTCGATCGTGCGTGCGTTGCCGGGGAGCCGGTGCTGGAGGACGTGGCGGGTCGCCAGCATCATCGAGTCGCCTGTGAACAGGACGGTCGGGCCTCCGGCCGGGTAGTGCTTGCGCACCACCGTCACGGCCCGCGTGAAGACGCCGGCGGGCGTGGTCGCCTCGATGCGCCACCGACCCGCGGCGGACGCGGCGAACACGGTGTGCGCGACGTTCTGGTCCTGCGGCAGCGCGACCTGGTGGCAGGTCCGGCTCTGGTCCGGGCGCACGGCGCAGACGGCAGCCGGAAGGTCCCCGAGCGCCCAGCGGTCCACGACCGAGATCCGCAGGTCCTCGTGGAGGCCGACGTTCGGACGGGACCTGACCCGGATCCGGTCCTCGCAGGAGGGCGTCGTGACCGTCAGCGGCGCGCTGCGCTCCTCCCCCGCGATGGCCGCGAACGTGCGCGTGCTCTCGCACGTCCAGTCCGTGCGTGCCTCCGCCCCGTCCGCGAGTGCGATGTCCGCGCCGTCGACGTCCTCCACGATGCGCACGCCCGGAGCGCTCGCGGACGCGACGAGATGCACGCGCCCGACCTCCGGCGTCCCCTCGGCGAGGGTGACCTCGGCGCGTGCGATGCCCGGCGCGAGCAACGCGACCACGCCGGCAAGCACGACCGACTTCGATGCGAACGGCATGGTCACGGTGATCGCCTCAACGAAGCCTACGTCGGGACGTTGCGGGGTTACCGGAGGCGATAGCGCACGCGCGCCTTCGCGACGTTGCCCGCCTTGTCGGTCGCCGTGACGACGACCTGCCGTGCGCCGCGCCTGCGCTTCTTGACGCGGAGCCTGCACCAGGCGACGCCGGAGAGCTTGTCGGCCGCCTTGCACCTGGGCCGCGGGGCCCGGCGCCGGTAGACCTTGCCGCGCTTGACGCCGGCGACCCTGACGGTCGGTGCCACGAGGTCGATGTCGAGCGGGCTCAGGGAGGCGAGGGCGGCCCCGCCGTCGGCGGCGGTGGCCACGCCGACGACGGACTGGGCGGCGCCGGACGTGTCCAGGGTGACGGGCGCCGGGCAGCTCACGGGCGAGAAGACGGCCGTGCAGGCGAAGGTGACCGTGATCGGCACCCGGTACCACCCCGCTGCCGACGGGCCGCGTGCGGCGAGCATCGAAGCCGTGATGACGGGATCGCGGCGCACGACGCTCGCCGACGACCCGTTGAACGCGCTGTCGCCCGAGTAGGTCGCCACGACGGTCCGGGCCGCTCCGGCCGGAACGTGGTAGCCCAGGCTCGCCCAGCCGAACGCAAGCGGCACGGTGCCGACGACCTCGCCGTCCACCGTGAAGGTGACCGAACCGGTCGGCGTGCCCGCTGCCCCGACGCCGGGACCCACGGTTGCGTTGATCACCGTCGCAGCGACCGCGACGGCGGTGACGCTGTCGGCGGCGGGATCGGGGGCGGCGGTCGGGGTCGGGCCGGGGCTGGGCGACGAGGACGGGGCAGGGCTGGGCGACGGCGACGGGTCCGGACTCGGCGACGGTGTCGCTGACGGCTCCGGGCTGGGCGACGGCGACGGCTCGGGACTCGGTGACGGAGACGGCTCAGGCTCCGGGCTCGGACTGGGCGAGGGCTCCGGGCTCGGCGAGGGCGAGGGCTCCGGGCTCGGACTGGGCGACGGCTCTGGGCTCGGCGACGGCGACGGGCTCGGCGACGGCGACGGGCTCGGCGAGGGCGACGGCTCCGGGCTGGGAGAAGGCGAAGGCGACGGGCTCGGGGACGGCTCCGGGCTCGGCGACGGCGATGGCTCAGGGGTGGGCGACGGGCTCGGCGTCGGCTCAGGACTCGGCGAGGGTGTCGGCTCGGGACTCGGCGACGGCGACGGCTCCGGACTCGGACTGGGCGATGGCTCCGGGCTCGGCGACGGCGACGGTTCCGGAGTCAGGTCACACGTCAGCGTGCCGGCGCGCAGCACATGGCCGTCGGTGTAGGCCCCGTCGGCCCAGTAGACCGGCTTGACGCCGTTCACGCACTCGCTCCCGGCCGCGATCGTGAAGCCCTTGTTGTTCAGGTTGGGCATGCCCGACGGGCGCTCGTAGTTGGCCCTGACGACGAAGTGGCCCTGATCCGGGCCCGGCGCGGTCTCCACCTGGAAGGTGGCGGTCCGTCCGGCGCAGACGTCGTCGCAGTTGAGCCACAGCCGCTGGGCCTGCGCCTCCCAGTGCATGTCGACGAAGGTCCGCATCCCGCTCTGGAAGGTCGCGACGCGCCGGTAGTCGTAGGTGTGTCCGGTCTGCTCGAAGGCGTAGACGTAGACCTCCGGCCGCGCCTCGAGGCCGACGACGAACAGCCCGCTGCCGTGATCGGCGTACGTCGCGGGGTCGTACGGGAGTCCGGTGGCGTCGTTGTGAAAGCCCGACGCCACGAGGTACGAGTCGGGGATCCAGGCCACCGCTTCGATCCCCTTGTTGGGATTGACCACCGGGAGGTCCGGGGTCAGGTTCCACTCGCGCGTCGCGGTGAGCGTCGTGTCGTCGCCCGTCACGTCGTAGCGCAGCACCGACGGTCGGCTGACGGCCTCCGTGGCGGTGTCCCGCTCGTCCCGCTCGCTCGACACGAAGACGCCGCCGACCGCGCCCGCGTCCGTCAGCGTGGCCGCCTCCGTGTCGGGTGTCCCGGTGCCGTCCGGATAGCGCATCGTCTTGCCGGCCGACCAACCGTTGCTCGGGGTGCGCATCCATTGGGTCCCGTCCCAGACCAGCCGGTCCAGCCGGGCGCCCTGGCTCTTGACGGCCCAGATCACACCTGGCTCGGCGGAACCCGAGCCCTCGTAGGCCAGGCCGCTGACGTCCCCCTTGAGCATGTTGGGCTGATCCACCGGCTGAACCGCCGTCCCCCCCGGCCACGGTGACGCGCAGTCGTTCGCCGCGCCCTTCGTCACCGAGATCGTCGTCGTGATCGGCCCTGTCCCGTCGGGGCAGCGGCCGAGCGAGGTGGAGGCATGCGCCGTCCAGCTGTGGCTGTCGATCGGCGTCGTGCCGCTGGGCAGGAAGAGCCGCGCCGAGTCGATCGCGCCCAGGCTGGTCCCGAGCTCGACGACGCGGAACCCCCCGGCCGCCATGGTCGTCCCCGCGGGAACCGTGACCCCGGACCCGTCTGAGGCGCTCTTGACGACCATCCCGCCCGCGTCGGTCGCAGTGTCGGCGACGTTGATCAGCTCGACGAAGTCAGTCGATCCGGCGGACTTGATCTCGTTGATCTTGATGCTCGTCGCGGGGTCGCCGGCGAGCGCGGGAGCGCTGAACGCAAGCGCGGCAGCGATGCCCGCGGCAACCACGACCCGGAGTCGGCGCACGCTGAAGGCTTGAACTGAGGTCGACACGGCTCCCTTGAGGCTAATTCGCTGCGAGATGGGCGCGCCGCATCCGGGGTGCGGTCCTTGTCACGCGAACCCTGCCCGGTTCCCACCTACGACCAGACAACGATTCGTGGGAGCCCGTTCTGTCGCAAGTGGTCGCCGCACCTCACGACCGCCCGAGCACCATGGTCATCGAACGCAGGCGCCTCGCGGACGACAGTCGCCGTCCTGACCGTAAGCCGCCGGATTCTGGCGTGATGACGCTACACTCTTGGGTCGACGAGCCTGATTGATGACTGCCCGTCGAGGACGCGAGCTCGTACGGCGCAGGACCGCGTCCCACATAGAAGGTGGCCGTGTGCCGTGCGGTTGCCAGACCAGGGGGCCTCAGTGACGGCCATGCCGGTTGGACAGCTGCTCAGTGGCGAGGTCTCGGAGGTACGCGGCTCCGATCGGCGCCGATCGCGCTGCCCGCACCGGGTACGTGGCCCTGAGCGCCGCACGGGGGACGCATGACCTTCGATGAAGCTGACGGGGCGAGTCCGGAACGGAAGTTGCGCCAGGAGCAGAGTCTGGCCGATCTCGAGCAGGCCCTCGGGAACCGGGAGCAACTGCTCGGCGATCGAGCCCAGGCCCGGGTCGACGCGGATCAGTCCCAGCTCGATACCGATCGGGACGAAACGACAACCGCCGACTCGAGTGCCGCGCGCGTGTTGGACGACCGGCAATCGAGGGTGGACCGGGCCCAGGCGACACAGGACGCGCAGCAGGAGGCGCTGGACGGCTCGCAGGCCGGCCGGGACGCTCAGCAGGGAGCGATGGACGACCTGCGCGAGGCCCACAACAATCCGAAGTCGCAACAGCCCGCTCCTCAGACCGCTCCCAAGCTCCAGCGAGACGCCTATCAGCGAGCGAGCGCCGCCCGCGACCGGGCCGCCGCCACCTTGCATCGAGCGCAGGCCGACCTCGACCGCGCCGACGCGGAAGCGCACCGCCTGCGTCACGAGGCCGGAGCCGATCGTGAGTGACCTCGACGCAGTCCGTGGACAGTGCCCATGCCGCTGATGGCCCTCAGCGAGTTCAACGGGCTCGACGATGCGCCGAGGCTGGCCCAGACGATTCTGGGCCTGATGCCCGACACCGCCGTGATCGTGCTCGACCGGGATCTGCGCATCGTGCTGATGGAAGGCGACGTGTACGCCAGACACGGGTACGACGTGACGCTCTTGGTCGGGCGTGGAGTGCGCGACGTGATTCCAGCTCGTGCGTGGGATCGTCTCGGCGAGCACTGGACCGCCGCGCTGGCGGGCGCGCCGAGCACGATCGACTGGGAATCGGTCGACGGACTTCGTGACTACTGGTTGCACTTCGCTCCGCTGCGAACGAAGGCCGGCGACCTCATCGGCGCGATCTCCGTCGCCCAGGACATGACGGAGCGGATCCGAGCGCGCGAGCGTGTCGCGAGCCGCGTGCGGCAGCAGGCCGCGGTCAGCGCCCTCGGGAAGCTGGCAGTCCGCGTCATCCCGGTCGACGTCGTGCTCGAGCAGGCCGCGCGATCGCTGCGCGACGAACTGGGAGCGGACTTCGCCCTTGTGCTGGAGTACCGCGAGGGTGGCGGCTTCGCGGTGCGCGCAAGCGCCGGCGAAGCGCCGCCGTTGGGGCGTGAGACCGACCTGGCCGCCCTTCGCGGCGCCGGCCAGACGCTCTTGAGCCGTGACCTGTCGTCGGACAGGCACCTGGCCGCGGACGGCCTCTTGGCCGCGGGCATGCTCAGCCTGGTTGCCGCACCGGTGGGATCGGGCGCCGACGCGTTCGGATCGCTGGTGGCCTGCAGCAGAAAGCCGTCCGTGTTCGGCAAGGACGATGAGGGGTTCGTCGAGTCGGTGGCCAACGTCCTGACGGCGGCCGTTGCGCGCGACCGATCGGATGGGCGCGCCGCCGAGGCCGAGTCGGAGATGGCCGACTTCTGGGCGATCTCGCTCGACCTGCTCGCGATCTTCTCCCCCGATGGCCGCTTCCTGAAGGTCAGCGGCGCGTGGGAGCAGACACTCGGCTGGACCCCTCAGGAGCTCATCGGTCGGCCGGTCATCGAGTTCATGCTGGGCGAGAACGGCGGGTACACGCTGGCCAATGCCCTCGCCCTTGCGGCGGCTGGCGAATCCGCGCCGGAGGTCGTCGAGACGTTCCAGACCCAGGACGGGTCGTTCCGGTGGTTCCTGTGGAGTGTGCGCGCCCGACCCGACGGCACGTTCTACTCCGTCGCAAGGGTGATCAGCGACCACGAGGAGGAGCGCGCGCTCGCGGTGCGGCGCGAGCAGGAACTCCGACGCTCTGAGGAGCGCTTCCGTCAGGGCTTCGACCACGCCCCGATCGGGATGACGCTGGTTGATCCGAAGACGCTTCGGTATCTCCGTGTCAACGACGCGTTCTGCCGGTTGGTGGGACAAGCACGGGAGGTGTTGCTGGAGCTGTCGCTCGTCGATCTCGGCCACCTCGACGACATCGCCGACGACGAGGCGGCCCAGCAGCGCTTCGGCTCGAGGCGGGTGAGCTACGTGACGGAGAAGCGGTACCTGCGGCTCGACGGATCGGAGGTCTGGGCGTCGCTGAACGTCACGCCGGTCCGCGACGTCCACAGCGGCGTCGATGTGCTGTTCGCGCAGATGGTCGACATCACCGCGAGCAGGGTCAAGGAAACCCTGCTGAGCGACCAGCTCGGGGAGATCTCGTGGATCGGCGAGATCCGCCGTGCGTTCGAGGACGACCGGTTCGAGCTGCACGCGCAGCCGATCATCGACCTCGCCACGGGCGAGACGGTCCAGCGCGAGCTGCTCATCCGCATGCGCGGGACCGACGGCACGCTGATCGCGCCGGGTGCCTTCCTGCCGGCCGCGGAGAAGCACGGCGCGATCCGCGACATAGACCGCTGGGTGATCGCCAAGGGCGCCGAGTTCGCCGCCGCCGGCATCAATGTGGAGGTCAATCTTTCGGCCGCCTCGATCGGCGACCCCGACCTGATCACGGACATCGCGCGCGAACTCAAGCGCACCGGCGCCGACCCGTCGCGACTCGTGTTCGAGATCACCGAGACCGCCCTGGTCGAGGCGACCGACGTCGCCGCCACGCTGGCCGCGCGGCTGCGCCAACTCGGGTGCCGTTTCGCGCTCGACGACTTCGGCAGCGGCTTCGGTGGCTTTCACTACCTCAAGCATCTGCCCATGGACTTCCTGAAGATCGAGAAGGAGTTCATCCGCGACGCCCTCACGAGCGACGCCGACCAGCACGTGATCCATGCCATCGTCGGCCTTGCGCGCGACTTCGGCCTGCAGACCATCGCCGAGGGCGTCGAGTACCAGGAGACGCTGGAGCTGCTGCGCGACCTCGGCGTCGACTACGCCCAAGGGTTCCTGATCGGTCGTCCGGCGCGATTGAACATCGAATCCCCCGACGCCGCGACGCAGCTCGAGCTCATCCGCACAGCGCTCGACGAGGATGCCTTCGTCGAGCGGAGACGGCCCATCGTCGACGCCCGCACCCGGACGACCATCAAGCATGAGCTGACCCTCGACCTGCCCGCCGGCGCCGGACAGACCGTTCCGCCGTCCGATTACCGCGCGACAGTGCGGGATCTCGGGCTCTCGACCGAGCTCGAAGACCTGACGCTCCGCCGAGCGCTCCCCCTGGCTCGTGCGGGTCAGGCGATCGAGATGGGTGTCTCGGCGGAATCGCTCGCCGATCCAGACCTCAGCCGCCGGTTCGAGCAGATGATCGTCGACGCGCGTGTCGACACGGCGCTCCTGACGTTCGCGCTGCCGGTGCTCAGCCTCACGGCGAACGCGGCGGGCGCTTCCATCCTCGTAGACCGGCTGCGCGGCCTGGGCTGTCGCATCACCGTCGATCACTTCGGTCCGGCGGAGGCCGACCTGGGGTTCTTCAAGCGTCACCCTGTCGACTGCATCAAGCTCGAAGCGGGCTGCGTCGAGGGACTGGCGCCGGGGTCGCCTGCCGTGGAGGTCGTGCGCGCGATGGTGCAGTTCGCCCAGGGTCTCGGCGTGTGCACGGCCGCGACCGGGGTCGGCGACGTGGCGTTGCTCGACCTTCTGGAGGACCTGGGGGTCGACCAGGTCCAGGGACCGCTGCTGGACGTCCTCCACCGGCAGGGCGGCGGCCGCCGCATGCCCGCTCAGGACCGGAGCGCATGACCGCCCATGGCGCCGCCTCCAGGGAACGCGCCCATGCGCGGCTATACGGCGACGCGCTGCGCGTCGGCGACCCAGCGGCAGCGGGCCGGGCGGTCGACGACGCGCTCGCTGCGGGCCTGTCCGGCGCGGCGGTGCAGTCGCTCGTGATCGCGCCGGCGCTGGTCCGGATCGGCGAGTTGTGGGCGGCGGACGCCGCGACGGTGGCCGATGAGCACCTCGCGACCGCGATCAGCCAGAGCGTGATGGTGAAGCTCTTCGAGCGGCTGAGCGTCGCTCGGGCCCGGTCGCGTGAGCGGATCCTGCTGGCCGCGGTCGAGGGCCAGCATCACACCGTCGGGCTGCGCATGATCGCCGATGTCCTCGAGGGCGCCGGATTCGACGTGCTCTACCTGGGCGGGGATGTCCCGGTGGAGGCCCTGAGTCGGTTTGCGGCCAAGCACCAGCCCGCCGTCTGCGGCCTCGGCTTCGGCGTGAGCGTCGGCGTCGGCGTCCTCGCGGACTCGATCCACGCAATCTGCGAAGTGTGCCCGTCGGCGCGGATCATGCTCGGCGGAGGAGCGGTCCCACCCGGTCTGGTCGAGGCCGGCTATCCGCTGGTGGACAGCAGCATGGAGGTGGTGCTCACCGTCGAACGCCTCCTGCGCCAACCCAGCCAACCCGCTCCGAGGGTCGTGGAGCTGCTTCGCGCCACCCATCGCCCGTCCGCGGCGGGTCGAGAAGACAACTTCGTATCCGACGACGCCGCAGCCCGCCTCGCCGCGGTTTCCGAGGCCACCTCCGAGCAGGCCCGCGATTACGTCCGCAACGCCGGTGCGTTCAAGGACCTCGCGCTCCGCGACCCGGTCACCGACCTCGGGAACCGGCGAGCCTTCGACGATCGGCTCTTCGAACAGTCGCAACGGCAGATGAACGGAGTGGCGGGCAGCCTCCTGATGATCGATGTCGACGATTTCAAGGCGGTCAACGACACGCGAGGCCATGCCGAGGGGGACCGGCTGCTCCGGTCCATCGGAGCGGCGATCACCCAGACGATCCGCGGCGACGACTTCGCGGCTCGCGTTGGAGGAGACGAGTTCGCCGTGCTGCTTCCCAAGGCGGGAGCGGACGAGGCGCGCAGGATCGCGGATCGGATCCGGAGGGCGGTGTCGTCTTTTCCCGACGTGCCCGTCACCGTCAGCATCGGCGCTTCTCCTCTCACGGCGGATACCCGCGGCGCGCTGCTCACGGCGGATGACGCGCTCTACCGGGCCAAGCGCGGCGGCCGGAACCGTGTCGCGTCGGCAGCGACGTCGGACCCTGCGCCGGCCCCGGCCGAGGCCGCCCGCTGACATGTACGTGTCGATGTCCCGTCTCGAGATCCCACCCGGACGAGCCCCCGAGTTGATCGCCGCGTTTCGGGATCGCCTCCACCTGGCCGATCGCGCCGACGGATTCATCGACCTCCAGGTCTGGCAGTCCGATCGCGACGCGGGCGAGATCCTCATGGTCAGCCGGTGGCGGGACCGGCCCGCGTTCACCGCCTACATGCGGAGCTCCGAGCACAAGGCCTCCCACGCGCGCATCGATCCCGGGCTCAAAGGGGACATCGTGCTGAAGCGCCTCGAGCACCTCCACGGCTACGACGTGGTGGCCGAGTGAGCCTCCGGCCCCCGGGCGGCACACCCCCGCCCGCGGTGGCGCACCTCGGCGACCGCGAGTTGGATCTGGCCGTTCTCGCCCGCGAGATCTGCGACCGCTATCAGGGGCACTACCGGGACGAGCACGACCGCTACGGGAGCGCTGGTGCGGACTGGTGCCGCCACGACAATCAGTGGCTGCTCTCGTGGGCCATCGGCGATGTCCAGGGCGTGACGAGCCTCGAGGAACAGGTGTCCTGGCTCGCCGGCGTGCTCGGCAGCCGCGACTTCCCGCTCGATCGACTGGCGCACGACCTCCGCATCGCCGCCGACGTCATCGACGCTCGCGCCGGGACTCCGGGACGCGCGGTGGGGGAATCGCTCCGTCGCGCGGCGCTGTCCGTCGCCGACGAGAGCGTTTCGCGGAGCGAGCGAGACGCGCCCCTGTAGTCCTCTGCCTGACGCTCGGCGAACTGGCGCCGGGCACTCATAGGAACCGCACTCGGCGTGCTCTACCTGCCGCCCCGAAACGCGGAAGGTTCCGCCGTCAGCCTCTCCTGGGCTCCTTCGAGGACCGCGTCGGTGCTGACCCATCTGATTCCGCGCCTGCGCGGAGATCGGAGCACCACGAAAACCAACCGTATGCGGCGGGCGCCCGTCGCCGTCATCGCCGTCCTGTTCACGCTCGGTGGTCCCGGCCAGGCCGTGGCGGCCCCGACGACCGCGACCGTGACGGGAGGCGCGCTGTCGATCACCGTTCCCGGAAGTGCGGGCAGCCTCGGCAGCATCACCAACACGGTTTCCGGCGGCGTCATCAGCGGCCCCCTGGGTCAGGTCCAGGTCAACGACGCCCGCAGCGCCGCGGCCGGCTCAGGCTGGGTCGCAAGCGTCATCTCCACCGCCTTCACCCCGAGTTCAGGTCCCACCATCGGCGCTGCCGCCGTCGGCTACGTCGCCGGCCCGACCACCAAGGTCGCGGCGGTGCAGTTCAAAGTTCAGCCCTGACGGCGTCACCCAGCGAGGTCCGTTCCGCGAGCGTCGCCCGTCGCGCCGGGCAGCTGCGTCGTTGGATGGTCGGTACTGGGCTCGAACCAGTGACCTCCTGCTTGTCGAGCAGGCGCTCTCCCAGCTGAGCTAACCGACCTGGGGAAGCGGAAGATAGCACCCCCCAATCGGCCCGATCCATGCGTAAATACGCAGCCGCAATGGAAAGCGTCCGGCGCTGCCGCGACGCGCGCGATCATGCACCGATGCCGCCCTTCGTGATCATCTCAGCCGCCCGCTCGGGGTCGTGGCTGCTGGTCGAGCTCCTCAACCAGCACCGGTCGATCGCCTGCAACGGAGAGCCCCTGAACCCGCATGACCCGAACTGGCCGGCGGAGCGAGAGCGGTTGTCGGGCGAGCGTCTGCTCTCGCTCGCCCTGGACGCCACCATCGTGAAGCCGGAGGGAGCCCCGCTTGCCGGCTTCAAGCTGCTGCGGGAGCATGTCCAGGACGAGCGCGGCGCAGGGCTGCTCGACGCGACGTTGCGCCGGCGAGGGATTCGGGTGATCCTGCTGCGCCGCGGGAACCTCCTCGAATCACTGCGCTCCCTGGCCCAGGTGGAGCAGACCGGACGTTGGCAAGACCCCGTGGGAGACGCCGAGGCTGCGCACCCGGTGCGGCTGCCTCCCGACCGCTGCGCGTCGTACTTCGCGAAGGTCGACGGCTTCTTCGCCGATCTGCGGGGCCGCTGTGCGCACCTCGAGCGCGTCGAGCTCACCTACGAGGACCTCAACGGCGCGCCCCGGCCGCTCGATCCCGTGTGGAAGCTGCTCGGCGTCGCACCGGTTCCGGCTCAGCGCACCGTCCTCAACCGGCAGGAAGCGCGACCGCTGCGGGAGACGGTCGCAAACTTCGACGAACTGCGCGAGCGCTTCTTCGACACGCCGTACAGGCGATTCTTCGACTGATCCGATGGGCCGCGAGCATCCACGGTCTGCGATCCCGCTCCACCTGGACAACGCATCACAGCGGCGGGGATCGCTCCGCACCGCCAACCTCAGACTTCTGAGGCCAGCTCGGACCAACTAGTTTGGCTCTGGCACGTCCCCGGCGCGGTGGCGGAGTGGCTACGCAGCGGCCTGCAAAGCCGTGTACACCGGTTCGACTCCGGTCCGCGCCTTGGCTCTTCAGCGGCACCGCCTACGCGGCCACGAATTTCGACCTCCGCGCCCACGGACGTCGGGCGGAGCGATTCGTGGCGACTCGCCGGGACCCTCGGCGGAGATGCGCGTGAGCGACCCTGACCGGTCCATCCTCAAGACGCTCGTGCGGTGTCGGTCGTGGCTTGGAGATCCCCGCGCGTGACGATGCCGAGCAGCCTGCCTTCGGGGTCGCTGAGGTCGGCGGTGGTGAGGTCGGCCCAGCAGGACCCCCGTCCGCCGACGTCACGAACCCGAATCCGAACGGGGAGGCAGCCACCCGCTCGCGAACATCCCCCACCGTTGAGTCGAGCCGGCACGTGACGACGTCATGCCGCGCGAGATCGATGACGCGCGGCTCGCGGGCCTTGTCACCCTCGAGCGGCAGGCCGCGGGCCATCCAATCGACTTTGCCGGGCGCATAGTCATAGACATGTCGGAAGCCGAGGGTGGCGAGCCGGCACGCGGCTCGTGGACTCATGTCTCAGAGGCCGTCCCAGCAGTAGACGACCACCGCCCGCGACCGGTCAAGCGCCTGGGTCGAACGCTCGTCGAGCGTCTTCAGGGGGATGCTGACCGCCGCCGGCAAGTGCATCTCGTCGTATTCCGCAGGCGGGAGCAACTCGACGAGCTGAGTCTCGCCGTTCTCGAGCAATTGGCGCAGCTGCGGAAACAGGATCGGCGCGTGGCTCACGGCTTCGCAGCGTCCGCGCTCGCGGTCAGCGCAGCTCGGATCCAGGACTCGGGCGGCAGCGGCGCCCGCCCCTCCTCCGCAGAGCGGTAGACCCGGCACTTCAGGCCGAAGTCCTCGCGCGGCGCGGCCGCCGGGTCGACGTCGCGCCCGTCAACCCGCACGCTCGGTGAACCGAGAAAGCGAGCTGCCTCGGCAGCCTCGAGCGTCTCGACGGGTCGGAGCGCGATCGCGTCGGGATCGCCGCCGTGCTCGGCGACGAGGTCGCACAGCCTCGGGAGGAGCGCCTCGAACGACGGGCAGCCGTCGAAGTACAGGATCTCGACCTTCATGGCGCATGCTCCTTCGACGTCAGCGACCTACAGCAGGCGACGTGCTCGGCATTGTCGGCGAGCAGCGCCCGCCCGAGCGCGACCAGGGCCAACACCCGCTCGTCGGTGACCCGATAAAAGACGGATCGGTGCTCGCGGCGGGTCGCCACGAAGCCGCACCACCGCAGGCAGGCGAGATGATTCGACACGCGTGGCTGCGACTGGCCCAGCGCCTCGGTGAGCTCGCCCACGGAAAGCTCGTCCTGCTCGGCGAGTGAGAGGTGATCGGTACCAGGGCTCCACACCGTCGAACTGGCCGGCGAGTCACGCCCAGCGCGCGGCGAGCTGCTCGCAGATCGCGCGCTGCTGCGACGGCTCGATCCGGTGGGTCAGCAGGCCCTCGATGGTGAAGACAGCGATCTTGACCTCAGCGTCGATGGTCGCCTCCGGGATCCGCTGGAGGAGCTGGGCACGCAGGAGTCCCTCGGTTGCGGCGTGGAAGTCGGTATGCCATGTGTCGAGTGCGGCGGAGCGACCGATGCGCGCGTGCACGGTCGTGACCAAGCGGTGCATCTGCTGAAGCGCGTCGACGGTCCAGATGAGTTGGTCGGCGAGCGGTTGTGCCGCGATGGTGCCGTAGCCGGCGAGGGCGTCGGCGAGAACGGCGTCGAGGACGGCGATGAGGACGTCGTCCTTGTCGTCGAAGTACCAGTAGATCGTGTTGGGCGCGACGCCCGCCGCCCGGGCGAGCGTGGCCATCGAGGTCGCGTCGTAGCCAGCCTCGATGAACAGGCGCCGCGCGGCGGCGATCAGCTCGACGCGCTTCTCCTCGCGTTCCTGGCGGGGTTTGGTCGCCGGCATGCCGTCTGATGGTAGCTGCTCTTGGGCGACGTTCAAGAGCCGCTACCCTTCAATCCTTGAATAGCGTTCTACAACGACGAGGAGAGCCGACCTGATGGGCACCTACACGCGTGAGGACGCGACGTTCGATTCCCACGGCACCGCATGTGCAGCGTGGCTGTACCGGCCGCAGGGCGTCGCGGATCCCGCGATCGTGGTGATGGGCCATGGCTTCGGGGCGACGCGGGAGATGCGCCTGGATGCCTACGCGGAGCGCTTCGCCGAAGCCGGCTTCGCGGCGCTGGTCTTCGATTACCGCGGGTGGGGCGACAGCGACGGCGAGCCGCGTCGCGTCCTCGACATCGCGATGCAGCACCAGGACTGGCGGGCGGCGGTTGCGTACGCGCGGTCGCTCTCCGGCGTCGACGGTGCTCGCGTGGTGGCGTGGGGGTCGTCGTTCGGAGGCGGTCACGTGCTGGAGCTCGCCGCCGAGGACCATGACCTGGCGGCGGTGATCGCGCAGGTGCCGCACGTCAGCGGCCCTGCGTCCGCGTTCTCGGCGCCGTTCCCGCAGACGCTCCGGCTCGTCCTGGCTGCCCTCCGCGATCAGCTCGGCGCGCTGGCGGGCCGGCCGCCGTACCGGGTCGCTGCGGTCGGAGAGCCCGGGGAGCTGGCGATGATGACCTCGCCCGGCGCCTATGCGCTCGTCGTGCGCATGGTCGGCGAGCACGCCGAGAAGTTCCAGCGCGAGAACGAGGTCGCCGCGCGGATCGGACTGCGGCTCCCCTTCTACTCGCCGGGCCGCACCGCCGGCAAGATCACGGCGCCGACGCTCGTGCAGGTCGCCACCGAGGACGACGTCACACCGGTGAAGGTGGCGATGAAGGCTGCCGAGCGGATCCCCGGAGTGGCGATCCGCACCTACGACTGCAGCCACTTCGAGCCCTATCTCGACCCGCACTTCGACGGCATCGTCGGCGACCAGATCGAGTTCCTCACCAAGGCCCTCGCGTGATCGGGCCGCTGCGGGGAGCTCAGTCCTCCCCGCGTCGCTCGCTGGGGGCGATCGGGACGTTGACGCCGTACCTCAGGCCCACCATCCGCACGCCGACGCACACGGCCGCCCCCAGCGCCGGGAACACCGGGCTGGAACTGCCGGCCTCCTGAGCCACCACGAGGATCGCGGCTCCCACCAGCGCCGGGACGGCGTAGAGCTCGTGCCGCAGGACCGTCGGCACCTCGCGCAGGAGGACGTCGCGCAGGATGCCGCCGCCGATGCCGGTGACCGCGCCGAGCAGGATCGCCTGGGCCGGGCCGAGCCCGAAGTCGAGCGCCTTCGTCGCCCCCGTGACGCAGAAGAGCCCGAGGCCGATGGCGTCGAACGTCAGGATGCTGCGTCGCATGCGCTCGAGCTCGGGCAGCGCGAAGTAGCACACCAGGCCGGCGGCACCGACCGCCAGGAGGTACTTCCAATCCCGGAAGGTGGCCGGGGGGACGCCGATCAGGAGATCGCGGATGATGCCGCCCGCCATCGCCACGACGCCGGCCAGCACGAGGACGCCGAAGAGGTCCAGCCGGGCGCGCACCGCCGCGAGGCCACCGCTGAGCCCGAACACGAAGGTCCCCGCCAGGTTCAGCGCGAGGATGAGCGTCGGGTCGAAGCCGCGCGGGACGTCCATCGCCGACCAGCATGCCTCGCACCGAGCCCTGGCGCGCCGCGACCTGACAACTCGTCCGGTGAAGGCGCCCCGGACTTGACAAAGTGGCGGCAACCACGGACATTGGGTCAATGCGCACCAGAGCGCACCAGGCCGTGGCGGGCGGGCTGTGGGGTGCGCTCGAGCCGGAGACGCTGCTGGGGCTGCTCGACCAGCTCACGGACGGCCTGCTCGTCTTCGACGCGGACTGGCGGTTCAGATACGTCAACGAGCCCGCCGCGCGGATGCTCGGCCACGAGCCGGCGGGGCTGCTCGGCCAGCACGCCTGGACGGCCTTCCCCGAGGCGGTCGGCGGGCCGTCGTACGAGGCCTACCAGCGCGCCCGCGCGGAGCGGATCCCCGTGGTCACGAGCGAGTACTACGAGCCACTCGGGCGCCTGTTCGAGGTCCGCGCCCACCCGGCCGACCGCAATCTGGTCGTCCTGTTCCGGGACATCACGAGCATCCGGCACGCGGAGAACGAACTGCGCGAGTACGCCGACCGCATGTCCGAGGCCGAGCGCATCGCGCGCTTCGGCGCCTGGAAGTGGGACATCGCCAACGGCGACGTGCTGTGGTCGGATCACCTGCAGCGCATCTACGGGCTCGAGCCCGGCGATTTCGGGGGAACGGTCGACGACTTCGTGGCGCGGCTGCACCCTGATGACCGCGAGCGGGTCTGGGCCGAGATCACGCGGGCGATCGAGGCGCTCGACGCGTTCGCGTTCGAGGAGCGCATCCTGTGGCCGGACGGCTCGGAACGGGTGCTGCTCTCGCAGGGCCAGGTCATCGCGAGCGAGGACGGCGCCGCCGCCGCGGTGGTGGGGGTCTGCTCCGACGTGACGGATCGGGTGCAGGCCGAGCGCGCGCTGGGCATGAGCGAGCGGCGCATGCGCGCGATTCTCGACAACAGCCCGTCCGTCATCGCGGTCAAGGACCTCGACGGCCGCTACCAGATGGCCAACGCCGAGAGCGGGCGGTTGCTCGGTAGGGAGGCCGACGAGCTGGTCGGCCTCCTCTGCACCGACCTGTTCGCGCCGGACGTCGCGGAGCAGGTCCGTGCCAACGACCGCACGGCGGTCACCGAGGATCGCCCCGTCTTCGACGAGACGATCCTGCTCGACGGCGACGAGGAGCGGACGTTCGCGACGGTGACGTTCCCGCTCCCCGACGCGGACGGTCACCCGGCCGAGGTGTGCACGATCGGGACGGACGTCACCGAGCGCCGGGAGCGCGAAAGCGAGCGCCGGGAGCGAGCCGAGTGGCACGACCGGATCACCTCGGCGATCGCGGACGGGCGCCTGGTGCTCCACGCTCAGCCGATCCTGGACCTCGTCACCCGCGAGCGGGTCACCAGCGAGTTGCTCGTGCGCATGCGGTCCGAGGCGGAGCCGGCGGAGCTGCTCCCGCCGTGCTCGTTCCTACCGGAGGCGGAGCGCTTCGGCCTGATCCAACTCGTCGACCTGTGGGTGGTGCGTCAGGCGCTCGCGCTCGGCGCGCAGCGACGGCTGGAGGTCAACCTGTCGGCGGTGACGCTCCGCGACGCCGACGCGCGCGCCGAGATCGTCGGGCTGCTCGCCTCGTCCCCCTCAGCGGCCCGCAACCTCGTCTTCGAGATCACCGAGACCGCTGATCCCGAGCACTTCGACGGCGCGGAGCGGTTCGGCCGCAGCATCACGGAGTTCGGCTGCGGGCTGTCGCTCGACGACTTCGGCACCGGCTTCGGATCCTTCACCTACCTGCGGACACTGCCGCTGCGCTTCCTGAAGATCGACCTGAGCTTCGTCTCGCAGATGACCCGCTCGGTCGCCGACCGGCGCGTCGTCCAGAGCATCATCGGGATCGCCGAGCAGTTCGGGTTGCTTGCCATCGCCGAGGGCGTGGAGGACCAGGGCACGCTCGACCTGCTGCGCCACATGGGGGCCGACCAGGTCCAGGGCTTCCACATCGGCCGCCCCGCCCCGATCGACTCCTGACTCAGCTGGCGATCGGCCCAGCTCCCGGTCAGAACCGCCGGAGGTCGTCCTTGGCGATGTGGAACCCGTGATCCGAGCGGTTGCGACAGGTGAGGCCGGACTCGCGCATCGTGCAGCGGATCCCGTGGCGCTTGTACGTGTCGCCGTAGTGCAGCGTGCGCCGCTTGGCGTTCCCGTACCCGGGGTAATCGCCGCGCTCGCCGACGACGGCCTTGCCGCGCGGCTCGAGCCCGTAGTAGGGGTCGAGCTCGCCGATCCGCGGCATGTAGCGGGCGGTGCACTCGATCCCCCTGCCGCCGTACTTGACGGAGATGCAGCTGATCAGCTTCGAGGGCGAGACGAAGTTCTTGTAGTGGACGGTCTTCGCCTCGGCCGGGCCTGTGGCGGCGACGGCGGCGATGACGGCGGTGGCGAGCAGCGTGCGCATGACGCTCAGTATCCCGCGACGGAGCACGTACGCCCAGACGACCGCTGCGGACGGATCTGGGCAGGGAGCGCAACATCATCGCGGCTGCGGGGTCTTAACCACCAATGCAAAGACGACCGATCCCGCTGCTCGCGGCGGGCGCGGCCGCGCTGACCTGCGCCGCCGCGCCGAACGCCGCCCACGCCCGCAGCTCCCAGTTCCCGATCTTCGAGGCGCCCCGCGAGGTCCTCGGTTACGACGACGCCCTGCGCATCCAGACCCTCGACGAGATCAAGTCGCTCGGGGTCACGCACACGCGCGTGCTCGTCCAGTGGAACGCGGTGCTGCGCAAGCCCAACGCGCGTAAGAAGCCGTCCGACCTCGCCGAGAAGGACTCCAACTCGGCCGGCTACGACTTCTCCAAGTACGACGCCATCTTCACCCAGGCGGGTGAGCGCGGCATCGAGATCATCCCGACCATCACCGGCTCGGCCCCGCGCTGGGCGACGAAGGGCAAGCGCGGCCACAACTACCGCCCGGACCGCAACGCGTTCGAGCGCTTCGTGGAGGCGGTCGGCTCGCGCTACGGCGAGCAGGTCGACACCTGGACGATCTGGAACGAGCCCAACCAGCCGCAGTTCCTCAACCCGCAGTTCCGCAAGCACAAGCCGTACTCGCCGCTGCTCTACCGCGCGCTCTACCAAGCCGCGCTGCAGGGTCTCGGGGCGACCGGCAACGGGTCCGACAAGGTGCTCGCCGGAGAGACCTCCCCGGCCGGCAACAGCCGCATCGTCGCTCCCATCACGTTCGCGCGCCTGTTCTTCAAGGGCCGCAAGCTCAAGGTCGACGGCTACGCCCACCACCCGTACACGAAGAAGGCCGGGCCGTTCTACAAGCCCAAGAAGGCCGACGTGACGATCGGCGTGCTGCGCCGCCTGACCCGGGCGCTCGACCGCTACTCGCACCACCGCCGGATGAAGCTCTACCTGACGGAGTTCGGCATCCAGTCCAAGCCGGACCGGTCCTACGGCGTCAGCCTCGGCCGCCAGGCGGAGTACCGCTCGATCTCGGAGAAGATCGCCTACGACAACCGGCGCGTCGCGGCCTTCTCGCAGTACCTCATGCGCGACGACCTGCCCCGCCGGGGTGCCGACAGGTACGGCGGCTTCGAGTCCGGGCTGCGGACGTCGAAGGGCAAGGCCAAGCCGGCCCTCGCCGGCTACCGGCTGCCGCTGGTCGTCAAGAAGGGCAAGCTCTGGGGCCTCGTCCGGCCCGAGGGCGGCGCCAACTCCCAGGTCACGGTGCAGTACCGCGACCGCCGCAAGCGCTGGAAGGACCTCGCCACGGTGAAGACCAACCGCCGCGGCTACTGGACCAAGCGCACCAAGCGGCGCAAGGGCCGGGTCTACCGGGTGAAGTGGCAGACCTTCACGGGTCCGACCACGCACGACCGCTTCTAGTAGACGTCGGCGAGCGCGGCCGCGAACACCTCGGGCGAGAAGCGGCGCTCGTAGGTGGCGCGGCCCGCCGTGGCGATCCGGGCCCGGAGCCCGCGGTCGCCGACGAGCGCGCCGATCGCCTCCGCCAGCGCCGCCTCGTCGCCGGGGGCGACGAGGCACGCGTCGTGGCCGTCCGTGAGGTCCTCGGGCATGCCGTCGCACGCGCTGGCGACGACCGCGGTCCGCGCCCGCAGCGCCTCGATGACGGAGACGGACCCGCTCGCCTCGGCCAGTGACGGCAGGACGAAGACGTCCGCGGCCCGCAGGTAGGGGCCGATGTCGGGTATGTGGCCGGGCAGCGCGACCCGGTCACCGAGCCCCAGGTCCGCGGCGAGGCGACGGTGCGCGCCCAGCAGCCGGCCCGAGCCGATCAGGCACGCCCGCACCGCGACCCCCGCGGCGGCGAGCCGCGCGAGCGCGAAGAGCAGGACGTCGAGCCCCTTGCGCGGGTCGTGGCGGGAGACGGCGAGGACGAGTGGCGCGCCGCGATCGGCGAGACCGGTAACCGCCGGCGTCGGCCCATCGTCGCCGGTGCCGGCCTGGGTCGCGTAGGGCACCACGGACGGGCGCACCCCGTACGCGTCGTCGAGGATGCGCGCGACCGACGCGTAGTTGACGAGCACGGAGTCGGCGCTCCGGTAGCCCCAGCCCTCGATGGGGTCGTCGACGGCGTGGATCCAGCGCAGCCAGGCCCGGTGGCGGACCCGCTGCGCCAGGCCGTGATGGGCACGCACCCGCATCGCGCCGACCTCGTACGCCCGCGTCCCGTACGCGCTGGCCACGGACGGGCACCCGAGCCGGCGCGCGGCGAGGACGGCGGCGGCCGACCAGATCGCGAAGCCGTGCACGGCGACCGGCTCCGGCACCGCGCGGGTGACCGCGCGCGCCAGCAGCGGGATCTGCGCGGCCACGGGGACGGCCGGGGCCACATGATGGACGACGCCGAACGGAGCCGGTGTGACCGCGGCGCGCCGGCCGACGCAGAAGACGTGCGGCTCGTACCCCAGCCCGACCGCGGCCTCGGCGTGCGCGCGCACGTAGGTCTCGTGACCGCCGATGCCGTCGAGGACGTCCTTGCCGGACACGAGCACGAGCGGCGGCGGAGCCACCGCCGCGATGGTACCTTCGGCCGCGCGTGCGGTCCGTCCTGTTCTGCAACGAAATGCTCGGGATGGGACACATCGGGCTGGCGCTCGCCCTCGCCGAGGCGCTCGCCGACGACGGCTCCACCGCCCTCGTGGTCACGGGCTCGCCGGGCTTCGCCGGCCTGCGGATCCCGGAGCGGGTGGACATCCTCAAGCTGCCGACCGCGCCCGTCGGGGCGGACTCGAGCTGGAGCGCGACCGACCGCCGCCCGGCGGCGGGCCTGGCCGTGCCGCCGGCGGACGTCGCCGCGCTGCGGCGGGAGCTGTCCCTGGCCGCGGTCACCGGCATGCGTCCCGACGTCGTGTTCGTCGACTACAAGCCGCTGGGCCGGGAGGACGACCTGCGGCCGACGCTCGAGCACCTGCGCGAGCGCGGCGACTGCGTCACGGCGCTGGGCATGTGGGAGGTCGACGACGCGCCGGAGCGCCTGCGGGGGACGTGGACGCCCGCGCTGGCCAAGGACGTCGCCGCGCACTACGACCTCGCCCTCGTCTACGGCCGGCCGGCCGCCGACGACGTGCGCATCGCCGCGCTGGAGGAGGCGGGCGTGCCCGTGCACGTCACCGGCGTCATCGGCGCGCCGCCCGCCGCGGGTCCGAGTCCCGATCTCGGCGAGGGGTACCTGCTGGCGACCGCGGGCGGCGGGGTCGACGGGGTCGAGCTGTTCGAGGCGCTGCTCGCCTGCGATCTGCCGCTGCCCGCCGTGTTCGTGACCGGGCCGCTGATGGACGAGCGCGAGATCGCGCGGCTGCGCGCGCGGGCGGAGGGACGCGACGTGCGGGTCTTCGCCTCCCGCCCCGACATGCCTGCCCTGCTGGCCGGTGCGCGCGCCGTGGTCGCCATGGCCGGGTATTGCACGGTCGCGGAGATCCTGGCCAGCGGCACCCCGGCGCTGCTGGTCCCGCGGGCGTTCCCGCGCGAGGAGCAGCTCAACCGGGCGCGCCGGCTGGCCGCGGAGGACCGCGTCGCGATGCTCCACCCGGACGATCTCGACTCGCTCGGCGCCGCTCTCGGCGCTCTGCTGGAGCGCCCGGCGCGGCCGCCGGCAGCGCTGCCGGGAGCCGCGGAGGCGGCGGCGATCCTGCGCCACGCGTCCGTAGGCTGCCGCGGGTGATCGACCCCCGCACGCCCGTTCTCGTCGGCGCCGGCCAGATCGTGGTCCACGACGGCACGCCCCCCTCCCCCGCCCAGCTCATGACCTCGGCCGCGCGGGCGGCGGCCGCGGACGCCGGCGTGCCCGGGCTGGTGGAGCGCGTGGACGTGCTCGCAGTGGTGGACGCGATGTCCCAGCCGGGCGCCACGCCCGACATCGGCGCTCCGACCCTGTGGCGCAGCGGCCTCGGCGGCAACGGCCCGCAGGCGCTGGTCTGCGAGCTGTGCGACGCGATCGCAGCCGGGTCGCTGGACGTCGCCGTGGTGACCGGCGCCGAGGCGATGACCGCGTTCAGCGCGGCGATCAAGGCGGGCGAGGCGCCGCCGTGGCCGCTGGAGGGCCGCGCGGCGGACCGGACGCTGTCCTCCGACGCGCCGTCCGACGGCGCCAGCGCTGCGGAGCATGCGGCCGGGCTGATCGCGCCGATCTTCTTCTACCCGCTGATCGAGCACGCCGTCCGGACCGACGCCGGCCGCTCGCGCTCCGACCACCTCGCCCACATCAGCGCGCTGTGGGCGTCGTTCGCGGCGGTGGCGGCGGACAACGAGTTCGCTTGGACGCGCTCGGCGCCGTCGGCGGAGGACATCGCGACCGAGTCGCCGTCCAACCGCAAGGTCTCCGATCCCTACCTGAAGCTGCACAACTCGCACATCGGGGTCGACATGGGCGCGGCGCTGATCCTGTGCTCGGCGGGGGCGGCGTCCGCGGCCGGTGTCCCCCGCGACCGCTGGGTGTTCCCGTGGGCGGGCGCGCGCGGCCACGACCACTTCCACGTGACGACGCGCGCCGAGCTGCACCGCTCGCCGGCGATCCGGCTGGCCGGCGAGGCGCTGCGCGCGCACTGCGACGCTCCGGACTTCGCCCATGTCGACCTGTACTCGTGCTTCCCGTCCGCCGTCCAGATCGCCGCGCGCGAGCTGGGCCTGGGGCTCGACCGTCCCCTGACGGTCACCGGCGGGCTGACGTTCGCCGGCGGGCCGGGCAACAACTACCCGACGCACGCGATCGCCGCGATGGCCGACCGCTTGCGCGCGGAGCCCGGCGCGGTCGGCCTGACGACCGCGCTCGGCTGGTACGTCACCAAGCACGCGCTCGGTGCCTGGTCCTGCACGGAGCCGCCGTCGCCCTACCGCACCTACGACGTGCAGGACGGCGTCGACGCGCTGCCCGCCGTCGCGGTCGCCGAGGGCTACTCGGGCGACGCCATCGTCGAGTCCTTCACCGCCCTGTACGAGCGCGACGGCTCGCCGGGCATGGGCATCGTGTCGACGCGGCTCGCAGACGGCCGCCGCGCGGTCGTCAAGTCGCACGACGCCGCGGTCCTGGCCGAACTGGTCGGTGGAGACGATCCCGTCGGGCGACCGGTGCAGGTGACCGCGCCCGAGGGCTTCGTGCTCGCCTGAGCAGTGTTGGACGCCTGACCGGTCCCGCTCCGGACGGGCGCGAGCCGGGTTGCGAGGGGTATGACAAATCGATTCCGCCGTCTGCGCCCGACGCCCTCCATGGCCGTGGCGCTGACCGCTCTCGTCGTCGCCCTGGGCGGCACCAGCTACGCCGCCGTCACGCTCGCGACGCACTCCGTCACGAGGTCCAAGCTGGCGCCACGGGCGGTCAGCGTGAGCAAGATCAAGACGCACGCCGTGAGCCGGAGCAAGCTCCGCGCCGGCGCCGTGAGCCCATCCAAGCTGAGCGTCACCGTGCAGCGGGCACTGGCCGCGAAGTCCGGCCCGACGGGCCCGGCCGGGCCGACCGGCCCCACCGGCGCGTCCGGTGCGCGCGGCACCGCCCTCGCGTACGGCAGCTTCACCGGCGACGGCGGGGTCCGGGCCGGCAGCGCGTTCAACCTGTCCGGGCTGCAGGTCAACCACGCCGCGACCGGCGTCTACTGCCTCTCGGGGCTGCGCGATCCGCTCAACAACGTCGTCGCCACCGTCGACGCCGCGGGCGCTGCGGCCGGCGCGACCGTCGCCGCCACGCTGCATGACCCGCCGTCCTGCCCGGCGTCGACGCAGATCGAGGTCGACACGTTCCGTCCCGTCGCCACCGGCGGCGCCGAGGCGGCCGACCAGCCGTTCTCGCTGGCGCTGAACTAGATCGAGCCGACCAGCTGGATGTGATCGGCCTCCGCGGCCCCGCCGAAGGGCCGCGTGAGGCCGAAGCGGTTCAGCGTCGCCTCCGGCACGCCCTCGACCCCGGGCGTGTCGGAGGCCTCGCCGCGCGTGTGCGGATCGTTGGGGAAGCCGCCGACCTCGACGGAGTGCTGCGGGGTGCGATAGCCGCTCAGCCCGATCAGGTGCAGGTGCAGCGTGCGGCCGAGGACGTCGAGCTTGCCGGCCAGGGTCGGCTCGTCTCCGACCGAGTAGTTCGTCCCGGTGGCCGGGAAGAAGCCGTAGGCGCCGGCGTGCGCCTCGTAGCCGCCGGTGAGGTTCGGGACCGGGCCGTCGTAGCCGGCGGCCCGCGCCTGCAGCTCGGTGAGCCGCTGCTCGAGACGCCGACGCGTCTTCTCCAGCGAGGCCAGGCGCGCCTTCGCCGACGCCTTGGACCGCACGAACCTGGACTGGCGCTGGAGCAGCGACTGCTGGATGGCGGCGACCTGGTCGCGCTCGGACAGGACGGCGGCGGTCTGGGTCGCCTGGCGGCGCTCGACGCCGGCGAGCTCCTGCTCGCGCTTGGCCACCGCGACGCGCGCCGCGCCGACACGCTGGGTGACCTCGGCGTTCTGGCGAGCGACGTTCGACAGCGACCGCGTCGTCTCCAGCAGGTCCTTGAAGCCGCGCGCGCTCATCACGACGTTGATCAGATTCGGCGACGGGTCCTTGTACTGGGCGACCAGCTGACTCGCCAGCGCGGCGCGGTCCTGCTTGAGCTCGACGCGCAGGCGCACGAGCCGGGACCGGGCCGTTCTCAGCTCGCTCTGCACGCGCGAGAGCTGGTCCTGCTGGACCGTGAGGCTTGATTCGAGCCCGCCGAGGCGCTCGCGCAGGTCTGCGAGGCGCGGCTCGTAGCGCTGGATCCCCTGGCTGTCGCGCTCGATCTGGGACCGCAGCCGCTCGGCGCCGCTGGTGGCCTGGTCGAGCGCGGACTGCGTGTCGGCGGCCGCCGTCCCCGCCGTGGCGAGCACGAGCGCGAGCAGCGGAATGGAGACGGTGCGAGGACGCATCGGCGGGCGAGCATGCCCGCTGGCGGCCGCCCGGCCTGCACGGAGCGTTTCAGGGCAGAGGAATTGCGGCGCTCAGCGCGTGCCGCACCGACGCTCAGGACAGCTCGGTTCCCTGCGCACCCGCACCCGCTTGCCGCGCTTGGCGCCCTCGACGCCGCTCTGCGTACGGGCCCGGGACGCGACCCGGTAGCGGCCCGGCTTGACGCGCACGCGGGCGCGGAACGTCGTCGTCCCCCTGGCCTTCACGCGCCGGATCCTCCTGCCCTTCTTGAAGACGAGCGTCACGCGCGTGACGGCGTCCGGGCAGGCAGCCGGCTTCGAGGCCGTGCCGCGGATCCGCAGCACCCGCTTGCGGCGCTTGATCCTGGTGATCCTCGAGCGCGGCGTGCAGCCGCCGGCCTGCGTCACGGCGGAGACGGCCTGCGGCCCGCTCGCCGCGGGTGGCGTGTTCGTCGAGCCGGCGGGCTTGGTGGACCCGCCCGGCGCGGTGTCCTTGATCTGGGTGGCGGCGAGGAACGAGTAGTCCGGCGGCAGACCGTCGGCGGCCATGCCCGCGCAGCCCGTGCGCAGGTCCTCGCAGACGAAGCGCCCGCCCCCGTGCGCGATGTCGATGCGGCTCGGGATGTAGGTGGAGAAGAGGTTGCCGTCGGGCGGCGTCTGGCCGTCGACCTCGCGCTCGAGCGCGTCGTCCTGCCAGCGGTTGGTCATCAGCCGCGCGTCCGCCGTCGGGTCGTTCTTGAGCTCCTTGTCCATCCAGGCGAGCGTGTACCAGGCCACGAGATCGATCCCGCGGCGCGTCGCCCCGAAGCCCGGGTTGGGGATGTAGGAGAACTCGTAGTGCGTGCCGCCGCGGATGATCAGCTCGCCCGTGTCGACCCCCGCGTCACTGGCCTTGTCGGATGCGCCGACCTTCTCGTTGGGATCCGGGTCCTCGGTGTACGGCGTCGGCGTCAGGCCGTAGTCGGCCGACATGCCCAGGGCGGGTTTGGTGATCTCGAGCGTCTCGGGCCGGGGCGAGGACCCCGACGCGCACTCGATGCGCTGCCCGCCGAACGAGCTGCCCTCCGTGCTGCTGACGTCCTGGAGGTTGTCGTAGGCGACGATCGCCTTCACCCGCGGGTCGAGCTGGCCGACGTAGGACACCGCCGCCGCGCCGAGGCTGTGGCCGGCGATGCCGACGTGCTCGGTGTCGATGCTCGAGTGGAACGGGTTGAAGGCCGACGACCGGCCGTCTTTGACGCGCGCGGCCTGCTTGTCGGCGTGCGACGTGTTGCTGGTGCAGCTGTTGCGCGGGGTGTACGGGCTGCCGGGCGTCGAGAAGAAGAAGTCCAGCGCGTCCTCCGTCCCGTCGTAGAACGGGCGCCCGGTCTGGCTGGGGACGCCGTCGTCGCGGTCGGCCCCCTCGCCGTAGGTGTCGCTGTAGCCCTGGCCCTGCGGGTCCCACGTCAGCACGACGTAGCCGGCCTGCGCGAGCGTCTGCGCCGCGTACCAGTAGAGGGTCTCGGGCGCCTGGACCGAGCCGTTGGTGATGACGACACCGGGTCGCTTCGCGGGCCCTCTCGCGGTCATCCAGACGTGGCCGGAGAGCGTCGAGCCGTTGCGGGCCGTGAACAGGACGGGCTGGACGACGCCGTAGCCCTTCTCGCCCCAGTCGTAGAGCCGGATGTCGCCCGCGCAGCCGTCGCCGGCGTTCGCGCACAGGTTGCCGCTGAAGTCGCGCCCGTACTGGTGGGTCGCCGCCCCGTCGCCGGCGACGATCGACGCCGCCGTCACCTGGTTCTCGGCGCTCTGCGCGGCAAGCGCGGCCCTGAACTCGGGCGTGTAGTCCGTGTTCGCCCGCTCGTTGATCTTGTCGTAGTTCGCCGCCTCGTACGCGGGGTCGAACGCTTGGGCCGTGGCCGCGAACAGGAGCGCGGCCGCCAGCGCCGCCAGGAGGACCCGGGTCATCGTCGTGATGCTACGCAGGATCTCCGCGCATCAGCGCCATTGGCGGGCTGCCCGCGAACCCCCACCTCCCCCAGATCGTCCAAGTGAAGACGGTCCCGGCGGGCAGTGCCACCTCCCGCCGGCTCGCCCCGAGCGCACCATCCAGTTCCAGACGGGTCGTCCGCGAAGGCCGCCGCCAGCACCTCCGCCGGCGTCCCCACCTCCCCCGGTCCGGCCTCGCACACGTCCATCACGCGGCTATACTCGCCGACTCGTGCGGCTGTAGCTCAGTTGGCTAGAGCGTCTGCTTGCCATGCAGAAGGTCGAGAGTTCGAGTCTCTTCAGCCGCTCCTCGCGAAAGCCCTGCTCCGGCGGGGCTTTCGTCGTTTTCGGGATCCCTACCGGTCGGGTGGAGAATGCTGCGGGTACACCCCATTCGGAGCCACGATGGCTCGTGGCTCGACCAGGAGCCCCAATGGTCGTCCCCCAAGGGCCGGCTGCGGAGGTGGCGACCTTGCTCCGCGGCTGCTGCTTTCAGGCAACGCAGAAGGAGTTGCCCGGACGGATCGACCGGCGGACTTGACTGGATGCACCGGGAACGAGAGAGTCGTCTCTCCCAAGCTCGGAAAGGCAAAGACAAGGATGAAACGCATTCGCCCTGGCCGCGTCGCGCGGCCCGCAGTGCTCCTCAGCGTGGTTGTGGTGCTGGCCGGACTCGGCATCGCCTGGGCGGCGATCCCATCTTCGGATGGCACGATCACCGCCTGTTACAAGACGTCGGGTGGCGCGATGCGCGTTGTCGACGCATCCGCGCTGTGCACGAGCACCGAGGCCAGGCTGACCTTCAACCAGACGGGACCGACTGGGCCCGCGGGTGCCAGGGGGCCGACGGGCGCGAAGGGCGCCAAGGGAGCGACGGGGCCGCTGGGTCCGATCGGGCCCGCGGGTGCGACGGGGCCGACCGGCGCGAAGGGCTCGACGGGAGCCAAGGGCGCGACCGGCGCGGCCGGACCCACCGGGCCCGCCGGCGCCGACGGCTCGAAGGTGCAGGTCTTCACGTTCGGCAACCCCGTCCCGGCGTTGCAGCCCGGCGTCTGGACGTTCGTCGGCGGCGGCCCGGCCGTCACCGCCAACGGCTCGAAGGTCATCCTCGTCACCGCCTCCGCAGTCGTGGGGACGACCGGATCGAACGACCCGACCGTGCAGACCCGGGTGGACTTCGCGCCCTGCCGCGAGAACGCGGACGGCACGATGGACCGTATGGCCACCTACCTCACCCAGGACGTCACGGAGGGCGAGCAGGTCACCGTGTCGGGGTCGGCGTCGGCCCTGTGGCCGACCGGGACCTTCACCCTGGGCCTCTGCCTTCGCGCCAATGGCCACGCGCTGGACCGCAACGACTACTACATGGGCACGGCCGAGCAGATCGGCTGACCGGACAGCCCGGCCCGCCGGCGCCGAACCCACCCGAAGTCGGACATATTCAGAGTTTCGGTGGGTTCGATCGCCGAGCGCATGGATGTCGCGCTGTTTCCTGGTTCGCGGTTCAGGCGAACGCGCTGACGCCGGTGATGTCGCGGCCGACGATCAGGGTCTGGATCGACTCGGTGCCCTCGTAGGTGTGGATGACCTCGATGTCGCCCATGTGGCGGATCACGTGGTTGTCGAGCAGGACGCCGTTGCCGCCGAGCAGGTCGCGCGCCTCGGAGACGACCCAGCGGGCCTTGCGGGTGTTGTTGAGCTTGGCGAGGGCGGCGACGGTGTCCGAGAGCTTGCCGGCCTCCTCGAGCCGG
Organism: uncultured Solirubrobacteraceae bacterium; assembly: GCA_963740765.1. Classification (GTDB taxonomy): domain Bacteria; phylum Actinomycetota; class Thermoleophilia; order Solirubrobacterales; family Solirubrobacteraceae; genus DATLGB01. The sequence goes on along the minus strand of CAVUFN010000001.1, from coordinate 191,593 downwards.
GCGAGCTGCATGCAGTAGAGCTGCATGCCGGTGACTTCGGCGAGCATCTTGACCAGGCGGTCCTGGATGAGCTGGAAGCTGCACAGCGGCTTGCCGAACTGCTCGCGCTCCTTGGCGTAGGTGAGCGCGATGTCGTAGGCGGCGACGGCGTGACCGAGGGCCGACCAGGCGCACGAGCTGCGGGTGCTGACCAGGACGCGGCCGGTGTCCTTGAAGGTCTCGGCGCCGGGCAGCCGGCTGTCCTCGCCCACGCGCACATCCTCCAACGAGATGTCTGCCTGCCAGATGGCCCGCGAAGCGCCCTTGCCCTCCATGGTCGTCGCCTCGAAACCATCCGCATCGCCCTCGACCAGGAAGCCCTTGACCTCGCCGTCGTCCTCGGAGCGGGCCCAGAGGACGGTCACGTCGGCGATCGAGGCGTTGCCGATCCACCGCTTGGCGCCGTTGAGGACCCAGCCGTCGCCGTCCCGGCGCGCCGTGGTCTCCAGCGCGATCGAGTCGGAGCCGTGGTCGGGCTCGGTGAGGGCGAAGGCCCCGACCTTCTCGAGCTGCGCCATGTCCGGCAGCCAGCGCTCCTTCTGCGCCTCGGAGCCGTGCATCGCGATCGACTTCATGGCCAGCCCCGACTGCACCCCGAGGAAGGTCCCGACGCTGCCGTCGCCGCGGTGCAGCTCCATGTTGACCAGACCACGGGCCAGCGGGCTCATGCCCGGACACCCGTAGCCCTCGATGTCCTCGCCGTAGAGACCGAGCTCGGCCAGCCGGCGCAGCAGCGGCCACGGCAACTCGGCGGCCTCCCAGTAGCCGTTGATGACGGGCAGGACCTCCTCGTCGACGAACCGCCGTGTCGCGATGAACTGCTCCCACTGCTCCTCCGTGAACTGCTCGCGGACGAAGAAGTAGTCCGTCGCGAGCGCAGCGCCGAGATGGTCGTAGGGCGGCGAGTCCGGGTGCGCGGTCATACCCCTGGCCTCCCCGCTCTGGCGGAACCGGAAGCCCGAGCCCCCGAGATCAGGCGGCTCACGCCGGGCGGCGGACATCCTCCGCGCCGCCCGGCACCGCCGTGAGCGGAACTCACCCGGCCATCATCGGGCCGGAATCCGGTCCCGCCTATAGGGGCCGGTCCCCATCTGGCTCGACGAGGCCGCGGCGGATCGCGTCGGCGATCGCTGGGTGGAGCGAGCGCACACTGCGCCGGGGCTGCCAGTTGTACTTTGCAACGACCATGCTCACTCACCGGCTCGCCGACGGTCGTCAGGTCGTGGTCCGGCCGATCGGACCCGACGACAAATGGCGGCTGCAGGAAGGCCTCCGACGGCTGTCGCTCGAGACCGTCCGGAGACGCTTCCTCGCCGCGCGGCCACGGTTCAGCGCCTCCGAGCTGCGCTACCTGACCGAGGTCGACGGGGTCAATCACATCGCACTCGTGGCCATGGATCCGGTCGCATCCCGGCTGGTGGCGGTGGCGCGGGCGGTGCGCTCGGCGGAGGACCCCGACAGCGCCGAGTGGGCGATCGTCGTCGCTGATTCGTGGCAGGGACACGGCCTGGGCACCCGCCTGATGCAGGACCTCGTCGAGGCCGCCGGCGCCGTCGGGATCCATCGCTTCTCGGCCCTGATCGCCGGTGAGAACGGCGCGGTGCTGCGCCTCCTCGCCCATGCGCCCGGGCGCTGGGAGCGCGACGTCCTCTCGAACGGCGTCCGCGAGATCGTGCTCGACATCGCCGCTTAGGACGCCACCGAGGGCGTCCGGCGCTGGGGCTGATCGGTAGGTTCGGGCGCGTGGCCGTCGACGTCGTCACCGACATCGAGATCGCGCGCCCGCGGCTGGAAGTGGCCGCCTTCGCGTGCGATCCCGACAACGCGACGCGGTGGTACCGGAACATCGAGCGCGTCGACTGGCACACGGAGCCGCCGCTCGCCATCGGCTCGCAGATCACCTTCGTCGCGCGGTTCCTCGGGCGCGAGCTGGTCTACACGTACGAGGTGATCGAGCACGCCCCCGGGGAGCGCTTCGTGATGCGGACCGCGGAGGGGCCCTTCCCGATGCAGACCACGTACACCTGGCGGGACACGGCCGGCGGGACGGGAATGACGCTTCGCAACGCCGGCGCGCCGAGCGGATTCGGCAAGGTCGCCGCCCCGGCGCTGTCAGCCGCGATGAAGCGCGCCAATGCGAAGGACCTGCGCCTGCTCAAGCAGATCCTCGAAGCCCCGGCGCGCTGAGCCGGTAGTGCCGCTCATGTCCGGTACTCCGGGTTGTCGTAGTCGAAGCGGCAGCCGGCGTCCCACTCGGTGCGCGAGTTGCCACCGACCGGGAAGCCGCCGGCGTCCTTGAGCATGCGGGCGAGGTGGAGGAGGTTCCAGGTCATGAACGCCGTGTTGCGCGCCGTGAAGTCGTTCTCGGGGCCACCCGATCCCTCGTCGAGGTAGCTCGGCCCGGGCCCGGCCTCGCCGAGCCAGGCGGAGTCGGCCTGCGGGGGGATCGAGTAGCCGAGGTGCTGGAGCGAGTAGAGGATGTTCATCGAGCAGTGCTTCGCGCCGTCCTCGTTGCCGGTGATGATGCACCCGCCGACCCGTCCGTAGTACGCGTACTGGCCGTGCTCGTTGAGCAGGTGCGAGTTGCCGTACAGGCGCTCGATCACCTTGGTGCAGACCGACGACTTCTCGCCCAGCCAGATCGGCGAGAGCAGCACGAGGATGTCGGCGGCCATCACCTTCTCGTGGATCGCCGGCCACTCGTCGACCGCCCAGCCGTGCTCGGTCATGTCCGGCCAGACGCCGGTGGCGATGTCGTGGTCGATCGCGCGGATCGTCTCCACGCCGGCGCCCTGCGCCCGCATGATGCCGATGGCGTGATCGGCGAGGCCCTGGGTATGCGACACCTCCGGTGATCGCTTCAGGGTGCAGTTGATGAAGAGTGCGCTGAGGTCCGAGCAGTCCATGTGCCGGTAGACGAGCTTGCGCCCCCGGGCGTTACGCCGGCGCTCAGAGACGCTTCTCGTAGACCGTCCAGCCGAGTGCGGGCGTCATCCCCGCGCGCTCGTAGAGCCGGAAGGCCCCCGTGGCGCTGGCGGCGTCGACCCCGAGGCCGACCTCGCGCTCGCCGTGGTCGTACAAGCGCCGGAAGGCGTCGTGCAGCAGGGCGGCGCCGAGGCCGCGGCGGCGCCAGGGGCGGCGGGTGAAGACGGCGTGGACGAAGCCGCCGCCGTAGGTGTCGGGCGTGCTGATCGTGCCGGCGGCGATCTCGTCGCCGTCGCGGACGACGCACCACAGCGCGGGGACGAAGCGCTCCGTGTCGAGGAAGCTCTTGGTCCAGGCCGCGAAGTCGCGCGGGGTGTAGTCCCAGTGGTCGCGGAAGGCCTCCTGGTGGGCGGCATGGAACGCGACCGCATCCCGCTCGCGGTCGAACGCGCCGGCCGTCAGGCCGTCCGGCCAATCGGGGGCCGCCGGCGGCGCGTCGAGCGCGATCCGCATCTCGCGGAAGACGCGCACGGCGGTGTAGCCGAGCGATTCGAGCAGGGCGCGGGCCGGGAGGTCGATCTCGATGATGCTGTTGTGAACCGTGCGCGCGCCGCCCTCCGCGGCCGCGGCCTCGAGGCGGGTGGCGAGCAACCGCCCGATGCCGCGCCCGCAGGCGTCCGGGTGGACGACACCCTCGACCTCCCACCCTTCGCCCCGCTCGCGGACGAGCGAGTAGCCGACGACGCGATCGCCGTCGCGGACCAGGCGCACGTCGTCGGCGGGGTCGAGTTCGCTCCACTCGTCCTCGAGGTCGCCCACGGCGAACGTGGTGTGTCCGTACAGCGCCGCCTCCACTGCCTGGACGAGCTCGGCCACCGCGGCGGCGTCGGCGGGCACGGCCGGCTCGAGCTCGAACGTCATGCCCCGGAGTTTGCCACCCCCCGGCTCAGGAAGCGGCGGGGCGGAGCGCGGGCGGCTCGGCGACCACGGGCGCCCCGCCGGCCGCGAGGTCGGCGACGAAGCTCGGGGCGCGGCCCGGCCGGGCCGGGCGGTCCACCGGCGCGACCCGCTCGAGCAGGATCTGCGCGGCGGCCGCGACGACCGTGCGGTCGTACGTCAGTGCGAAGTCGAAGCGCCGCTGGGAGTCCGGCCCGGTGTCCCCCAGGTCGACCGCGACGAGCGCCGCGGAGAAGTGGGGGCCGATGACGACGACGCTCCACTCGTGCAGCAGCGGGTCGTTGGTGGCCAGGCTCGCGCCGCGCACGCCGGGCGCGGGCTCGGCGTCCATGCCGACGCCGAGCGCGACGACGAGCGCCGCGTCGGCCGCCAGCAGCTCGTAGCGGCGACCGGTCTGTGGCGTGAAGCGGTCGGCGGTCTGGAAGGCGCTGGCGATCACACCGGCGTCGCCGAGGCTCGCCGCCTGGTACTCCAGCATGCGGGTGATCGACATCAGCAGGCTCTTGTTCCCGCGCCGGGCCGGGACGCGGGCGGTCACCGACTGGTACGGCGTGTGGGCAGACGAGCGGAACTCGGGAGCGGTGAGCACGAGCGGGTGCTCCGGGGACGTGGCGGGCGACGGCAGCGGACCGGGGCGGCCGAACAGCCAGCCCTGGGCGAGGGTCGCGCCCATCGCGCGGGCGCGATCGAACTGCTCCTCGGTCTCGACACCCTCGGCCAGCACCAGCGCGCCGGTGCGCTCGCTCTCGGCGTTGACGGCGTTGATGATCTCGGCGACCTCATTGGAGTCGCGCGACTGGATCAGGCGCAGGTCGAGCTTGATGACGTCGGGTCGCAGCAGAGGCATCAGCGCGATCGAGCGCACGTCGGCGCCGACGTCGTCGAGGGCGATGCCCCAGCCGCGGCGGCGGAAGTCGGCCACGGCGCGCAGCAGCTCCGCGGGCCGCTCGGTCAGGGCGCGCTCGGTGATCTCGGCGACGAGCCCGAGATCCTGCCCGGCGCGCTCCCACTCGACCAGCAGGTGCTCGGGGCACGGGGTGGTCAGGCCGGCCGGCTCGATGTTGACGAACAGCTTCAGCGGCCGGTGCAGGTTCACGGCGCGGGCCCCGTCGATGGCAGCCTCGCGGCAGACCCAGTCCAGCTCGCCCATCCGCCCCGCCCGGCGGGCCGCCTCGAACAGCGCCAGGGGGGTCTCCAGCGCGGTGCCGGCGGGTCCGCGCGCCAGAGCCTCGAAGCCCACGGTCTCGCGGTCGTGGACGCTCACGATCGGCTGGTAGACGGCCAGCACGCTGCGGTTGCGCAGCACTTCGGCCAGCGAGCGGCGCGTTGCCGGCTCGTCGACCTCGAGCGACTCGGGCGCGGCGGTCACGCCCGACTCGCTGAGCACCCGCGCCCGCCGTTCGAGCGCGTCGGCCCGCAGGCGGCCGTCGAAGATCTGGCGCCGGCCCTTGCCGCGGCGCTTGGCGACGTACATGGCGGCGTCGGCGTCCCGGATCAGCCCGTCCGCGTCGGCCTCCGGGTCGGTGGCGACCGCGACGCCGACGCTGGCCCCCACGCGGCGCTGCTGATCGCCGAAGGTGATCGGCTGCTCGAGGGTGGCGATCATCCGGTCCGCCACCCGCTGGATGATCTCGCTGTCGCGCGCGGTCACGCACGCGACGAACTCGTCGCCACCGAAGCGCCCGAGCGTGTCGTCGGCGCGCAGCTCGGCGCAGAGGCGCTGGGCCACCGCGATGAGGAGCTCGTCACCGACGCCGTGCCCGAGCGAATCGTTGATGAGCTTGAAGTCGTCGAGGTCGACGAACAGGACCCCGACCATCTCGCCCGGCTCGAGCACCTTCAGCTCGTCGGAGAGCCGGCGCGCGAACTCGCGACGGTTGACCAGGCCGGTGAGCGCGTCGTGCTCGGCCTGATGGCGAACCTCGGCGAACGCGTCCGTCGCCTGCTGGCGCGCCGCCTGGCTGGCTCGCCACATGACGATGTTCGCGACGGACTGAGCCGCGATGAAGCCGCCGTGGATGAGCGGCCAGAACCACATGCCGTGATCGTCGTGGAGATGCGCGAAGACGATCTCCTCGGAGATCGTGGCCATGATCGCGTGCTGCAGGACGACGTAGCTGACCGCGAGGCCGTAGACGACCCACTCCTCGTACATGGCCAGCGCGGCGGTCATGACGAAGTAGTGGAAGTGCGCCTCGATCGTGCCGTGCCAGAGCACGACGAGTGCGGCGGAGCAGCTCAGCAGACCGAGGGCCGCCAGTGAGGACGAGTGCGAGCGGTGGCCGCGAGTGACGACGGCCCCCACGCCGAGCACCGTCGTCGGCGTGACCGCCGCCAGCGAGGACAGCAGCGACCAGTCGTTGGCCAGCCCGAAGAGCACGAGGAACGGCAGGTGCGCGAAGAGCACCCACAGCAGCAACTGGTGGCGGGTACGCCACAGCTCCTCCGGCAGGTGCCCGCGCGGGATGCCGTCGAGGATGCGCGCGATCACCGGGCGAGCCGCTTCTGCAGGCACAGGAACGCGGGCTTGACCGGGGCGGGCTGCGTCGCGGTCCGGGCGTGGTGCGCGGGCGGATCGTCCCCGGCCGCGCTCGCGACCACCAGCAGCGGGACGCTGTTCGCCAGGCCGAGGAAGGCGAGCAGTTGCAGGCAGTTCCAGCCTGCCCTCGATCCGAGAGGGCGCACCTACACGGGATCGACCGCAACACCCGTCCGCTGAAGAGCGTCAACGCGCCAACATGTCACTCGCGGGCGGCTGGGACCACCGTGCCGCGGCGCTGATCGGCACCACGTAGCGTCCCGGTGGTGACCGAGGGGCTCTCCGCACGCGGCGTCTGCGTCGAGCTCTCCGGACGGCCGATCCTCGAGGGCGCCGCGCTCGACGTGCCCAACGGCGCCGTCACGGCGCTGGTGGCGCCGAGCGGGGCGGGCAAGTCGACCCTGCTGCGCGCGTGCGTGCGGCTGGTCGAGCTGCGCGCAGGGACGGTGACGCTCGACGGCACGGACGTCGCGACACTTCCAGCGACGGCGCTGCGCCGGCGCGTCGGCCTGGTCGCTCAGGTGCCGGCGATGCTGCCGGGAACGGTCGCGGACAACGTCGGCCACGGGTGCGACGGGGACGTGACCGCAGCCCTGGCAGCGGCGGACCTCGGTGCCGCGTACGCCGAGCGCGCGGCGGCGGAGCTGAGCGGCGGCGAGCGCGCTCGCGTGGCGCTCGCCCGCGCGCTGGCCCGCGACCCGCAGGTCCTGCTGCTCGACGAGCCAAGCGCCGCGCTCGACGCCGCCAGCGCCGACCGCATCGGGGAGACGCTGCGCGCGCTCGCGGGGCGTGGCCTGGCGATCTGCGTCGCGACGCACGACGAGCGCTTCGTCGCCGCGGTCGCCGACCGCCGCGAGGGCCTGACGTGAGCGACGCCGCCGCACGCGCGCTGGCCGGTGTCGGCTTCGCTGCGGCCGCGGCGCTGCTGGCCGTGCACCTGCGCGTGGGCCTCGCGCGCGAGATCGTCATCGGGAGCGTGCGCGCGGTCGTGCAACTGGCCGCGGTCGGGGCGGCGATCGCGGCGATCTTCGCCGTGCCCGCGCTGGCCTTCGCCTTCGTGGCGATCATGGTCACCACCGCCGGCCTGACCGCGGGCGGGCGCATCCCGGGCATCCCGCGGGCGCGAGCGCGCGCGCTGGTGGCGATCGCCGCGCCGGCACTGGGCACGACGGGCATCCTGCTCGCGGTCGGCGCCTTCGCCACGACGCCCCGGGCGGCGGTCCCGACCGCCGGGATCCTGATCGGCGGGGCGATGGCCGCGAGCGTCCTGGCCGGCCGCCGCCTGCTCGAGGCGCTCGACGGCGACGCGGCGGAGATCGAGGCCTACCTGTGCCTGGGTGACGACGCCCGGACGGCACTGGCCCCGTCGGTGCGCCGCGCGCTGCGCACCGGGCTCATCCCCGTGCTCGACCAGACGCGCAGCGTCGGCCTCGTCACGCTGCCCGGCACGTTCGTCGGGCTCGTGCTCGGGGGCGCCTCGGCCGAGGAGGCCGCCGCCACGCAGCTCGTGGTCCTGCTCGCCCTGCTGTTCGTCGAGCTGGCCGCCGCGGCCCTGCTCGCCGAGCTCATCCAGCGCGCCGTGATCGCCCCGGGCGAGCGGATCAGGATCCTCACCAGGTATCGATGAAGCGGTGCGCCGGCGGGCGCTCGCGCCCGTGGGCGGTGGCGGCGGACAGCGTCGACGCGATGATCGAGCGGGTGTCGGCCGGGTCGATGACGTCGTCGATCTCGAACAGCTGCGCGGCGTTCAGGGCTTCGGCGTTCGCCTGGGCGGCGGCGAGGACGTCGCGGACGCGCTGCTCGCGCTCGGCCTCGTCCTCGATCGCCTCGAGCTCGCGGCGCAGCGCCAGCCGCACCGCGCCCTCGAGCCCCATCGGGCCGAGGTGGGCGGTCGGCCAGGCGACGGTGAGGACCGGCTCGTGGAGGCTGCCGGCGGTCATGGCCTGCGCGCCGAGGCCGTAGGCGCGGCGCAGGATGACGGCGACGACGGGGACGCGCAGCGCGGCGCCGGCCACGAGCAGTCGCGATGCGCGCCGGACCAGGGCGTCGGCCTCGGCGTTCGGGCCGACCATGTAGCCGGGCGTGTCGATCAGCGAGAGCACCGGCAGGTCGAAGGCGTCGCAGAGCTGCAGGAAGCGGGCGGCCTTGTCGGCGGCGGGCGCGGTCACGGTGCCGGCCATGTGCATCGTGTTGTTGGCGATCACCCCCACCGGCCGGCCCTCGATGCGCGCGAGCGCGGTGACCATCTCGGGGGCGAAGCGCTCGCGCAGGAACGTCACCGAGTCCGTGTCGGCCAGCGTCGTGACCACGGGCCGGACGTCGTACGCGCGGCGCTCGCGCTCGGGGACGACGGTGCGCAGCGCGGTCTGGTCGGCGGCGGACCAGTCGGCGGCCGGCCCCGTGAAGGACGCCAGCAGCCGCTTGGTGACCGCGACCGCCTCGTCCTCGTCGGCGACGACGACGTCGACCACCCCGTTGGGGGCCTGCACGGACACCGGCCCGATCTCGTCCGGCGCGAAGTCCCCCAGCCCGCCGCCCGCGATCATCGCCGGCCCGCCCATGCCGATCGATGCGTCCGCCGTCGCGACGATCAGGTCCGAGCAGCCTGCGATGACGGCGTTGCCGGCGAAGCAGCGGCCCTTGACGATGGCGATGCGCGGGACGAGGCCGGACAGCTGCGCCCACAGCGCGAACGCGCGGACGTGGAGCGCCGACACGACCGGGATGTCCGTGTCCCCCGGCCGGCCGCCGCCGCCCTCGGCGAAGAAGACGGTCGGCAGCCGCAGGCGCTCGATCAGCTCGAACAGCCGGTCCTTCTTGGCGTGCCCGACCGCGCCCTGCGTGCCCGCCATGACCATGTAGTCGTAGGCGAGCACCGCGCACGGGACGCCGTCGATGCGGGCGGTGCCGCCCACCAGCCCGTCGCCCTGCGTGCGCGCGCGGAGGTCGTCGACGTCGCGGCGCAGGCGCTGGGCGGCGATCGCGTAGCGCCCGTACTCGACGAACGATCCCGGGTCCACGAGGTCGGCGACGTTCTCGCGTGCGGTCCGCCCGCCGCCGCCGTGGCGCTTGGCGACGGCCTCGGGCCTCCCGGCGTCCTCGGTCAGCGCGCGCCGCCGCTGCAGCTCCTCCAACGGATCCATGCCGCCGAACCTAGCCTGGAAGGGTGAGCGTCGACGCCCCACCGATCCTCTCCTTCGAGCAGACCTACGCTCGCGACCTCGAGGGCCTGTACGTGCCGTGGACGGGCGCGCGGGCGCCCGAGCCGGAGCTGCTCGTCCTCAACGAGCCGCTGGCGCGCGAGCTGGGCGCGGACCCCGAGCGGCTGCGCTCGCCCGAGGGCGTCGCCCTGCTGGCCGGGTCCGAGGCGCCCGGCATCGCCATGGCCTACGCCGGCCACCAGTTCGGCGGCTACTCGCCCCGGCTCGGGGACGGGCGCGCGCTGCTGCTCGGCGAGGTGCGGGGCCGCGACCTGCACCTCAAGGGCTCGGGGCGGACGCCCTTCTCGCGCGGGGGGGACGGCAAGGCGGCCGTCGGGCCGATGCTGCGCGAGCACCTCATCAGCGAGGCGATGCACGCGCTCGGCATCCCCACCACCCGCTCCCTTGCCGTCGTCGCGACGGGCGAGCAGGTCGTCCGCGAGTCGTTCCTGCCCGGCGCCGTCCTGGCTCGCGTAGCCGCGAGCCACCTGCGCGTCGGGACGTTCCAGTACGCGAGCGCGACCGGCGACCTCGCGCTCCTGCGCCGCCTCGCCGACTACGCCATCGCCCGCCACCACCCGGACGCCGCGCAGGCCGAGAACCCGTACCTCGCGTTCTTCGCGGCGGTGGTCGAGGCCCAGGCGTCCCTGATCTCCTCGTGGATGCAGGTCGGCTTCGTCCACGGCGTGATGAACACGGACAACATGGCGATCTCGGGCGAGACGATCGACTACGGCCCGTGCGCGTTCCTGGACGTCTTCGACCCAAAGACCGTGTTCAGCTCGATCGACCAGGGCGGACGCTACGCCTACGGCAACCAGCCGCACCTCGCGCAGTGGAACCTCGCCCGCCTCGGGGAAACGCTGCTCGGGCTCATCGACGAGGACACCGCGACCGCCGCGGAGCTCGCCACGGAGGTCCTGAACACGTACCCCGCGCGCTTCAACGCGCACTTCTACCCGGCGATGAACGCCAAGCTCGGCCTCGAGGGTGACGACCACACCGCGGTCGACGAGTTGCTCGCCCAGCTGCACGCGGACGGCGCCGACTACACGACGGCGATGCGCGCGATCGCCGGCGGGAACCATCCGCTCTACGTGCCGCGCAACCACCTCGTCGAAGCGGCGCTCACCGCCGCCACCGCCGGCGACCTCGAGCCGTTCGAGCGCCTGCTCGAGGTCGTCTCGGACCCGTACACCGAGCGCCCCGGCCTCGAGGAGTACGCCGCGCCCGGTCCGGACGCCACGCCCTACGTCACCTTCTGCGGGACCTAGGCGACGGACGCGGTCGGCGGCGTGCCGGCGCGCACCGCGGCCACCTCGCCCCGTTGCCGGGGCCGCTTGACCCGCACGTACTCGGCGGCGTAGTACGAGCCGATCACGAGCCCGCCGGCGAGCAGCTGTGCGCCGATCGTCTCCCAGTACGCGTAGACCTCGAACCACGAGCCCATCCACTCCGGCACGGCGAACGGCGTCGGGTGACGGGGCAGCCAGCCGAGCTCGACGAAGCTCAGCGCGGTCCCGCCGATCATCACCATCAGCACGATGCCGAGCAGCACGCCGGTCACGACGAGCATCCGGCGATACGGCAGCCGCTGGTGCAGCCTGAAGGTCGCGACACCCACAGCGGCCGTGCCGGCGAGGCCGAAGGCGACGCCCTGGAGCACGACGCCCGTGCCCTCCTTGAGCTGGAGGTTCTGAAGGAAGAGCACGACCTCGAAGCCCTCGCGGTAGACACTGGTGAAACCGAGCAGGACGAGGCCGAGCGTCGCGCTGATGCCGACCTTGCCGAGCAGCTTGCGCCGCTGGCGGTGGTGCTTGGCGATCCAGCCGGTCCAGTAGACCTTGTGGACGAACCAGTTCATCACCAGCAGCAGGACGGCGATGGCGATGAAGCCGGTGATGGCCTCGAGCCGCGGGCCGAGGGGTGAAGCGGCGTCGAGCAGCGCCTGCACCACGAACCACGTGGCGATGGCGGCCAGGAAGGAGATGCCCGCGCCGAGGACGACGGGCCGCCGGCGCGCCGCGTTGGCGCCCTGGAAGCTCGCGGTCACGGCGGCGAAGATGAGGATCGCCTCCAGTCCCTCGCGGAACACGATCATCGCCGAGTTGAAGACGGCGGTGCCGTGACTCTGATGGCCCGTGACCTCCGTCGGGTCCACCGGGCCGGTGTCCGCCGTCGCCATCAGGTAGACGGCACCCCCCAGGAAGAGGGCGAGCAGTCCCCATGTCATCAGCCGCCGGGTCGCCGCGGGACGGTCCCGGGTCGTCGCCATCACGCTCATAGTTCGGGCACCCTAACAGGCGCTGGAGGACCCAGCACGGACCGTGTGGCAAGCTTGTCCGCATGACGACCGTGGTCCACCGGCAGTGCACGTTGTGCGAGGCCCACTGCGGGATCGCGGTGACGGTCGACGGCGACCGCGTGCTGCGCATCGAGGGCGACCCCGACGATCACCAGTCCAGGGGCTACATCTGCCCGAAGGCCGCGGCGCTGGCCGACCTCTACACCGACCCCGACCGGCTGACCAAGCCGGTCCGTCGCACGGCGGGCGGCTGGGAGGAGATGGAGTGGGACGCGGCGCTCGACTTCGCCGCGGACGGCCTCCGGCGGGTGCGCGAGACCCACGGGCGCGACGCGCTGGCCAGCTACGCCGGCAACCCGAGCGCCCACTCGTGGTCCCTGCTCTCGATCGTGCCGCTACGCGAGACGATGGACACCCGCAACCACCACTCGGCGACCTCGACGGACCAGCTGCCCCAGCACCGGACGTCGGCGGAGATGTTCGGCAACCTCGCGCTGTTCCCGATCCCCGACCTGGACCGGACGGACTTCATGCTCGTCCTCGGCGCCAACCCGTCCGTCTCCAACGGCTCGCTGATGACCGCGCCGGGCGCGCGGCACCGGCTGCGGGACGTCATCGCCCGCGGCGGCCGGGTGGTCGTCGTCGACCCGCGGCGCACCGAGACGGCGAAGCTCGCGTCCCAGCACATCGCGGTGCGGCCGGGCGGGGACGCGTTCCTGCTGCTCGGCCTGCTGCACGTGCTCTTCGCGGAGGACCTGACCGTGGTGCCGGACTGGGCGACCGGAGCCGACGACCTGCGGGCGCTGGCCGCGGAGTGGGACGTTTCCCGCGCCGCGACGGCGGCCGGGGTCGAGCCGGCGACGATCACCGATCTGGCCCGCGCGTTCGCCGGCGCGGGACGAGCGGTCGCGTACGGCCGCGTGGGCGTCTGCCAGCAGCGCACCGGGACGCTGATCCACTGGCTCATCAACGCGCTGAACGCCGTCACGGGCAACCTGGACCGCGAGGGCGGGGCGATGTTCCCGGAGCCGTTCCTGGACCTCTCCCCCGCGCTGCGCATGGCCGGCCGCGCCGGGCCGGAGGGCTTCGGGCGCTACACGCAGCGGGTCAGCGGGCTGCCGGAGATGAACGGCGAGCTGCCGATCGCCGGGCTCGCCGACGAGATCACGACGCCCGGGGAGGGGCAGGTCCGCGGCCTGCTCGTCCACGCCGGCAACCCGGTCCTGTCCGCACCGGGCGGTCGCGAGCTCGACGCGGCGCTGGACGAGCTCGAGTTCATGGTCGCCGTCGACCAGTACGTGACGGAGACCTCGCGCCACGCCGACGTCATCCTGCCGCCCGTCTCACCGCTGGAGCGCGACGAGATGGACATCGTCATGCCGCTCGTCTCCGTGCGCAACCACATCCGCTTCAGTCCCGCCGCAGTGCCGAAGCGCGCCGGCGGCAAGGACGACTGGGAGATCCTCAACGGCCTCACCAAGCGGCTCGGCCGCGGCCTCAAGGGCCGCGGGATGGGCGTCGCCGCGCGGGTGTCGAGCCCGGCGCGGATCGTCGAGGCGGCGCTGCTCGCCGGCCCGTACGGGATGGTGCGGCGCGGGCCCTTGAAGGGCCTGAGCCTGTGGAAGGTCAAACGGGCCAAGCACGGCATCGACCTGGGGCCGCTGCGCCCGGGCCGGCTGCCGGGCGCGCTGCTCACCAAGGGCAAGCGCGTGCCACTGGCGCCGCCCGCGTTCGTGGCCGCCGCGCGCGAGCTCGACGCGATCGCCGCGGAACGCGAGCAGGCCGCCGCCGACGGCTTCGACCTGACCCTGATCGGCCGCCGCAACCTGCGCTCGAACAACTCCTGGATGCACAACAGCGCGCGCCTGGTCAAGGGCCGCGACCGCTGCACCGCCCTGCTCCACCCCGACGACGCCGCCGCGCGCGGCCTCGACGACGGCGCCTCCGTGCGGGTGGTCTCGAAGGTCGGCGCCATCGAGGTCCCGGTCGAGGTCTCCGACGAGATGCGCCCGGGCGTCGTCTCGATCCCGCACGGCTACGGGCACAACAGCCGCGAGGGCGTCGGCTGGCTGCGCGCCGCGGGGCTGCCCGGCGCGAGCGTCAACGACATCACCGACCCGTCGGTCCGCGACGAGCTGACGGGCAACGCCGCCCTCAACGCGGTTCCGGTCCGCCTCGAGCCAGTAGCGCTGTGATGGCCAGCGCGGCGGCGAAGGGCAGCAGGATGATCAGGCCCATCCCGTAGCGGTAGCTGAACACCGACAGCGCCTGGGAGACGGCGAGGGCCGCCAGCGCGGTGGCGGCCACGAGCGCGGCGTCGGCGCGCAGCCGCGGCGGTCCGCGGCGGGTCACCAGCGCGGCCGCGACCAGCAGGACGCAGAGCGCGAACACCGGACCGGGCGTGAACAGGAGGTGCAGCTGGCGCCTGTGCAGCCAGCGCGAGGCGGCGGCGTTGACGGCCGGCTCGCCGACCATCCGGTCGACGTAGCGATTGGGCTCGGTGATCGGGTGGTCGCGCTGGCGCTGAGCGATGCCGGCGCGGATCGGGCCGCGGTAGCCGGGGTAGCCGACCGCGGACGGGTCGTCCGGGAACTGCCAGGGCTCGACCGGGTAGTCGTCGCCCTCGATGACGTGGCCGGCCCGGAAGTAGTGCAGGAACCCGGTGACGACGACGTCCAGGTAGTCGCCGAACTGCTGGCGGATGACGGTGGTGGCGAAGGCGCGCACGCGTGGCTCGCGGGTCGCGCCGAAGATCGGCGACTCGGTGCTCCACGTGTACTCGTTGGGCGTCAGCCGGTCGTCCGGGTCGGGGCACAGCTCGCGCTCGGCGGCCGACAGCCCGTCGAGCTTGGTGCAGTCGGCGAACGGCGCGACCTTGCCGTAGATGAACTGGCCGCTCGAGGCGCTGACCGCGAAGCGCCCGTGCTGGATCGCGAACACGCTCATGTAGGCGAGGGTGACCACGGCTCCGCCCGCCACGAACGCTCCGGTCCGCCGCCATCCCGTCCGGCGCGCGAGCAGGTAGAGCACGAACACCGCGAACACGGGGGCGCCGACGCTGCGCACCAGCCCGGCGTAGCCGAGCAGCGCGCCGGCCGCGGCGAGTGCGACCACGCCCGGCTCGGGCCTCCACAGCAGCAGGGCGAACGTCCCCACGAGCGCGGCGTGGTAGGCGATCTCGGCCATCATCGTGTGCTCGACGACGACCAGGTAGAGGTCGAGGCCGGCGGGCAGCGCGCCCAGCAGCGCGACCCACCGCGGCGCCCCGCGGCGGATCAGCAGCGCGTAGAGCACGACCACGATCGCGATCCCGATCAGGTGCTGGAAGACGATCAGCGCCTGCGCGGAGCCGAGCCAGTAGAACGGCGCCACGAGCAGCGAGTAGCCGACCGCTCGCGTCATCGAAAGCGTCCCCGTCGCCGCCGCCTCGACGTAGCCGTTGCTGTCGGAGAACCAGGTCCCGGGGCGGATCGCCACGACCGCCACGACGCGCAGCGCCGTGGCCGCGATCACGAGGAGCACGAGGCCCCAGTGCCGGCGCAGCATCACGGCAGCATGGCAGGGTCCGAGCCGCCGAGCTCGTCGCCGCCGCTGCGCCGCTGACCGCTAGGGGCGCGGGAAGCCGGGCGGCCCGCCGGGACCGCCGCGCTCGTGGTGCCCGAAGCCGCGCGGGCCGCCGCGACCGCGGAAGTCGTCGAGGTGCTCGAGCATCTCGTCGTGCTGGGACTGGGTGATGTCGCCGTCCTTCAGCGCCTTGTCGAGCGCCGCGGTGGCCGCCTTCTTGACCGCGGCCTTCGCGTCCTCGTCGCCGTCGCGCAGCTTCTGCATCAGCTTCTCCTCGCTGACGCCGAGTGCCTTCGCGGCGTCGGAGATCAGCTCGGGACCGCCGAACCCGTGACCGCCGCGCGGGCCACCCCGGTGACCCATGCCGAGGACCGTGCCCTCCTCGGAGCGGTGCTTCTTGATCTCGTCGGCCTGCGTCTGCGTGATGCGGCCGGCCTTGACCGCCGCGTCGAGCTGGGCGTCCTCCGCGGCCGAGAGCGCGGAGCGCAGCTCGTCCGTGCCGACGCCGAGGCGCTTGGCGGCGTCGGCCAGGACCGCCTGCTCGTCGCTCTTGGCGCTGCCGGCGGCGATGGCGCCCGCGGTCCCGCCGGCGACGGCGAGAGCGGCGAGCGAACCTACGATCAGTTTCCTCTTCATGCACAGCAGCCTGACGCGGCTGGCTGAGATCAGGCTGAGAGCTTCGGCTTCCGGCGGCAGGGGTGGTAGGTGCGCGAGTCGTCGTACGTGCGGCCGGCGGCGGTGCGGACCTTGATGCGGACGCGGAACGTGCGGCGTGGCCGGCCGCGGAGGTCGACGACGGCGACGCGCCGACCGCCGCGGCGACGGATCTTCAGGCGCTTGCCGCGCAGGGTCGCGCGGACGTGCGCGATGCGGCCGTGGCGCGGCTCGCGGATCCGGATGCGGAAGCGGCGGCGGGACGCGCAGCGGCGCTTGCCGGCCGATGGCGCGGGCGCCGCCTGGTCGCGCGGCCACGCCCGGTCGTTGAGCTTCAGGTTCCAGAAGCCGGTCGTCGCGTCCGTGAAGTAGACCTCGCGGCGCTCGGGGTCGAAGGCGGGCTGGCTGAACGCGGCGTCGGCCTTCTGGCCCTGCGCCGCGCCGGGCGGGGAGACGAAGTACGCCGTCTCGCGCGGGTGCTCGGGGTCGCGGATGTCGAAGATGCGCAGCCCGGAGTTCAGGAACGAGCAGGCGGCGATGACGGGGTCGACCTCACGCGGGACGCTGCAGTAGTGCGCGCCGTAGGAGGTCTGCGGCCCGGGGACGAAGCTCGGGTCGCCGGACGCCGCCGCGTGGTTGTCGGGCATGTTGACCTCGAGCCGCAGGTTCGCGGTCACCCTGGGCCGGCTGACGTCGGCGAGGTCGATCAGCCGCGCCGCCCCCGCCTTGTCGCGGGCGCCGTTGAAGCCGAAGGCGAACTCGTCGTACTCGAGCAGGTACGAGTGGCCGTCGATCGTGACCGGGTTGGAGTTCTGCGGGATCGAGGTCGTGTCCCAGGTCAGGCGGCTGATCTCGCGCACGACCGGGTTCGGCGTGCGCGCCTGGACCTCGCTGACGTCGAGGAACGCCATTCCGCCGTCGATCACGTTCGTCTCGTAGAGCGTGTTGCCGTCGTCGGAGAGGTTGATGCCGTGCGACGGGATGTTGATCGTGGCGATCGTGAACGGGTTCTGCGGGTCGGAGACGTCGACCGCGAGGATCCCCTGGCCGCCGCCGATCCAGTAGGTCTTGCCGTCCGGCGAGAAGCCGCTCTCGTGGCCGACGGGCCCGGCGAGGTACTCCGACAGCAGCGTCGGATGGCGGCAGTCGGTCCTGACGTCGTAGATCGACATCAGCCCGGGCGCCGTGCCCGCCGTCCCGAGCTCGGCGGCCAGCAGCCCGCGGCCGGCGTGCAGGTTCAGCGATTCGTGCGGGGACAGCGACGCCGTGTCGATCAGACGGGCGGTCTCGACGGGCTTCGTCGGATCGGCCATGTCGAGGACGACGGTCCCCTGCGTCGGCGCGGCGGCGAGGGAGACGACGTTGGCCGGGCCCACCAGCGATGTGTCGTAGTAGGCGCACGTGTGCCCGGCCGGGTCGGTGTAGCGCCACACGCGGAAGCCGCCCGGGGTGTCGATCCGGCTGACCACGGACAGGTTGCACGCCCAGCCGTCGGCGGCCTGGGGCGAATCGACGTCCGCCTGCGTGACCCGGCCCTGCATGCCCTCCAGCGGCGTCGAGTCCTTGTCGCAGTCGGCGCGCGGGACGGGCGCGAGCGCCGGTTCGTCGCGCTGCACCTGGGCGGGCTCGGGGGTCTGGCCGTAGAGAAGGCCGACGGCGCCCTCGAAGTCGTTGGTCGGAAGCTGCGGCACGGCTTGCGCGCGGGCCGCGGCCGGCGTCAACGCCAGCACCACGGCGACCACGATCGTGCGTCCCCCCACCACGGTGAAGCCTACTGTCCGCCGGGTGATCGCGGCCTGGCAGGAGTACGTCCAGGCGCCGCCCGCGGCGCTGCAGCGTCCTGTCGCGATCGAGCGGACGGCGGGAGCCGTCACGGGGGCCCGCGCGCTGATCACGGGCACGGGCGCCGCGCGGCTGCGCTGGGACGGCGAGCGGCGGCCCCCCGTCGTGGTCCTCGACTTCGGCAAGGAGGTCGGCGGGTACCCGGTCTTCCGCGTGCGCGACTTCCGTGGCCGGACGGCGCTGCGCTCCTCGTACGCCGAGACGCTGGCCGGCCTCAACGCCGATGGCGACTACGCCGGCCGCCAGCGCCTGACTCGCGTCCAGGTCCAGCCGGTGCGGCGGCGGGGGCGCTTGCGCAGCGATCAGGTCGAGGGCGGCCAGCGCTACGTGCGGCTGACCCTGACCAGGCCCGGCCGGGTCGACCTGACGCAGGCGGGCGTCGTCTTCAGCGGCTTTCGCGGCACGGCCGACCGGCTGCGCGGCACCTTCCTGTCCAGCGACCGGAGGCTCAACGAGATCTGGTACGCCGGCGTGTACACGGTCAACCTCGACCAGGTCCCGGGCAACCCCCCGGTGCTCATCGACGGCGGCAAGCGCGATCGCAAGATCTGGTCGGGTGACCTGCTGACGGCGGCGCCGACGGTCTACTACGCGCTCGACCCGCGCTACGTGCGCGGCTCGCTCCAGGCGCTCGCCGGCGCCGATCAGATCCCGCTGCCCGGCAAGTGCCTGGCGGACGGCGCCGACTGCCGGTTCTACTCCGCCACCTACTCGATGGCGTTCGTGATCGCCCTGCGCGAGTACCTGCGCTACACGGGCGACCGCGCGTTCGTGAAAGCGATGCTGCCGGCCGTCTTCGCCCAGCTCGACTACGACGCGGGCAAGGTCGGGCCCGACCAGCTCTACGTCGTGCGGCGCTCGACCGGGCGCAACTGGAACCTCGAGTCCACGCGCGGCGAGCTGTCCTACGTCAACAGCGTCTACGTCGCCGCCCTGACGAGCGCCGCCGAGCTGTCGGACGCGTTCGGGCTCGACAGCGGCCCGCTGCGCGCGCAGGCCGCGGCCGTGCGCGGCGCCGTCAACCGCCGGCTGTGGAACGAGGCGCTGAGCGCCTACGACGTCAGCACGGGACTGCGCGGCCCGATCGCGCAGGACGCCAACCTGATGGCGATCCTCTCCGGGATCGCGCCCGCCGAGCGCGCCGCGCGTGTGCTCGCGACCCTGGAGCCCGCGCTGGCGACGCCGTTCGGCCCCCGCAACGTCAGCGAGCCCGTCCCCGAGGGCTTCCGGGAGATCGTCTCGCCCTACATGGCCGGCTTGCACCTGATGGCGGAGTTCGGCGCTGGGCGGGACGCCGAGGCACTGGCGCTGATGCGGACCGAGTGGGGCTGGATGCTCGACCACGATCCGGGCGCGACGACCTGGGAGAAGATCCGCGTCGACGGCAAGCTGCGCCACTCCGCCAGCGCCGCGCACGCCTGGAGCACCGGCGCGACCGCCGCCCTGTCGCGCTTCGTGCTGGGCGCGGCGCCGGTGCAGGAGGGCTGGCGGACGTGGGCGGTGGCCCCGCATCCGGGCGACGTCGCCTGGGCCGAGGGGCGCGTCCCGACGCGGCGGGGCGACCTGAGGGTGAGGTGGCGCCGCACGCGGACCGGCTTCCGCATGCGCGTGGCCGCGCCTGCGGGCACCAGCGGATCGGTCGCCGTGCCCCTCCTCGGCGCCGACCGGGCGGTGAGCCGCGACGGACTCCCGGTGACCGGCACCCGCCTCGGCGACTACGCGGTCCTGCCTGCGCAGTCGGGCGCGCACACGTACGCGTGGTGAGACGCTTCGCCGGAAGGTGTGTAACACTGCCGTAGCTACGCCTCCGTGACAAGGGAGCTTCGGACATGAGCTGGACCATCCAAGGACGTACCGTCCTCATCACCGGCGCCGACCGCTTCGGCGGCGTGGACGTGGCGATCGCCAACGCGGGACTGCCGGTCGCGCTGCGCCAGGCGCGCGAGGAGACCCCGCCCCAGGACCCGGCGCTCGGCGTGTCGGGCGAGACCCGCGTCCTGCAGGAGGTGGCGTGATGCTTGCCGTTGCCCCCGCCGGCGACGGGGCCCCGCTGACCGACATCGCACTGGTCGGCGGCATCATCTCGGCAGCGACGGTCGCCGTGCTCGCGATCATCGTCGCCTACCGCCGCGGCGGAGCCAAGCCGGTGCGGCTCGCCGGCGACGTCGCGGAGTGGGCGGTCAAGGTCCCCGGCTGGGCGGCGATCCCGGGCCTGCTGGCGATCGGCGCGGCCGTGATCACCTTCATGGGTGCGATCTGGGACATCGGCGTCCACATCGACGAGGGGCGCGACAACGGCCCGTTCGGGACCACTGCGCACTACCCGATGCTGGTCGGGCTCGTGGGCGTGTACCTGTGCGGCGTGCTCGCGGTCGGGCTCGCGCCGACGCGCCCCGAGGACGCCAGCCGCTCCGCCGTGCACATCCGTGGCCTCGGCCCCGTGCCGGCCGGCGCGCTCCTGATCCTGATCGGCGGCGGGTACGCGATGCTCGGCTTCCCGCTCGACGACTTCTGGCACCGCCTCTTCGGCCAGGACGTGACCCTGTGGGGCCCGACCCACACGATGTTCTTCGGCGGGCTGATCGCCGCTGCCTCGGGCGCGGTGATCCTGATGGCCGAGGGCGCGCGAGCGGTCGGGCGCAACCCGTTCGGACACTGGACGCGCAAGCCGTTGATCGGCGTGCTCGGCGGCGTCTTCCTGTTCGTCGCCACCCACGCGACCGACGAGTTCAACTGGGGCCTGCCGCAGTACCGGCAGGTCTGGCAGCCGATCGTCCTGGCGGCGTTCGGCGCGTTCGGGCTGATCGCCGCGCGGTCGCTGGGCGGCCGCGGGGCGACGATGGGCGCGCTGCTCGCCTACCTGCCGCTGCAGTTCATCGAGGTCTTGATGATCGGCGCGCTGGGGACGACGCGGCCCGCGTCGATCCTGTTCGTCGCCGAGGCGCTGGTCGTCGAGGCCCTGATGTGGCGCCGGTCCGGCCTGAAGGCCGCCGCGATCGCCGGCCTCGGGGTCGGCACGCTCGGCTTCGCGGCCGAGTACGGCTGGTCGCACGTCGCCGCGCCGCTGCCCTGGCACCCCGCGCTGCTGCCCGAGGGCATCCCGGCCGCCGCGCTGGCGGGCGTCGCCGGCGGCACGCTCGCCGCGCTGTTCGCCGCCGCGCTGACGGGCGCCGCGCCGCGCCGCGGGCTCGTGGCGGCGCTCGCCGCGGCCGCAGCGCTGGTCGGACTCGGGATCAACGCGGGCATCTCCTCCGAGCCGTCCGCGACGGCCACGCTCTCGCTCACCGATGTCCGGGACGGCACGGCCGACGTCAGCGTCCGCCTGTCCGACCCCGGCCTCGGCCGCGACGGCAACTGGGCCTACGTCCTCGGCTGGCAGGGTGGCGGGCGCTTCCACACGCGTCTGGTCCCGCAGGCCGACGGCTCGCTGCGGGCGGCGGACCGCGTCCCGATCGGCGGCTCGTGGAAGACGTTCGCCCGCTTCCACAAGGGCCGCGCCCTGGTCGCGGCGCCGATCCGGATGCCGGCCGACCCCGCGGTGAAGTTCGCCGGCTACGCCGCCGAGCCGCAGGTCACCCGGCCGCTGCAGCGCGACACGAAGCTCCTGCAGATCGAGCGCAAGGAGGACGGGCCGCTGTGGGCCTGGAAGCCCGCGATGCTGATCGTGATGGTGATGAACCTGACGCTGATCGCCTCCGTCGGCGCGACCGCGGTGCGCGTCGGCCGCGCGCACCGCGCGTCCCTGGAACGGGACCCGGTGCCGGTATGACCACGGTCATCGCCCACGCCGGCCACTGGCTGACCTCGCTGGCCTTCTTCGGGCCGGTGGTGGTGCTGCCCCTCGGGCTGTTCCTGGCGGCGCGCCTCAGCGGTCGATCGCCGCAAGGCGGTGCATCGCAGGAGTGAGCGCGCCGTAGAGGTCGCGGAACACGGCGTAGGCGTCGGCGAGGTCGCCGCGCGGCTCGGCGACGATACGCCCGGCCGGCGCGGCGTCAGGGGTGCCGGCCGCGAGCAGCGCGGCGCCGTAGGCCGGCCCCTCGTCGACCCCGGCGCGGGCGATCGGGCGCTCGAGGGCGTCGGCGAGGATCTGGCACCAGGCGGCCGAGCGCGTCCCGCCGCCGACGGCGCGCAGGTCGTCGGCCGCCGCGCCGAGCCCGTCGATGATCTCGAGCCCGTCGCGCAACGCGAACGCGACCCCCTCGAGCACCGCGCGGGTCATCTCCGCGCGGCCGTGGCGCAGGGTCAGGCCGACGAAGCCGCCCCGGGCCTGCGGATCCAGGTGCGGAGTGCGCTCGCCGCTCAGGTACGGGAGGAAGACCAGCCCGCCTGAGCTGGGCGCGGCCTGCTCGGCGAGCGCGGCGGGGTCGGCGCCGGTGATCTCGCTCCACCAGCGCAGCGAGCCGGCCGCCGACAGGACGACGGCCATCAGGTGCCACGTGTCCGGCAGCGCGTGGGCGAAGGCGTGGACGCGGCCGGACGGGTCGGGCCGGAAGCCCTCGGCGGGCGCGAACAGCACGCCGCTGGTCCCGAGCGAGACGAGCATGGTCCCCGGCGCGCCGACCCCGGCGCCGATCGCGGCGGCGGCGTTGTCCCCGCCCCCGGCGAAGACGGGCAGCCCGGCGGGCAGCCCCAGCGCGGACGCGACCGGGTCCCGCAGCCTGCCGGTGACCTCCGGTCCCTCGTAGACGTCGGGCAGCCAGCCGCGGTCGATCTCCAGCGCCTCGAGGATCTCGTCCGACCATGCGCGCGCGCCGACGTCGAGCAGCAGCGTGCCGGAGGCGTCGCTGCAGTCCGTCGCCCGCTCGCCGGTGAGGCGCAGCCGCACGAAGTCCTTCGGCAGCAGGACGCTGCGGACGCGCGCGTACGCCTCCGGCTCCTCGTCGCGCAGCCACAGGATCTTCGGGGCCTGGAAGCCCGTCAGCGCGGGGTTCCCCGCCACCGCGGTCAGGCGGTCGCCCAGCGCCGCCGTGATCGCGTCGCACTGGGCGGCGGTGCGCTGGTCGTTCCACAGCAGCGCGGGACGGATGACCGCATCGCACTCGTCGAGGAAGACCGCGCCGTGCATCTGCCCGGTGAGGCCCAGGCCGCGGACGTCCCCCGCCCCGGCGACGGCGCCGAGCGTCTCCTGCGCCGCGCGCCACCAGTCCTCGGGGTCCTGCTCCGCCCAGCCCGGCCGCGGTGTGTGCAGCGGGTACGCGGCGGCGGCGTCGGCGACGATGGCGCCCGTCGCGACGTCGACGGCGATCGCGCGCGCGCCCGACGTCCCGATGTCCAGGCCGAGGACGACCTCAGCCACGGGCGGCACTCAAGAGCTCGTCCATGGTCGTCAGCTTGACGCGTGGCCGCGGCGGGTGGGATCGATCGCCGGCCGCCTTCTCGGCGGCGTCGATCGCCTCCCACCCCGCGTAGGTGACCGCGCCGCCCGGGACCCAGTCGTCCCCGGTCTGCGCCGGCTCCGGCAGCCGCCCCTCGCCATGGTCCACGACGAGGCGCTCGACCGTCTCGTGGGCGTCGCGCTTGTTGGTGCCGATGACGCCCGAGGGGCCGCGCTTGATCCAGCCGGTGACGTACGCACCCGGGATCGGGTCGCGCGTGTCCGGGTCCAGGACGCGGCCCTGCTCGTTGGGGATGACGCCGTCGGAGTCGTCGAAGGGGAGCCCGGGCAGCGCCACGCCGCGGTAGCCGATGGAGCGGAACACGAGGCCGCACGGGATCGTCTCGTGCTCGCCGGTCGAGCGCGCGCGCAGGACGCCGGAGCCGTCGCGCTCGAGGCGGTTGCGGACGATCTCGACGGCCTCGACGCGATCGCTCCCGCGGATGGCGACGGGCGAGGCGAGGAAGCGCAGGACGACGCGCTTGCGCTTGCCCGACGGTTCCCGCTGCGCGTAGTCGGTGAGGATCTCGACGTTCTTGCGCTCCGTCGCCTCCCCCTGCCGGTCGATGGCCAGGCGCGAGTGCACGTCGATCTCCACGTCGGCCGGGTCGACGATCACGTCGGCGTCGGTCAGCTCGCCGAGCTCGCGCAGCTCCGGGTTGGTGAACGCCGCCTGGGCCGGGCCGCGCCGCCCGAGCACGACGATCTCCTCGACGGCGGACTCGCGCAGCGCCGCCAGGGCGTGGTCGGCGGTGTCCGTGCTGGCGAGGTCCTCGGGGGTGACGGCGAGCATGCGGGCGACGTCGAGCGCGACGTTGCCGTTGCCGATCACCACCGCCGTCCTCGCGCCGGTCAGGTCGAACTCGAGGTCGGCGAAGTCGGGATGGCCGTTGTACCAGGCCACGAACTGCGTGGCCGCCCACGATCCGGGCAGCTCGTCGCCGGGGATCCCGAGCGGCTTGTCCGTCTCGGCGCCGATCGCGTAGATGACGGCGTGGTAGCGCGCGGCCAGGGCGTCGACCGACACGTCCCGGCCGACCTCGACGTTCCCGAAGAAGCGGAAGCGCTCCGAGCGCGCCGTCTTCTCGAACACGCGGGAGACGGCCTTGATGTTGGGATGGTCGGGCGCGACCCCGGCGCGCACGAGGCCCCACGGGGTCGGCAGCCGGTCGATGATGTCGACCTGGGCGTCGAGGTCGGGATGCGCGCGCTTGGACAAAAGCTGCCCGGCGGCGTAGAAGCCGGCCGGGCCTGCACCGACGATCGCCACGCGCACCATGCGTGCAACGTACCGTGCCGTCCCATGAAGGCCGTTCTCGCCGAGCGCCTCGCCCGCGGCGGCTTCGTGGCCGCCGAGGAGGAGGCCGACGAGTTGATCGCCGCCGCCGACGGGGACGCTGGGCGGCTGGAGGAGCTGGTCGCGCGCCGGGAGACGGGCGAGCCGCTGGCGTGGATCACCGGCACGACCACCTTCTGCGGGCTGACGCTCGCCGTGCGTCCCGGCGTCTACGTCCCCCGCCCCCAGACCGAGCTACTGGCCGAGCGGGCGGCCGCGCTGCGGCCCGCCGTCGCGATCGACGTCTGCACGGGCTGTGGCGCCATCGCGGCGGTGCTCCGCCGAGCCGGCGCTCGGGTCGTGGCCACCGATCTCAGCCAGGCGGCCGTCGCGTGCGCGAAGGACAACGGCGTCGACGCCGTCGTCGGGGATCTCCTGGCCGGCATCGAGCTCCGCGCGGACGTGATCACCGCGGTCGTCCCCTACGTGCCGAGCGGCGAGCTCGGGCTGCTGCACCGCGACACGCTCGCCTTCGAGGACGAGCTCGCCTACGACGGCGGCCCCGACGGCACCGCGCTGCTGCAGCGGGTGGTCGACCAGGCCCGCGCGCGGCTTCGCCCCGGTGGCGCGCTGCTGCTCGAGCTGGGCGGGGATCAGCCCGGACGGCTCGACCTCACCGGCTACGACGTCGAGGTCCTCGTCGATGAGGACGGGGACGTACGCGGCGTCCTAGGGGTGGCGAGGCCCGTCGCCGGGCCCTAGCAAGGCGAGCCGGGCCCCGAGGCTTTACGCTCGCGCAGATGACGATCCTGGACCGCTTCCGCCTCGACGACAAGGTGGCGATCGTCACCGGCGCCTCCTCCGGCCTCGGTGTCGCGTTCGCCGACGCCTTCGCGCAGGCGGGCGCGGACGTGGCGATCTGCGCGCGCCGCGTCGAGCGGCTCGAGGACACCAGGGCGATCGTCGAGGGCCACGGGCGGCGCTGCCACGCCACACGCGCCGACGTCACCTCGCCGGAGGACTGCACGCGCGTCGTCGAGGAGACGATCGCCGCGTTCGGACGGGTCGACATCCTCATCAACAACGCCGGCATCGGCACCGCCGTGCCGGCCACGCGGGAGACCCCCGACCAGTTCCGCCAGGTCATGGACATCAACGTCAACGGCTCGTACTGGATGGCGCAGGCGTGCGGCCGGGTCATGGAGCCCGGGTCGGCGATCATCAACGTCGGCAGCGTGCTCGGGTCCACCACCGCCGGTCTCCCCCAGGCGGCGTACGGCGCCTCCAAGGCCGCCATCATCGGCCTCACGCGCGACCTGGCCGGGCAGTGGACCGGCCGCAAGGGCATCCGGGTCAACGCGCTCGCCCCGGGCTTCTTCCCGTCCGAGATGACCGACGAGTACCCCGATGGCTACCTCGACAAGATGAAGTGGCGCATCCCCTCCGGGCGCAACGGCGAGCCGGCCGAGCTGGCGGCCGCCGCCATCTTCCTCGCCTCCGACGCCGCGTCCTACATCACCGGCGTGCTGCTGCCGGTGGACGGCGGGATGCTCACTACCTAGGCATCCGGTCGAGCTCTTCGAGCGTCGCGCCGGCGCCGAGGGCGACGCACAGCAGCGGATCCTGCGCGACGACGACCTCCATGCCGGTCTCCTGCTGCACGCGCTCCGCGAAACCCTCCAGCAGCGCTCCGCCGCCGGTCAGGACGATCCCGTGGCGGGTGATGTCGGCCGCCAGCTCCGGCGGGGACTCCTCCAGCGCGGAGTGCACCGCGGCCAGCATCTCGGCGACGGGCGGGGCGAGCGCTTCGCGGACCTCCGCGGAGGTGAGGGTGATCTCCTGGGGCAGCCCGGAGGTCAGGTCGCGGCCGCGCACGCGGGTCGAGCGCTCGTTGCCGATCGCCAGCGCGCTGCCGATCTGGAGCTTGATCTCCTCGGCGGTCTGGGTGCCGACGGCCATCCGGTACTCGGCGCGCAGGTAGTTCGTGATGGCGTCGTCGAGGTCGTAGCCGCCGACCTTCTGGGAGCGGCTCACGACCAGCCCCCCGAGCGAGATGATCGCCACCTCGCTGGTGCCGCCGCCGACGTCGACGACCATGCGCCCGATCGGCTCGGCGATCTCCAGCCCGGCGCCGATGGCGGCGGCCAGGGACTCCTCGATCAGCTCGACGTGGCGGGCGCCCGCGGCCAGGGACGCCTCCTCGACGGCGCGGCGCTCCACCTCCGTGATGCCGCTCGGGGCGCAGACCACCACCCGCGGGCGGTTGAAGCGCCCGCCCATGACCTTGCTCATGAAGGAGCGCAGCATCGCCTCGGTCACCTCGAAGTCGGCGATCACGCCGTGGCGCAGCGGGCGGTCGGCGGAGATCGACGCCGGGGTCCGGCCGATCATCTGCTGCGCGTCGGCGCCGACGGCGTGGACCTCGCCCGTGCGCTGGTCGATGGCGACCACGGAGGGCTCGGACATGACGATCCCGCGCCCGCGGACGAAGACGACGGTGTTGGCCGTTCCCAGGTCGATGGCGATGTCGCCACCGCGGGCGAACGAGCTCAGAAAGCGGCGGCGCGGCACCGCGAGGAGCCTACGGTGCGCTCATCTTCACCCGGTTGCGACCGGCTGCTTTGGCGGCGTAGAGCGCCGTATCGGCGCGCAGCAGCGTCTGGTCGAGGCGTTCGTGCGGCGAGGAGAGGCAGACGCCGACCGAAACGGTGATCGACATGTGCTCGCGCACGGCCGCGACGATGCGCTCACCGATCTCGATGGCCTCCCGCGGATCGTCGGCGTCGGCCAGGACCGCGAACTCGTCACCGCCGATCCGGAACATCTCGTCCCCGTCGCGCACGGCCGACTGCATCACGGCGGCGACCTCGCGCAGCAGGCGGTCCCCGGCCACGTGGCCCTGGGTGTCGTTGACCGCCTTGAAGTGGTCGAGGTCGACGACGATCACGGCGACGGCGCGGCCGGCGCTGGGCGCGTTGAGGCGGGCATGGAAGCCGCGGTGGTGACCGAGGCCGGTGAGCGGGTCGGTTGCGGCCTGGACGCGCAGGTCGCGGACGAGGTCGGAGACCCGCAGCGCGCTGGCGGCCTGGACGCACAACAGCTCGAGCAGCTCGATCGTCTCCGTGGCGATCTCGTGGGCGGACGAGTCGGCGACGAGCAGGACGCGGTGGGGGTTCGGGGACAGCTCGAGGATCGCGACGGACTGCGCACCCACGTCGCGCAGCAGGCTGAGGGCGCTGAAGTCGTCCCCGCCGCTCTGGTCGACCGTGAAGCACGACGTGCCGCCGTCGACGACGCGCGCGACGGTGGCCAGCACCTCGACAGGGACGGCGCCGATCTCCAGCCCGAGCGGGCCGATCACGTCGACCACGACGACGGTGCCCTCCTGGTCGCGCTCGAGCATCGCGGCCGAGTCCATGCCGGCGACCTCGGCGGACGCCTCGAGCACCTCGCGCTCGATGCGTCGCCGCGACTTGGTGTCGGTCAGCCTCGCCGCGTGGCGGACGAGCCGCTGCGCGGGCGTCTCGCGCAGGCCGCCCCCGAGCTCGTCCAGCCGCTTTCCGAGCGCGTCGGCGCACGCCTCGACGGCTCGGACGTCCTCGCGGTCCAGCGCGGAGAACGACTCGACGCTGATCACGCCGACCACCGTCCCGTCCACGCGCACCGGGGCGCAGATCTCGGCCTGCACGCCGGGGCTGATCTCCAGGTAGGGGTCGTACTCGTTGACGTCGGCGACCAGCGTCACGACGCCGGAGACGAAGGTGTGGCCGATCATCCCCGCGCCGAGCGGCATCCCGTCGAACACCTGCATGTAGGTGCGGGCGGCGATGCACCGCAGCCGGCCCCCGCGCTCGAGGTAGACGCTCGGCTTGTAGTCCGGGCAATCGTCGGCGAGGTGGTCCACGATCGTCGCGCACGCAGCGGCATGGTCTGATGTCGCCGCAAGCGACGATGCGAGAACTCCGGGCGCCATCGAGCCGACGAGTATCTCGCCTCCGCGGACCGAATGCAAAGGAGAACCCGCACGCCACCGAAGCCCACCGGCCCGTCGCGCGGCCGAGACGGCGATACTTGGCCGATGCGCCGCATTCTGCTCGTCGTCGGATCCCTGCTCGTCTTCGCCGCCCCCGCGCCGGCGGCAACGCCGAAGCTGACGGCCGGGGCCGGGCAGGCGGACATCACGCCGCCGCAGACGGGCTACTACCTGGGCGGCTGGACCCGGGCGGACCGGGTGGGGACGGGCGTGAGCACCCGGTTGTACGCCAACGCGCTCGCCCTGCAGCGCGGGGACCGCAAGCTCGCGCTGGTCGCCGTCGAGCTGTTCGCGATCCCGGCCGGGCTGCAGGAGGACGTCGCGAAAGCGGTGAGCGACCTCGGTTACGACCGCACGTCGGTGCTGCTCTCCGCCTCGCACACGCACTCGGGCCCGGGCGGGTTCGCCAACAACCCGACCTACAACACGGCGGCACCGTCCCCGGAGACGATCTCCGACCCCCTGAGCTTCTACAAGTTCTTCAACCCCGACCCCCCGGACGTCCAGCTCTACACGTTCATGGTCAACCAGATCGCGGAGGCGGTGCGACGCGCGGACACCGATCGCGCGCCGGCCGCGGCGGCCTGGGGTGCGACGCAGCTGACCGGGCTGACCCAGAACCGGTCGATGGAGGCGCACCTGGCCAACCACGGCGTCACCGGGCTCGCCTACGGCGAAGGCAGACCCGACATGGATCCGGACGGGGTCGACCACACGATCGACCCGAGCGTCGACGTCCTGCGCGTGGACAAGCTCAAGCGGCGGCGCGGGAAGCGGCCGCGGCGGATTCCGATCGGCGCGTGGTCGAACTTCGCCGACCACGGCACGGTCGTCCACTCGGAGTTCCAGGCCTACTCGGGTGACCACCACGCGTCCGCCTGGCGGCGCTTCGCGGCCCGCGTGCGCAAGGCCGGCAAGGTGCCGCGCAAGCAGACCGTGGTCAACGTCTATCCCAACAGCGACGAGGGCGACCAGACGGCGGGCATCGTCAACGTCGGGCCGGCGGCGGCGGACGCGGTCGGCGCCGTCGAGGCCGGCGCCATGTTCCGCGCCTGGCGGCTGGCCGGCAAGAAGCTCAAGCGCCGCCCGGCCCTCGACGGCCGCTGGACGCGGACGTGCTTCTGCGGGCGGGACACCGCGACGGGGCCGGTCGACAGCCAGGGCCGCGTCGGCGCGGGCTTCCTGACCGGCTCCGAGGAGGGCCGCGGGCCGCTCTACGACGTCACCGGGCGTCCCCTTCGAGGGCCGCACCTGCCCCGACCGTGGCCCGGAGCAGGGCGTCAAGTGCGTCGTCGAGGGCGCCGGCGACCCGCCGCCCGCCGTGCCGGTCAGCGTCTGGCGGGTCGCCGACCGCGCGATCGTCGGCGTCCCGGGCGAGGCCACCAAGGAGATCGGGGTCCGCATCAAGGCCGCCGTCACCGACGCCCTCGCGCCGAAGGGCGTCCGCAGCGCTGTGATCGCCGGCCTGGCGGGCGACTTCATCCAGTACATCTCGACGCCCGAGGAGTACGGCCAGCAGTCCTACGAGGGCGCGTCGACGCTCTACGGCCAGAACGAGGGGACCTTCTTCGTCGAGCGCTACGGGGAGCTGGCGACCCAGCTCGCGTCCGGGCAGCCGGCCGCGGCGCCCTACGAGTACGACCCGTCGTACGGGATCAAGCCGGACGGGCCGGCGTACGGGCCGGGCGCGGAGTCGGGAACGGTGGTGACGCAGCCGGGGGCCGTGCAACGCCTTCAGCGCGCAACGTTCGCGTTCTCCGGGGCACCGAATGGGGCTGATCTGCCAACGGACCGGTCGTTCATCACGGCGCAACGGCTGGTGAAGGGTCGCTGGAAGAACGTGGCCTCGGACCTGGGCCTCCAGTTTCTGTGGAGGGTCGGCGAAGATGGCACTTACGAGGTGGAGTGGGAGGTCCCCTTGTCGGCAAAGCTCGGTGAGTACCGATTCCGCGTGACGGCCAAGCGCTACTCGCTGGAGACCGGCACCTTCACCGTGTCCCCCTCCACGCGCCTCCAGGTCGTCGACGGCCGGCTGCGCTACCCGCCGGCGGTCGTCAACGAGGACCTCACCGCCCGCCCGCCCGCCGCAGTCGGCGGCGACGGCACCACCCGCGACCGCTACGGCAACACGACTGGCGGATAAGGCATCTCCTGGATGCCTAATTCGCCACGCAGTTCGGGAAGCGGCGGCGGATGGTGACCTTGCGGCCTCCGCGGTAGCGGACGACGACCCGGACCCGCCGCTTCGGCGAGCGCAGCACCGCGCGGTGCAGCTGCTTGCGCACGCGCACCAACCGCGCCCCGCGGACGCGCACGCGCCTGACCTTGTGCCCCTTCACCCGAGGCAGTCGGACCACGTAGCGCGAACGGCAGCGCTTGAGCGGAGCGCACTCCACGCGCAAGTCCAATCCCGGTGCCTGCGACAGATCCACCGAGGGAGCACAGGACACGTGGGCGCGCCGGGCATCGACGACCGCGGTCGCGACGTCCGAGGAGGTCACCACGAGCTTGTCCTCGACCGGCGCGGCGGGCGCCTCACCCCACTCGAGCGTCTGCGACGCATACGGCGTCGGCCCCCGCGAGCCGCCCTCCAGCGATCCGGCGCCGTTCTTCACCGCATTGACCGGAGCATCACCACGGCCGAGGCCCAAGGACCTGACGTCGATGGTGCCGCGAGGAGCACCGGGCGCCACGGACAAGCCGGACAGCCAGTACGCGTGGTCGGCGACGGAAGCGGCGCGAGGAGAGTTCGTCTCCGGGTCCACGACGTAGGTCACGCGCGCCGGGTTCCGGTCCACCCGGTCCGAGCCCAGGAACGCCGCCCCCGGTCCGTACTCGTCGTTCGTGGCCAGCGTCAGGTGGTCGGCCGCCAGGAACACGTACGACGTGAAGCGCAGCCCGAGCCGCGTCAGCTCGCGCACCGTCGTCTCGTACGTGTTCGCGTTGACGAGCTCGTCCCCCGTCGCGTTCCAGAGCATCACCGGCGTGTTGCGCAGCGAGGGCAGGTCCTCGTCGGGGTCGCCCGCGCCGACGACGGCGAAGCCGCGCGCGAACAGATCCGGCCAGCGCGAGAGCATCCGGAACGTCCCGAGCCCGCCCATCGAGTACCCCGACACGGCCGACCACCGCGGGTCGAGCTCGTACAGCCGCGCGACGTCGGCCCACACCTCGAAGGCGTCGGCCTCGGCGACGTCGCGGTAGAAGCCGTCCGGGCCGCGGCCCGCCGGCGTCGCCACGATCGAGCCCGCCCCGCGCTCGCCGAGCTGGGACTGGTTCTTCGAGCCGAGGTACTGGTTGTAGTTCGCGCTCAGCGAATGCAGCAGCAGCGTGAAGCCGAAGCCCGCCGCCGGCTCGGGCTTCGCGGGCACGTAGATCGCGTAGGGCTGCAGCTGGGAGAGCAGCGGGCCGGTGCACGGCTTGTAGGCGCTCAGCGCCGCGGACAGCCCGCCGCACAGCGCCCCGTAGTCGATGCCCTCGCCGTAGCTGCGGTGGCTGGCCATGATGCGATCGAAGGCGCCCGTCCTGGGGACGTCGGACTCGTCCTCCGTCCCGGCCGCGAGCTTCGCGAAGTCGACCTCCGCCGAGAACTTCGAGACGTCGCCCGTGGTCAGCGTGTCCGCCTGCAGCTTCTCCCGCCACCACGAGCCCAGGTAGGCCGCGCCGGCGGCCGCGTCGCCGATCGTCAACCCCGCCGGGATGCTCGTGAGGTCCGGCACCGGCTCGTTGCCGCGGAAGGCCATGTTGAACAGCCGCGCGCCACCGGCCGACGCGCCGCCTGGCGTGGCGGCAGAACGACCGGTCCCGGGCGCGGCGTAGGCGCCGTCCCGCCACAGCCCGACCCCGGCCGCCATCCTCACGGGCCCGGTCCCGGGATCCCACGCCGAGTGCGGGACGGTCACCGTGACCTGTCGCCGCTCGGCGTCGATCGAGGCGGTCGCGCCCGCCATGTCCTCCACCGACGCCCCGTGCACCGTCACGAACCGCGCGGCCGGCGAGACCACCCCCGCCCCGTGCGGCCACGGCACCGGCGCATCCGACGTCCCCAGCGCGATCGTGAACGCGCTGTCGGGGTGCAGCACGTTCAGCGTGACCCGGAACAGCGTTGCGTCCGCCGCGGGCTTGACCCGAAACTCGACCAGGTCGGCCGCGTCGTTGGCGTAGGCGGGGTCGGACGGGTAGGTCAGGGAGCCGGCCTTCGGCGAGAACGTGTACGCGTCCGTCGTGAACGGGTCGTCCGGGTCCTTGCTGCCCGCGGCCCCGTGCGAGTCGTAGAGGAAGTCCTGATAGAGGAACTCGCCCTTCCGGTAGGCCGTCGCGCCGGAGACCAGGATCGGGTCGGCCGCGAACGGCGCCACGTTCTCGAGCTGCGGCGCGCGCGCCGGCGCCTCGTACAACACGTCCGGCCCTGGCCGGTGCCCGCTCTTGACGGACGGCAGTGAGCCTCCGTACGCAGGCGCGGCCACGACGAGCGCGGCCAGCATCATCCCCCACCCCATCCGCATGGAACGATCGTAGATCAGCGGCGGCTGTCGAGGCACTGGTTCACCAGCGCGTCGGCGTCCTGGTTGAGCGCCCGCTTGACCGGCGTGACCGACCAGCGCTCGAACTGCCCCAGGGCTGCGACCGCTTCCTCGTACAGCGGCTTCATGTCCGGGTGCTTGACCTTGTAGCGGCCGGTGACCTGGTACGCGATCAGCTCGGAGTCGTTGACGACGGCCACCTCCGTCGCCCCCAGTGCCTTCGCCCGCTCGAGCCCGAGCAGCAGCCCGCGGTATTCGGCGACGTTGTTGGTCGCCCGGCCGAGGAAGACGGACGCCTCGTCGATGACCTCGCCGTCGGCGGACACCACGGCGGCGGCGGCGGCCGGCCCGGGGTTGCCACGCGCGCCCCCGTCCACGTGGACGGTGAGCTTCAGGAGCTGGGCGCGTCGATGGTCGGGAACTCGCCGGCCACGCGGGCGCGGCGACGGTCGCGCACCTCGCGCTGCTCGCCGCCCTCGGCGGCCCCCGCCGAGCGGCGCTCCGACTTGCGACGGTCGACGATGACCGTCACGTTCGGGTCCTCCGCGTAGTAGTCCTTGAGCCGGTCGAGCAGCTCGTCGGCCATCTCCTCGGGAACGACGCAGTAGATCATCGGGCGCGAAGGCTACCCGCTCGCGAGCGTGATGCGCCCGCGATCATCGGCCGTCGCGTTGACGAGCCGCTCGTCTGGCTCCAGCTCGGACAGCTCGGCCCCCTGCGCGACGCGCCGGGCGCCGCCCGCCTCGTCGGAGAGGTCGACCTCGAAGCGGTACCAGCTCAGCTCCCACATCACGAAGATGGAGACCACGCTCGGCTCGACCTCGGAGGTCCGCACGGCGATCTCCGGCGCGCCCAGCGAGCGCGACACGCCCGCGACGGTGCGGGCGTTCGGGGAGGCGTTGAAGACGTCGACCGCCCGCTCCATCTTGAGCTCGGCGTTGGTCGGGACGGCGTGGACGTTGCGCTGCTCGCGCGAGAAGTCGGGCACCGGCTCGGGCTCCGGCGGCGGCGGTGGCGGGCGGCGCTCGGTGACGACCGGGTGGTGCTCGAGCTCGGCGGCGAGCGCCGGATCGAGCTCCAGCTCGTCCTCCACGGGCTCGGGCTCGCGCTGACGGCCGTTGCGCAGGCGCCCGAGCAGCGAGCGCCCGGACCCGCGCCCGCCCACGCGAGGCACGGAGGACAGTTCGTCGGCACCCGATTCGCGGATCCAGCCCTCGTGCGTCGCGCGCACCGTGCACAGCTCGCAGACCAGCTTGCGCTGGCCGCCGTGCAGAAAGGGCTCGGTCCGCTCGCCGCGCAGCAGAGTGCGGCCGCAGACGTCGCACACGACGTCCGTCCGGTTGGTCTTGATGTCTCGCGAGCGCAGCGGCAAACCGAAGCCGCACGTTAGTGCTAAGCAGGCACTTCGTCGGCCGCCGCAACCACCTTTGCGGCGAGGTGCGCGGGGATCTCCTCATAGCGCGCGAACTCCATCGTGTACTCGCCCTGTCCCTGGGTGAGCGAGCGCAGATCCTGAGCGTACGCGAGCATCTCCGCCATCGGCACCTCGGCCTTGACCTCGGTCATCGGCCCGGCCGCCTCGGTGCCCAGCGGCCGCCCCCGGCGTGAGGACAGATCGCCCATCACGTCGCCGACGTGATCCTCTGGCGTGGACACCGTCACGTGCATGATCGGCTCGAGCAGGACGGGCCCCGCGGCCGCCATCGCCTCCTTCATGGCGAGCGAGCCCGCGAGCTTGAACGCCATCTCCGACGAGTCGACGGTGTGGTAGCTGCCGTCGTAGAGCCGGACGCGGACACCGCGCAGCGGGAAGCCCGCCACGATCCCGCCCGTCATCGCCTCGCGCACGCCCTTCTCCACCGCGGGGATGAAGCTGTGGGGGATCACGCCGCCCTTGATCTCGTTGACGAACTCGAAGTCGTCCTCGCAGGGCTCGATGCGGATGTGGCAGTCGCCGAACTGCCCGCGCCCGCCCGTCTGCTTCTTGTGGCGGCCGTGGGCGGTCGCCGACCCGCGGATGGTCTCCTGGTACGGGACGCGCGGCGGCTTGAGCGTGACCTCGACGCCGAAGCGGCTCTTCAAGCGCTCGACGGTGACCTCGACGTGCAGCTGGGACAGCCCGGCCACGATCTGCTCGCCGGTCTGCGGGTCCCGGTGCAGGTCGATGGTCGGGTCCTCCTCCTGGAGCCGGTGCAGCGAGGTGTAGACCTTCTCCTCGTCACCCTTGTGGGCCGGCTCGATCGAGAACGCCATGACCGGGGCGGGGAGGCGGATCGAGGGCATGTGGATCGGCGTGTCGCGCGCCGCGAGCCAGTCCCCCGCCTTGGTCTCCTTGAGCTTGGCCACCGCGCCGATGTCGCCGGGGCCGAAGGACTCCGTCAGCGACACGCGCTCCTTGTGGTGGGTGCGCGTGTTCATGACGGTCGTGTTGCCGTCGAGCGTGCCCTGATAGATGCGGAACAGGTTGACGCGGCCGGTGAAGGCGTCGGCCCGCGTCTTCCAGACGTAGGCGAACATCTCCTTGTCCTCGACGGGCTCGAGCGTCATCTCGTCGGCCTCGATCGCGCCGTGGTGGGCCGGCGACGGGAGGTCCTCGACGATCGCGTCCAGCAGGCGGTCGGCGCCCAGGTGCGCCGTCGCGACGCCGCAGGTGACGGGGAAGACGAGACCGCGCTCCGTGCCCTCCTCGAGCGCGTGGACGATCTCGTCGTGGGAGATGGTGTCGCCGTCGAGGTAGCGCTCCATCAGCGCCTCCGAGTTCTCGGCGACCTCGTCCATGAGCTTCTCGCGGTACTCGCCGGCCAGCTCCTGGAGGTCCTCCGGGATCGGGATCTCGTGGCCGTTGTCCTTGCCGGCGCCCTCGTATTCGTACGCCTTCATGTCGACCAGGTCGATCAGGCCGCGGACCTCGTGCTCGGCGCCGATGGGGATCTCCGTGGCGACGACATGGGCGCCGAAGGCCTGCTTGAGCGCGTCGAGCGTCCGGAAGAAGTCGGCGCGCTCGCGGTCGAGCATGTTCACGTAGAGCAGGCGGGCGACGCCGAGCTCGGACGCCCGGTCCCAGAGTCGCTGGGTGGAGACCTCGACGCCCATGACCGCGTTGATGACGAAGATCGCCGACTCGCACACGCGCAGGGCGCCGAGCGCGTCGGCGACGAAGGACGGCTCGCCGGGCGTGTCGATGAGGTTGACCTTGTTGCCCTGCCATTCGAAGCTCTCCAGCGCTGCGCTGATCGACATGCCGCGCGCCTTCTCGTCCTCGTCGGCGTCGGAGACCGTCGTCCCCTCCGTCACGGACCCCAGCCGGTTGGTCACGCCTGCTTCGAACAACAACGCCTCGTGCAGGGAGGTCTTCCCGCTTCCGCGGTGTCCGACCAGGGCGACGTTCCGGATGCGATCGGCAGCTGCATGTGGCATGCGTGGCAAACTATCGCGCTTGGACCGACGCGTCACCGTCGCCGCGCTGGCCCCCTTTGCGGCCGGCGCACTGCTGCCCGTTCACGCCGTGCTGGACGGGCCGTCGGTGTGCCCGTTCCAGGCGCTGACGGGCGCGCCGTGCCCGCTGTGCGGGGCGACCCGTGCGGTCGTGCTCGCCGCCCATCTCGACGCGCGCTGGCTCGAATACGGGGCCGTGTGGGTCGTCGCGCTCGCCACCGTGGCCGTCGCGGGCCGCCGCGTCCTTCGGGCGGTGCCGGTGGTGGCGACGTTCCTGGTCGCCTGGGCGTGGGCGCTCGCCCACGCCGGGGCGATCACCTAGACCTGGCTGGCGCCGGCCAGGAACAGCAGCAGGACGAGCACCCCGAAGGCGACGCCCACCCAGCCGAGCGCGATGCCCCAGGTCGCCTGCGACTCGCCGCCGAGCTCATTGGGGTTCGCGCGGATCTCGCGCTTGGCGGACTGGCCGAGGAAGATCGCCGGGACGGACGCGACCACCGGGCACATGACGAGGCCGACGATGCCGAGGACCAGCGACGCGGTGGCGTTGCCGGCGGTCCGCTTGGGCGCGCCGTAGGGCAGCGGCGACGCGCCGGGCCACTGGCTGACCGGCGGCGGCGCGGGCGGCTTGGGCGCCTGCGCGGGCCAGTTGAGCGCCGTCGTGGGCGGCGGTGCCGCCACGGGCGGGGCGAAGCTGACCGGTTCCGGCTCCGGCGGAGGCGGGTCGGGAGAAGGGGCCGGGGCGGGCGAGTTCCCCTCGACAGAGTTCCCGCTTGCGGCTGGCGAGGGGAACTCGTCTGCCTCGACCCCTTCGGGCTCGGGCTCGGCTGCTGCGGCGGCGGCGGGGTCTCGTCGTCCCCGGACGGGCCGAAGGGGGCCCACGATCCGCCGTCGGAGCTCAATCGCGCAGGTTGTCGCCCTGGAGACGGGACTTCAGCCGCAGCACCGCCTTGGTGTGCAGCTGGGAGATGCGCGACTCGGTCACGCCGAGCACTTCGCCGATCTCCCGCAGGGTCAGGTTCTCGTAGTAGTAGAGCGCGATCACGAGCTTCTCGCGCTCGGGCAGCGCGCTGATCGCGTCCGCCAGGCGGTCCTTGAGCTCGGACGCGTCCAGGACCTGCTGCGGATCCGGCGCATCCGGGTCGTGCAGCGTGTCGAGCAGGGACACCTGGTCGCCGCTCGCGTCGCTGACCGCCCACAGCTCGTCCAGCGCGACGACCGTCGAATTGGAGATCTTGACCAGCGCCTCCTGGAACTCCTCGACGGAGATGCTCATCTCCGTGGCCATCTCGTCGTCCGTCGGCGTCCGGTGCAGCTTGTGCTCGAGCTTGCCGTGCGTGCGCTCGATCTCCCGCGCGCGGGCGCGGACGGAGCGCGGCACCCAGTCCAGGGCGCGCAGCTCGTCGATGATCGCGCCCTTGATGCGGGTGATCGCGTAGGTCTCGAACTTGATCTCCCGCGCGATGTCAAAGCGCTCGATCGCGTTGATCAGGCCGATCAGGCCGTAGGAGATGAGGTCGGCCTCCTCGACGTGGGCCGGGAGCCCGCTCGACATGCGGCCGGCCACGTATTTGACCAGGGGCGAGTAGGCGACGACGAGTTGCTCGCGCGCCCGCTCGTCGCCCGTCGACTTGTAGCGGCGCCAGAGGTCGCGGAGCTCGATCGCTTTGACGTTGGTTTCCACGTGTCCTCTCAGGCCCGCGGGTGGCTGTTTTCGTACGCTGCCCGCAAGCGCGCGGAGTCTACGCGAGTGTAGACCTGAGTGGTCGAGATGGTTGCGTGCCCAAGCAGCTCCTGGATGGCGCGCAGGTCCGCGCCGCCCTCCAGCAGGTGCGTCGCGAACGAGTGCCGAAGCTGGTGGGGATGCAGGGCGGGCTGGCTTCTGGCGTGCCGCGCCCACGCGCGGAGGCGGCGGCGGACGTCGCTGGTGGACAGCCTCCGCCCCGTCTTGGAGAGGAACAGCGCACGCTCGTCGTCGCTCGTGGCCAGCGCGGGCCGGCCGCGGTCGAGGTAGTCGCGCACCGCGCCGAGCGCGTGCTCGCCGGCGGGCACGTAGCGCGTCTTGGCGCCCTTCCCCTCCACCCGCACCTGCTCGCGGTCGAAGTCGAGCTGCTCGAGGTCGAAGGAGACGAGCTCCTCGGCGCGCAACCCGCACCCGTAGGCGATCTCGAACAGCGCGCGGTCGCGCAGCTCGAGCGGCGTGGTCGTGGGGATCCGGTCCAGCAGGTTGCCGACGTCGGTGCTGTTGAGCGCCTTGGGAAGCGGCTGCTCCTTGCGCGGCAGCGGCAGCAGATCGGCCGGGTTGGCGCCCATGTGCCCGTGCTCGACGAGCGAGCCGAAGAACTGGCGCGAGGCCGCGAGCTTGCGAGCGACCGTCGCGGCCACCACCCGCCGCTCGGACAGGTGGGCCGCGTAGCGGCGCAGCGTCTTGTAGTCGACGTCGGCCGGGTCGACGCTGCGCTGGGCGCACCAGCCCGCGAGCTGGCCGAGATCCATGCCGTACGCGCGCCGCGTCCGCTCAGCCGCGCCGCGGCGGCGCAGGTCCTTGTCGAACAGGTTCAGGGCCTCGCGCCAGGGGTCCGGCAGCTGCGTCCGCGTATCGTCGGAGGGGATGGGTGAGTTCTTCATCGACACGTCCACAGGTCAGGTCGCCACCGGGCGCCAGCTCGTCGAGAGCGGGACGGCCGATCCGGTTGACGGCCCGCCCGCGCCGTGGCATCGCATCCAGGGAGGAAGCGACGCGACGACGCTCTGGTACGCGGTCATGCGCAAAGAGACAAGGGGCGTGCACATCGGTGCCCTGTGCATTCGCCATTCGGACCACCACGCCTCCCTGCTGGCCAAGGGTTGGGAGGAAGTGCCGCCCGGCGCCATCACGGCGCCCGCGTTCTGACTCACCCGATGTAGACGGGGGTGCCGACGTCGACGCGGTCGAAGAGGTCCTCGACCTCGGGGACCGACATGCGGATGCAGCCGTGCGACGCGGCGCTGCCCAACGAGCCCGTGTCGCTGGTCCCGTGGATGCCCGCGCCGTTGTAGATGCCCATCCAGCGCGCCTTGATCGGGTTGCTCGGGCCGGGCGGGACGACCGAGCCGGCGAGGCTGCCCGCCCAGTCGGAGTCCGGCACGTGCCAGTACGGGTCGACCTGCTTGTCCTGGATCTTGTAGAGGCCCTGCGGCGTCTCCAGGCCGGCCATGCCGACGGCGATCGGGTAGGACTTCTCCGGCTTGAGGTTGCGGTAGAGCTGCAGCTGGAACCCGCTCCTGTTGACCACGATGATCTTCGGGTACTTCTGCGCGAGCTCCTTGGTGGTGACCTTGGGCTTGACCTTCTCCGCGTCGATGGCGAACTCGCGCGTGGCCTCGGTCGAGACGAGCTTGCGGCGGACGCTGCGGCTGAGCGCGCGCGTGTCGACCTCGAGTCCGCCGTGGGAGCGGACGGTCGTGACGCCGGACGTGCCGATTTCGACGTCGGCGTCGACGGCCTCGCGGTCGAGCCGCTCGCGGACGCGCTTGACCAGCGCGCTGACCGCCGCCCGGTCGTAGGAGACGTCGACGTCGACGTCCGTGCTGATCGTGCCGCCGGTCAGGTTGCGGATCGATCGCTTGATGGCGCCGCCCTCGCGGGAGCGCCGGATCGCGGCGTCGACGCTGTCCTCGATGTTGACGACGACCTGCGAGCGCTCCGGGGTGAGCGTGAAGTGCCGCTTGTGCCACTTGGCGACGATCGGCTGGCGCAGCGGCCGGGCCAGCTGCGCGCGCAGCTTGTCCTCGGCGGCGGCGCGCTCGAGGCCGCCCACCTCGACGCCGCCGATGCTGATGCCCTTGGCGATCGTGTTCTTGCGTCCTGAGTCGTAGGCGAGCATCCCGCCGACGAGGATGGCCAGGACAGCGACGGCGCCGATGACGGCCATGACGGACTTCTTCATGTGCGCGCGCATTCTAAAGCGTTGTGGGGGCAATTATGAAACCCGTGCAACGGGTCCTGCGCGACCGGTCGTATGTTGCACCGGATGCAGCGCTCGGCGTGGCTCGACGTGGAATGGCCGGCGGTCACGCACCGCGCCTCGATCGACGGGTCGGAGATGACGTACGTCGACATCGGCGAGGGCCCCGCGCTGGTCTTCGTGCACGGGCTCGGCGGGTCGTGGCAGAACTGGCTCGAGAATCTCCCCGCCTTCGCGGAGTCGCACCGCTGCATCGCCATGGACCTGGGCGGGTTCGGCGCGTCCGAGCCGGTGGACGGCGACGTCTCCATCGAGCGCTACGCCCGCTCGGTCGCGGAGCTCATGGAGCACCTCGACATCGACTCGGCGGTGCTCGTCGGCAACTCGATGGGCGGGTTCATCGCGCTGGAGCTGGCGATCCGGCGGCCGGACCTCGTCGAGCGACTGGTCCTGGTCAGCGCCGCGGTGCTGTGGCAGGAGTACCGTCACGCCAAGCCGCTGGTGACGGTCGCCAACGCCACGGAGGCGCTCGCCGCCCGCGTCTTCTCCGAGGTCCCGGAGTGGCTGCTGCGCCGGCCCCGCGCGCGCACGCGCGCCCTGCGCTTCGGCGGCATCCGCGCACCGCTGGCGCCCGAGCTCCAGCGCGAGCTGCTGATCACCGGGGGCAAGCGCACGTCCGGCTTCCTGCCCGCCTTCCAGGCGCTGGCCTCCTACCCCCTGCGGGACGAGCTCTCGGCGGTTCGCTGCCCCACGCTGATCGTCTGGGGCACGGCCGACTCGCTGGTCGGGGTCGGTCACGCCAACGAGCTCGAGCGACTGATCCCGGACGCGCGCAAGTCGATCTACGACGGCATCGGACACGTGGTCCAGCTCGAGGCGCCCGAGCGCTTCAACCGCGAGGTCGCGGACTTCCTCAGCTCGTGATGGCGCCTTCGGCGGCGCTGGAGACCATCTTCGCGTACTTGCCGAGCACGCCCGTGGTGTGCTTGGCGGGCGGGATGTCGTAGGCGGCGATCCGCGCGGCGATCTCATCGTCGCTCAGGTCCACGTCCATCCGGCGCTTCTCGACGTCGATGGTGATCGTGTCGCCCTCGCGGACGGCGGCGATCGGCCCGCCCTTGACCGCTTCGGGGGCGACGTGGCCGGCCATGAAGCCGCGGGTGGCGCCCGAGAAGCGGCCGTCGGTGAGCAGCGCGACGTGCTCCCCCATGCCGTTGCCGGCCAGCGCGGCGGTGACGGCGAGCATCTCGCGCATGCCGGGGCCGCCGACGGGACCCTCGTTGCGGATCACGAGGACGTCGCCCTCGTTGATCTGCCCGGTGGTGACGGCGGCCATCGCGGCCTCCTCACCCTCGAAGACGCGGGCGGGGCCCTGGTGGTAGCGGCGCTCGTGCCCGCTCAGCTTGACCACGGACCCGTCGGGGGCGAGGTTCCCGCCCAGGATCGCGAGGCCGCCCGTCGACTTCAGCGGCGCGTCCGCGGGGAGCACCACCTCCTGACCCTCGGTCTCCGTGGCCGCCCTGGCGATCTCGCCGATCGTCTGGCCCGTCACGGTCATGGCGTCCTCGTGCAGGACCCCAAGCTCCGAGAGGCGCTTGGCCACGAGCGGGACGCCGCCGGCCTGGTAGAGATCGGCCGCGACGTACTTGCCGCCCGGCTTGAGGTCGCACGTGGTGGCGGTGGCCTCGCTGATGCGGTCGAAGTCCTGCAGGCCGAGCTCGACGCCCGCCTCGGCGGCGAGCGCCTTGAGGTGCAGGACGGCGTTGGTCGAGCCGCCGCTGGTGGCGGTCGCGGCGATCGCGTTCTCCAGACCCTCGCGCGTGATGACGTCGCGGGGCCGCAGGCCGCGCCTGAGGACGTCCATGACCAGCCGCCCGGCCTCCTTGGCGACCTCGGGCTTGCGGCCGTCCTCGGCGGGGACCATGCTCGAGCCGGACGGGCTGAGGCCGAGGATCTCGAAGATCATCCCCATCGTGTTGGCGGTGAACTGGGCGCCGCACGCGCCGGCGCCCGGGCTGGCGTGCTTCTCGAGGTCGGCGAGGTCCTCGTCGCTCATCTTGCCGGCGGCGTGGGCACCGACCGCCTCGAAGACGTCCTGGATCGTGACGTCGTGGCCGCGCCAGCGGCCGGGCATGATGCTGCCGCCGTAGAGCAGGACGCCGGGGACGTTCACGCGCGCGAGGGCCATGGCGCCGCCGGGGATGGTCTTGTCGCAGCCGGTGAGCACGACCAGGGCATCGAACAGGTGGCCCTCGGCGACGAGCTCGATGGAGTCCGCGATCACCTCGCGGGAGACGAGG
The DNA here is from genome assembly GCA_963740765.1 of uncultured Solirubrobacteraceae bacterium. Taxonomy (GTDB): domain Bacteria; phylum Actinomycetota; class Thermoleophilia; order Solirubrobacterales; family Solirubrobacteraceae; genus DATLGB01. The sequence continues at coordinate 148,683 of CAVUFN010000001.1, read as the reverse complement.
CTCGTCTTCATCCCGCTCGTGCCCATCGTGATCCCGTCGGAGATGGCGATCGTGTTGAGCTCCATCGGCGTGCCGCCGGCCTCGCGGATGCCCTCCTTGACCTTCGCGGCGAGCGCGCGCAGGTGGAAGTTGCAGGGCATGGTCTCGATCCACGTCGAGGCGACGCCGATGATCGGCTTGGAGAGGGCCTCGGCGTCGAAGCCGATGCCGTGCAGGTAGGCGCGCGCGGCGGCGCGATGCGGCCCGTCGGTGAGCTGACGGGACCGGTGCTTGAGATCGAAGTCGGGCACTAAGTGTCGACGCTACCGGATGCGGCGCGGGCGGCCTTGTGCAGCCGGTTGCGCTCCCACTGGCGCAGGCGCCAGAGGTCGCGCGCGACCTTCTTCGGGTCGATCTGACGGCCGGGCAGGTGCAGGTTCGCGCTGCCGATGAGTCTCCGCTCGTCGCCCTTGATGCCCATCCACTTGGCCAGCACGTCGTCGGAGTCGGGCAGGCGCGGGGAGCCGAACGGCTTCGTGTCGTCGGGGAACTCGACGCAGTACTCGTTGAGCAGGTGGCCGGTCTGCGGCAGGTAGGCCACGATCGGCTTGTGCGGGTAGACCAGGTACGCGTACGGGGCGCCGCCGAGGTCCCACCCCTCCTCCGGCCCGCCGACCTGGTTCCCCCACACGCGCAGGAAGCCGAGGTCGCGGTACATCGCCCACTCCTCCTCGTTCACGCACGACTTCAGCAGCTCGCGCGCGCGCTGCTCGGCGCGGCGCTCACGACCCGGGTCGTAGACGGGGATGCCCTCCGCGTGGGCCTCGCGGCCGGCCTGGATGCGTTTGCGCACGCGGTCGAAGAACGGCAGGCACGCCTCCCACAGCAGGGCGACGACCACGATGGTGGTGGCGACGAGGGCGGCGATCATCCGCCGGCGGCGCGAGGGAAGAAGATGACGCGATCGGTGTCGCGCGGGATCTCATCGAAGGCCTGCACCATCGCGGCCTCTCGTCTACCCGCTTGGGACGTGACCGGCACGGCCGCCCACATCCCCGCGTCCAGCTGCGTGCGGAACTCCTCGATCAGCGCCTGCTCCTCCTCGGCGACCTCGACGTCACCCTCGGCGATCAGCTGCTCGCCGTGGCCAGGTCGCATACGCAGGAACTTCATGCCCCGATTATGACAGGGTTCTTGCAGCGGTCTTAGGTGCTCTTGACGCCACGTTGAGCACGTCAACAGGTCCGGGGCCGGCTCCGACGCCGCGCAGCCCCTGCCTGACGGCCTCCGAGGCGACGTTCCGCGCCCGCTCCGCGGCCTCTCTTGGCGCGAAGCCGTGGGCGAGGTGCGCGGCCAGCGCGCTCGAGTGCGTGCAGCCGCTGCCGTGGGCCGCACCGTCGGGGTGCCGCGGGCCGGCGATCTCATGCAGCTCCGTGCCGTCGAAGAGGACGTCCACGCCCACAGCGGTGTGCCCGCCGGTCACCACGACGTTCGCCGGGCCGAGCTGCGCGAGCGCCCGGGCGAGCTCTGCCGGGCCTCCGTCGCGACCGGCGAGGACCCGTGCCTCCGGGAGGTTGGGCGTGATCACGGTCGCGCGCGGGAGCAGCAGCTCCACCAGGGCCCGCCGGGCCGAGTCGTCCAGCAGCACCGCCCCGGACTCGGAGACCATCACCGGGTCGATCACCACCGGCGTGCCGGGCTCGAGGAGGTCGAGCGCCTGGTTGACCGCGGCGACCGTCGCGGCCGTGCCGAGCATCCCGATCTTCACCGCGTCGACGCCGATGTCGTCCTGTACCGCGCGGACCTGCTCCACGATGAACGCGGGCGGGACCGTGTGCACGCCCGTCACCCCCACCGTGTTCTGGGCGGTCAGCGCGGTGATCGCGCAGAGGCCGTGGGCCCCGCACGCCGCGAACGCCTTCAGGTCGGCCTGAATGCCGGCTCCGCCCCCGGAGTCCGACCCGGCGATGGTGAGCACGGCGGGGACGCGAGGCACGCCCGGGAAGGCTACGCGCCGGTGGCGTCACGCCATCGCCCGGATGTAGCGGCCGCCGAAGACGCGGCGGACGAGGCCGCGCAGCTCGAGCTCGCCCAGCGCGCCTGCGACGGCAAGCCCCTCGGACGGGTCGGTCACCAGCTCGGCGAGCGACCCGGCCCCGCGCTCGACGCGCGACAGCACGCGCCGCAGCTCCGGCGTGAGATCAGGCGGTGGCGGCGCGGGCTCGGGGCGCTCCGAGATCCGCGGCCCGGCGCCGATGACAGCGGGCGCGGCCATGCTGTCCAGCCCAGAGGCGAGGTCGGCGAGGTCCGCGCTGTGGCGGACGAGCTCGGCGCCGGCCTTGAGCAGCGCGTGCGGGCCGGCCGACAGCGGCGCGGTGACCGGACCGGGAACCGCGGCGACGAAGCGCCCGAGCTCCGCCGCGAAGTCCGCGGTGATCAGCGACCCGGACCGCTCGCCGCCTTCGACCACGACGGTCCCGGTCGACAGCGCGGCGATGAGCCGGTTGCGCGCCGGGAACGCCCACCGCCGCGGCGCCGTGCCCGGGGCCATCTCCGACACCACGCAGCCCGCTGCGACGATCCGCTGGTGCAGGGTCCGCGACCGCGCGGGATACGGGCGGTCGGCCCCCGTCGCGAGCACCGCGACGGTGCGACCGGTCTCCAGCGCGCCGGCGTGCGCGGCGGCGTCGATCCCCATCGCCATCCCGGACACCGTCGCCACACCCGCCACGCCGAGCCCGCGCGCCAGCGTCCGCGCCGCGTCGAGCCCGTACGGCGTCGCGTTGCGGGCGCCGACGAGCGCCACCCCGCTGCCGTCGAGCAGCGACGCGTCGCCCAGCCAGTGCAGCACCGCCGGGGGATCGGGCAGCTCCCGCAGCCCGGGCGGGTACGCATCGGAGCACCCGCAGGAAGCGCTCATCCCCACGGCGGCGAGCCGATCGGTCGCGTCGGCGGCCTTGAACGCCCGGTAGCGCGCGCGCACCTCCGCCAGGCCGGCCCACCCCAGCAGCGCTTCGTCGGGCAGCGCGAGCAGCTGCGGCCGCCCGCGCCGCAGCCGCCACTCGTTCTCGATGTGTCCGGCCAGCCACCCGATCAGCGCGGTCCGGCGCAGGCACTGCGGGCAGGCGTCGATCACGCCGCCACCGCCGTCGTGGTGTCGGTGCGCAGGACGAGGGCGGCGGAGATGTGCTCCGGGCCGACCTCCGCGGAGCCGGCGAGGTCGGCGACCGTGCGGGCGACGCGGAGGACACGATGGTGGCCACGGGCGGTCAGGCCTTGGGTGTCGTGCAGCTCGAAGAGCCGGCGGCGGGCCGAGGGCGTGACGCGCGCGAGCTCACGCAGCATGACCGGCGTCAACTGGGCGTTGCAGGTCGCTGGAGTCCCACCGAGGCGGGCGGTCTGGCGCTCCCGTGCGGCGATGACGCGCTCGCGCACGGCCGCCGATGACGGCGCCGCGTCGTCACGCAGCCGCGCCGCGCTCGGGCGGCCGACGTGGACGGTGATGTCCATCCGGTCCAGCAGCGGGCCGGACAGGCGCCGGTCGTGGCGGGCGCGCTCGGCGGCCGAGCAGCGGCAGCGCTCCGGCTCCAGGCCGCAGGGGCACGGGTTGGCGGCGGCCACCAGCATCGCGCCGGTCGGGAACGTCAGCACGCGCTGCGCGCGCACCACGACCACCCGCCCGTCCTCGAGCGGCTGGCGCAGCGCCTCGAGCGCGTTGCGGTTGAACTCGCTCAGCTCGTCCAGGAACAGCACGCCACGGTGGGCCAGCGTGATCTCCCCCGGGGTCGGCGTCGCCCCTCCGCCGACGAGCCCGGACGGTGAGATGAGGTGGTGCGGCGCGCGGAACGGGCGCGCCGCGACCAGCCCGTGGCCCTCGTGCAGGCCGGCGATCGAGTGGATCTTCGTGACCTCCACGGCCTCGTCGCGCGTGAGGGGCGGCAGCAGCGTCGGCAGCCGCCGCGCGATCATCGTCTTGCCTGTCCCGGGCGGGCCGTGCATGAACAGGTTGTGGCCGCCGGCGGCCGCGACCTCGATCGCCGGCATCAGCCCGCTGTGACCGCGGACGTCGGCGAGGTCGTAGGCGCCGTCCTCCTCCTCCACCGGCGGCGCGGGCGGCCCCACGATCGCGGGCTGCTCCCCGCACAGCACCGCCACCGCGTGCGTCAGCGACTCGATGCCGAGCACCTGGATGCCCTCGACGAGTGCCGCCTCGGCGGCGCGCGACGCGGGCAGCATCAACCGGGTCAGGCCGCAGTGGCGCGCGCCCTCCGCCACCGCCAGCGCGCCGCGCACCGGGCTGACCGACCCGAACATCGACAGCTCGCCGATGAACGCGCAGCCCTCCAGCGCGGCGAGCTCCACCTGCCCGCTCGCCGCCAGCACCGCGATGGCGAGCGGCAGGTCGAAGTGCGGGCCCTCCTTGCGCAGGTAGGCGGGTGCGAGGTTGACCGTGATGCGCTTGTCCGGGAACGCGAACCCCGTGTTGGTGATCGCCGCCCGCACGCGCTCGCGCGCCTCGCGCACCGACTTGTCCGCCAACCCGACGATGTTGAACGCGGGCAGGCCCTGCCGCACGTCCGCCTCGACCGCCACCCGGCGCGTCTGGACGCCGTCGATGGCGAACGAGTGCACCTGCGCGAGCACCTAGAACGCCCCCTCGAGGTGCTCGAGCTCGAGCAGGCCATCGTCGGGCCCGACGACGACGCCGACCGCGTCGAAGCGCAGCGACTCGAAGTACGGCCGGTCGGCCTGCTTGAGCCAGATGACGGCCATGCTGCGGACCTGGCGCCGCTTCCGGTCGTCGAGGTTGTCGAAGGGCCGCCCCGAACCGGCCCGGCGCGTCTTGACCTCCGCGAACACGAGCACGCCACCGTCGCGCAGGACGAGGTCCAGCTCGCCGTACCGGGTCCGGTGACGCCGCGCGAGCACCTCGAAGCCAAGCCGCTCGAAGTGCTGCGCTGCGAGATCCTCCCCGAGCTCTCCGAGCCGGTGACGGCGGTCCGTGGTCATGCGGCCACTCCACCGCGACCGGCGTGGCCGATCTAGACCGAGGTGTTACGAAAGCGCGGCGCTAGAGCGCCAACTGTGCGTAGGCGACCGACTGGAAGGACAGCCGGTGCAGCGGCGAGATGCCGTGGGTCTCGATGGCGGCGCGGTGCTCGGGCGTCGAGTAGCCGACGTGGCCCTCGAACTCCCAGTGCGGGTAGCGCTCGGCCGCGCGGACCATGAAGCGGTCGCGGGACACCTTGGCGATGACGGATGCGGCGGCGATGGCGGCGGACGTGCGATCCCCGCCCACGACGGGGCGCTGCTCGAAGCCGGTCGGCGGGACCGGGAAGCCGTCCGACAGGCACAACGCGCCGGGCACGGCGACGCGCCGCAGGCAGTCGCTCAGCGCGGCGAGGTTGGTCTTGTGGAGCCCGCGCGAGTCGATCCCGCGCACGCAGCGCGACGTGACCGTCACCCGCGCGGCAACGCGCATCACGCGCGGGTAGAGCTCCTCGCGCATCTCATGCGTGTGCTGCTTGGAGTCGTTGAGGACCGTGAGCGCGCGGCGGTCCGACAGCGAGAGCGTCTCGTAGTCGAACAGGACCGCGGCGGCGACGAGCGGGCCTGCCAGCGAGCCGCGGCCGGCCTCGTCCGCCCCGGCCACGAAGCGGACGCCGAGGCTGCGGTCGTACGCGAACAGGCGGGACCCGGAGGACCGCTTCCGGCGCGCGGCTTTGCGAGCCCGTCGCTCCGCCACCGTCAGCTCAGAGGAGTCCGATGCGGCCGGGAGGCCAGTAGGTGGCGAAGGCTCCGCCGATGATCCACTCGTCGGGGACAGGTCCCCAGAAACGGCTGTCGTCGGAAGATCCACGGTTGTCTCCCATCATGAAGTACTCACCGGCGGGAATCGTGACCTCACGCGGGAAGTTGCACCCGCCGCCGGGATCGCAGGGCTCGATGAACGGCTCGTCGGCGGGCTTGCCGTTGCGGACGACCTGACCGTCGATGACCTTGATCGTGTCGCCCGGGCCGGCCACCACGCGCTTGATGAAGTTGACGTCGTCCTTGCGCTGCACGGCCTTCGGGCAGACCTCCTGGCGCGGGTGCGAGACGCCGCACTGGGCGGACTCGGCGCCCTGGGGCGGATGGAAGACGACGACGTCCCCGATCTCCGGCTTCGAGAACGAGTGGCCGATGCGATTGACCAGCACGCGCTGGCCGACCGTCAGCGTCGGGACCATCGACTCGCTGGGGATGCGGTACGGCTTGATCAGGAACTTCTGGATGCCGAGCGCAAGCCCGAGGGCGACCGCGACGATCATCACGAGCTCGAGCAGCGAGCCTGCGGCCGAGTCGGGCTTCTTCACCACGGCGGGTGGCTAGGCGTTCTCTTGGGCCGGCGCCGGCGTCTCGTCGGCGGGCTCGGCCGAGGGATCGGCGGCCTCCGGCGGCGCTTCGGCAGTCTCCGGCGGCGCGTCGTCGGCGACGGTCGCCGATGCCTCCACGGCGGCCTCTTCGACCATCTCCGGCTCGGCGGCGGTGTGGCCTTCGGCGTCGGTGGCCTCGGCCTCGGCCTCGTAGAGCAGGCCGGTGGTGACGACCTCCTCCGGACCGACGTAGCGGCGCTCGCGGACGCGGGCCGCCTTGCCGACGCGACCGCGCAGGTAGTACAGCTTGGCGCGGCGGACGTCACCGCGGGCGGCGACCTCGATCTTCTCGATCTTCGGCGAGTGCACGGGGAACGTGCGCTCCACGCCGACGCCGAAGGACTGCTTGCGGACCGTGAACGTCTCGCGGACGCCCTCGCCCTGTCGCTTGATGACGACGCCCTCGAAGACCTGCGTACGGCGGCGCGTGCCCTCGACCACCTGGAAGTGGACGCGCACGCGGTCACCGGCCTGGAAGGACGGGACGCGCCGCAGCTGCTGGCGCTCGAGGCTGTCGATAACGGTGCTCATAGCGAGGATGCGCGCATGACTGACGCGCGGCGGGTCACTCTAGCGACCCTCTTCTCCTGGATTCCTCAAGACGCCATTCGGCGATCCGCGCGTGGTGGCCGCTCAACAGCACGTCCGGGACCTCCCAGCCGCGATAGGACGCCGGTCGCGTGTAGTGCGGGTACTCCGGCATGCCCTCGAGCGCCGCGGTGAAGGACTCCTCGTGCGCGGAGCGCGCGTCCCCCAGCGCGTCGGGCAGCCGGCGCAGCACCGCGTCCAGCAGCACCATCGCCGGGAGCTCCCCGCCCGCCACCACGTAGCGCCCGATCGACACGCGATCGGTGCAGAAGTGCTCCAGGATGCGCTCGTCGAAGCCCTCGTAGCGCCCGCACAGCAGCGTCAGCTCGGGCTCGGCGGCCAGCTCGACGACGAGCTCCTCGTCGAGGACGCGCCCGCCCGGGGTCAGCGCGATCACGCGGCGGGTGGGTGGGGTCGTGGTCACCGGGTCGCGCCCGTAGCGCTGGCGCAGCGCCCACTCGACGACGTCGACCCGCAGGACCATCCCCGCCCCGCCGCCGAACGGCGTGTCGTCCACGGAGGCGCCGGACAGCTGGGTCGTGGCGCGGTAGTCGATCGCCTCGACGACCGCCCCGGAGTTGCGCACGTGGCGCTGCTCGCGGAACCAGTCGAACCACGCCGGGAACAGGGTGAAGACGTCAGCCTTCACCGAGGAAGCCCAGGTCGACATCGATCACGCCCGCCTCGACGTCCACGGTGCGCACGGCGTCGTCGATCAGCGGGATCAAGATTGTTCCGTCCTTCGATCCTCTCGAGTTCGGATCTCCGGACGACGTCACACCCACCTCGAGCAGCTCGCAGGACGGGTAGGCGCGCACGCGGGCGACCACGCCAACCTCGGTCGAGCCGTCCACGACCCGCAGCCCGACCAGGTCGTCCGCCCACCACTCGCCCTCCTCCAGTCCGATGTCGGCACGGTCGACGGCCAGGGGCGTGCCGCGCAGCGCCTCGACCTCGGCGAGCGAGGTGACGCCCTCGAGCCGTGCGACGGGCTTCTGCGGCGTGCCGCCCACGTGTGTGATCAGGCCGAGGGAGGTCCGTAGGCCCGCCCGCAGGTTCTCGGGCCGAGTGACGTGGAAGGCGCCGTCCAGCCCCTTGGGCCGGCCCACCCACCCGACTTCGACCTCAGTCGACGATGTCGACGAGGACGCGCTGGTCCTGTCGGGACCCGGCGGCCTTGACGACCGTCCGGAGTGCCGAGGCGGTTCGCCCGCCGCGTCCGATGACGTGTCCGTAGTCATCCTCGTCCACCGCCAGTTCGAGCACCAGGGAGCCGTCGTCCTCGTAGGACTTGACTTCGACCGCCTCGGGCTTGTCCACGAGTGCCTTCGCGAGGTACTCGAGCAGATCGCGCGGCATCAGGAGGCTGGGGGCGGGAGGGTGGGACTTTACGAGATGCCCTGCGTGCGCAGGAGCTTCTTGACCGTGTTGGACGGCTGCGCGCCGTGGCGCAGCCAGTAACGCACGCGCTCCTCGTCGAGCACGATCGTCGACGGCTCGGTCTGCGCGTTGTAGCGCCCGATCGTCTCGAGCGACCTCCCGTCGCGGGGCGAGCGGGAGTCGGCGACGACGACGCGCCACACCGGGTCCTTCTTCCCGCCGACGCGGGTGAGTCTCATTGCTACGGCCATAAGCGAAGAGAGAGGCTAGCGCCCACGCATCATGGCGCCGATGTCGGGCATCTTGCCCTGCTGGATGCCGCGCATCATCTTGCGCATCTCGCCGAACTGCTTGATCAGCTGGGAGACCTGCTGGACCGACGTGCCCGACCCGCCGGCGATCCGCTTGCGCCTGCGACCGTTGACGATGTCCGGGCGGCGGCGCTCCTCGCGGGTCATGGACAGGATGATCGCCTCGATGCGGTCGAACTCCTTCTCGTCGACCTTGAGGTTCTTGAGCTGCTGGCCGGCGAACCCCGGGATCATCCCGAGGAGCGACGTGAGAGGGCCCATCCTGCGGATCTTCTTGAGCTGGTCGAGGAAGTCGTCGAGGTCGAACTCGTTGCGGCGAAGCTTGGCCTCGAGCTCCTTGGCCTCGTCCTCCCCCACCTGCTGCTCGGCCTTCTCGATGAACGAGAGCACGTCGCCCATGCCGAGGATCCGCTGGGCCATGCGGTCGGGGTGGAAGGCCTCGAAATCGCCGAGCTTCTCGCCCGTGGAGGCGAACATGATCGGCTTGCCGGTCACCTGCTTGACCGAGAGGGCGGCGCCGCCGCGGGCGTCGCCGTCGAGCTTGGACATGACCACGCCGTCGAACTGCGCGGTCTCCGCGAACTGCTCGGCGACGTTGACCGCGTCCTGACCCGTCATCGCGTCGACCACCAGCAGCACCGTGTGCGGCCTGACGGCCTTCTTGATGTTGGCCAGCTCCTCCATCAGCGCCGTGTCGACGTGCAGGCGGCCGGAGGTGTCCACGATCAGGACGTCCTTGCCGTCGCGCACCGCCTGGTCGCGCGCCCACCGCGCGATGTCGACCGGGTCGCGGTCCGTGCCCTGCTCGTAGACCGTCGCGCCGGCCTGGCCGCCGACCTTCACGAGCTGCTCGACCGCCGCCGGCCGGTACACGTCGCAGGCGGCGACCCCGACCGAGGACCCGTGCTGCTCCTTGAGGTAGCGGGCGAGCTTCGCCGTGGCCGTCGTCTTGCCCGAGCCCTGCAGGCCGGCCATCAGGATCACGGTCGGCGGGCGCGGGGAGAAGGTGATGCCGGCCGCCTGGCCGCCCATCAGCTTCGTCAGCTCCTCGTCGACGATCTTGACGACCTGCTGGCCGGGGTTGAGCTGCTTGGTGACCTCGACGCCGGCGGCCCGCTCCTTGACGGTCGCCGTGAACTGCTTGACGACCTTGAAGTTGACGTCCGCCTCCAGGAGCGCGAGGCGGATCTCGCGCATCGCCTTGGCGACGTCCTCCTCGGTCAGCGCACCACGACCGCGGACGCCCGATAGGGCGCCCTGCAGCCTCTCTGACAGGGAGTCGAACACCGACCCCGGAGCTTAGGTCGCTACGCCGCCGGGGGCTCGGGCGCCGGCGGGATCGTCCCGCTGAGCCCGCCGGGCGTCGCCGCGCTCTCCGCTTCCTGGCTGGCCGCCCGCGCGGCCCGCGACGCCGCCTCGGCGTCGGCCGCCGCGGCCGCGGCGGCGTCGTCGGCGCCGGAGTTCGCCTTGCGCTTGGGCGGCTGCGCCGGCGGCAGGCCACCGCCGCCGAAGCGGCTCACCGCGCCGCCGAGGTTGCCCAGCGCCTGGCTGAACTCGGAGGGGATGACGAAGATCTTGTTCGCCTCGCCCCGTGCGAGCTGCGGCAGCATCTGCAGGTACTGGTAGGACAGCAGCCGCTCGTCCGGCGCGCCGTCGTGGATGGCCTGGAAGACCGTCTCGATCGCCTTGGCCTCGCCCTCGGAGCGCAGGATCGCCGCGGTCCGCGCGCCCTCAGCCTTGAGCACCGCGGACTGCTTCTCGCCCTCCGCGGTGAGGATCGAGGACTGCTTGATGCCCTCCGCCGTGAGGATCGTCGCGCGGCGGTCGCGCTCGGCGCGCATCTGCTTCTCCATGGCCTCCTGGACCGTCCGCGGCGGCTCGATCGACTTCAGCTCGACGCGGTTGACGCGGATGCCCCAGCGGCCGGTGGCCTCGTCGAGCACCGCGCGCAGCTGCGAGTTGATGGTGTCACGGGAGGTCAATGTCTCCTCCAGCGTCATGCCGCCGATGACGTTGCGCAGCGTCGTGACGGTCAGCTGCTCGATCGCCTGCAGCGGGTTCGCGACCTCGTAGGTGACCGCCTTCGGGTCCGTGACCGTGAAGTAGATGACGGTGTCGATGGCGACGACGAGGTTGTCCTCGGTGATGGTCGGCTGGGGCGGGAACGACACGACCTGCTCGCGGAGGTCGATCAGCGGCCGCATGCGGTCGATGAACGGGACGAGCAGGGCGAGCCCCGGATCGAGCGTGCGCTGGAAGCGGCCGAGCCGCTCCACGACGCCCGCCTTGGCCTGCGGGACGATCTTGATGGCCGCCACGGCCACGAACAAGACGAAGACGAGCAGGACGATGAGTGCGATGACGCCGCCGGTCATGAGCGGATTCCCTTCATTCGGTGACGAGCGCCGTAGCGCCCTTGATCTCGACGACGGACACGCGGTCGCCAGGTTCGAAGACCTGGCCGTCGATGTACGCCCGGGCTGTCCACGACTCGCCCTCGAGCTTGACGAGGCCCTCGTCCTGGTTGATGCGCTCGAGCACGAGGACCTCACGGCCGACCAGCGCCGCGGTACCCGTGCGCAGCCCGGACAGCTGGCGGCGGTGCGCCCGGGCGAGCGGCCGCAGCGCGGCCAGCAGGACGACGGAGGCGACGAGCGCGACGCCCAGGCTGAGCGCGAGCCCGGCGCCCACCGCGCTGACGAAGGCGGCCACCAGCGCGCCGCCCGCGAACGGCGCGAGGAAGAACCCCATCGTGGCGATCTCTCCCGCCCCAAGGATGACGGCAGCGATCAGCCAGTAGATCCAGTCGTCCATACCTCCAGTATGAACGGTCGGGGTAAGGGCCCCTTACGTCAGCAGCGCTTGCGAGAACGCGTCGGCGTCGAACGGGCGCAGGTCCTCGAGCGCCTCGCCGATCCCGATCAGCTTCACGGGGATCTTGAGCTCGTTGGCGATCGCCAGCGCGATGCCGCCCTTGGCCGTCCCGTCGAGCTTGGTCAGCACGATGCCGGTGACGTCGACCGCCTCGCCGAACAGCTTGGCCTGGCGCAGGCCGTTCTGGCCCGTCGTGGCGTCGACGGTCATCAGCGTCTCGTGCGGCGCGTCGGGCATCTGCTTCGTGATGACCCGGCGGATCTTGGTGAGCTCCTGCATCAGGTTGTCCTGCGTGTGCAGACGGCCGGCGGTGTCGACGATGATCACGTCGGCGCCGATCTCGCGCCCGCGGGCGACCGCGTCGAAGGCGACGGCGGCGGGGTCGGAGTCGGGACGGCCCTTGACGAACTCGCAGCCGGCGCGCTCGGCCCAGCGTTCGAGCTGCTCGACGGCGGCGGCACGGAAGGTGTCGGCCGCGCCCACGACCACGGTCTGGCCGAGCGTCTGGCGCAGGTGCCAGGCGAGCTTGCCGATCGTCGTGGTCTTGCCCGTGCCGTTGACGCCGACGACGAGGATGACGGTCGGGTCGGGGCGCAGGTCGATGTGGTCGTCGCCGGTGCGGGCGAGCTGGGCGAGCAGCTCGGCGAGGCGGCCACTGAGCGCCTCGCCGCCCACGAGCGCGCCCGTCTCGGCCTCCTGCTCGAGCTGGGCGACCACCTGGGCCGTGGTGCGGGCACCGACGTCGGCGAAGATCAGCGCTTCCTCGAGGCGTTCCCAGGTCTGCTCGTCGAGGTCGCCCTGGAACAGCGTGGCCTGGACCTCGGCCTGGAGGGCCTCGCGCGTCTTGCGCATGTTGGAGCGCAGCCGGCGGAAGAAACCGGTGCGCTCCGCCTCGACCTCCGCCGCGGAGGCCGGCGCGGGTGCTCCGTTCTCGGTCAGGAAGAGGTCGTGCCAGTCTCGGGCCATGCGGTCGGGCACGATAGGTGCATGGACGCTCGCCGGATCTCCTCGGACTCCCCCGATGCCGTTGCGCTCGTCACCGCCATGTTCGCGGAGATCGCGGCCCTGTACCCGGAGCTCAGCGACGACCCGGGACCCAGCGCCACCCCGGAGGACCTCGGGCCACCCGGGGGCGCCTTCGTGGCGCTCTACGAGGGCGACCGCGCGGTGGCCGGCGGCGGCATCAAGCGCCTGGAGCCCGGCGTGGCGGAGATCAAGCGCATGTACGTCGTGCCCGACCGGCGCGGCGCCGGGCTGTCGCGCCTGCTCCTCCTCGCGCTGGAGGTCGCCGCCCGCGACCTCGGCTACGAGCGGGTCCGGCTCGACACGGGCGTTCACCAGGCCGCGGCACTGCACCTTTATCGAAGCGCGGGATACTCAGACATCGATGACTACAACGCCAATCCATACGCCTCGTACTGGGGAGAGAAGCGACTCGACTGACCCGCGCATCGCCGGGCTGGCCCTGGTCGGGGCCATGGTCGTGGTGATGTGGGTCGTCGAGATCATCGACGCGATCGGCAACGGCCGGTTGGACCGGTACGGCATCCGGCCGCGCGCCACCGACGGGCTCGACGGCATCGTCTTCTCGCCGTTCCTGCACGGCTCCTGGTCGCACCTGATCGGCAACACGGTCCCGTTCGTCGTCCTCGGCGGGCTGATCGCGCTGAGCGGGCTGGCCCGGGTGGCGGCCGTCACCGCGGTGGTGATGGCGATCGGCGGCCTCGGCGTGTGGCTGTTCGCGCCGGAGAACACCGTCCACATCGGCGCGTCGGGCGTCGTGTTCGGCTACGCCGGCTACCTCGTGGCCCGCGGCCTGTTCACCCGCTCGATGCTGCACATCGGCGTCGGCGCGGTGGTCGCCGCGGTGTGGGGCACGACGCTGCTCTCGGGCCTGGTCCCGCACGACGGCATCTCCTGGCAGGGCCATCTCTTCGGCGGCGTGGGCGGCATCATCGCCGCCCGGGTGCTAGGCGGCGGCCTCAGCGGCGGCGGGAAGGCGTCGCGAGACGACCTTGGAGACCCCGTTACCGGCCATCGATACTCCGTATAGGCAGTCGGCGGCCTCCATCGTGCGCTTCTGGTGGGTGACGACGATGAACTGCGCCCGGTCGGCGTAGCCGCGCAGGACGGTGAGGAAGCGGTCGATGTTGTGGTCGTCGAGCGCCGCCTCGACCTCGTCGAGGATGTAGAAGGGGCACGGCCGGGCGAGGAAGACGGCGAACAGGAACGCGAGCGCGGTCATCGACTTCTCGCCGCCCGACAACAGCGACAGGCGCTTGGTGGCCTTGCCGGCGGGCGTGATCTCGATCTCGACGCCGAGCTCTTCGTCCTCGTCGCGCTCCTCCGCGTCGGCGGCGGCGTCGAGGTCGGCCTCCGTCGACTCGGCGCTCTCGGGCTCCGCCCCGCCGAGAACGGGCCGCGGGCCTGAGTCCTCGCGCACGAGGCGCAGCCGGCCGCGGCCGCCCGGGAACAGCTGCCCGACGACGTCCTCGAAGTTGGCGGCTGCCGCGGCAAAGGTCTCCTCGAACGCCTGCTTGATGCGTTCGTCGGTCTCCCTGATGATGCCCTGGAGCTCGCGGATCGCGGCCTCGAGGTCCTCGCGCTGGGTCTCGAGCTCCTCGACGTGGGCGACCGCCTCGTCGTACTCCGCCTTGGCCAGCGGGTTGACCGGGCCGAGCTGCTCGCGGCGCTTCTGCAGGCGCTCGATGCGGCTCTGCAGCGCCTCGCGCTCCTCGTCGGGCAGCGGCTCCTCGGCCGGGGCCGCTTCGAGCCCGAGGCGCTCCGCCAGCTGGGTCAGCGTCTGCTCGGCGTCGGCCGCCTGGTCGCGCATCTGCTGGGCGCGGACCTCGGCGCGCGTGACCGCCTCGCCCTGGGTCTTCAGCCGGGATTGCACCTGCGCCTCCTGCTGCGCGCACGCGCGCAGCTCGCCGGCGAGCCGGTCGCCGGTCTCACGCTCGGCCCGCAGCGCCGCCTCGAACGCCTCGACGCGTTCCGCGATGGCGACTCCAGCGGCGGCGAGGGCGCCCGCCAACTGCTCGGCGAGGGGAGCGAGCGCTTCGTCAGCAGCGGCTCGGGCGCGTTCCGCGGCGATCCTCTCCGTGCGCTGCTCCCGCTCGCGTGCGGCTCGTTCGAGATAGCGGCGCTCGGCGTTCAGCGCGGCGGCGATCTGGGCGCGCCGGGCGGCGGTCTCCGCGTCGTCGGGCGCGCGGCGCCGCGCCTCGGCGGCGCCGGCGACCTGCCGCTCGTTGTCCTGCGCGTCCGCGTGCGCGCGCCGGGCCGCGCGCGCGGCACGGTCGGCCTCCTCACGGGCGGCGTCCGCCCCGCGGGCGTTGGCCACGGCTGCTTCGACGGCGGCCCTGGCGTCCTGCTCGGCCTTCGCGGCGCCCTCGACCTCGGCCACGAGCGCGTCGCGGCGGTTGCGCTCGGCGAGCACCCGGTCCTCGCCGCCGGCCGGGACGCGGCGCAGCTCGCGGGCGCGGCCGTCCCAGACGAGGCCGTCCTTCGTCACGGCGACGCCGGCGAAGCCGTCCAAGTTGTCGAGTGCGTCGACGACGTAGACATCGGCGAGCAGGGTCTTCGCGAGGGCCTCGGCCTGGTCGTCGCTCCAAACCACGGCATCGATGAGGGGTGCGCCGGAGGGGGAGGCGTCCTCCGTGCCGGCGTGCGCACTTAGGGTCGCTGGGGCGACCCTTTCTGCGCTCACCGCGCCTTCGCTCCCGTCCGAACCCACACCCTCAATGCCCGCAGTTGGGACCAGGGCCGCGGCCCCGTCCTTCCCCGCGCCCTCGACCAGCGCACGAGCCGCCACCAGATCCTCCGCGACGGCGGCCCGCAACCGCGGCCCCAGCACCGCCGCCAGCGCCAGCTCGAACCCCGGCGCCGCCCGGAGCGAGTCGCCGAGCGCGCGCGCCCCACCCGGGGCGCCGGCCTGGCTGCGCAGGAACTGGTTGACGCCGGCGAGGTCGGCGCCGATGCGGGCGGCCTCGCGGCGAGCGGCGTCGGCGGCGCGCTCCGCCTCGCGGCGCGCGGTGCGCAGCCCCTCGAAGGCGGCGTCGGCCTCGGCCCGGGCGGCCTCGCGCTCCGCGAGCACGGCGGCGCAGCGCTCGACCTCGGCGGCGGCGGCCTCGCGCTGGTCGGCCAGCGCAGCCAGCTCGGCCTCGAGTCGCACGGCGCGATCGGCAGAGAGCTGCTCCAGCTCGCGCTCGAGCTCCGCCACACGCTCGGGCCCGGCCTCGTCGGGCTCGTCGCCGGCGGCCTCGCCCTCGAGGGCTTCGATCAGGGCATGGCGGCGGCGCGCGCGGTCGGTGAGGCGGGTCGCCGCCTCGGCCGCGGACTCCTGCCGGCTCTCGACCCGCTCGTGAGCGGAGCGAGCCCGGTGGAACGCCGACGACAATTCCTCCCTTTCGGTGCCCCGAGACGCCAGGGCCTCCTCGGCCTGCTCGCGACGAGCGGCGACCTCGCCGAGCTCGGCCTCGATCGCCCCCGCGGCCTCACGGGCACTGAGAGAGTCGGCCTCGGCGGCGGCAAGGGCTGCGCGCGCGGTACGGGAGGCGTCGCGCCCCAGCGCCCACCGGGCTTCCAGGGACTGACGTTCCAGCCGCTCGTGGAGCTCCGCCGCCTCGGCCTGGCGCTTCAAGGGCCGCAGCCGCGAGCGCGCCTCGCGCTCCACATCCAGGGCGCGGTCCAGGTTGTCCGTCGTCCGCTCGAGCTTGAGCTGCGCGCGGCGCCGGCGCTTGCGGTGCTTGCCCAGCCCCGCGGCCTCCTCGATCAGCACGCGGCGGTCGCGCGGCTTGGAGGTGACGATCGCGGTGACGCGGCCCTGGGAGACGACAGAGTGCATCTCCTTGCCCAGGCCGGTGTCGGACATGACCTCGGTGACGTCGGTGAGGCGGCACTTCGCGCCGTTGATCGTGTAGCCGCCTTCCCCCGTCCGGTCCAGCGAGCGGCCGATGGCGATCTCCGACATCGGCAGGTCGATGCCGTCCGTGTTGTCCAGCACCACCTCGACGGAGGCCTCGGACCGTGCCTGCACCCCGTGCGCGCCCGCGAAGATGACGTCCTGCATCGACTGCCCGCGGACGTTGAGCGGCGACTGCTCGCCCAGCGCCCACAGCACGGCGTCGGTGATGTTGGACTTGCCGGACCCGTTGGGCCCCACGATCACCGAGACACCAGGGCTGAACTCGAGCCGGGTGCGGTCGGGGAATGACTTGAAGCCCTTGAGGGTGACGGAGCGCAGGTGCATCAGGTCGGCATCTTGTCGAGTGCGGCGGACGCTGCCGCCTGCTCGGCGTCCTTCTTGGACCGCCCCGACCCGCGCGCGACCTCCACGCCGGCCACCAGCGCGGCCATCTCGAAGGTCCGGTCGTGCGGCGGCCCGTCCTCCCCCACGACCGTGTACATCACGGTCTCCCCGTGCCGCGCCAGCCGCTCCTGCAGCGCGGACTTGAAGTCCCCGGGGTCGTTGAGGGCGGCGTCGAGCTCCGGCGCGAAGGCGTCGACCACGGCGGCGGCGGTCGTGTCGAACCCGTGCTCGAGGTAGCAGGCGGCGATCACCGCCTCGCAGATCTGGGACAGCACCCGCTCGGTGTGGGTCAGCGCCTCGTTGGCGGGGGACTCCTCCGGCGCGAGCTCGCGCAGGCGCTCGGGGACGCCGAGGCGCTCGGCCACGCGGCGGCACGAGCGCC
Source organism: uncultured Solirubrobacteraceae bacterium (assembly GCA_963740765.1). GTDB lineage: Bacteria > Actinomycetota > Thermoleophilia > Solirubrobacterales > Solirubrobacteraceae > DATLGB01. Next base: position 131,445 of record CAVUFN010000001.1, on the reverse strand, counting down.
CGGAGACGGTCTGCGCCCGGACCTTGGTCAGCTGCCCGGCGCTGTACTCGCCCAGCAGCGGCCAGATGTGCGAGGTGATCGATAGGCCGAGCACCGAGTCCCCCAGCAGCGCGAGGCGGTCGTAGGCGTCCGCGCGGTGCTCCACCCAGGACGCGTGGGTCAGCGCCTGGCGGCGCAGGGGCTCAGGGAGCGCGTCGAACAGCTCGCGTAGTCCCGGCACCTAGGCCGGGACGCGAGCGGTCACGAACTCGACGGCGAGCCCGACCGTGGTGATGCGAGCGGCCTCCTCGTCGGTCATCGTCACGCCGTAGGAGTCCTCGAGCTCCTGCACCAGCGTGTAGAGGTCCAGCGAGTCCGCGTCAAGGTCCTCCTTGAAGCGCGTGTCGTCCGTGATCTGGGCCGGATCGACCTCCAGCTCGTCGGCCAGATGGTCGCGGATGGCGGCGAAGACGTCTTCACGGGAGGCGCTCATGACACGTTCACGTTACTTCGGACGGCGGACGCCGCAGCGCGCCCGCTGCCTCGAGGGCCGCGTGGGTGCGGCCCGCCAGGTCGGCGCGGACGCCGCGGGCGGCGACGTCGACGGCGGTGGCGATCCCGCGCGCGCTGAAGGAGCCGTGCGGGACGACGCCGAGGCGCCGCAGGCCGAGCAGGAACGCGCCGCCCTGCAGCTCGGGGTCGATGCCGTCGCGCAGCCCGCCCAGCGCCGGACGCAGCAGCAACCCGCCCGCCTTGGAGCGCGCGTTGGACATCGCCGCAGCGCGGATCGCGTCGAGCAGCGCCTTTGCGGTCCCCTCCATCGTCTTGAGCATCACGTTGCCGGTGAAGCCGTCGGTGACGACGACGTCCGCCTCGCCGGTCGCGACCGTGAAGCCCTCGACGTTGCCGACGAAGCCCGGCATGTCCACCAACCGTGCGTGGGCGGCCTGGATGGCCTCGGTCCCCTTGACCGCCTCCGCGCCGTTGGAGAGCAGCGCGACGCGCGGGGCCTCGACGCCGCGAACCGCGGTCATGAACGCCGCACCCATGTGGGCGAACTGGACGAGGTGCTCGGGCCGGACGTCGACGTTGGCGCCCGCGTCGAGCAGCAGGAACGGGTGTCCCGGCACGGGCATCATCAGCGCGAGCGCCGGGCGGTGGATGCCACGCGCGCGCTTGATGCGCAGGACGCCGGCGGCCAGCGCCGCCGCGGTGGAGCCGCCGCTGACCAGCGCGTCGCAGTCCCCGTCGGCGACGGCCTGCACCGCCTGGACGATGGACGCGTCACGGTGTTGGCGCGTCGCCGCCACGGGATCGGCCGCCTTGGCGACGGACACGGGCGCGTCGACGATCTCCACGCGGTCCGCGCCCTCCATCTCCGCTGCCGGGCCGAAGACGACGACCCGCAACGACGGGTCCGCCTCGACGGCGCGCACGGCGCCGCGAGCGACCTCACCGGGCCCGTGATCGGACCCGTTCGCGTCTAGCGCAACTGCGACTGGATCAGTGATCGTGGCCGTGGTCGTGCGGCAGCGCGACGACCTCACGGCCCCGGTAGTAGCCGCAGCTGCCGCACACGCGGTGCGGGCGGCGCGGCGCGTGGCAGTGCGGGCACTCGTTGACGGCCTGCGACGCGACCTTGTGGGTCGACCGGCGCTTGGTCGTGCGGGAGTGCGACTGCTTCTGCTTGGGGACGGCCATGAGCGCCGTAATGGTAGCCGCTCCCGTGCCTTCTCCCGGCATGGGCTTCTTCAAGGACCTCAAGCAACTCCACGACACCGGCCAGCAGATGCAGAAGGCATCCGGGCGGCGCGGCGGCTTCGGCGGGCTCAAGGACGCGGTCGCCGAATCCAACCAGATGCTGCAGGGCCTGCAGCAGACCGGCGCCGACGGCCAGCGCCTGATGATGCAGGGCACCGTCGCGACCGGGATCATCAAGGCGACCCGTGACACGGGCATGACCGTCAACGACTCGCCGCAGGTCGAGTTCGACCTCGACGTGACGATCCCGGGCCAGCCGCCCTACCCGGTCACCCACCGCCAGGTCGTCAACCGCCTGCAGATCCCGAGCATCCAGCCGGGCAACGCGGTCCCGCTCCGCGTCGACCCGATGGACGTCAACACGGTCCTGATCCTCGGGATCTAGAGCTTCAGGTCGCGCAGGGCGGCCCAGCGCGGATCCGGCTCGCGCTCGTGGGCGTGGCCGGGTTCGTCGTTGAGGTTCGCCCCGCACACCGGACACAGGCCGGCGCAGTCGGGGCGGCAGAGGATCTGGTCGGGGACGGCGAGGACGAGCGCGTCGCGCGCCCAGCCGACCAGGTCGAGCTCGGCGGCGTCGTCGAGGTAGGGCGATTGCAGCTCCTCCCCCGCTCCGGGGACGCTGACCTCGCGGGCGTCGACCTCGAGCACCGGCGCCGCAGGCTCCAGGCAGCGCATGCACGGCCCGCTCAGCGTCGCGCTGAAGCGCAGCCGCAGCGCGTAGCCCGCGTGGGTGGTGCGCGACACGTCGAGGACGACGGGCAGCGGGACCGGCGTCACCGGGTACTCCGAGCCGCCGTAGGACAGGTCCGCGGCGGCGACCTGCAGCTCGAACCGGCGTCCCTCTCCCGAGCGCAGGCCGAGGGGCTCGAGCTCGAAGACGTCGGTTCGGGCCATGCCCTCAGGCTAATCCCCGCGGACTAGGGGACGTTCTTCTTCGTCTCGCAGCTGATGTCGGCCTTGTCGGTGCCCGACTGGCCGTCGCAGGTGTCGGTCTCGGTACCGCCGCTGAGCGTGTCGTTGCCCTGGCCGCCGGCGACCCAATCGGTGCCCGCGCCGCCCGCGATGGCGTCGTTGCCGCCCTCGCCGAACAGCCGGTCGGCGCCGGCGCCGCCGTTCAGCGTGTCGTCGCCGCCGCCGGCGCAGATGCGGTCGTTCCCGCCCTTGCCCTGCAGCACGTCGGGACCGGGGGTGCCGACGATCACGTCATCCCCCTCCGTGCCGATCGGCCCGGACACGGTCGCGGTGCGGCCGTCACAGGTAGGGACGGGCGCCGTCCCGAGGTCGAGCCGGGCGGCGAAGGCGTCGGAGTTGTTGTACGGCGCGGCGTGCCCGAACAGCCGGTCGAAGGCGCCGGGTGTGGTCGGGTAGTCGTTGCCCCGCGACGTGGTGCCGGCGACCGCCACCGACTGCGCGTCGTTGACGGCGAGGCCGGTCGCGTTCTCGTCCGCCGCGGTCCCCCCGAGGTAGGTCGAGTAGCGCAGGGCGCTGCCGTCCGCCTGGATCTGGGTGACGAAGGCATCGCCGGGCGTGATGCCGTCCAATCGCGGCACGCTGTCGAACGAGCGGTCGAAGGCGTCGGCCGTCGTCGGGAAGTCATTCGAGTTGGTGAACCCGGTCAGGTACGCGAAGCCCTTCCCGTCCACGTCGAGCGCCCCGGCGACCTCCGCGCCGCTGCCGCCCAGGAACGTCGAGTAGGCGATCGCTCCGGCGGGCGTGAACTTCGTCACGAAGGCGTCGAGGCCGCCGCGGGTGCGGTCGGCCGCGTTCACCGTCGTCGGGTACGCGGCGTCGCTGGTGGTGCCGCCGACGTAGGCCGAGCCCGACGGATCGAGCCGCAGGCCCGCGATGTCCGTCCCGGTGGCGCCGAGGAACGTCGAGTACTGCAGCGAGCCACCGTCGGGCGCGAGCCGGGAGACGACGCCGCCGCCGCCGCTCGTGTCGGGCGCACCGGGCGTCGTCGGGTAGTTGCTGGAGTAGGAGGCGAAGGCGACCCACGGCGCGCCGGAGGCGTCGACGTCGATGCCCGCGCCGCCGTAGCTGACCTCGAACGAGCTGCCACCCAGGAACGTCGCCCACTGCGTCGCGCCGGTCGGCGTGAGCTTGGCCACGAACGCGTCGGTGGTCGCCTTGCTGCCGGCGCTCGCGAAGGTCGTGTCGTAGGCCCCTGAGGTAACGGGGAAGTCGCTCGACTGCGTCTGGCCGACGAGGAAGATGGCGCCCTCCGGGTCCAGAGCGAGCTCCTCACCGACGTCGAGGGACGAGCCGCCGAGCGTCCGCGTCCAGTCGAGCGCGGCACCGCTGGGCGCCAGCTTGAGGACGAACGCGTCGTCGATCGGGTTCGCCGGGCCGAACGAGCCGGTCAGGTACGCCGCGCCGCTCGGGTCGACGGCGATGCCCTTCGGGCGCTCGGCCCCGCCGAGGTCGATGAACGTCGAGTAGACGAGCGAGGTCCCGTCGGGCGCGATCTTCGTGATGGCCGCGTCGCCCTTGCCGTTGTAGGACGTGTCGTACGCGCCCGCGGTGGTCGGGAACCCGGAGGACTTCGTCTCCGTCGCGACGTAGGCGTTGCCGGCCGCGTCCTGCGCGACGGCCCAGCCGGTGTCGGTGCCGGCACCGCCCAGGAAGGTCGAGTAGACGATGCCCGGGTCGATGGTCAGGGGCTTCGCGGGGTCGTGCGCGCCGAGCCTGAAGCCGTAGCGCGTCCCGCCCTGGAGGTCGTAACGGACCGGGACGGCGACGCGCTTGCCGCCGATCGTCTGCCACGCCACCGGCGCGGTGTCGGTCAGCGGGCCGCGCGGCGTGTCCACGCGCAGGCTGCCGTCGGGTGCCACCGCGAGCGACGTGGCGCCCGCGTAGCTGAGGCCGATGGCGCTGGTCGCGGCGCCGGCGGCCACCGCGAACTCGTACTTGAGCTGCCCGGCGCCGCTGGTCATGCCGACGTCGACCCCGGGCCACACGCGGTCGTAGCCCAGACGGCTGAACGTGGGCAGCTCGCGCTGCTCGCGCGCACCGCCGACGTAGCTCACCGTGCCGGTCGCGCGCGCGTCGGCCGTGACCGTCGTGCCGGGACGGGCGCCCACGAAATCGAGCTGCAGCGCATAGCCGTCCGCGCCGAACGCGGGCTGGGCCAGGCCGTCGCTCTCGCTGCCCGGCAGCGCGATGGTGGCGCCGTGATCGGTGAAGAAGAACGCGGTGTTGCCGGCGCGGGCCTCGTAGCGGACCCGCGGATCGGTCTGGCCGCGGTTGGGCACGAAGGCCAGGGCCGGCGGCGGTGCCGACGCGGCAGGCGCGACGGGGATCGGCGCGTCGTCACCCGCGAGCAGGGTGAGGGCCGCCAGCAGCACGGCGACAGGCGCCAGCACCGCGCTCGCGACTTCGGGGCGGAACCGGGACGACGGCTTCTGCCCAAGCCGGTACGTGGCACTTCCAAGCACTGCAACAGCCTCCTCAAAAAAACGCCCCGGCAAAGCGCCGGGGGCCCAGGCAGACGACCCTAGCTACGCCTGGCCTCGAGGAGTCCTGGATTAGTCCTCTTCCTCGTCCTCCTTCAGCTCACGTTTGAGGACCTTGCCAGTGGCGTTGCGCGGCAGCTCGTCGATGAACTCCACGTCGCGCGGGACCTTGTAGCCGGACAGGTTGGACTTGACGTAGCTCTTGACGCCCTTGGCGTCGAGCGACTTGCCCTTCTTGAGCACGACAACGGCCTTCAGGCGCTGTCCGAACTCCTCGTCGTCGACGCCGAACACCGCGACCTCCTCAACGGCGTCATGGCCCTGGAGCAGCTCCTCGACCTCCTGCGGGAAGACGTTCTCGCCGCCGCTGACGATCATGTCGTCGTCGCGGCCATCGATGAACAGGCGGCCCGCCGCGTCGAAGTGGCCGACGTCGCCGCTGGACATCAGGCCGTCGATCGCGTCCTTGCCGCCGCCGCCGGTGTATCCCTCCATCTGCATGTCGTTGCCGACGAAGATGCGGCCGGTGACGCCCGGCTCGTCGATCGGCTGGTCGTCGTCGCCGTAGATGCGGACGACGGTGCCCCGCGGGATCTTGCCCGCGGTCCCGGGCGCGTCACGGAGGTCCTGCGGAGTCGCGATCGTCGCCCAGGCGACCTCCGTCGAGCCGTAGAGGTTGTAGAGGTTCTCCCCGAACAGATCCATCCACTTGTCGGAGATCGCGCCCGGGAGCGCGGAGCCGCTGACCGGGACCACGCGCAGCTTGCCCAGGTCGTAGTTGTGCAGGACCTCCTCGTCGAGCGCGAGGATGCGCTGCAGCATCACCGGGACGACCACGAGCGCCGTGCACTCGTGGCGTGCGGTCAGGGACAGCGTCGCCTCGGGGTCGAACTTGCGCTTGAGCACGAGCGTCGAGGACAGCCCCATGCCGAGCGTGAAGTGCGCGAAGCCCCAGGCGTGGAACAGCGGCGCGGCGATCATCGTCTTCTCGCGCGCGCGGAGCGGGATGCGGTCCAGCAGCGCGGCGGCGGGGTCGAGCGACTTGGGCTGCGAGCGGCTCGCGCCCTTCGGCGTCCCGGTCGTGCCGGAGGTGAGGATGATCGCCTTGCCGGGCGCCGCGGGCGCGATGACGCCGGTGCGGTCGCCGTGCTCGACGATCTCGTCCAGCGTGCGGTCGTTGCGCGCGCGGTCCGGCTCGGGGTCGTGCCAGCCGATGTAGCGCTGACGGCGGCGACTGGCCTCGTGCAGGACCTCCGCGAACTCCTCGTCGTAGATCAGCGCCTTGGGCTTCTCGCGCTGGCACACCTCGGTCAGCTGCGGGCCGCTGAACATCGTGTTGAGGAACATCGCGTTCGCGCCGAGCTTGGAGCAGGCGACGATCGCCTCCACGAAGCCGCGGTGGTTGCGCATCATCAGCCCGACGTTGTCGCCCTCGTTGACGCCGTCGTCGCTGAGGGCGTGGGCGATCGCGTTGGAGCGCTCGTGGATCTCCCGGAAGGTGATCGTCCCGGCCTCGTCGATGACGGCGACGTCGTCCGGGTAGCGGGCGGCGGCGGCCTGGTAGCCGGCGGCCGGCGTGGGTCCGAAGCGGATCAGCGCGTTGGCCGCGGACACGATCCGGTCCGGCCAGGTCGGCTGCAGGATGCCGGCGCCGGCCAGCGTCTTCAGTAGGAACAACTTGCTCGAGACCTGACCCGGGATGGACGGCATGGATGCCATCTTCCCACTCCGGGCGTCAGGGAAGCTTCAGGTCGGCCGGAACGACGGCCTCGTCGACGAGCCGGTCGATGTCGGCCTTGCGCCGCGGGTTGAGCGAGACGTGCCGCTGACCGACGCTGGGCTTCTCCATCAGCAGCCCCGCGTCGATGAGCGCTTCGCCCACGCGCTCGGCGAGGTCCCAGTCCTCCCGGAAGCCGCGGGCGAGGTTCGTGACCTCCGAGTGGTAGCCGCCCCACTTGCCCTTGCCGCGCAGCGTCAGCAGCATCCGGCGCGCGGCCTTGCGGGCCGGGTCGGGGTCGTGGTGCGGGCTGGGGACGGTGGCCGTCACGGTGGTGCGCAGGACGGGCCGCAGCTCGCCCGGCTCGATGACCCCGTCGGGGACGACGAGCGCTCGGGCACGGAGCCGGTCAACGCCGGTGACCGCCTCGTCGAAGGCCAGCGCGGCCAGCTCCGGGTCGTCGCCGGGCAGCGACAGCACGCCCTCGCCGCCCTGCAGCTGGCCGACCCCGACCTCGTGCAGCGCCGCTTCGACCGCGCTGGCGACGGCCGCAGCGCGCTCGCTCGCGCCGGTCGGGAAGACGGCGAGCAGACCGGACGCGAAGGCGACCGTCACCGGCTCCTCGTAGCCCGAGCGGGCGAGCTTGAGTTCGCGTTGGCTGCGGTCGAGCTCGGCGGCGAGCAGGCGCTTGAGCTGGGCGATGCTGCCGCCTTCGGCGAGCGCCGCCTCGAGTTCGGTACGCGCCATGGACGGGAACCTAATGCGCATGGTCAAGCGCGTGGTGGTGCACGGCAGGGTCCAGGGCGTCTTCTTCCGCGACAGCGTGCGCCGCGAGGCGCAGTCGCGCGGCGTCACGGGCTGGGTGCGCAACACGAGCGACGGGACCGTCGAAGCGGTGTTCGAGGGCGACGACGCGGACGTCGAGGCGCTGGTGGACGCCTGCCGGTCGGGACCGCCCGACGCCGCCGTGTCCGACGTGGAGGTCTTCGAGGCCGATTCACCGGGCGCGGACGGCTTTTCCGTCAGGTAGGAGGCGTAGCGTGCGACCTCGTACGTCATGGAAGCTGCCGCCGCCCTCCGCCCCCCGCACGTCACCGTCGTCAACGGCCGCCTGGTCGTCGACGGCCTGATCGTCGACGACGCGCGCGCCGTCGAGCTGATCGCCGGCTCCGACCGGCCGGTCGAGACACTGCTGCGCGTGGTGGAGACCGGCGCACGCGTGCTCGACCGCGAGCATGCGGGCGCGACGGTGGAGCTCTTCCGCGCCGACCTCGAGAAGTCCACCGCCGCCGCCGACGCCGCCTTCCGCGAGCGCGCCGGCGAGCTGGCGTCAGCCTTCGCCGAGCGCTTCGACGCCGCCTTCGGTTCCGAGGGCGCGCTGTCGAAGGAGCTCGCGCGCCTGTTCGGCGACGAGTCCTCGGTTGCCGTCCAGCACCGCATCCGCGCGACGGTGGACGAGGCGACGCGCGCCGGCCGCGAGCAGCTGGTGCGCCAGTTCGCCTCGCCGGACGCGTCGAACCCGCTGGCGGACTTCAAGGCGGGCGTCATCCGCGTGTCGCAGGCGCAGGTCGAGCAGACGACCGCGCTCAACCACCAGATCACCGAGCTGCGCGCCGAGGTCGCCCGGCTCCACGCCGAGCGCGAGAAGGACGCCGACGTTGCGGCCGAGCACGCGCTGTCCACCGCGAAGGGCCGTCCCTACGAGGAGGCCGTCTTCGAGGCGGTCGAGGCGATCGCCGCCGCCCAGGGGGACCTCGCGGAGGCGGTCGGGGACGCGGCCGGGTTCGGCGGCCGCAAGGGCGACGTCGTCGTCGGCCTGGACGGCTGCGCCGGCCCCGCCCGCTGCCGCATCGTGATCGAGGCCAAGCATTCCCAGGTGTCGCGCAACGCGGCGCTGGAGTACCTCGACGAGGCGATGGCCCAGCGCGACGCCGCGTTCGGCATCTGGGTGGTGCCGTCACCCGACCTGCTGCCCGCCCGGACCAACGCCCTGCGCGAGATCAACGGCGACAAGCTGTTCGCCGTGTACGAGCCGGGCGGCAGCACGCTGGAGTTCGAGGTCGCGTACAAACTCGCCCGCGCCCGGGTCGTCCTCGCCCGCCGCGACGCGGAGGGCCTCGACGGCCCGGTCCTGCGCGCCGAGGTCGAGCGCGCACTCGGCGCGCTCGAGGACGAGCGCCGCATCAAGGCCCAGCTCACCTCCGCGACCACCTCGATCGCCGACGCCCGCAAGATCCTCGACTCGATGGGCGCCGTCGTGCGCGCCCACCTGCGCGAGATCGACCGCATGGTCGCCGCCGCCGACGGCGACGACTCCCCCGTTCAGCAGCCGCTGATCTAGCCTGCCAGCGCCAGGGCGGCGAGTTGCTCGATCGCCGCGTGGGTGCGGGCGACGGCAAGGAAGCGCTTGGCGTGGCAGAAGAGGACGCCCTCGACGCCCGTGGTCGCCTCCAGCGCCTCGCCCTCGAGCCCGGCCCATGCCTCCGGAAGCGGCCGGCGGGTCTCGAACGCCCCCAGCGCGCGCGGGACCGCCTCGAGGCCGAAGCCCTGCCGCTTGGGGTAGATGACGTAGAGCGCATCGGGCGCCTCGGGAACGAGCACGGACTTCCACGGCGCGTTCACCGGCAGCTCGACCACGCGCGGATCGGCGGCGTCCGCGATGGCGGTGCGGATGATGCGCACGGCGCGCTGGCCGGCCGCGGCGGAGGCGATCTCGCGCTCCAGCACGCCGCGGGCCAGGGCGACCGCGGCGTCGAAGGCCGCACGGGCCTCCTCGGGCGTCCGCGTCTCGTCCCATGCGCTGTTGAAGCCGCCGATGATGCCGCTGACCCCCATCGGCCGGATCCCGTCGATCAGGGTCTGGGCGAGCTGCTGGCCGGTGTCGTTGGCGTCGACGGGCGCGACGAGCGTCGCGTCGACCGAGTCGGCCACCTCCTGGTCGCCGTCACACAGCTGCGCGCCGTGCTCGCGCCAGATCAGCCCGAAGGACGCGTAGCGGACACCGCTGGGCCGGGCTTCGGCGAACGCGCGCTGATGGTGGTCGAAGTCGCCCCGGGCCGGGTCGTAGCGGAAGCCGACGTCGATGCGCAGGTCGGCGGCCGCCTGCACCTCGCGATCGCGGGTGCGGACCACGTCGATCGGTTCGCCGAGCAGCGTCAGCGCCGCGACGGCGAAGACCTCGTCGGCGTGGAAGGACCCGTCGTGGGTGGCGATCCGCAGGGCTTAGCGGCCGGCTTCGACCGGCTCGTCCTTGCCCTGCAGGCGCTCGCGGCCGCGCTGGACGGCAGCGATGAACTTCGAGAGGTTGACCTCGAGCGTGTTGAGGATCTCGTCGGCGTAGTCCTCGGCGCCGAGACGGATCTCGCGCTCGCGGCCGCGGGCGTCCTCGATGATGTCGTCGGCCGACCGCTCGGCCATCTTGACGACCTCCTCCTGCGAGACGAGCTGCTCCTGCTTGTCGCGCGCCTCCTTGACGATCCGCTCGGCCTCACGCTTGGCCTCGGCGAGCATCTCCTGGCGCTCCTTGACGATCCAGCGCGCCTGCTTGATCTCCTCCGGGATGGTGGCCCGCATCTGATCGAGGATGTCGTAGACCTCCTCGCGGTCGAGGCGCACCTGGTCGGATCCGGGAAGCATGGTGCGCTTCGCGTTGTGGATCAGGTCATCCAGCTTGTCGATGAGAACGAGGACGTCCATGGCGTTTGGCTCAGTTCGTCAGCGGGCGAGGGCTTCCTGCAAGGGACCGGCGACATGCGCCGGCACGAGCTCCGAGATGTCGGCCCCGAAGATCGCTAGCTCCTTCACGCCGCTTGACGAGAGGAAACTGTACTGGGGGGACGCCATGATGAAGACGGACTCCACGCTCGCGTCCTGCAGGCGGTTGAGCTGGGCCATCTCCACCTCGTACTCGAAATCGGAGATCGCGCGCAGGCCCTTGACGATCGCGACGGCCGCGTTGCGACGGGCGAACTCGACCACGAGGACGTCGAAGGGCTCGACGCGGACGTTCTCGATGTCCTCCGTCGCCTCCTCGATGAACGCGATGCGCTCCTCCGTGCTGAAGAGCGCCTTGCTCTTGCGCACGGACGCGTTGACGACCGCGACGATGATCTCGTCGAAGAGCGTGGAGGCGCGGGTGATGACGTCGAGATGGCCGAGCGTCAGCGGGTCGTAGGTCCCGGGGCAGACGGCGATGCGGTGCTCAGTGGGGGGCATGGAAGAGGCGGATCAGTGTCCCGCCGTAGACACGTTCGTCGAAGGAGATCAGGTCGGGGAGGTCGAGGGGGTCACGTCGGTCCGACTCGCTGACGGCCAGCCCGCCGGGGGCGAGCACGGCGGCCACGGGGCCCGACAGCTCGATTCCGAGCCGCGGTGCCAGCCGGTATGGCGGGTCGAGGAGGACGAGATCGTATTGCTCGCGGCTGTCGCGCAGGAACGCGGCCGCGGATCGGCGCACCACGAGGGCGTTCTCGGCGTCGGGAAGGTTGGCCCGCAACGTGGCCACCGCGCGGGCGTCGTCGTCCACGAACGTCGCGTGCGCGGCGCCGCGGCTGAGCGCCTCGATGCCGAGCGCGCCGGACCCCGCGAACAGGTCGAGCACGCGCGCCCCGCCGACGCGGGCGCCCAGGATCGAGAACAGCGCCTCCTTGACGCGGTCGGCGGTCGGCCGTGCGCCCGGAGGGGCCTTCAGCGGGCGGCCCCGCCACTCCCCCGCCACGACCCTCACGCAGGGATCGGCTCCAGCGCCTCGGGGCCGAAGGCGCGCTCGAAGGCGACCGCCAGCAGGGCGTGCTCGGGCTCGGCCAGGTCCGGGTCGGCCTCGATGATCGCCCGGGCGTGCCGGCGCGCGCGTTCGAGCAGCTCGTTGTCGTCGGGCAGCAGCGCGAAGCGGAACGCGCCGGCCCCGGACTGCTTGACGCCGACGAGCTCCCCCTCCCCGCGCAGCTCGAGGTCGATCTCGGCGAGCCGGAAGCCGTCCGAGTGCTGCTCGAGCGCCCGCAGCCGCTTGGACTCCTTGGACCCGAAGAGCAGGCACAGCGACGCGTGCTCGCCGCGCCCGACCCGGCCGCGCAGCTGGTGCAGCTGGCTGATGCCGAAGCGTTCGGCGTCCTCCACGACCATCACGGTCGCGTTGGGGACGTCGATGCCGACCTCGATCACGGTGGTCGCGACGAGGACATCGGCTTCGCGGTCGGCGAAGGCCTGCATGGCCCCCTGCTTCTCCTTCGGCGTCATGCGGCCATGCAGGAGCACGAGCCGCCGGTCGGGGAACACATCGCGCTTGAGGCGCTCGTACTCGACGGTCGCGGCGCGGGCCTCGAGCGCCTCGCTGGCCTCGACCAGGGGGCAGACGACGAACGCCTGGCGGCCGGCGTCGAGCTCCTCGCGGATCCGGACGTACGCGCGACCGCGCTCCCCTTCGGTGTTGGCGACGTGGGTGGCGATCGGCTGGCGATTGGCCGGCAGCTCGCGCAGGATCGTCGTGTCGAGGTCGCCGTAGGCGGTCAGGGCCTGGGTGCGCGGGATCGGCGTCGCGGTCATGTGCAGGACGTGCGGGACGTGAGCTGGGTGGGTTCGGTTCCCCTTGCGATCCAGCGCGCGGCGCTGGTTGACGCCGAAGCGGTGCTGCTCGTCCACCACGGCGACGGCGAGCCGGTCGAACTCGACGGGCTCCTCGATCAGCGCGTGCGTGCCCACCAGCAGGTTCAGCTCGCCGGTGGAGAGCTTCTCGAGCAGCGTGCGCCGCCGTGCCTGGGGCGTCGCGCCCGTCAGCAGCGCCACGGACACCATCGCGTGCGGGAGGAGCTTCTGGAGCGTCGCGAAGTGCTGTTCGGCCAGCGTCTCGGTCGGTGCCATCAACGCGGCCTGCGCGCCGTTCTCGACCGCTCGCAGCATGGCGTGCAGGGCGACGACGGTCTTGCCCGAGCCGACTTCGCCCATCAGCAGGCGCTGCATGGGCTTGTCGCTCGCGAGGTCCTCGTCGACCGTGGCCATGGCGCGCGCCTGGTCCTCGGTCAGCGTGAAGGGCAGGGTCTGGGTCCAGGCGTCGTTGAGGGTGCCCTGGGCGGCGAGCGGGAGGGCCTGGGCGGCGCTTCGCCTCACCGCGCGTCGCTTGAGGAAGGCGAGCTGGGTGAGCAGGAGCTCGTCGAACGCGAGGCGGCGCCGGCCGGGCTCCTGGTCGCCGAAGTGGGCGGCGTCCAGGGCGGCGGGGAGATCGGGCAGGCGTTCGGCGACGCGGATCCTCGCTGGGAGCGGCTCGATCTCGTGCGCGATCTGGGCGCGGTGGTCGCGGACGAGCTCGAGGATCTGATCGCTGGTCAGCCCCTCCGTCGCCGGGTAGGTCGCCACCTCGGCGCCGACGTCACCCTGCGTGAGTGCGTGGCCGGAGACCCGGAAGCGGTTCTGGGCCTGGAACTTGCCGGTGAGGATCAGCTTCGTCCCCGGCTTGTAGCGGTTGGCCAGCCACGGCTGGTTGAAGAACGTCGCCTCGATCGTCCCGGTGCCGTCGGAGACGACCGCGGTCACGAGTGGCTTCATGCCGCGGCGGCGGACCGGTCGCGAGGTGATGCTGCGGACCTCGACGACGACGGTGGACGTGTCGTCGCTGGTGAGAGACGCGATGGTCTGGGCCTCGCGCCGTCCGCGCGGAAGGTGGCGGATGAGGCCGCCGATGGTGTCGATCTGGAGCGTTTCCGCGGCCTTCTTGGCCTTCTCGCCTCTGACGGGGGTGATCTCGTCCAGTGCGGACGGACGTGGGGCGCCGGCCGTTGCCGATGGCTCGGTGAAGGGCGTGGTTGAGGCGAAGGCGGTCGGTACCACGGTGCCATTCTCGCCGTCGCCCCGGTCGTGACGCCTTTCACCCCGAGCCAGGGTGAAACACGTCACCGGCGGCTATTCAGCGGCGACGAGCCACCAGTAGCTCGGCTGCCCGCCGTCGGACAGCTCGAACTCGACCCCGTCCGGGACGAGGGGGGCGATCTCGGCCTCGCCGAGCGGGGCGCCGGGGCCGGCGATCAGCGTGAGCAACTCGGCTTCGCTGCCCAGCGACGCGAGCACGGAGCGCAGCGTCTCCTGGGCGTCCCCCCAGGCGACGAGCTCCTCCTCGACGAAGCCGATCGCCTCGCCGGCGCGGAAGCGGTGCTCGCCGTCGTCGCGGGCGGCCTCGGTGACCGCGCCGGTGCGGACGGCCTCGAGCGCCTCGGTCATCGCAGTGGCGTTGTCGGCCGCGGCGCGGGTCACGTCGAGGGCGACGGCGACGGCCAGGCCGGCCTGCTGGGAGCGCGAGCCGACGACGTACACGGTCTTGTCCGACAACTCGGCGGCGCGGTCGGCAGCCATGCGGACGTTGCCGGAGTTGGGCAGGACGACGACTTCCTCGGCGGGCACCGAGTGGATGCCGGCCAGCAGCTCGTAGGTCGAGGGGTTGAGCGTCGGGCCTCCGTCCAGCGGGGTGGCGCCGACGGAGCGGAACATCTCCGCCATGCCGTCGCCGGAGACGACGGCGAGGACGCCGCAGACGTCCGGGTCGCGCGCGGCCAGCCGCTCCGCGCGGGCGACGACCTGCTCGCGCATGTCGGCGACGTCGAGCCGGGACACGGAGCCGTGCTCGGAGAAGATCGCCGTCGCGCGCTCGGGATCATCGGTGTGGACGTGGACCTTCAGCGTCTTGAGGTCGCCCACGACGAGGACGCTGTCGCCGATCTGCTCGAGCAGCGGGATGAAGTAGGAGGTCGACAGCTCGGCGCCGGTGACCGCGAAGTTCGTGCAGTAGCGGTAGGTCGAGGAGGCGTGCTGGGGATGGGAGATCTTGGCCGGCGCGTGGTGCTCGAGCGCCGGCGCCTCCTCGCCCTGGAGCACGTTCAGACAGCCCGACAGGACCACGAGCAGCCCGTAGGCGCCCGCGTCGACGACGCCGGCCTGGCGCAGGATCGGCAGCAGGTCGGGTCCGCGCTTGAGCGACGCCTCGCCCGTCTCGAGCGCTGAGGTGAGGATGCCGGCGATCAGGCGGTTCTGGAGCTCGGCGTCCCCCGTCTCCATCAGCCGCTGCTCGTCGCGCGGCATGTGCGCGAGCTCGGAGGTCATGCGCCCGGCCATCTCGCGGGCGACGGTGAGGATCGTGCCCTCGGCGGGCTCGCGGACGGAGCCGTAGGCGCGCTCGGCGGCGCGGGCGAGGGCGGCCGCCACGAGCACCGGGTCGACCAGCTCGCCGGGTCGCGAGATCAGCTCCTCGGCGGCGCCGCGGACCAGCTGGCTGAGGATGACGCCGCTGTTGCCGCGGGCGCCCAGCAGCGCGGCGCGGGCGACGGACTCGACGATCTGCGCGCGGCCGATCTCGTCCAGCGGCATGTCGCCCTCGTCGCCGAGGCGTGCGAGCTCGTCGACGACGGCGCGCAGCGTCAGCGCCATGTTGTCCCCCGTGTCGCCGTCGGCGACGGGGAACACGTTCAGGTCGTTGATCTCCTGGCGGCGGGCCTCGAGCGCGGACAGCGCGCCCTGCACGACTGCGGCGAAGCGAACGAGGCTGGGATCAACGGGCTGCGACATCGCAGCGCCGTTCAGCGGGCCTTGGTGACCTTGCCGGCCTTCAGGCAGCGCGTGCAGACGAGAGCGCGGGTGGGGGTGCCCTTCTCCATGATGCGGACCTTCTGGAGGTTCGGGTCGAACCGCCGCTTGGTGGCGACCATCGAGTGGGAGCGGCTCTGCCCGAAGGCAGGGCCCTTACCGCAGCTGTGACACACGCGAGCCATGAGCGACGCGTCACTCTAGCGTGGGGTCCCATGCTGCCCGAGCGCTACCGCCTCGAGGGCGGGATTGCCGCCGGGGGCATGGCGGCGGTCTACGCCGCTCACGACACCCTCCTGAACCGCGCCGTCGCCGTCAAGGTGCTGGCCGATCACCTCAACGACGACGTCGTCGCCCGGGCCCGGTTCGAACGCGAGGCCCGTGCGGCGGCGTCGCTTTCGTCGCATCCGGGCGTCGTCACCATCTTCGACGTCGGCGAGCACGAAGGCCGAGCGTTCCTGGTCATGGAGCTGCGCGAGGGCGGGACGCTGGCCGACGTCGGCCGCGTCGAGCCGGCCCGCGCGCTGGGCTGGCTGCGAACGATCGCCGACGCACTCGATGCCGCCCACGGCCAGGGCGTCGTCCATCGCGACATCAAACCGCGCAACCTGCTGCTCGACGAGCAGGACCGCGTCGCCGTCGCGGACTTCGGCATCGCCACCGTCGCCCACGAGACCGAGCGCTTCACCCAGACGGGCCAGGTGCTCGGCACCGCCGCCTACCTGTCCCCTGAACAGGCGTCGGGCGACCCCGCCACGGCCGCGTCCGACCGCTACGCACTCGCAGTCGTCGCCTACGAGCTGCTCACGGGCGACAAGCCGTTCACCGCGTCGCACTTCGCGGCCCAGGCGCGCGCCCACATCGAGGACGTCCCGCCGCCCGCGCCCGGCCTGTCGCCCGCGGCCCAGCAGGTGCTCGCCCGCGGACTGGCGAAGGACCCCGCCGAGCGCTGGCCGTCCGCCGCCGCGTTCGTGGAGGCGCTCGACCGCGCGTTGAAGACGCCGGCGTCGGACGGGGACGCCACCCGCGCGATGCCGCCGCCGCCACCGCCCGTGGCCGGCGACCGCCGCAACGTGCTCGTCGGAGCCCTGGTCGCCCTCGTGATCGCCGTGATCGCCGCCGTCGCGCTCGCCTCGGGCGGCGACGACGACGGGCAGCAGTCCGCCGGGAAGCCGACCGCGACCGCCGCCGCCAAGAAGAAGGACAAGCCGAAGCGCACGGCCACCCCGGAGCCGAGCGCGTCCCCCTCCCCCGCCCCGGCGGCCTCGCCCGAGCCGACTCCGTCTCCTGAGCCGACCACGGTGTCCGGCTCCGGGGACCCCGCCGCGCTCAACCAGCAGGGGTTCGACGCGATCAACAACGGTGACTACGAGGGCGCGATCGAGCCGCTCCAGCAGGCCGTCGACGCGTGCGCCGGAGGCGGCGAGCTCGATCCCTGCGGGTTCGCCTACTACAACCTCGGCACCGCCCTGATCCGGACGGGTCGCGGCAAGGAGGCCAAGCCGCTGCTCAAGACGCGCCTGAAGGTCTGGGGCGACAACGACGCGGGCGACGTCAAGAAGGCCCTCAAGGAAGCGAAGTAGGGTCGCCGCGATGCGCCGCCTCCTCGCCGCCGCCGGGCCGTTCTACGTCTTCGCCGGCGTCATGCACTTCATCATCCCGCGGACCTACGAGCGCATCATGCCGCCCTGGATCCCGTGGCACCGCGGGCTGGTCTACGCGTCCGGCGTGGCCGAGCTGGCCGGCGGCGCCGCGCTGATGCACGCCGATCCCAAGGTCCGCCGCGCCGGCGGGTACTTCGAGACGGCGACGATGCTCGGCGTCTTCCCGGCCAACTGCTACATGGCCGCCCGGCCCGACAAGTTCAGGGACGTCCCCAAGGCCGCGCTGTACGCGCGCCTGCCGATCCAGATCCTCTTCATCGCCTGGGCGCTGGCCGCGGGCAAGCGCTAGGAGAGCGCAGCCCGGATGCGGCCAACGGCGAGCACGGCCTCGGCCGCATGCGCGCCCGAGTCGCGCTTGCCCTCGCCGGACCGGGCGAGGGCCTGCTCGTAGTCGTCCACCGTCAGCACGCCGAACCCGCAGGGAACGCCGGAGTCCAGCGCAACCTGGCCGATCCCGCGGGCAGCCTCGCCGCAGACGTAGTCGTAGTGGTCGGTCTCGCCGCGGATCACGGCGCCGAGGCAGACGATGCCGTCGTACCTCCCCGATTCCGCGCACAGCTTGGCGGCAATGGGGAGCTCGAAGGCGCCGGGGACGTCGAAGACGTCGCACTCCCCGTCCAGGGCGCCCCGGGCCCCGCGCTCGAGGCGCTCGGCGAGCTCCTCGTAGAAGCGGGCGACGACGAGGGCGTACCGGCGTGGGCGCCCCGCCCCGGACACCCCGTCAGCCATCCTGACGGTGCTCCTCGGCGATCATCTCCTCGTCGAGGGGAAGCGCCTGGTGGTGGATCGTGTGACCGAGCCGGTCGCGCTTGGCGGCGAGGTAGCGCTCGTTGTGCGGGTTGGAGTCGTGGACGATCGGCACCTGCTCGGTGACCGACAGCCCGTAGCCCTCCAGCCCGCGGATCTTCTTCGGGTTGTTGGTGAGGATGCGGATGCTGGTCAGGCCGAGGTCGGAGAGGATCTGGGCGCCGATGCCGTAGTCGCGCAGGTCGACGGGCAGCCCGAGCTGGAGGTTGGCGTCGACCGTGTCGTAGCCCTCGTCCTGCAGGTTGTAGGCGCGCAGCTTGTTGAGCAGGCCGATGCCGCGGCCCTCCTGGGCGAGGTAGAGCAGGACGCCGGAGCCCTCGCGCTCGATCTGCGCGAGCGCGGACTCGAGCTGCTCCCCGCAGTCGCAGCGCAGCGAGTGGAAGACGTCGCCGGTCAGGCACTCGGAGTGGACGCGGACGAGCACGTCGCTCTTGCCGGAGACGTCGCCCTTGACCAGCGCGACGTGGTGCTTGTTGTCGACCAGCGAGCGGTAGCCGACGGCGGAGAACTCGCCGTAGGCGGTCGGGAGCTTGGTGGCGACGATCCGCTCGACGAGCTTGTCGTGCTTGCGCCGGTAGGCGATCAGGTCGGCGACCGTGATCATCTTCAGGCCGTGCTTGGCGCAGTACGGGACGAGGTCGTCGACGCGCGCCATCGTCCCGTCGTCGTTCATGATCTCGCAGATCACGCCGGAGGGGTTGAGGCCGGCGAGGCGGGCGAGGTCGACCGCCGCCTCGGTCTGGCCGGTGCGCTCGAGCACGCCGCCGGGCCGCGCCTTGAGCGGGAAGACGTGGCCCGGCTGGACCAGATCCCGCGGACGCGACTCGGGGTCGATGCAGACCTGGATGGTGCGCGCGCGGTCGGCCGCCGAGATGCCCGTGGTGACGCCTTCGCGGGCTTCGACGGACACGGTGAAGGGCGTGTCGAAGGGCGACTCGTTCTTGGCCGCCATCAGGTCCAGACCGAGCTCGTCGCAGCGCTCGGGCGTGAGCGACAGGCAGATCAGGCCGCGACCGTGAGTGGCCATGAAGTTGATCGACTCCGGGGTGACGAACTGCGCCGCGATCGTGAGGTCGCCCTCGTTCTCGCGGTGCTCGTCGTCGCACACGACCACCATGCGACCGGCGCGGATCTCGTCGAGCGCCTCCTCGATGGGCGAGAACACCCGGCTGTCAACGCTCACTTCGACACCAGCCTTTCCACGTACTTGGCGAGCACGTCCCACTCCAGGTTGACGACGGTCCCGGGCTCGGCTGCGCCGAGGTTGGTGCGTTCCAGTGTCTCGGGGATCAGGGAGACCTCGAAGCCTCCTTCGTCGAGCGACGCGACGGTGAGCGAAACGCCGTCGATCGCCACCGAGCCCTTCTCGACGATGTAGCGCAGGTCGTCGGCCTCGATCCGGACCCGGCGCGCGAAGCCGTCCACCTCGACCCGCGCCACCCGGCCGACGGCGTCGACGTGGCCCTGGACGACGTGGCCGCCGAGCCGATCGGTGGGCCGCAGGGGCAGCTCGACGTTGACGCGGGCGCCCTCGCCGGCCGCGCCGAGCGAGGACCGGTCGAGCGTCTCGTGCATCACGTCAGCGGAGAAGCCGCCGTCGACGACCTCCGTCGCGGTCAGGCACACGCCGTTGATGGCCACGGAGTCGCCCGGCGAGACCTCGGACGTCAGCACGGTGCGCACGCGCAGGCGGACGCCGTCAGCGGTCTGCTCGACCGCGCCGACCTCCCCCAGATCCATGACCAGCCCTGTGAACATCACCACTCCCGGACGCGTGCGCTGATGAGGACATCGTCGCCGACCTGCTCGGTCTCGAGGGTGAGCGCGCGCACAGCCTCCGCGATGCGCTCGACGCCCTCGCCCTCCAGCGGGTCGCGCGCCGCGGAGCCGCCGAGCAGCACGGGCGCGATGAAGAGCGCCAGCTGGTCGATCTCCCCCGCGTCGAGGAAGGCGCCGGCCAGGCGCGGGCCGCCCTCCAGCAGGAGGGAGGTGATGCCCGAGGCGCCGAGCTGATCGAGGGCCGAGCGCACCCGGGCGGGCTCGTGCTCGCCCGTGGCGACGATCACGTCGGCGCCCGCGATCTCCAGCGCGTCCGTCGCGGTCCGGGGCGCGGCGCGGCCGACGACGACGGTGAGCGGGACCGTGCCGGCCCCGCGCACGAGCTGGGAGTCCAGCGGCAGGCGGCCTTCGGAGTCGAACACGACCCGGCGCGGCTGGCGCGCGGCGGCGTCGCCCCGCGCGGTCAGCTGCGGGTCGTCGGACAGCGCGGTGCCGATGCCGACGACGATTGCGTCGCGCTCGGCCCGCCACTGGTGCGAGCGAGCTCGCGAGGCCTCACCGGAGATCCACTTGGAGTCGCCCGTGTGCGTGGCGACCTTGCCGTCGAGCGTCATCGCCGACTTGAAGAGCACATGGGGCCGCCCGGTGCGCGCGTGCTTGCGGAACGGCTGGTTGAGCAGGCGCGCCCGCGCGGCCAGCGCGCCGTCGGCCATGACGACCTCGATGCCTTCATCGCGCAGGATGCCCAGACCCCGCCCGTTCGCATGCTCGCTGGGGTCGTCGCTGGCGATCACGACGCGGGCGATCCCGGCCTCGACGACCGCCTCGGTGCAGGGCGGCGTGCGGCCCTGATGAGCGCATGGCTCGAGGGAGACGTACATCGTCGCGCCCGCCGTGTCGCCGTCGCAATCGGCGAGCGCCTCGCGCTCCGCGTGCAGCGACCCGACCGCCCGGTGGTACCCCTCCCCGAGCACCTCGCCGTCCCGGACGACGACGGCGCCGACCATCGGGTTGGGCGACACGGCACCGCGCCCGCGCTCGGCGATCTCGATCGCCCGTGCGAGGTGGACGCAGTCGGTCTCTGTGCTGGTCGTCAAAGCGAATCAGAGGCTAGGGGTGGCAAGGCCGAATCGCCGGCGCCCCGGTGGCCGAGCCGGGCCCCCATTTCGTCATCCGCAGCGCCCGCCGTGGAGGCGGTAGATGACGACCTTCGGCCCCGGGCGCCGGTACCCGAGCGGGCGCCAGTTGTAGGAGTCGTCGAAGGAGAAGGCGGGCTCGTCGGCGCCGCGCGCGAGCGGGGACACGCGGTAGACGACGTCCGCCTGGCGGCGCAGGGCGCGGTAGTACTCGATCGCGTAGGGCGCGCGGTCGGGCGTGACCAGCGGCCGCCCGTACAGGATCGAGCCGGTGACGACCCAGCAGTAGCCGCCGCGCAGGTAGGAGCCGATCAGGTCGGGCCGCAGCGTGCGCTCGTAGTCCTCGAGCTTGATGCGATCCCGGATCAGCACCTTCTTGCCCTCCGGGGTGATGCGGAAGTGGGAGACGGCGCGCTTGGTCCAGCGGTCCCCCCACGCGTCCGGCGCGATCGGCTCGACGACGATCTTGGCTCCGGCCGGGATGTTCTCGACCATCCACTTGCGGGCGTCCTCGCGGGTGTCCGCGCGCGCCAGGACGACGTCGTTGTGGACGACGTAGACGAAGCCCTGCGCGCCGAGGACGACGGCCGCGAGCGCCACGCGACCCGGCGCCGGGATCCGGCGCAGGCGGTCGAAGGCGACCACCGCGCCCCAGGCGGCGAGCAGGATCAGGAACGGGTAGGCGGGCAGCGCCCAGCGCGCGAAGAAGCGGTCCTGCGAGCCCATGAAGACGAAGAACAGGATCGGCGCGGGCAGGAGCACCATCGCGGTCCGGTAGCGGCGCACCCACAGGCCGAGGCCGGCCGCGACGGCGACGACGACCGGGATGACGCCGAGGCCCCAGAGCAGCGTGCGCGCGTAGTAGGTCAGGCCGCGGGTGGCGGGCAGGCCGAGCTTGCCGAAGTCGTCGCCCGAGGCGGCGGACTGCTCGCTGAGGCCCTTGCGGAACTCGTCGAAGCTCAGCAGCGCGTACGGGTTGAGCACGAGGAAGACGACGACGGTCAGCGCCCCGGCGAGGACCAGCCCGACGAGCTGCTCCCGCCGCGGGCGCGGGGACAGCACCGCAGCGGCGATCAGCGCGACGATCACCATCCCGGCCGTGTACTTGGTGGCGATCGCGAGGCCGAGGCCCGCGCCGGCCAGCAGGTAGTCGGGGCGGTGCCCGCGCTCGAGGACGCCGGCCGCCCCGGCCAGCGACACCAGGACGCCGATCAGCAGGACCGCGTCGTTCAAGGCGAAGTGCGCGTAGTGGACGGGCAGGAAGGCGACGGCCAGCAGGGCGGCGGCGACGAGCCCGACCCGGCGGTCGAAGAGCCGGGTCCCCACCCACGCGATCAGGCCGACCGTGACCGTCGCCAGCACCGCGACCGACACCCGGGCGAACAGGAACACGGCCGTGGAGTCGGTCGCGACCAGCGCGCGGGTCTCATCGCCACCCCAGCGCAGCCAGAACAGGACGTGGAACCAGTACGTCATGAACGGCGGGTTGATGAAGTAGTCGGGGTCGTAGGAGTGGTCGAACATCCCCACGGCCCGCGGAACGAAGTGCGCGCCCTCGTCGACGTTGTAGACGTAGGGCAGCCCGGTCTTGGTCCCCCACAGGCGCAGGATCAGCGCGAGGACCAGGATCCCGCCCAGCGCCGGCGGAAAGCCCCTAACAGCGCGCATAGGCGGCGTAGTCGGCGGAGCGCGCGATCAGCTTCATCCCCTCCGGCGGGAGCTCGACGCGTGCCGGGTCGAGGTCGTTCGTCCACGCCTGCTTGAAGATCGCGAAGCGCCCCGTGACCACGAGGGCGACCCCCTTGCGCTGCTGCGTGTTCTTCACGCGCGAGCGGACGTCCTCGAAGTCGAGGTCGGCGACCCAGCGCGAGTCGGGGACGAGCTTGTGGTTGGGCAAGGTCAGCGGCCCGCACTTCAGCGCGCGCTGCACGGGCGCCTTGGCCAGGATCTCGTGGAGCGAGTCGTGCGCGCGCCCGCGGAACGACAGCTCGTTGTCGAAGCGCCGCAGGTCGAGATTGAGGACCGTGAGCACCGCCACGAAGGCGACCGCCACGCCGGCCAGGCCCATCCACACCGTTCGCAGGGTCCCCTTGTCCAGCAGCGTCCAGCCCGCCACGGCCACGGCCGCGAACACCAGGACGCCGAGCGCGGCCACGACGAGGTAGCGCTCGATCGCGCTCAACCCGGCCACCCCGATGGCGACGAAGGTGACGATCCCGGAGGCCAGCAGCACCGCCGGCCACGCAGAGCGCCGCGGCGCGATGACGAAGGCGAGCAGCAGCCCCGCCGTCCCGGCCAGCATCACCGGCACCTTGACGATCGAGGCCAGGAAGCCGGGGATCGCGCCCGGCACCTCGCTGAGCGTCTTCGCGCGGCCGAGGTCCTCGGCGCTGTCGCTCGTGTAATTGAGGGAGAACAGCGGGTCACCGGTGACGATCAGGTCGGTGAGCGCCCAGCCGACCGGGGCGATCGCCGCGATGGCCGCCCACAGCGCGCGGTCCCGCCAGGTCGCCCCCGGGAACATCCACAGCCAGTACAGGCCCAGCAGCAGCCAGCCCTCCGGCCGGATCAGCCCGGCCAGGACGAGCAGGGCGAACACGGGCAACCCGCGCCGTGGCCGCTCCGCCTCCAGCGCCACCGCCCACACCACCAGCGCCAGGTACGGGATGTCGATGTAGCCGCGGACGGCGAGGAAGGCGAAGTCGAAGCGGCTCAGCAGCAGCAGCGCCGCCACGAGCCCCACCAACGGGGTGAAGGCGCTGGCGGCGAGCCGGTACAGGCCCGCCACCAGGGCGAGGAACGTCCCCAGGATGAGGATGATCCAGAGCCGGTCGGCGAAGCTGCCGAACAGGTCGAGGATCGCGCCCGCGACGATCGCCAGCGGGTGCTCCGTCGGATGCCGGAAACCCTCGAAGTGCGGCTTGGTCCCGTGCAGCAGCTCGCGCCCCCACAGCAGCGAGTAGTACGAGTCGTAGTTCGGATAGGTCGGGTACACCAGCGTGCCGACGACCGTGGCCACGCACAGGCCGATGAACGCGAACGGGGTCCACCGGCGCATGGCGGCGGAGGGTAACCGCCGCCGTGTGTCTGAGTACCCTCGGACAGTCCCGTGAAGCTGATCATCCAGATCCCCTGCAAGGACGAGGAGGAGCACCTCCCGATCACCCTTGCCGACCTTCCGCGCGAGCTGGAGGGCTTCGAGGCGGTCGAATGGCTCGTCATCGACGACGGGTCGACGGACCGGACGGTCGAGGTGGCGAAGGAGAACGGCGTCCATCACATCGTGCGCCTGACGAACAACAAGGGGCTCGCCTCGGCCTTCCAGGCCGGCCTGGACGCCGCGCTGAAGCTGGGCGCCGACGTCATCGTCAACACCGACGCCGACAACCAGTACAACGGCCATGACGTCCCCAAGCTCGTCGCGCCGATCCTGGCCGGGAACGCCGACATGGTCGTCGGCGACCGCCAGGTGATGACGATCGAGCACTTCTCGCCGCTCAAGAAGGCGCTGCAGCGGCTGGGCTCCCGGATCGTGCGCGCCGCCTCGGACACCTCGGTCCCGGACACGACGTCGGGCTTCCGGGCCTACAACCGGGAGGCTGCGCTGTCCCTCCAGGTCGTCTCGCGCTTCACCTACACGCTGGAGACGATCATCCAGGCGGGCAAGCTGACCGTCGCGATCGACCACGTCCCGATCCGCACGAATCCGAAGCTGCGCGAGTCGCGGCTGTTCCCGTCGATGTCGAGCTACGTGCGCCGCAACGGCGTCTCGATCTTCCGCATCTACGCGATGTACGAGCCGCTGCGGGTGTTCATGACCGCGGCCCTGATGCTCGGCCTCGTCGCCTTCGCGGTGTGGACGCGCTTCTTCGTCGCCTTCGTCCAGGGCGACGGCGACGGCCACGTGCAGTCGCTGATCCTGGGCGCGGTGCTCTTCAACGCGGCGGTCGTGCTGGCCGCGCTCGGCGTGATCGGCGACCTGCTGAGCGGGCAGCGGATCATGCTGCAGCGCACGTTCGAACGGGTGCGCCGGGTCGAGCTCGAGCTCGGCATCGAGCCCTCGCACTACGAGCCGGGCGCCTCCACCGAGCACCGGCCGACCACCGGCGCGCACGCCGGCCCGCACCGCTCGCGGACCGAGGAGCGCGAGGCGCTGAAGCTGTGAGCCCCGAGAGCCCCGTGGTCACGAAGGACGCCGAGGGGACCGTCACCGGCAACACGTACGACAAGTACGGCTCGACGAACCCGGTCGTCAGGCGGCTGATGGCCGGCTTCGAGGCGGCGCTGGCTGACCTGTTCGCGGCCGCCCAGCCGAAGTCGCTGCTCGACGTCGGCTGCGGCGAGGGCGTGCTCACCCATCAGTGGGCGACCCAGCTCGGCGCCGATCGCCGGGTCGTCGGGATCGACCTCGAGGACGCGACCCTGCAGGCCGAGTGGGAGCAACGCCGCGCGCCCAACCTCGAGTACCGGGTGATGAGGGCCGAGAACCTCCCCTTCGCCGACGGCGAGTTCGACGTCGCCAGCGCCATCGA
This sequence comes from uncultured Solirubrobacteraceae bacterium, assembly GCA_963740765.1. Classification (GTDB taxonomy): domain Bacteria; phylum Actinomycetota; class Thermoleophilia; order Solirubrobacterales; family Solirubrobacteraceae; genus DATLGB01. Next base: position 106,056 of record CAVUFN010000001.1, on the reverse strand, counting down.
GGTCCTCGAGCACGTCCCGGATCCCGAGCACACGGTCGCCGAGATGGCCCGGGTCGCGAGCGGCCACCTGCTCGTCTCCGTCCCGCGCGAGCCGGTGTGGCGGCTGACCAACATGGCCCGCGGCGCCTACCTGCGCGACCTGGGCAACACGCCCGGGCACCTCAACCACTGGTCCAAGGCGTCCTTCGTGAAGCTGCTGTCGCGCCACGGCGACGTCGTCGAGGCGCGCTCGCCGTTCCCGTGGACCATGCTGCTTGTCCGCGTCTAGGCCGGCCGGGACCGAGGCGGTCTCCTACGGGCGCGGCGCCCGGTTGCTGAGCATCGGGCTCGCCTCGACGGGTCTCGTCACCTTCGCCTACTTCTCCGTCGCGTCGTACGTCCTCGACGACGTCGACTACAAGCGGATCTCGCTGCTGTGGTCGGTGCTGTTCGTGACGGTGACGGTGATCTACCGCCCCGTCGAGCAACTGCTGTCGCGCAACCTGGCGGCAGGGCGCGACGTGGTGCGCTCGGCGCTGCGCCTGCAAGCGGCGTTCGCCTGCGTCGCCCTGCTGATCGCCGTGGCCCTGCGGGATCGCATCACCGAAGGCGTGTTCGGCGGCGAGGACGCGCTGTGGGGCGTGTTCGTCCTGGCCGTGGTGTTCTACGCCGCGTCGTACTTCGCTCGCGGGTGGCTGGCGGGGCACAAGCGCTTCGAGCTCTACGGCGCCCTGGTGTTCCTCGAGGCGTCGTCGCGGATCCTCTTCGCAGTGGCGGTCGCGGTGGGGCTGGCCCACGGGCCGGTCGCCGTGGCGCTCGGGATGGCCGCGGCGCCGCTCGTATCGCTGATCGTCGTCCCCCTGGCGTTCCGCCGCGCCTCGCCCCCCGCCACCGGTACGCCCGTCGAGGGCGGCGGTCAGTTCGCCGTGGCCGTGCTCGTGATCATGCTCGCGGAGCAGACGCTCATCAACGCCGCGGTCCTGACCGCGGACGCCACGGCCACGGACGCGGCCGTCGCCGGCTTCGTCTTCAACGCGCTGCTGATCGCCCGGGCGCCCCTGCAGCTCTTCCAGGCCATCCAGGGCTCGCTTCTCCCCCACCTCGCCGGTCTCGAGCCGGGCGACCCCGAGTTCGGCCGGGCGATCCGCGTGACCGTGCTGGCCATCGCCGCGTTCGCGAGCGCCGTGGCGGTCGGACTGCTGGTCCTCGGCCCGTGGGCGATGAACCTGCTGTTCGACGATCCGTTCACCTACCCCCGCGCCGGCCTCGCCCTCGTCGCCGTCGGCATGGGCGCCCACCTGGCGGCCGGAACGCTCAACCAGGCCGCGCTGGCGCGGGATCGCGCCCCCGCCGCCGCCGCCTGCTGGGTCGTCGCGGCGGTCGGCTTCGTCGCGTGGATGCTCTCCGGGGCCATCGGGGACGAGCTCCTGCGCGCCGAGGTCGGCTACGCGGGCGCCGCCGGCGTCCTCGCCCTCCTGCTCGCTGGGGTCCACCACCGATCACCCGGATAGCGGTAGCGGTCCATGGGTAGGGGGGTGCGAATGAGCGGGGGAACCTTCGCGGTCGCCATCGACCGTACGGATCCGGTTGTCGTCATGACGGCATCGGGTGAAATGGACGCGGCCACGGTGAGCCGCCTGGAGGCGTGCGTCGAGGTCGCGATCCGCGACCACGAGAACCACGTCGTGCTCGACGCCTCGGCGGTCACGTTCGTCGACTCGACCGGGATCACCGCGCTGATCAGCGCGCTGCGCCGTCTCAACCGGTCTCGTCGCCGCCTCGCGGTGGCGACGCCGTCGGGCGGCCCGCTCAGGCGCGCGCTCGAGATCACCGGCCTTGTCCACACCTTCGACTGCTTCGGCTCCGTCGACGGCGCCGTCGGTGAGCTCGATGGCGCTCCGTTGATCGGGCGCTGACTAGTAATCCGGCCGCTGCCGACCCTGCTTACGTTGCGATTGCGCCCGCTTGGACTGCAGCCGGCGCTCCTTCGACGCCCGCGTCGGCCGGGTCTTCGCCCGCGCCCGTCGCACCCGCAACGCGTTGCCCAGCCGGGCCTCCAGCCGCTCCAGCGCCAGCTCCCGGTTGCGCGCCTGGGAACGCGCGTCCTGGGCGACCGCGCGGACGACCGGCCCGCAGCGCGCGACCACCCGCCGTCGCTGCTCCTCGGTCAACGTGGATGCGGCCGCGACGTCGAAGCTGGCCTCGATCCGGGAGGCCGTGACATTGGCGTGCTGACCGCCCGGACCGGAGGACCGGCTCGCGCGCATGACGATGTCGGTCAGGGGGATGACCACACCGGGAACTGGGCGGAGATCGTGCATCAATTGGGAGTTAAGCGTGCATGAACCGCACCGTGCGTCCGTTCAAGCACTTCTAAAGTCATGACTTCGTGGTGACGAGGGTGGGGACCTGATGGCTCGACGCGCGATTGCGTTGGGCGTGCTGCTGCTAGCGGTCGCGCTGGTGGTCGTCCTCTTCTTGGGCGGTGGCCCGGCCTACGAGGTCAAGCTTCGTACCCAGAACGCCAGCCAGCTCGTCAAGGGCGACCTCGTCCAGGTCGCCGGCACGTCGGTCGGCAAGGTCAGCACCATCAAGCTGACGGAGGACAACCAGGCGGTCATCGGGATCTCGGTCAGCGACGACTACGCGCCGCTGCGCCAGGGCACCCGCGCGGTCATCCGGCAGGCGTCTCTCTCGGGCATCGCCAACCGCTACGTGGACCTCCAGCAGGGTCCCGGGGACGCCAAGGCGATCGCGAACGGCGCGACGCTGCCGACGGAGACCACGGAATCCGCGGTCGACCTCGACCAGCTCTTCAACACCTTCGATCCCAAGACCCGCAAGGCCACCCAGGCGGTCATCGAGGGCTTCGCCGACGCGACGGACGGCAAGACCAAGGAGGCCAACGAGGCCACCAAATACTTCAACCCGGTGCTGAGCGCGTCCGCCCGCCTCTTCGGGGAGCTGGACCGCAACGACGACGTGCTCCAGCGCTTCATCGTCAAGTCCGCCCAGCTGGTCACGGACGTCGACGACAAGCGCGAGGACGTCGCCGGGATCGTGCAGAACTTCGGCAAGGTCTCCACCGCGCTCGCCAGCAAGAACACGGACCTGGCCGACGCGGTCAACCGCCTACCGGGCTTCCTGCGCAAGTCCAACACGACCTTCGTGAACCTGCGCGCGACGCTCGACGACCTCGACCCGCTCGTGGACGCGTCCAAGCCCGTCGTCCGCGACCTGCGGCCCCTGCTCGCCGACCTGCGGCCGTTCGCCCGCAACGCCCGGCCGACGTTCCGCGACCTGAGCCGCACCATCCGCCGCTCGGGCTCCGGTAACGACCTCGTCGAACTGCTCCGCGCCCAGCCGGCCGTCGCCAAGGCCACCACGCAAAAGGTCCAGGCCAACGGGAAGCTGCGGCCGTCGACCTTCGACAGCCTGACCGACTCCCTCACCGCCGGCGCGCCCGAGATGGCGTTCTTCCGCCCCTACGCGGCCGACCTGACCGGCTGGTTCGACGACTTCTCGACCTCCGGCGTCTATGACGCCAACGGCGCCTTCTCGCGCGCCGGCCTCGCCCTCAGCGCCTTCACGGTGACCCCGGCGCTGAACCTGCTCCCGCTACCGCTCGAGCTGCGCAAAGACGCGCTCGCCGCCGGCGCCGTGATCGGCCGCAACAACCGCTGCCCGGGCTCCAACGAGCGCGACATGGGCCGCGGCGAGGTGCCCTACAAGCCGACGCCCGACTTCAACTGCGACGCCACGATCAGGCCGGTGGGCCCATGAGGCGCGCGTTCCTCGCCGGTCTGCTCGTCGTGCTCGTCGCGGGTGGCGCCGTGGTCCTGCTGGGCGCGGGCAAGGGCGCCACGGGCAAGAAGTACAAGATCGTCTTCGACAACGCCTTCGGGCTCACGAAGGGCGCGGACTTCAAGGTCGGCGGCGTCGCCGTCGGCTCGATCTCCGACCTGGACGTCCACGACAGCGACGCCCGCGCGCTCGTCACCGTTGAGGCGAGCAAGGGCGGCGACGGCTTCGCCGGCCTGCGCGACAGCGCCACCTGCACCATCAACCCCCAGTCGCTGATCGGCGAGTACTTCGTGGACTGCCAGCCGGGGACCAAGGGCAAGCTGCTCGACTCGGGCGCGACCATCCCGGTCAAGCGCACGACGTCGCCGATCCCGCCCGACCTGGTGCTCGACATCAGCCGCCGCCCGGTCGCCGAGCGCTTCTCGATCATCTTCTCCGAGCTCGGCGTCGGCTTCGCGGCCCGCGGCGGCGAGGTCAACGAGACCATCCGCCGCGCGATCCCGGCGATCAAGACGACGGACGACGTCCTCCGGCTGCTCGCCCGCAAGCGCCAGACGCTGGCCGACCTCGCCCGTGAGTCCGGCCAGGTCCTCAAGGTCCTCGGCCGCCGTCGCACCGATGTCACCGACTTCGTCACGGAGGCCAAGGGCGCCGCCAGCGCCACCGCCGACCGCCGCGAAGCGGTCGCGGAGACGTTCCGCCGCTTCCCCGGCTTCCTCGACGAGCTCGAGCCGACGATGCGCGACCTCGGCACCGCGTCGCGCCAGTTCACGCCGGCGCTCGCCGACCTGCGCGTCGCCGCGCCGTCGGTCACCGCGCTGCTGAACACGCTGCGGCCCTTCTCGAAGGCTTCGCGCCCCGCCGTCAACACGCTCGGCGACACCTCGAAGTCCGGCCGCACGGCGTCGCGGGAGGCGAGCTCGCTGGTCAGCCGCCTCGGCACGCTCGGAACGTCCGCGCCCGAGCCCGCCAAGAACCTGCGCATCATCCTCGACCACCTCGACAACCGGGACTTCGCGGTCGAGAAGGACTCGGACTCCCCGGGCGGCGGAGCCGGCTACACGGGCCTCGAGGCGCCGCTGCAGTACATCTTCGACCAGGCGCTCGCGCTCAACATCTTCGACCAGCGCGGCTACGCACTGCGCATCAACCTCAGCGCGGGCGAGTGCGGCGACTACACGGATGCCGACGACGCCAAGTCCGACCCCGAGAAGTACAAGAAGTGCAACCAGAACCTCGGCCCCAACCAGCCGGGCATCACGTCGGCCGACCCGTCGGCGACCTCGACGCGCTCGGTCCGCGACCGCCGCCGTGGCCGCGACACCACCCCCACGCCGACCCTGCCCGGGACCACCCCCGGCAGCGACTCGCCGGCGCCGTCGGCCCCGCCCGAGGGCGACAAGCCGATCTTCGGCCTCAAGCCGGTCCAGGACCTGATCGACAACGCCCAGCAGGTCGTCCCGAACGTCACCAAGCCCATCACCGGCGGCGGCGAGGACAAGGGCTCCGCCAACGACCTCCTCGACTTCCTCCTCAAGCCATGAGGTCCAGGACGACATCCGCGGTCTTCGCCAACCCGGTGCTCGTCGGCGCGGTGACGATCCTCGTCATCACGGTCGCCGTCTTCCTGGCCTACAACGCCAACAGCGGCCTGCCGTTCGTGCCGACCTACGAGCTCAAGGCCAACGTGCCCAACGGTGCCCAGCTCGTCGCGGGCAACGAGGTCCGCGAGGGCGGCCACCGCATCGGCACGGTCACGGAGATCACGCCCATCGTGCGCAAGGACAAGTCGACCGGCGCCGACCTGCTGATGCAGCTCGACGCCAGCGCCGGCCCCGTTCCGGCCGACTCGACGATCCGCATCCGCCCGCGCTCCGCCCTCGGACTCAAATACGTCGAGCTCGAGCGGGGCAAGTCCAAGGACACGTTCGCGGAGGGCGCGACGATCACCGCCGGCCAGGACGCGCTCGCGCCCGAGCTGCAGCAGTTCTTCAACCTCTTCGACGAGAAGACCCGCAAGAACGTGACGGAGAACGTCACGGAGTTCGGCGGCGCCTTCGCGGGCCGGGGCATCTCCCTCAACCGCGCCTTCGAGTCCCTCCCCCGCTTCCTCAGGCTGGTGCCGCCGGTGATGCTCGTTCTGCGTGACCCGGAGACCCGGCTCGTGCCGTTCTTCGAGGAGCTCGAGGACGCATCGCGCATCAGCGCGCCGCTGGCGGAGACGATCGCCGACGGCTTCCGAGCCGGCGCGCAGACCTTCGAGGCGCTGGCCCGCGACCCGGAGGCGCTGAAGGAGACGATCAGCGAGTCGCCCCCGACGCTCGCGGTCGGGACCACCGCGCTGCGCAACACGCGGCCGTTCCTGCGCTCGCTCGCCAGCGTGAGCGGTGACCTGCGCCTCGCCGCCGGCGAGCTGCGCCGCTCGGCGCCGCCGCTGCGCGCCGCGCTGCAGTCCGGCATCGAGCCGCTGCGCCAGACGCCTGCGCTCAACCGCCGCCTCGACGGGACCTTCAAGGCCCTGACTGCGCTCGCGCAGTCTCCCGGCAGTGACACGGGCGTCGACGGCCTCACGGAGACGATGCAGACGCTGACCCCGTTCACCCGCTACATCGGGCCGTTCGTCACCGTCTGCAACTACTGGAACTACAGCTGGACCTACCTGTCCGACCACATCACCGACAAGGTGCAGGGCGGCCAGATCCAGCGGATCCGCGCGAAGATGTCCAGTGGCGATCAGGGTCCGCTCAGCCAGTTCGGCCAGGCGTTCCCGATCAAGGGCCTGCACGCGCAGCCCTACGGCGGCGCCGTCGACGGCAACGGCGACGCGGACTGCGAGCAGGGCCAGCGCGGCTACCTGCAGCACCTCGCCAACGGCGTCGACCCGAGCCTGCAGGTCGTCGGCGAGCCGGTCACCCCCGGCAATCAGGGCACCACGTTCTCCGGCCGCGCCCGGGTGCCGGACGGCGAGACCTTCACGGACGTCGCGCAGGGCCTGCCCGGCATCGACCCAGGGAATCTGCGGCCATGATCGCGAAGCATCAGCCAGCCATCTCGAAGGGACTCACCCGGTGAACAAGCGCGGGATGAGCCCCTTCGCCGCCGGCCTGCTGGCGATCGTCATCGTCGTCATCGGCTCCTACCTGGGCTTCACCAAGAAGATCCCGTTCCGCAGCCACTTCGAGATCAAGGCCGCGTTCCGGTCCTCCAACAACCTCAAGCCCAACTCGCCGGTGCGCATCGCGGGCGTCGAGGTCGGCAAGGTCGCCAAGGTCGAGCCGACCGGGCCCGGCGCGAGCTCGGCGGTCGTGACGCTGCAGATCAAGGACAACGGCCGGCCGATCCACGCCGACGCCACCGCCAAGATCCGGCCGCGCATCTTCCTGGAGGGCAACTTCTTCGTCGACCTCAAGGCGGGGTCGCCCGGGTCGCCCAAGCTCGGCGACGGAGACACGATCCCCGCCAGCCAGACCTCCACGCCTGTGCAGCTCGACCAGGTGCTCGGCGCGCTCAAGTCGGCCAACCGCAAGGACCTGCAGGACACGCTCGGGGAGCTCGGCGGCGCGTTCGACGCCGGGCTGGCGCGCTCGTTCAACAAGTCGCTGCCCGACCAGGCGCCGGCCTTCAAGTTCACCGCCATCGTCACGGAGGCCCTGCTCGGTCGCCGGCCGCACGACCTGTCCGGGGTCATCCGGGACTTCGGGACCACCGCCGCCGCGCTCGACCGCTCGCCCGCGCGCCTGAAGTCCTTCCTGGCGAACTTCAACATCTTCGCGCGCTCCCTGGCCGTCGAGGACGACAACCTCGCCGCCACCGTCGGCGAGCTGCCGCGCACGCTCGCGGCCGCCGGCCCCGCGCTGGACAGCCTCAACGCCGCCTTCCCGCCCACCCGCCGCCTGGCCGTCACCGCGTTGCCCGGCGTGCGCTCCTCGCTCCCGGCCGTCGCCGCCCTGCGCCCGCTCGTGGCCCAGCTCGACGGCCTCGTCGGCGAGGACGAGCTGCGCGGGCTGTCCCGCGACCTGCGCGGCGCCACGCCCGGGCTGGTCAAGCTCAGCACCCGCTCCGTGCCGCTGTGGAACCAGCTGCGCCCGCTGGCGTCCTGCCTCAACGAGGTCGTCCTGCCGTGGAGCCAGGACACCGTGCCCGACGCGGCGTTCCCGGAGACCGGGCCGGTCTTCCAGAGCGCGGTCAAGTGGCTGCCCGGCCTGGCCGGCGAGAGCCGTTCCTTCGACGCCAACGGGCAGTGGTTCAAGGTGCTCGGTTCGGGTGGCGTGGAGACCGTCGAGCTGGGCCAAGGCATCCTTGGCATCCCGCTGTTCCCGGTCGCCGGCGTCAACCCGCCGCCGACGGGCCGCCCGCCGATCTCGCCCGACACGCCGTGCGAGACCCAGGAGAAGCCCAACCTGGAGACGGTGCCGCAGGGCCCGCCGCAGTCGACGCGGATCGACACCTCCTCGCCGACCTTCCAGGCCCGCTACGAGAAGGCCAAGATGACGGCGATCGCCGCACTGCGCGACGACATCCGCGCGACCGGCTCGAACCTGACCGTCTCGACCGAGGACGCCACGAAGGGCCTGATCGACCAGCTCGCCCGCCGGTCCGGCAACGTCGGCCAGCTCAAGGTCCTGCGCGAGGGCAAGTTCCTCAACAAGCGCAACATCCGGAAGGCCGGTGGCTGAGCGATGAAGCGCGCGATCAAGGACCACTGGCGGGACTTCGCGGCCATCCTGGCGCTGCTCGTGATCTCGGGTGCCGTCAGCTCGGTCATCCTCACCAACCAGCGGTTCCGCTTCCCGTTCATCCAGGAGAAGCCGGTGCGGCTGTACGCCGACCTGACCACGGGCCAGGCGATCACGCCGGGCCAGGGCCAGTCCGTCGAGGTGGCCGGCATCAAGATCGGTCTGATCGGCGAGGTCAAGCTCGTCGACGGCCGCGCGCGCATCGCGCTCGACATCTACCCGCGCTTCAAGGACGTCGTCCACACCGACGGCGTCACCGGCCTGCTGCGCCCGCGCACCGGCCTGAAGGACATGACGATCCAGATCGACCCGGGCGACCCCAAGTCCCCGGTCGCCAAGGGTGGCTTCGTCATCCCGGCGTCGAACACGATGCCCGACGTCAACCTCGACGAGTTCCTGGCCGCGCTGGACGCCGACACGCGCGATCACCTGCAGCTGCTCCTCGGCGGGGCCGCGGAGGGCCTGAAGGGGCGCGGCATGGACCTGGCCGAGCTGTTCCGGCGCTTCGGGCCGACCGCGCGCGACCTGCGCCGCGTCAACGAGGCGGTCGCCGTCGAGCGCGAGGGCATCAAGGACGGCATCCATGGGCTCGGTCAGCTCACGCAGGCGGTCGCGAACAAGGACGACGACGTCGCGCAGCTGGTCGACAGCTCCGCAGCGGTCTTCGAGGCGTTCGCCTCCGAGGATCGCAACGTCAGCGCGACGGTCCGCAAGCTGCCCGGGGCCCTGCGCCAGACCACCACGACGCTGGGCGACGTGAAGGCGTTCGCGGACGAGCTCGGGCCGGCGTCGGACGCCCTGCGCCCGACCTTCCAGGCGCTCGACCGCACCAACCGCGTCGTCACCCCGATCGCCCGCGAGATCACCCCCGTCCTGCGCGACAAGATCCGCCCGTTCGTGCGCGAGACCCGCCCGCTGGTCAAGGACCTGCGGCCCGCCGCCCGTGGCCTGGCCCGCTCGCTGCCCGACGTCACGGGCTCCTTCGTCCGCATCAACAAGCTCTTCAACATGCTCGCCTTCAACCCCAACGGAGCCGAGCCCAAGGACGCCGCCAACCGCCAGGAGGGCTACCTGTTCTGGCTGGCCTGGCTGACGCACCAGACGGCGAACCTCATCAACGTCGACGACGCCAACGGCCCGATGCGCCCGGTGTTCCTCACCGGCACCTGCCAGACCATCACCAACCTGGTCAACGAGGAGCCGCAGCTCGAGTTCCTGCTCGGCCTCAGCGGCGTGCTCTCGCAGCAGTGCAACAACCCGTCGACGACGTCGCTGGACCTGCCGCTGGTGCAGAAGCAGCTGCGCAAGCAGAGGAGGGCCGCTAAGTGAAGACGTCCGGCGCAACCCGCGGGCAGATGGCGGCGATGGTGATCTTCGCCTTCTCCTGCTTCTCCCTGCTCCTGTTCCTGTGGCTCTCGTTCGGCGGGAGCATCCCGCTCAAGCCGAAGGGCTACCGCTTCCAGATCTCGTTCCCGGAGGCCACGACGCTGGCCGACGAGGCCGACGTCCGCGTCGCCGGCGTGTCCGTCGGCCAGGTCCGCGAGATCGTCCTCGACCCGGCGGGCAACCGCACGCTGGCCACCGTCGAGATGGATCGCGCCTACGCGCCCGTCAACAAGGACGCGAGGGCGATGCTGCGCCAGAAGACGCTGCTCGGCGAGACCTACGTGGAGATGACGCTGGGCCACGCCAAGGCCGGCAAGATCCCCGAGGACGGCAGGCTCGACAACGGCCGCGTGGCCCCGGCGGTCGAGCTCGACGAGGTCCTGGACCTGTTCCCGCCCAAGACGCGCAAGGACTTCCAGCGCTGGCAGGCCAACTCGGCCGAGGCGATCCGCGGCCGCGGTCAGGACCTCAACTCGGCGCTGGGCAACGTGGCGGGCTTCGCGGACTCGGGCGCCGATCTCCTGACCGTGCTCGACCGCAACGCCGCCACACTGCAGTCCCTGGTGCGCTCGACCGGCAACGTGTTCGAGGCGCTCACGCGCGACGAGAACCAGTTCCGCGCGGTCATCGCCGACACCTCGACGTGGCTTCAGGCGACCGCGTCCCAGCGCGAGGCGCTCGCGACCTCGATCCAGATCTTCCCGACCTTCCTGCGCGAGTCGCGGACGACGCTGCGCCGGCTCGAGACGTTCTCCGTCGACACCAAGCCGCTGATCGACGACCTCGGCCCGGTCGCGGTCGACCTGCGCCCGACCCTGCGCGACCTGCGCCGGACCGCCCCCGACCTGCAGACGTTCTTCACCGCGCTGCCGTCGGTGATCCGCGCATCCGAGACGGGCCTGCCGGCGCTGTCGAAGGTGCTGCGCGGCCTGCGTCCGGTCCTGGACGCGACGGGCCCGTTCCTGGCCCAGCTCAACCCGATCCTGCAGTGGCTGACCTATCAGCAGGGCACCGTCTCCAACTTCGTCGCGATGCCGGGCTGGGCGCTGCAGGGGAAGGCGGCGACCAACGTCCCCGGCGCCAACGGGCACGTCCTCCCCCAGCTGGTCACGGCGGGCTCGCAGACGCTCGTCACCCCGACGCGGTCGCCCGACAACCGCGGCAACACCTACTTCGGGCCCGACGCGCTCAACCTCGACACGTACCGCAACGGCTTCTTCACGCTGCCGAACTGGGACTGCGCGACGGCCGGCGGCGAGCACAAGCAGACCGAAGGCGACCCGGCCTGCATCGTCCAGCCCGACCTGGTCTTCTCAGGGAAGGCCGGGCACTACCCGCAGGTCCTGCAGTCGGACTTCAAAGCCGCGCAGCGATAGCCGCGACGGCGGCGGCGGGGTCGTCCTCGCCGAAGACCGCCGAGCCGGCGACGAAGAGCGTCGCGCCGGCTTCCGCGCACGCAGCGGCGGTGTCCGGGCCGATGCCGCCGTCGACCTCGAGCACGACGTCGGTGGGCAGCACGTCCCGGAGGCGGCGCAGCTTGTCGGGCGAGCGCTCGATGAACGGCTGACCGCCCCAGCCGGGGTTGACGGTCATGCAGAGGACGAGGTCGAGGTCGTCCTCGAGCTCGACCACGGCGGTGTGCGGCGTGCCGGGGTTGAGCGCCAGGCCGGCGCGGCAGCCCGCTTCCTTGATGTGCTGCACGGTGTAGTGGACGTGAGGCGTCGCTTCCACGTGGAACGTGATGCCGTCGGCACCGGCGTCCGCGAACGCCTGGATCTGGCGCTCGGGACGGTCGATCATCAGGTGGACGTCGAGGACGGCATGCTTCGCGTGGACCTGCTCGGCGAGCGCCTCGACAACGAGCGGGCCCATCGTGATGGGCGGGACGAAGTGGCCGTCCATCACGTCGACGTGGATGACGGTCGCACCCGCGTCGAGGACCTGGGCGACCTGCTCGCCCAGGCGGGCGAAGTCGGCGGACAGGATGGAGGGGGCGACGCCGGTCCAGGTCATACCGGCACCAGCATCGGCGAGCCGCAGTGGTTGCACTGGTAGAGGGCCGTGTTCGACATCCGCACGATGGTGCTGTGCTCCCCGCAGTCGGGGCACACGGAACGCAGCTCGAAACGCGTCAGGCAGTTGACGCAGCGGTAGCGGCCCGGCAGGTTCGTGGGCCGCAGCCACGGCTCGTTGCAGCTCGGGCACACGGGTCCGAGGTCGACGGGCTCCTCAGCCACGGGAAAGTCTCGCGATGAAGAATCCGTCGGTGCCGTCGCGGTGCGGGAGGGTCTGCGTCACGCCGGTCACGGACGGATGGTCCCATGCGGGGAGGTCGGATGGTCGCCAGGGGTCGACTTCGAAGCCCTCGAGCTGACCCTCGTTCTCCAGTGGGGAGATCGTGCAGGTCGAGTAGACCAGCACGCCGCCGGGCTTCACGCAGCCCGCGCCGGCTTCGAGGATCTCGCGCTGGAGCTTGGCGATCCGCTCCGGGTCGGTCGCATGCTTGCGCCAGCGGGCGTCGGGCCGGAGGGCGAGCGTCCCGAGGTCCGTGCAGGGCGGATCGACCAGCACGCGGTCATACTCGCCCCGGACGTTGCGGGCGTCGTCGACGACGACCTCGACCTCCGCGCCCATGCGCTTGGTCGTCGCGCGCAGGTGCTCGGCGCGGGTCGCGTCCTTCTCGATCGCGGTGACGTGCGCGCCGAGCGCGGCGAGGTGCGTGGTCTTGCCTCCGGGCGCGGCGCACAGGTCGAGAACACGGTCGCCGGGCTGCGGGTCGACGATGCGGGCGACGGCCTGGGCGGCCCGCGACTGCGGCATGTAGTGGCCCTCGGCGTGCAGCCCGTGCTCGTGGGCGTCGAACGGGCCGTCGAGGACGAGGGCGTCGGGCAGGCCGGGGGCACAGTGGCTCTCGACGGGGAGTTGGGCCTTGAGGTCGTCCGCGGTCGTCTTCAGCGTGTTCGCGCGCAGGACCGCCTCGGGCGCACGGTTCCCCGCCTCCATCAGCGCGCGGGCGGTGTCGGCGCCGAACCGGTCCCACCAGAGCCGGGCGATCCAGGCGGGATGGCTGTGCCTGAGCGCGGCCTCCTCGGGGGTGCGGTCCGGGAGGGCCTCGACGACCTGCCTGGCCTCCCGCGCGCCGCGGCGCAGGACCGCGTTGACGAGGCCGGCACCGCGCGGGGCGCGCTCCTTGGCCAGCTCCACGGACTCGGCCACGGCGGCGTGGTCGGGCACGCGCTCGAGAAAGGCCAGCTGGTAGAGCCCGAGCCGCAGCGCAGCGCGCAGCGGCGGGTCGAGCTTGCCGGCCGGGCGATCGGCGAAGATCCGGATCAGGTGGTCGAGCGTCGCGACCCGCTGGACGGACCCGTAGGCGAGTTGGGTGGCCAGCCCGCGGTCGCGCCGGTCCAGGTTGGCCCGGCGCGCCTCGGCCACCAGGGCCCGGTCGGCCCAGGCGCCGTCGTCGAACACCCGCTCCAGCACGCGGAACGCGACCGCGCGGGCGGGTGAGACGGTCAGCGTGGGCACCATCCGAGGCTAGGTCCGGCCTGACACGTGCTGGCCGGACGTCGGCCTGGCCCAGTCCTTCCGGGCCGCGGGCGAGTGGTCAGCCGGCCTGCTGCGCGCAGTAGGCGTCGCGCGTGGCGCGGTAGCCCGGTGGCATCTGGGCGCCGGCCAGGATGGACTGCGCCGTGAGCGCGGCCTGAGCGTGGATGGATTCGGCCACCTGGGCGCGCTCCGCGTCCGACCTGGCGTTCACGAGCCGCTCGGCGTTGCGCCAGACGCCCTCTCGCCACCCCTTGACGAGCTCCGCGCCGAAGACGTCGGTCACCGGCGCGCCGCCGATCAGGATCGTCGTGGCCAGCGGGTCGTAGCGGCGGCCGACCTCGGCAGAGACCTCGTCGAACGCGTCGTCGAGGATGACGTTCTCCGCGTCGTGGTCGTCCTTGCGCGAGCGCCCCTTCGCATTGCGCAGCGTGATCGCCGCCAGCATGAACGGCATGTCGTTCTGCACGTGGGCGTTGATCCCGAGCAGCATGTCCCCCGCGCCCTGCAGGTCACCGCTCTGCGTTGCGTCCAGGGCGATCTTCCACGCCTCGTCCACGGGCTTGCCCTGCCGGTAGCGCGCGAGCGTCCGGAAGTAGATGTCACTGAACAGCGCCACCTGATAGACGATTCCGCGCTGGTCGTGGAAGAACGTCGGGTCCGCCTTCATGGTGCGCAGCATCACCCGCGTGAGCGTCTTGTACGTCGTCGCGAACACGGCCCGGTGGTCGCAGCCGAAGTGCCGCTCCCGGGCCGCCAACCGGCCGATCGTCTCCCGGACGCACTTCAGCCTCCCGGTCTTGCACCGCGGCTGGGGGCCACCCGTGTTCCCGTTCGGCGACGGCAGCGCGGGCAGGTACGTCGTCCAGGGGACGTTGACGGGTTCAGCGCCGTGGGCGCCCGCCGGCACGATCAGCGCGCACGCCACCACCAAGACCCCGAGCCACCCTCTCATGAGACCCATGATCCCCAATCTGGCGCGTCGCCACACCACTTGCGCGGTCCGGCGAATGCTCGACGGGCTTCCGAGCCAGTCCGGGTGCATCCACCCACAGTCGCGCCGAAGACGCGCCGCATCAGGCCGCGATCAGCTCGCCCGGCGAGGCCCGAGCGGGAAGCGGGAGGACGTCGTGGCCGTTGCCGTCGCGGATTGAGAGCGCTCCGTCGCGACGGCGCCGCAGCCGCCAGCCGTCGTCGTGAACGAGGCGGTGGTGCTGCTCACAGAACAGCGTGAGGTTGTCGAGGTCGGTCTGACCGCCCTGGCTCCAGTGCCGGATGTGATGGGCGTGCAGGCCGTGGGCGCGATCGCAGCCTGGCATCGAGCAGACCCGGCCATCACGGTGTTCCAGCGCTCGCCGCAACCCAGGTGAGACCACGCGCTGACTGCGGCCGAGGTTCAACCGGTCATTCAGGGAGACGTCGCAGTCGCAGGTGAGACGACGGGCAAGCTCCGACGGGATCGCCGGCCCGTCACGCAGAAAGCAGACGTTCCCGCCACGCGGCTCGTCGCTCCCCGCCGTACAGGCGAGGGCATCCGCATCGGCATGCAGAACGAGATGCGTGCGCGGTGCGCCGCTCCGCGCGATCTCTGCCAGCGCGTCCGCACGGCGGGCGCCGAGGGGCACGGGCGCGTCCAGGACCTCGCCGGTCTCGGCGTCGACGAACGGGTCGCTACCCACGATCTGCACAGCGGTCTCCACTGCCTCGACGAACGCCTGGCCATCGGTCGCCGACAGCCGCCCGAAGAACGCCAGCGACCCGTCCTCGTCGTCCCAGAACCACTTCAGCGTTCGGCGTTGATGCCCAGCCCGGGCTATAGCCAAGTCCGCTGAAGGAGCCGAACGGAGGGACCGGACGTGCTGCTCAAGCTGACGCACCGACGACGTCCGCGCGATTCGCAGCAGCTCCACCTCGTCCTCGTCGACGCTCGCGCGCGACATCGCCCGCACCTGTGAGTACGACACCAACCCGGTGCCCAGCGCTTCGGCGACCCTCGGCCACTCGCGAAGCCGCCGCGCGACGCGCACATGATCGCGAGCGGTGCGCGCCGTCAACCTGCACTCGAAGCCCAGCCACTCGGCGGTCGAGCGGAACCGCGATCCGGCCCAGCCCTCCCGGCGGTCGAACTCAGCCACCAGGTCCAGCCACTCCGCCATCCGCGAGCGCTCACGGAACTCGAGCCAGACGATCCGCCGGCGGATGTCTTCAAGATCGCGAGCCTCCTTCAACACGAACGCATGTTCTCATGTGAGTCGGACGGAAATGCGGTTCACGTGAACCGCGCCGCCGACGCCGCCACCGCTCCGACAGTTGGCTGAGATGAGCCAATCGGTTGATCCCCGGACTGTGTTTCAGCGAAAGCAACAGCCGCGTCTCGCGTTAGCGCTACATGCAGCAACGTCGCCGGCGCCAAGCTGGCGTCTACAGGGTTGGAGCGGCTGAGGTTCTAGTAGATCGCGAAGGCCCGCAGGTGGGTGGACTGGAAGAAGCGCGGAGCGTCCGTGGTGTCCAGCGTGACGTCCTTCTGGCACAGGACGCTGTCGTTGTCTGAGCTTTCGCAGGACCAGCCCGGCTCGAGATCTGAGTTGTTGTCCCACTCGGTGATGATGAGACTGGACTCGTAGCACGGCGCGCCGCTGCTGTAGACCTGCTCCTCCCAGGAGACGTTGACGCGAGTGCTGTCTGCGCCGCAGTCCACCTCGTGATGCAGGCGGGCGTTGGTGGAGAGCTCGTCCACGGTGGCGTCGCCGGCGTCGGTGACCGGACGGTTGGCCGGCGGGATCTCGTGGCGGATCAGCACCGCCTCCTTGATGGCCACGGATCCGCTCTTGGTGGCGTTGTACTGCGCGTCGTAGGTGGCCAGGTCCGCTGTCCACGTGGGGTTGTCCTTGTGCAGGCCTCGCAGGACCACGGTCTTTCCGTCGTCGCAGCCGTAGTCGATGACCCGTCCGTCCTTCGTGGCGCCGTGAGCACCTTGGGCCTGCTGGCACTCGAGGCCGTTTGCGAGCTCCAGGCCGTTGGGCTCGTCGAAGCCGTTGGGCTCGATGCGCCCGAGGCCGGTGGCCTCCTCGATCTGGAACAGCTCCTTGCTGAAGGGCGACCGGATGCAAACAACGCCGACGCCGTCTCCGGTGTCGGGCTCAGCGATCGCGTAGCACGGGTCGTAGACCCCGTGGCCTGAAAAGCAGCGGTAGGCCTGGCCGACGTCGCTGCCCTCATGACACTCGCCGCTGGAGACCGACTCTCCGACGGAGAAGCCCGGCGCGAGCTTGGCGTCGGCGGTGACAGGCTCTAGGCGCGAGACGATGGTCGGTGCCGAGGAGGGCGGCGGCTGTTGCGGGCCGCCCTTGCACCCGTCCCACAGGTGCAGCTTGACCGGCGTGTAGCTGGGGGTCGAGATCTTCAACGGCCCGACTTGACCGCCTGCCGACAGCGAGCCGATGTTCCAGTCCAGGTCGCAGCGGGTCTCCTGGCGGGTGAAGGTCAAGTCGGTCCCGAGCCCCGCGTGGATGTTGGCGATGCGCGGCAGTCCGAGCCCGAGCTCTGCACCCGCCGACACGCCCAGCGTGTAGGTGGACTCAGAAGTCCCGGTGGAGGTGGTCTTGACCGGGCCGTGCTCGTACACGGCCCGAGGGGTCAGGCCAATGCCCTGGCGGGCCATCCTGGCGCCGAGCTTGGTCTTGAACGACCAGGTCCGCACGGTGGCAGTGTTGGCCTGCAGGCGGGCCGTGGCCTTCAGCGGCACGGTGAAGTAGATGGGCACAAGGGCCGGTCCGATGGGGATGACGCCCACCGCCGTGATGGGGTTGCCCTCGAGCTCGCAGGTCGCCACCTGAGTCGAAGTCGCGGTGAAGCCCAGCGTCAGATGCATGGAAGCCAGCACGTCCGCGTGGATGGCCCCGCCCCAGGGGGTCGCGTCGATGTCGATCTCCGGGCGAAAATTGGCCACCCTGAACACCGGCAGGATGGATCCGGTTCCAAACCCGAGCGAGCAGTTTCTGGAGGCCTGCAACTCCGCCGTGAAGATGTTGGTGCTTGCGGCGATCTGAGCGACCGGACCGGCATCGCCCGCATAGGCGAGCTTCGGGAAGGCGTCGGTGATCTCGGCAGGCTCGAGCGCAACGTTGACCGCCGCCCCGGTGGGCTGCACGGCCACGATGCGATGGAGCAGACCGAACGGCAGCGCCGGCGTCGGACCGCTGGTCAGCACTCCTCCGACTTTCAGGCTCCCAGCTGAGCCCGCCGGCAGCGACAAGCCGGTCGGGTTGTCGGGCGCGCCGGCGACGGCGGCGCCGGCCGGCAACCTGCGCACCCCCGGGTTGATGATCGTGTCGTAGTCGATCTGCACCCGTCGGCTCTTGCGAGCGCGGAGCTTGAAGGAGCGACGCGGATTCGAGGAGGACGCAACGGCTCCCTTCTTGACTGAACCCCCAGCGCGGCGCAGAAGGACGCGGCCCACCTTGATGACCACGCGCCCCGCACGCAGGCGCACGCGAGTCCGCGACCGCTTGAGGTGCCGGGTCCGACCGTGGGCCGTGACGCGCACGGCTGAGCGCTGATGGCTAGGCAAGCCGGCCACTCGCACGGTCAGCGTTCCCGTACGCTTTCTCGCCTGGGCAGGCGCGGAACTCAGCACGATCAGCACTGAGGCTGCGAGCAACCCGATCCATCCCCGCCCGACGGTCATGACCACTCAACGGTGGCATTCGCGGTTTCTTGCTACGGGTGTCCTGCGCCGGACACGCACGCCGCCGCTCTGAGCAGCCCTTATCGAGGCCGGGCGTACTGCCGTCGCGAGGTTGGGTGCACCGTTGGACGGTGTCCCGTCCGCCAGCTCTGCGTGGGGATGTCTGATCTACCCCGCGACGGAGATGACTGCTAGCCGACAGCACAGAGTGATGCTCGGGCGGTGCCCGCCGCCGACGTCAGGCTCGCTTCGCATTGAGGCAAAAGGAGCAGTGGAGACTCGGCGGATTTGGCATCTATCGGATGCCAAATTCGCCAGGCCCCGTCCACGCGATACCGCGGTTCACGTGAACCGCAGCGCTTTCGCTATTGCCTCAAAGCGACATCCATGCGCTCGGCGATCGAACCCACCGAAACTCTGAATATGTCCGACTTCGGGTGGGTTCGGCGCCGGCGGCCCGGGCTGTCGCAACCGCGCCCGCAAGCAACAGCGGCCATGCCATGGCCGGGCGAGGATGGCCTACCACGGGGACGGCCTCGCTCAGCGGCCCCCGAACGCCCACCTCACGGCAGCCTTCGCAGACCTCCCGCCGGGGCGCGCGCTGGACGCCGGGTGCGGGCACGGGTCGGAGACGCTGTGGCTGGCCGGGCGCGGCTGGCGAGTCACCGCGGTCGACTTCGCCGCGAATGCCCTCGCCCATGGCCAAGCGACGGCACAAGCGCTCGGCGAGGACATCGCCGACCGGGTCGAGTGGGTCGAGGCCGACCTTGGGACCTGGATTCCACCGCGTGAAGCGTTCGACCTGGTGGTCTGCCTGTACGTCCACGTCGCCGGCTCGGTCGCGGAGATGGTGCAGCGGATGGCGTCCGGGGTTGCGCCCGGCGGGACGCTGTTCCTGGTCGGCAGCCACCCGGCGGCCGGGCAGGTGCAGGTCTCCGTCGAGGCAGCGCTCGCCGCGCTCGATCCGGGCACCCTCGAGCCGATCGTCGCCGAAGAGCGCCCGCGCGAGGCGGGACCGTCCGGCGTCGACGCCGTGCTCCAGCTGCGCCGCCGCTAGGCACCGTGGCCGCGCGCGTACGCGTCGGCCGGCATGCGGCGCCCGCCGGGGGGCTGGACCTCGAGCAGCTCGAGCTCGCCGTCGTCGCCGACGCGGGCGTCCCAGACGCCGAGGAACGAGCCTTCCGCCAGTTCGACGCGGGCGCCGATGTGCGGCCGCAGCGCACGCACGACGCGCTCGCGCTCGACCGCTGACGCAGCCGGATCGAGCGTGCGGTCGGCGGCGGTGATCTTCTCGGCGTAGGTGACGTCGTCCTCGGCCTGCGGGACCGGTTCGGGTCGCTCGCTGAGCACGCGGACCAGGAGAGCGGCGCCGCGGTCGGCGAGCCGGTGGGCGAGCGTGCCGTAGTCGTCGTCGGGCGCGATCGGCTCCGGTTCCATCGCGTAGACGGGGCCGGAGTCCAGGCCCGCCTCCAAGCGCATGATCGCGACGCCGGTTTGCGCGTCGCCCGCCATCAGAGCGCGCTCGAGCGGGGCGGCGCCCCGCCATCGCGGCAGCAACGACGGATGGACGTTGAAGATCTCGTACTCGCTCAGGAGGGGCTCCTTGATGAGCGCGCCGAACGCGCACACCACCAGCGCGTCGACCTCGGGGAAGTCCAGCGCGTGGACGTCCTCGGGCTGCACCAGCGGCAGATCGAGGGCGCGCGCGGCAACCGCCACCGGCGGCGGGGCGAGCTTGCGGCCCCGTCCCCGCGGCCGGTCGGGCCGGGTGACGACCACCGCGACCTCGTGCTCGGAGGCGGCGAGGTGCTCCAGCACCGCAACCGCGAAGGCCGACGTCCCGAGGTAGGCGACCCGCACTAGGCGGGCTGCAGCTCGGCCAGCCGCTCGCGCAGGGTCTTCATGGCTTCCTTGCGCTGGCTGCGCGACGTGCGGTCGAGGATCAGCACGCCGTCGAGGTGGTCGACCTCGTGCTGGATGACCCGCGCCTCGAGCCCGGAGGCCTCGATGGTCAGCCCGTCGCCGCGGGCGTCGAGGCCGCTGACGCGGATGTGCACCGGCCGCTCGACCTCGACCACGACGCCGGGCAGGGACAGGCAGCCCTCGTCGGCGATCTCCTCTTCCTTGGAGTGCCACTCGATCACCGGGTTGACCAGCGTCGCGACCGGCGAGTCGGGCTCGACGCGGTAGACGAGCACGCGGTGCATCGCGCCGACCTGGGTCGCCGCGAGGCCGATGCCGAGCGCGTCGTTCATGACCTGGCCCATCCGGCGGGTCTCGTCGAGCAGCTTCTCGTCGAAGCGGTCGATCTCGATCGCGCGCGAGCGCAGCACGGGGTCCCCGTACCTGCGCACGAACTTCAGGGCCTGGTCGCGCCGCGCCCGGACCTCGGGGTCCATGGGCGGGGGACCGGGCTCCTCCTCGACTTCCACCGGTTCGTCAGCCACGGGCTTCCATGTTATTGAGGGTCGACGTCGATCGAGAGGGTCACGTCGCGGTGGGCGCGATCGGTCGCGACGGCCTCCACGGCGGCGCCGACCTGGGCGATCGCCTCGGCGCGGCGCGTGGTCTTCACCACCACCTGCACGCGGTGGCGATTGCGGATCCGGAACAAGGGCGCGGGCCCGAGCCGCTCGCCCGCGTCGACTCCCTCGGCGATGGCCGCGGCCGCGGCGTGAGCGGCGGCCGCGTCGGCATGCGAGCAGACCACCCGGATCAGGTCCGCGTACGGCGGGTAGGCGAGCGCCTCGCGGCGCAGCAGCTCCTCGCGCAGGAAGCCGGGCGCGTCGTGGCGGGCGGCGTGCTGGAGCGAGGTCGCTTCCGGGCTGATGGTCTGGACGATCACCCGCCCGCCGGCGCTGCCCCGCCCCGCCCGGCCGGCGAGCTGGGCGACCAGCGCGAAGGTGCGCTCCTCGGCCCGGAAGTCCGGGAAGCGCAGCGTCTGGTCGGCGTCGACGACCACCCCCAGCGTCACGTCCGGGAAGTCGTGGCCCTTGGCGACGAGCTGCGTGCCCAGCAGCAGCCCCTCCGGTGCCGCCCGGAACGCCGCGATCAGGCGCGGCACGGCGTCCTTGGCCGCGCCCGTGTCGGCGTCCAGGCGAAAGATCGGGACGCCCAGCGTCTCCGCCAGCTCGGCCTCCAGGCGCTCCGTGCCGGCGCCGTGGCGGGCGACGGCGGTCGAGCCGCAGTTGTCGCAGCGGTCCGGCGCGCGCTCGCGGTGCCCGCAGTGATGACAGCTGATGCTCCCGGCCGCGCGGTGCAGGACGAGCGAGACGTCGCAGTTCGGGCAGGTCCAGACCTTGCCGCAGTCCCGGCAGGTGAGGAAGTTCGACCAGCCTCGCCGGTTGAGCAGCACGATCGACTTGCGCGCGTCGATCAGCGCCCGCTGCGTGCCCGGGTGCAGGGGATGGTGGGAGCCGCGCATGTCGACGATCTCCACCGGCGGCAGGGCCTGGCCGTCCACCCGCTGCGACAGCGTCAGGCGCGGCAGCTCCCGCCATGTCTCCGGGCGCGGCGTCGCCGTCCCGCAGATCAGCTGCGCGCCGGTCAGCGACGCCCGCCAGCGGGCGACCAGCCGCGCGTCGTAGCGCGGGTCCCCATCGGACTTGTAGGACGGGTCGTGCTCCTCGTCGACGATGACCAACCCGAGGTCGTCGACCGGCGCGAAGACCGCCGAGCGCGGGCCGACCGCCACGCGCGCCTCGCCGCGGCGCAGGCGCAGCCACTCGTCGAAGCGCTCGCCCTCTGAAAGCCCGCTGTGCAGCAGCGCGACGGTGTCCCCGAAGCGCGCCACGAACCGCGCGACGGTCTGCGGCGTCAGCGCGATCTCGGGCACCAGCACGATCACGCCGCGGCCCGCCGCCAGCACCCGCTCGGCGGCCCGCAGGTACACCTCCGTCTTGCCGGACCCGGTCACCCCGTGCAGCAGGTGAGCGTTGTGCGCCTCCACGGCGTCCAGCGCTCGGAGGGCGGCCCGCTGCTCGTCCGTCAGCTCCACCGCGCGGTCGTCGTCGGGCACCGTGAGCGGGGCCCGCCGCCGCACGCGCTCCTCTACCTTCACCAGCCCCTTCGCCTCGAGCCGCCGCAGGACCGCGAGGTCACCGCCGCTGCCCCCCGGCAACCGCGCGAGCACCTCCGCCTGCCGCGAGGTCACGTCATCGGCGACACCGAGCGAGGACCACCACAGCTCCGTCTTCGGCCGCCCCTTCGGCGGCAGCACCAGCGCGAGCGCCCGCGCCGGGGTCGACACGTACTCCTCCGCCAGCCACAGCGCGCACAGCACCAGGTCCGCCGGCACCGACTGGTCCCGAACCGCGCCGATCGAGACGAGCTTCTCCGGCGCCACCTCGCTGCTCTCCGCCAGCGCCGTCACCACCCCGTCCAGCGCCTGGCGCCCGAACGGGATCCGCACCACCGACCCGACCGAGACGCCGGAGGCGAGGTAGTCGAACGGCCCCGACACCTTGCGGGTCGTGTGCAGCGGCTCGACCCGGGCGATCACGACCGATGAAGCTATTAGCGTCCGCGGCGTGATCCTGGAGGGAGACAACCTCGAGCTGATGCGCGGTCTCGAGGACGGGATCGCGACGCTGATCTACGCCGACCCGCCGTTCAACACCGGCACCACGCAGGTCCGGCGGGCACTCACGACGGTCGCGGACAGCGACGGCGACCGCACCGGCTTCGGCGGCCGCCGCTACGCCACGCTCGAGGTCGGCCGGATCGGCTACGACGACGCGTACGAGGACTACATCGGCGGCTTCCTCCTCCCCCGTCTCACCGAGATGCATCGCCTGCTCTCCCCCGAGGGCACGCTGTACCTGCACCTCGACTACCGCGAGGCGCACTACGCGAAGGTCGCCCTCGACCAGCTCTTCGGCCGCGCCTGCTTCCTCAACGAGATCATCTGGGCCTACGACTACGGCGGCAAGCCCCGCAATCGCTGGCCGGCCAAGCACGACACGATCCTCGTCTACGTCAAGGACCCCGCCCACTACGTATTCGACGCCGAGGCGGTCGACCGCGAGCCCTACATGGCGCCGGGGCTGGTGACGGCCGAGCAGCGCGAACGCGGCAAACGGGCCACCGACGTCCACTGGCACACGATCGTCTCCCCCACCGGCAGGGAGAAGACGGGCTACCCGACGCAGAAGCCCGAGGGCCTGATCCGGCGCTTCGTGCAGGCGTCGACGCGCCCCGGCGACCTGTGCCTCGATCCCTTCGCCGGCTCGGGCACGCTCGGGGCCGCGGCGGCCAAGCTCGGCCGCCGCTACCTGCTCATGGACGAGCGCCGTGAGGCCGTCGACATCATGCGCGCCCGGCTGGCGTGAGCGCCTTCCCGCACCGTCTCGCCGGCGGCGCGATGTTCCGCTCGCTGCACGCGACCTTCTTGGGGGAGTTCGGCTTCGACGCCGCCGGAGCGCTCTACGAGGAGCTCGCCGCGACCTGGGTCGAGCTGGCCGGCCACGCCCGGGAGGGCGACCACGCCGCCGGCGTCCCGCTCGTCGCCCGCATCGCGGAACTCGAGCACGCCGGCGTCGTGGCCATGGAGGCAGCCCGCTAGGCGGGTGCGCCGGCTTCGAGACCGGCGCCGGCCCGGAGGGCGTCGGCGCGGTCGGTGGCCTCCCACGTGAAGTCCGGGTCGCTGCGGCCGAAGTGGCCGTACGCCGCGGTCTTCTGGTAGATCGGCCGGTGCAGCTTGAGGTACTCGCGGAAGGCGCCGGGACGCAGGTCGAAGTGCTCGTCGACGAGCTTCGCGATCGTGGCGGGCGCGACCTTCTCGGTCCCGAACGTCTCCACCATCACCGAGACCGGATGCGCGACGCCGATCGCGTACGCGACCTGGACCTCGCAGCGGTCGGCCAGGCCGGCGGCCACGACGTTCTTGGCGACGTAGCGCGCGGCGTAGGCGGCCGAGCGGTCCACCTTCGACGGGTCCTTGCCCGAGAAGGCGCCGCCGCCGTGGCGGGCCATGCCGCCGTAGGTGTCGACGATGATCTTGCGGCCGGTCAGGCCCGCGTCGCCGACCGGCCCGCCGATGACGAAGCGACCGGTCGGGTTGACCAGGAACGACTTGCCCAGCGCCTCGGCGTCGTACATGCCCTCGGGCAGCGTCGGCAGCACGACGTGCTCCCACAGGTCGGCGCGGATCTTGCCCTCGACCCCCTCCTCGTGCTGGGTCGAGATCAGCAGCTTCTCGACCGAGACGGGGCGGCCGTCGACGTAGCGGACCGAGACCTGGGTCTTGCCGTCCGGGCGCAGGTAGGGCAGCGTGCCGTCCTTGCGGACCGCGCTGAGGCGCTCGGCCAGGCGGTGGGCCAGCGAGATCGGGAGCGGCATGAGCTCCGGCGTCTCGTTGGTCGCGTAGCCGAACATCATGCCCTGGTCGCCGGCGCCGGCGACGTCGATCTCGTCCGAGTTGCCCTCGACGCGGACCTCGTGGGCGGAGTCGACGCCCTGGGCGATGTCGGGCGACTGCTTGTCGATCGCGTTCAGCACGGCGCACGAGTCGGCGGAGAAGCCGAGCTCGGCGTCCGTGTAGCCGATCTTGCGGATCGTCTCGCGGACGATCTCCTGGATGTCGACGTAGACGGTCGTGGAGATCTCGCCGGACACGACCACGAGGCCGGTGTTGACGAGCGTCTCGCAGGCGACGCGGCCGTAGGGGTCGTCGCGGAGGACGGCGTCGAGGACGCCGTCGGAGATCTGGTCGGCGACCTTGTCCGGATGCCCCTCCGTGACGGACTCGGAGGTGAAGAGGTACTCGTTATCGGCGAAGTCAGTCATGGGAAGAGGAGGTTCAGCTCCAGAGTCGTGTCGTTCCCCTGGCGGCGCACGACGGCGCCGAGCGCGCGGATCGCTGCCAGGTTCGGACGAAGTGTGCGGTAGGCCGCGACGGCATCCAATCCGGCAGCGTCAGCGAGCTCCAGGAGCTGGCTGGAAGCCACGAAGGCTAGCGCTTGGAGCCGATCCGGACGATCGGGAAGGGCTTCGTTGAAGGCATCGGCATCCTCGATGCCGTCCTCGTCGCGCAGCGCGCGCTTGACGCCATCCACGCTGCCGGACACCGCGACCCGCGTCCCCGAGACCGCGTAGATGAGCTGGGCACCGCCGGCGAGGGTGAGTGCGTAGCCGTCGCGGCCGCCGCCGAGGTCGCGCTCCTCGAAGACCGGGATCTGCCCCGTGGCCTCCCCCGGAGCCGCCAGCGCGGCGGCCACGGTGCCCTGCAGCCCGGCGAGCGCACGGCGGGCAAGACTCGGACCCTCCCGCCCGCGCGCCTCCCCCGCAAGCGTGATGACGGGGTCGCCCACGCCCTCCGAGATCGACAGCGACGTCTCCGCGAGCGCGTCCACCAGCGGGCGGGCGACGGCGGGCAGCGCCGCCGGGGCGAACGCCTCGACCCCGACGTAGGCGAAGGTGTCCTTCGGCACCGCGCCGAGCAGCTGCGGCTCGAAGTCGGCCCGCTCAGCGGCTCCGCCGATCCGCCGCGCGGTGATGCGCACGCCCGCGTCGGTCGGGACGACGTCGGCGACCACGGGCCGCCCGGCGAGGAAGCGCAGCGCCGCGGGCAGCAGCCGCGCCGCCCCGGGCGCGACGTAGGCGTCGGCCGAGCGGTCCCCCTCGTGCTCGTAGCCCGCGAAGGCGGCCACGTCGGACAGCGCCTTGCCGCTGCCGCCGGTGCCCACGCGCGCGAAGCGCCCGAAGAAGCGCGCCTCGGGCAGCGCCCTGCGCGCCGCGGCCTCGTCGCGGACGGCGAGGATGGCGACCGTCCCGCGCGGGGTCACGGCGAAGGCGACCTCGTCCCCCAGCCACGGCCGGGCGCGCGTGAGCGCGTCGTCGACGGGCGCGAACGCGGGCAGCCTGCGCAGGCGCGCCAGCAGGTCACGGTCCTGCTCGCGGTCCGGGTCCGTCGAGAGGTGGACGTAGAGGAGCGCGTCGCCCGGGACCAGGTCGGCGGCGCGGTCGGCCGGTGGCGACCCGCCGCAGCCCGCGAGGACCGCGACCGCCACCAGCGCCAGCGCGCGCCTCACGCGCTTTCGCGTCGTCTCTGCTTGCGCTCGACGAAGTCGATGATCACCGGGATGCCGTCCAGCGCGTAGCGCTCACGGAAGCGATTCTCGACGAAGTAGGCGTAGTCGCGCGTCACTCGGGTGCGCGAGTTGACCTGGATCGACAGCCGCGGCGGGTCGACCCCGATCTGCGCGGCGTAGATCATCTTCAGCCGGTGGCCCTGCTTGGCCGGCGGCTGACGGATCTGGACGATGTCGGCGAGGAACTTGTTGACCTCGGGCGTGGGGACGCGGTGGCGGCGGCGGTCGGCCAGCGAGATCGCCTCGACGAGCAGGCGCGCGACGTGACGGCCGGTGAGGGCGCTCGCGGTCAGCAGCTTGGGCCGCAGGCGCAGCTTGCGCAGGACGACCTGGCGCTCGTGGTCGAGGTCGAACTCGTCGCCGCTGGTGAGGTCCCACTTGTTGAGCACAAGGGCCGTCGCGCAGCCCGAGCGCATGGCCAGGTCGGCGATCCGCAGGTCCTGGGTGGTGACGCCGAGGGTGGCGTCGCAGACGACGAGGGCGACGTCAGCGCGCTCGGCCGCCCGCTGGGAGCGCAGCGCCGTGTAGTACTCGACGGACTCCTTGACCTTGGCGGCGCGGCGGATGCCGGCGGTGTCGACGAGGCGGATCGTGCGGCCGTCGACGTCGAGCTCGATGTCGATCGGATCGCGCGTGGTGCCGGCGACGTCGGAGACGATCACGCGCTGCTCGCCGAGCAGGGTGTTCAGCAGCGACGACTTGCCGACGTTGGGCCGGCCGATGATGGCGAGGCGGAAGGTGTCCTCGGCCTCGATCTCCTCCTCCTCGGGCTCCGGGCCGCGCTCGACCACGGCGTCGAGCAGATCGCCCGTCCCGAGTCCCTGGGCGGCACTGACCGGATGCGGCTCGCCGAGCCCGAGGCTGTAGAACTCCGCCGCGAGCGGGATGTCGCGCGGCGAGTCGACCTTGTTGGCGGCGACGAGCACCGGCTTGTCCCAGCGGCGCAGGATGTCGGCGATCTCGGCGTCGCCGGGACGCTGGCCGCCCTTGGCGTCGACCACGAGGACCGCGACGTCGGCGTCCAGCAGCGCGGCGCGGGCCTGGTCGGCGATCGACACCGCGAGCGGGTCGTCGTCCTGGGCGTCGATGCCGCCCGTGTCGATCAGGGTCAGGCGGCGGCCGTTCCAGTCCGTCTCGATCTCGCGGCGGTCGCGGGTCACGCCGGCGGTCTCGTGCACGACCGCCTCCCGCGACTGCGTGAGGCGGTTGACCAGCGAGGACTTGCCGACGTTCGGGTAGCCGACGATGGCGACCTTCATCGCACGAGCCCCGCGATCCGCTCCACGACCTCGTCGAGCGACAGGCCCGTCGTGTCGACGGTGACGGCGCCGGGCGCGGGCGCGGTGACCGTCCGGTCGCCCGAGGCCTGGTCGCGCGCGTCGCGCAGCGCCTGGTCTCTCATCACGACCTCGACGTCCTCCCCGAGGTCGGCCGCGCGCCGCCGCGCGCGCTCCGCGGCGCTGGCGGTCAGGAACACCTTGACCTCGGCGTCCGGCTTGACGACCAGCGCGATGTCGCGGCCCTCGGCCACCCAGTCACCGCGATCCAGCAGGGCCTGCTGCTTGTCGACCAGCACCGCGCGGACCGCTGGGTCGGCGGCGACGCGCGACGCGGCCTCCCCGGCCTCTGCCGTCCGGATCTCGCTGCTGACGTCGCGCCCGTCGAGCAGCACGCGGCCCGCGTCGTCGATGGCGATGTCGCAGTCCGGCGTCCCCGCGAGCCCGACCGCGCGGTACATCGCGCCCGTGTCGAGGTAGGTGAAGCCGAGCCGCTGCGCGACCGCGCGCGCAACGGTTGACTTGCCGGCGCCGGCCGGGCCATCGATGGCGATCACCATGCTGCGTGAGGTTAGGTGGGGAGCGGGAAGGTCCGCAGGAACCGGCGGGCGGCCGCCCGGACGCCGGTGATGGTGGCGACGGGACGCTGACCGGGGGCGGACCTGTACCGCTCACCTTCGGTGCGGCCAGCCGCGTCTCCGTCGACGGCGCCTGAGTCAGGCGATGAGCGCTTCGAGGTCGGCCGTGAAGCCCGGGTAGGAGACCGCGGCGGCCTCCATGCCGTCGACCTCGACGCCGTTGCGGGAGGCGAGGCCGGCGACGGCGCCGAGCATGGCCAGCCGGTGGTCGCCGTGGGCCTGGATGACGCCGCCGTCCAGGCCGCCCGTGCCGCGGACGGCGAACCCGTCCTCCGTGGCCTCGATGTCGGCGCCGAGGCCGCGCAGGCCCTCGACGACGGTGGCGATGCGGTCGGTCTCCTTGTGGCGCAGCTCCCCGGCGCCGCGCACGACGGTCTCTCCTTCGGCGAAGCAGCCCAGCAGCGCGACCAGCGGCAGCTCGTCGATGGCCAGCGGCACCTCCTCGGGCTCGACGGTCGTCCCCACCAGCGGGCCGTGGGAGATGTCGAGCTCGCAGACCGGCTCGTCGCCCGTCAGCTTGCCGCCTGGCTCCTCGAGCGGGCCGACGACGATGCCGCCCATGCGCTCGAGGATGCGGAAGAAGCCGACGCGCGTCCAGTTGGCGGCCATGCCCTCGATGACGATGCGCGAACCCGGCACGAGCACCGCGGCGGCGGCGTGGAAGGCGGCCGACGACGGGTCGCCCGGGACGTGGATGGACTCCAGCTCGAGCTCGTCGAGCGTGCCGACGCTGATCGTCAGGCCGTCGCGGCGGACGTCGACACCGCCGCGGACGAGCATCCGCTCCGTGTGGTCGCGGCTGGCGGCCGGCTCCGTGATGGTCGTGCGTCCGTCGGCGAGGATGCCCGCCAGGAGCAGGCAGGACTTGATCTGCGCCGAGGCGACCGCGAGCGTGTGGTCGATGCCCCGGAGGTTGCGGCCCTCGATGCGCACCGGGGCAACGCCGCCAGGCGAGGTCTCGATCCCCGCTCCCATCTCGCGCAGCGGCGCCGCGACGCGCTCCATCGGGCGGGTGCGGATCGACGCGTCACCGTCGAGCGTCCAGGTCCCTCCCCCGCTCTGCCCGGCCAGCCAGCCGGCGATCAGGCGGATCAGCGTCCCGGCGTTGCCGACGTCGATCGGGCCGTCGGGAACGGCGGCGCCGCGCAGGCCGGGGCCGCGCAGCACGAAGCCGTGCTCGCGCTCCTCGGCGATGGCGCCGCACGCCCGGACCGCGTCGAGCGTGGACAGCGTGTCCTCCGCGCGCAGGTAGTTGGTGACGTGGACCGGCTCGGAGGACATCGCGCCGAGCAGGGCCGCCCGGTGCGAGATCGACTTGTCCGGAGGTGCGACCACCGTGCCGCGCAGGCGCAGTTCGCCCCCACCCGCCCTGAAGAAGCGACGGCTCATTCGCGGGCCACTGGAAGGTCGAGACGGCCGATGAGATCCTCGGCGTCGTCGGCCTGGTCGGCCGCCACCCAGAGCTCGATCGTGCCGGCGGCGTGGTCGGGCGTCGGGTGCAGGGCCATGTCGGCGATGTTGACGGAGCCGCGGCCGAGCGCGAGCGCGACCTCGGCCACCACGCCGGGGCGGTTGGGCACCGACACGCGCAGGCGTACGCCCTCGGCGCCCGCGAGCTGCGCGTCCAGGAGGCGGCGGCGTACCTCGGCGGCCTCGTCGTTCCAGGCGGCGATGCCGTCCCCGTTGCGCTCGGCCAGCGCCGCCCGCACGCGCCCCAGCCGCTCGATCGTGTCGTCGAGCAGCGTCCCGAGCGCGTCGGCGTTGGCGAGGTAGATGTCGCGCCAGATTGCCGTGGGGGCACCCGCCACGCGGGTGGCGTCGCGGAACGACGGGCCGGTGGCGGGCAGCCGCTCGCCCTTCGCGTCCAGCGCGCGGGCGGCCTGGGCGACGAGCACGTTGGCCACCACGTGCGGCAGGTGGGAGACCGCGGCCATGACGGTGTCGTGCGTGTCGGGATCGATCGCCTGCGGGCGCGCACCCAGCGTCCCGAGGAAGCGGTGCAGCCGCTCGTACGCGACCCCCTCGGTGATCGCGGTGGGCGTCAGATACCAGGTGGCGCCGTCGAAGAGATCCGCGCGGGCGTGCTCGGCGCCGGCGGTCTCCGCGCCCGCGAGCGGATGCCCGCCGACGAAGCGCGGGTCGCGGACGGCCTCGACCAGCACGCGCTTGGTCGAGCCGACGTCGGTGACGACGGCGCTCGACGACGCCAGTGCGGCGCGCACCGCATCGGGCAGCGCCGCGACGGGGGTGGCGACGACGACGAGGTCGGCGTCCGCGACCGCGGCTTCGGGCGTCTCGGCGACGACGTCGACCACGTCCGGAGCGGGGACCGGGTCGAACCCGGTCACGTGGGCACCGGCGCGCTCGCGCGCGGCGAGGCCGATGGAGCCGCCGATCAACCCGACTCCGACGAGCGCCAGCCTCATCCAGCGGCGCCGCGACGGGCGCGCGTTGCCGCCGCGAGCTCCGCGAGCACGTCCACGGTCGTGTCCCACGCCATGCACTCGTCGGTGATCGACCGCCCGTAGACGTGGTTCGAGTCCGCCCAGTCCTGTCGGCCCTCGACGAGGAAGGACTCGAGCATCACGCCGTTGATCGCCCGGTTGCCCGCCGCCACCTGCTCGCCGACCGCGGCCGCCACCGCCGGCTGGCGGGTGTGGTCCTTGCGGCTGTTGTCGTGTGAGCAGTCGACGATCAGCCGCTCGGGCAGACCGGCGGCGCGCAGGCTCGCCCGCGCCGCCGCGATGCTGTCGGGACCGAAGTTGGGCGCCTCGCGACCGCCGCGCAGGATCACGTGGCAGTCCGGGTTGCCGCTCGTATGGAGGATCGCCGGCGTGCCGGTGACGTCGACGCCCGCGAACGCGTGCGGCGCCGCCGCCGCGCGACAGGCGTCGACAGCGCCCTGGACGCTCCCGTCCGTGCCGTTCTTGAAGCCGACCGGCATCGACAGGCCAGACCCGAGCTGGCGATGGATCTGGCTCTCCGTGGTGCGCGCGCCGATCGCACCCCAGGCCACCGTGTCCGAGATGTACTGCGGGATGATCGGATCGAGGAACTCGCAGCCGACGAACAGGCCGAGCTCGAGGACATCGAGCAACAGTCGCCGCGCGAGCCGCAGGCCGGCGTTGACGTCGCCCGAGTCGTCGAGGTGCGGGTCGTTGATCAGACCCTTCCACCCGGTGGTGGTCCGCGGCTTCTCGAAGTAGACGCGCATGATGACGCACAGGTCCTCGGAGCGCTCCGCGGCGGTGGCGGACAGGCGGCGGGCGTAGTCGAGTGCGGCGTCGACGTCATGCACGCTGCACGGGCCGACCACCACCAGCAGCCGGTCGTCGTCGCCGTCCAGGAT
Source organism: uncultured Solirubrobacteraceae bacterium (assembly GCA_963740765.1). Taxonomy (GTDB): domain Bacteria; phylum Actinomycetota; class Thermoleophilia; order Solirubrobacterales; family Solirubrobacteraceae; genus DATLGB01. The sequence continues at coordinate 74,567 of CAVUFN010000001.1, read as the reverse complement.
CGCGGCGATCTCGTCCCGGCCGCGCGCGACGACCTCCGAGCGCGCCTCGGTGAGCGGCAGCTCGTGCAACATCAGGGCGGGTGTGACCAGGGGGATTACCTGCTCGATGCGTCGGTCACGGACGCGATCGTTGCGAAGGAGGTTCATCTCAAGCTCTTCTTTAGTCCAGTGCAAAGGGTACGGGGGCGGGCACGGCGGGGGATGGAGCGGCGCTCGGCCCGTGGGCCTTCTCACAGATGGCGTCCCTACCGGGACGGCCGACCGAGCGCCTGCGTAAATCGCCAGGCAGAGCTCGGATAGGCGTGACCGCGCGCGGAGGTGTGCGTGAAGGCGGCCATGCGGGTGAGCACGCTACAGCAGCTCGCCCAGCGCGTCCAGGAACCGCTCGTTGTCCGATGCCGTGCCGACCGTCACGCGCAGGGCGCCCGGGCGGCCGAGCGCGTTGCCCGCCCGTACGAGGATGTCGCGCTCCTTGAGGCCGGATACGACGTCCTGCTCCACCTCCTCACCCCCGGGCAGGTCGAACCACACGAAGTTGGCCTGCGATTCGGCCGGCTCGATGCCCAGCCGCCGCAGCCCCGCGTCCAGGCCCAGCCGCTCGGCCAGGTTGGTCTCCACGCGGGTGGCGATCTCGTCCTGGGAGCCGAGCGCGGCGATCGCGGCCGCCTGGGCGGCGACGTTGCAGTAGAAGGGCTGGCGGACGGCGTCGACGGCGTCGCGGAACTCGGCCGAGCCGCACAGCCCGTAGCCGACCCGCAGCCCGCACAGCCCGTAGGCCTTCGAGAACGTCCGCAGCAGCACGAGGTTGGGGTGGCGGTCCAGCAGCGCCACGGAGGCGTCCGGGTCGTCGAGCAGGTTGAACTCGCAGTAGGCCTCGTCGAGGATCACCGCGGCGTGGTTGGGCACGGCGTCGACGAACGCCGCGATGTCGTCCAGCGCCAGCGCCGTCGAGGTCGGGTTGTTCGGGTTGCAGACGATCACCAGCCGCGTGGCGACGGTGACCTCGCGCAGCATCGCCTCGAGGTCGTGCTCGTGGCGGTCGTTGAGCGGGACGGCGATCGCGCGGGCGCCGGAGGTGGCCGCGAGGTGCGGGTACATCGAGAACGACGGCCACGCGTAGACCAGCTCGGCCTCGGGCTCGAGCAGCGCCTCCCCCGCCGCGAGCAGGATGTCGCAGGAGCCGTTGCCGATCGCGATCCGGCCGGCGGGGACGTCGTAGCGGTCGCTCAGCGCCCGGCGCAGCTGGGTGTTGGACGGATCCGGGTAGCGGTTGACCCCGCTCAGCGCCTCCGCCACCGCTTCCCGCACCGCGGGCAGCGGCGCGTACGGCGTCTCGTTGGACGCCATCAGCGCGACCTCCGGCCCGAGGGCGTACCCGTCGGCGGCCGGGTAGACCTTCAGGCGGCGCAGCTTCTGGGCGAACTCCATGGCTCCGACGTTACTGAGCGCCCTCGAGGTCGAGGCGCAGCTTGCGCGCGTCGCGGAGGTAGACGTGCTGCGGCTCGCGGCCGTGGCCGAGGTAGCAGTGGACCATCACCCGGATCACGCGCGGCATGGCGCCAGGCACGCTGAGCTCGCGCGCGCACATCAGCGGGACGGCGGACAGCCCCATCTCCCGCGCGGCGACCGCCGGGAACTCGGCGTTGAGGTCCGGCGTGAGCGTGAACAGGCAGGAGACGAGGTCGTCCGCCCCCAGCTCGTTGCGCTCGAGCAGCGTGCGCATCAGCTCGTCCGTCGCGGACAGGATCGCGGCGCGCTCGTCGCCGTCGACCGTGGTGGCACCCCGCAACGCGTAGAGACGGCTCACCGGCGCGAGGCTAGTTCAGGCCGGTCACCGCGACCGGTGTCGAGCTGTTGGCGGTCGAGCCGTTGCCCAGCTCCCCGTCGCCCCCGTAGCCCCAGCAGCTGACCTCGCCGCCCGTGCGGAGAACGCACGAGTGCTCGAGCCCGCCGGCGGTCCCGGCCCCGTCCGTGATGCCGGACACGGCCGCCGGGACGAGCCGGTTCGTGGTCGAGCCGTCACCGATCTGCCCGTAGTTGTTCCAGCCCCAGCAGCGGACCGCGCCCGACGAAAGCGCCGCGCAGCTGTGCGCGCCCCCGGACGCGAGCGTGACCGCGTCGGTGATCCCGCTGACCGGGACGGGCACCGCGCTGTCCACCGTCGAGCCGTGACCGAGCTGGCCGTAGAAGCCGTCGCCCCAGCAGACGACGGAACCGGTCTTGCGCAGCGCGCACGCGTGATTGGTCCCGGCGGATACGGCGACGGCGTCGCTCAGGCCGCTGACCTGGACGGGCGCCGCGCTCGGCGTCGACGAGCCGTCGCCGAGGCGTCCTTCCGTGTTGTTGCCCCAGCAGGCGACGCCCCCGGTCTTGCGCAGCGCACAGGTGTGGAAGGTCCCGGCGGCGATCGCGGTGGCGTCCGCGATCCCGTCGACCGGGACCGGGCTGGAGCTGTCGGACTGCGACCCGTTGCTGATCTTCCCGCCCCAGCAGCTGACGGTGCCGGCCAGCCGCACCGCGCAGCCGTGCTCGGCGCCCGTGGCGATCGCGATCGCGTCGGTGACGCCCCGCACCCGGACCGGCGTCGCGCTGCCGGTGGTCGTGCCGTCGCCGAGCGCACCCTTGTCGTTGCCCCCCCAGCAACGGACCTCTCCCCGCACCCGCAGAGCGCAGGTGTGGTTGTTGGCGGCGACGACCGCCGCGGCGTCGTCGATCCCGCCGACGGCCACGGGCGTCGTGCGCTGGGTGGTCGTCCCGTCACCCAGCTGTCCGAACTTGTTGCCGCCCCAGCACTTGACCGCGCCGGACCGCAGCGCGCAGACCTGGTCGTACCCGGCGGCGATGCTGGTGGACGGCGTAGCGACGTTGTTGACCCCGGCCGGCGGCGGCGTGCCGAACGGCCCGCCCGCGTCGGCGAGCGGGAAGCTCGTCGAGTAGAGCTCGATCTCGGGGCTCTCGAGGCCGAGCGGCGGGATGGACACGCTCGCGGTCAGATCGACCGGCACGGTCAGCGTCCACCAAGGGTCCAGCGCCGGGTCGGCGTCGAACCGCACGCCCGTCTGCAGCGCGACCTGCGGACCGACGAGGCCGTAGAGCAGGACGTCCACGGTCGGGGTCACGTACGCGCCGACGGTCGCGCTCGCCGACAGCTCCGGCGGGTCGAAGCCGAAGTACGGCGTGAAGGTCTGGATGCCCGTGAAACCGCCGGCCTCCGTGTAGGCGACGCCGGCCGAGGCGTCGAAGCCCGCGCTGGCGCCCGTCGACACCTTCCCCTCGACCGCTGCCTCCGCGCTGAGGTAGACGACGAGATCGGAGGTCATGACCACGGGAATCGGGCCGACGAAACCGCTGATGCTCGGGCCCTTGACGCGCAGCAGCGCGGTTTTCTCCAGCGCGCACGACCCCGCCGCGCCGGCCACCGCCGCGATCGACGCGTCGGCACTGGCGGTCGCGACCAGGCTCGCGCTCTGCACGCCGTCGAGCAGCGACCAGCTGGCCTTGAGATCGAGGCCGGCCGTGAAGCGCACGTCGTGCTCGATGGAGACGCCCGCGCTGCCCGTGCAGGAGATCGTGGCCTTGGCCCGGGCCCCGCGCGTCGTGACGGGCTTGGCGACGAGGTTCATCGTCCCCTCGGGGACGGCCTGCTGGAGCGTCGCCGGCACGGTCTCGGCGACGGTGGCGGCGCCCTTGCGCTCGACGTCAGTGACCCGCCCGAGGAAGCCGTTGGGCGTGTCGTCGCCCCGCCCGATGACGACGATCGCCCCCTTCTTGATGTCGTTGCCGCCCGCGTAGCTGAGGTTCCCCGCCTCGCCCGGGTCGGGGACCGAGCGCACCACGGACGGGCTGATCACCCGGGTCTTCTTCGAGACGGTGATCTTCGGCGCGCCCTTCCGACGCGGCTTGATGCGCACGCGCCGGACCTGGGAACGGCGACCGCCGACCTTCGCCCGGACGACGACGGTGGCGCGCTTGGACGGCGCGATCCAGGTCAGCGCGAACCGCCCGCGCTTGCTCGTGCGGCCGCTGGCGACCGGCCGCCAGCGCTTCCCGGCCCGGCGCTGGATCGTCACGCGCTTGTTGGCGCGCTTGCGTGCCTGTCCGGCGAACGTGACCAGCGAGGAGGCCCTGTGCGGCTTGACGGCCCCGAGCCGGACCGTGGACCCGGAACCGGCGCCGTGGGCCGGAGCCGCGACCAACATGAGTGCCGCGGCAGACAGGGCGATGAGCAGACGCATCGGCCGACCGTACTGCCGCCCGCCGACGTCAGCGACCGAGATCGTCCGCTGGTCAGCGTCTTGCAGCCGCGCGCAGCGCCTCGATCTCGTGCTGCTTGAGCCGCCGGTGCCCGCCCTCGGCCAGCCGTTCGAGCCGGATCGGCCCCAGCGCGACGCGCTGCAGGGACTTGACGCGGTAGCCGATCGCCTCCGTCATCCGCCGCACCTGGCGCTTGCGCCCCTCGCGCAGCTCGATCTCGAAGCGGTCCGTCCCCGTCTTGCGCACGCGCGCCGGCCGCGTCGGCCCGTCGTCGAGCACGATGCCCGCGGCGAGCCGGTCGAGCCGTCCCGGGTGCAGCGGGCCGCGCGTGACGGTGACGACGTAGAGCTTGGGGACCCCGTAGCGCGGGTGGGTGAGCTGGTTGGCCAGCTCACCGTCGTCGGTCAGCAGGATCAGGCCGGTCGTGTCGATGTCCAGGCGCCCGACCGGGTACAGCCGGCGCTCGGTCTCGATCAGCTCGACGACCGTCGGCCGGCCCTGCGGGTCGCTCGCGGTCGAGACGACGCCGGGCGGCTTGTTGACCGCGTAGACGACGTGGGAGCGCTTGCCCGTGTGGAGCACCTCGCCATCGACGGCCACGCCGGACCCATCGTCGACGTCGCGCGCCGGATCCGTGACCACCACGCCGCCCACGCTGACCCGCCCCGCGAACACGAGTTCTTCGGCACCGCGTCGTGACGCGATGCCCGCATGGGCGAGGTACTTGCCGAGGCGCACGCTCTCTAGCCTCGCAGGCGTGGACATCCTTGCCACCGAACCCGCCTACCGGGCGCAGCAGATCTGGCAGTGGAAGTCCCGCGGCGCATCGTCGTACGCGGAGATGACCAACCTGCCCGCCGACCTGCGGGCGCGGCTGGAGGAGCACGTCCCGTTCACGACCCTCGAACCGGTGCGCACCGCCGAGTCGCGCGACGGCACCGTCAAGACGCTCTTCCACACGGGCGACGGGCGACCGATCGAGGCGGTGCTGATGCGCTATCGCGACGGGCGCCGCTCCGTCTGCGTGTCCAGCCAGGTCGGGTGCCCGCTGACCTGCACCTTCTGCGCGACCGGCGCGATGAAGTTCGGCCGCAACCTGACCGCTGACGAGATCCTCGACCAGGTCCTGCACTTCCGCCGCATCGAGGCCGTCGACCACCTCGTCTTCATGGGCATGGGCGAGCCGCTGATGAACATCGACAACGTGCTGGAAGCCGCGTCCCGGCTGCCCGACGTCGGCATCACGCACCGCCGCACCGGCATCTCCACGGTCGGGTGGGTCCCCGGCATCCGCCGCCTGACCGAGGAGTGCGACATGCCGCTGCGCCTCGCCCTCTCCCTGCACGCGCCGGAGGACGCCCTGCGCTCCCAGATCATGCCCGTCAACACCAAGCACCCGATCGCCGAGGTGCTCGACGCCTGCGACGAGTGGTACGCCAAGCGCCGGCACAAGGTGTTCGTCGAGTACCTGATGCTCGAGGGCGTCAACGACACCGTCGGCCAGGCCCGTCAGCTGTCGCAGCTGCTCGACCGGACGCGGTACAAGATCAACCTCATCCCGTACAACCCGACGGGCGGGATCTACAACGGCTCGGGCCGCGCCGCCATCGCCGCCTTCAAGGCCGTTCTCGAGGAGCACGGCCATACCGCCACGGTCCGGCTGACCCGCGGGCAGGACATCGACGCCGCCTGCGGCCAGCTCGCGGCAAAGGCGTAGTCTCCGGCCCGACGATGGGCTCGGAACCGATCGACATCGCAGGCATCCTCCGGGAGCGGCGTGCCGAACTGCTCGACGCGTGGCCGGCGAAGATGCAGCGTCGCCGGTGAGGCGCCGCCGCCGTCCCCCCTCTCCCGCCCTCGCCGTGGCCGCCGAGCCCGTCCTGCACGCCGGCCGGCCGACCACCGTGACCGTCGACGTCTCCGAGCCCGCACCAGTCGCGCTCTTCCTGCGCCGCCTGGGCTGGGACATGCGCGGCCCCCAGCGCTGGCCGCTCGGCGAGGCGGCCGGGTCCGGCCCCGTCCCGGTGACGCTGCCGGACGGTCTCGCGCCGGGCTGCGCGCGCCTGTGCGAGTACGCGATCTACGCCGAGCTGCGCCCGCCGGGGGGACGGCTGGTCGCCGCCGCCGCGCCCGTCGCGCTCGTGGGCGACGCCGCTCCCGAGCCCGACGAACCGATCGGCGCGGCGATCGACCTGGACGCGGCAGCGGTGCCGCGCGGCGGCAGCGTCAGCGGGCGGCTGGCCGAGCCCGCGGAGGAGGTGGAGATCGGGGCCGAGCTGCGCGTTGCCCACGAGGCACCGCGCTTCCTCGCCGCGGTGACGGTCGCCCCCGCCGCGGACGGCACCTTCACCGCGACGCTGCCCGAGGACGTTCCGCCGTCGCTCGCCGACGGCGAGGACCGCACCGTCGTCTGGCTCGTCCGCGCCGGCCCGGCCCGTCGCTCCTTCACCGTCACCGATCCCGACGGCAGCGCCGCGGAGCGCCGCCCGGCGCTGCTGACCTTCCTGGCCCAGCTCGCCCGGGACCCCTTCGCCTTCCGCTAGGTGGTGGCGGCGCCGGAGCGCGCGGTGCCGGCGGCGAGCAGGCGATCGCGCAGCGCGGTCTCCTCCTCCGGCGTCGGATCCCACTGCCCGGGGTCGGGCAGGTCGTCCGGGGAGTTGAGCCCGAAGAGCTTCAGGAACAGCGGCGTGGTGCGGTAGAGGACGGCGCCGAACTGCGAGCGGCCGGACTCCTCGATCAGCGCCCGTTCGAGCAGCGAGGTCGCCGCCGAGTCCGAGGCGACGCCGCGGATCCGTGCGATCTCCGGTCGCGACACGGGCTGCAGGTAGGCGACGATCGACAGGGTCTCCGCCTGCGCGGGGGTGAGCTGCGGCGGGCGTGGCTTGGCCAGGAGGCGGCGCGCGGCGTCCTCGGCGTCCGGATGCGAGGCGAGCGTCCAGCCGCCGGCGAGCTCGCGCAGCACGACGCCGCGACCCTCCAGGGTCTGACCGAGGTCCCAGAGCGCCGCCCGCACCTCCTCCTCCGACTCACCCGTCGCGGCCGCGAGATCGCGCGCCGACACCGGATCGGAGGAGAGGAACAGCAGCGCTTCGAGGGTGGCTGCGAGCCCCGTCATGACGCCACCGCCGCCGCGGCCGGGACGGACGCGGGGACCACTGCGACCTCGCCGAAGGCATCGGGCTGATCCCAGTCGGCCTCGCCGCGCTTGTACAGCTCGAGCAGCGCGTACAGCGTCACGCACACCGTCATCCGGTCCGCGCCGCGCACGGCCTCCTCGAAGTCGAACGAGCCCCGCCGCAGCAGCCCGCGCAGCACGCCGAGGCGGTCGCTCAGCGACACGGACGGCCCGCGCATGTGGGAGACGTCGACGGGTGCGGGGACGCGCAGCAAACCGCCGAGCGCACGGCCCAGCAGGGCCGGGTCGAAGACGGCCTGCGCCGCGTCCAGCGAGGCCCGCCGCAGGCCCGGCGGCAGCGGCGCAGCGCGGAACAGGGACGCATGCCCGTCCTCGAAGCGCTCCCGCGACCATGCGGCCGCGCCCCGGTAGCGCGCGTAGGCGAGCATCCGGGCCAGCAGCTCCTCGGCCGCCTCGGCGGGGACCAGCTCGTCGAGCTCGTCCACCTCCGCGCCGGGCAGCATCAGCCGCGACTTCAGCTCCAGCAGCGCCGCGATCAGGACCAGGAACTCCGTCGTCGCCTCGAGGTCGAGCTCCTCGCGCGCCTCCAGGTGGTCGACGTAGGTGATCACGATGTCGGCGAGGTCGACCTCCAGCAGGTCGAGCTCCTCGCGCAGCACCAGGGACAGGAGCAGGTCGAACGGCCCGGCGAAGACGTCCAGGTCCAGCTCGAGATCGCCCACGACGGACATGCCGATCAACCTACACGCCACCCCGGTCGCCTCCGAGGGGGAGAACAGCGGGCTCACCATGGCGCGGTGGGTGAGACCCGCCTTTTCCCCTCGCCGCTCCGTTCGTGCGGCGGGCGGCTCAGGCCGCGGCGAAGCCCATCTTCGAGCGCACGTCCGCCACCGTCAGCGAGGCGATCGCGCGGGCCTTCTCGGCGCCCGCGGCGAGCGCGGCGTCGAGGGCGCGCTCGTCGCCGCGCAGGGCGAAGTAGCGCTCGCGGACGGGCGCGAGGTGCTCGACGACCGCCTCGGCCACCCCCGTCTTGAGGTCGCCGTAGCCGCGCGCGCCGGCGAACGCCGCCACCGCCTCGTCGGGCGTGATGCGCTTCACGGCCGCATAGATGTCGAGCAGGTTGGTCACGCCGGGCTTCTCGGCCCGGTCGTAGGCGATGTCCGTGCCGGAGTCGGTGACCGCGCGCTTGAACTTCTTCGTGATCGTCGCCGGGTCGTCGAGCACGTGGACCGTGCCGGCGTCCGACGGCGCGGTGGTGGACATCTTGCGCGTCGGATCCTGCAGGTCGGCGACGCGCGCGGCGGTCTTGGGGACCCGGACCTCGGGGATCGGGAACACCTCTCCGAAGCGGCCGTTGAAGCGCTTGGCGACGTCGCGCATCAGCTCCACGTGCTCGCGCTGGTCCTCGCCCACCGGCACCTCCTCGCCGCGGTAGGCGAGCACGTCGGCAGCCATGAGGACGGGGTAGAACAGCAGCGCCGCGCAGGCCAGCTCGCGCTGGGTGGCCTTGTCGCGGAACTGGTGCATGCGGTCCAGCCGTCCGAGCTCGGTCACCGACGACAGCAGCCACGTCAGCTCGGTGTGCTCGCGCACGTCGGACTGGCGGAAGAGGACGCAGCGCTCGGGCTCGAGCCCGGCCGCGAGGAGCACCGCCGCGGTGTCGTACACGCGCTCGCGCAGCTCCGCCGGATCGTGGCGGACCGTCAGGGCGTGCAGGTCGACGACGCAGAAGATCGCCGGGGCCCCCCGGTCCTGCCCGGCCACGTACTGCTCGATCGCGCCGAGGTAGTTGCCCAGGTGCTTGCGCCCCGTGGGCTGGATGCCGGAGAAGATGACCGTCATGGCGAGTTGCGCAGGCTATCCGGGCGTCCTCCCGGGGGTTATCCGGATGGCCGCCGGCCGCCGGGCATGGCAGATTTGACGGCAGTGACCGATCGCCTCCCCCCGCTCCTGCACGCCGCCTCGGCGATCGTGCTCGGCACGCTGTGGTTCAGCGTGCTGGTGACGCTGTGGTCGACCGGCCTGGGCCTCGTGGTCACGCTGCTGGGCCTGCCGGTGATCTGGTTCACCCTCGTGGCCGCGCAGTGGATGGCGACGCTCGAGGCCCAGCTGGCCCGGAACCTGCTCGGCGCCCGTGCGCTGGCACCGGCGCGGCACACCGGCTGGACGCTGAAGGCGCGGCTGTGGGACCGGTCGCTCTGGCACGCGCAGCTGTACCTCCTGCTGCGCTTCGTGCCCGGCCTGATCTTCGGATCCGTCCTGCTCGGCCTGGTCGTGCAGGGGATCGGCCTGATGGTGGCGCCGCTCTGGTACTGGTCGATCCCCGGCGGCATCGAGCTCGGGATCTTCGCGGTCGACTCCCTGCCCGTCGCCTTCGCGGTCATCCCGCTCGGCGCCGCCGTGGCCGCGCTCGGCGTATGGCTCGCGGGCCCGTACGGCGCGCTGTGGCGCCGGATCGCGGAGCACCTGCTCACCGACGAGCAAGGGGCGGGGATGCCGTCGGTCCGGGTCGGGACACCGATCGCCGCCGCGCTGCTGGCCGAGACCGTCTGCCTGATCGTCTGGGCGGCGACCGGGCACGGGTACTTCTGGCCGGTGTGGTCGGCGATCGGGCTCGCGGCGGCCGCGGGGTCCGTGGTCGCGGCCATCCAGCGCTCGAAGCTGCTCTTCAACGCCCTCGTCGTCACCGTCTGCCTCGCCGTGTGGGCGGCGTCGGGCGGCGGCTACTTCTGGCCGGTCTGGCCGTTCGTCGGGATCCTCGTGGGGGCGGCGGTGGACCAGCTCGTCAACCGCTCCGAGCGCGTGCGCCAGCTCACCCGCACCCGCGCCGAGGTCGTCGGCGCGCAGGAGGACGAGCTGCGCCGCATCGAGCGCGACCTCCACGACGGCGCCCAGGCGCGGCTCGTGTCACTGTCGATGAGCCTCGGCCTGGCCGAAGCCCGCCTCGACGAGGACCCCGAGCGCGCCCGGGAGCTGATGGCCGAGGCCCAGGATCAGGCCCGCACCGCCATCAAGGAGCTGCGCGACCTCGCCCGCGGCATCGCCCCGCCCGTCCTGCAGGACCGCGGCCTGACCGCGGCGATCGAGGCGCTGACCGCCACCGCGCCGATCCCCGTCGAGGTCCGCGGCGACCGGGGCCGGGCGCCGGCCGCGATCGAGCGCGCCGGCTACTTCGTCGCCGCCGAGGCCGTCGCCAACGCGCTCAAGCACGCCCGCGCCGCGCGCCTGCGCATCGTCGTGGACCGGTTCGCCGGGATGCTGACCGTCGAGGTCGCCGACGACGGCAACGGGGGCGCGAACCCCCTCGGCTCGGGCCTGAGCGCGCTGCGGCACCGCGTGGAGGCCGTGGACGGACGGCTCGACGTCGCCTCGGCGGCCGGTCAGGGGACGACCGTGCGAGCATCCCTGCCGTGCGCGTCGTCCTAGCCGAGGACCTGGTCCTGCTCCGCGAGGGGCTCAAGCGACTGCTCTCCGAGCACGGCCACGAGGTGGTCGCCACGGCCGGGGACGGGGACGGGCTGCTGCGCATCGCCAGCGGTCACAAGCCCGACCTCGCCGTGGTCGACGTGCGCATGCCGCCGACGTTCACCGACGAGGGCCTGCGCGCGGCGCTCGAGGCGCGGCGCCGCCACCCCGAGCTCAAGGTCCTCGTCCTGAGCCAGTACGTCGAGCCCGTCTACGCCGCGGAGCTGCTCGCCGACGGCCGCGGCGGCGTCGGCTATCTGCTCAAGGAGCGCGTCAGCGACGTCAGGGCCTTCGCCGAGGCCGTCACCCGCGTGGGCGCGGGCGGGACCGCGCTCGACCCGGAGGTCGTGGCCGCGATGGTCAACCCGCGCCGGGGAGACGACGGCCCGCTCGCCGACCTCACGCCACGTGAGCTCGACGTCCTCGAGCTGGTGGCTCAGGGGCGGTCGAACGGGGGCATTGCGGAGTCGCTGGTCGTGACCCCCGGCGCCGTCGAGAAGCACATCTCGCGGATCTTCGACAAGCTCGGGCTCACCGCCGACGGCGCCGACCACCGGCGCGTCCTGGCCGTCCTCGCGTACCTACGCCACTGAGGCGCTACAGGGGCTGGCGGATGACGGGGCGCTTGGCGGCGCCGGCCTCGTCGAGGCGCCGGACGGGCGTCGTGTGCGGCGCCGTCCGGGCGATCTCGGGGTCGTCGCCGGCCTCGCGCAGGATCTCCGCGATGCCGTCGGCGAAGGCGTCGAGCGTCTCCTTGGTCTCCGTCTCCGTCGGCTCGACCATCAGCGCTTCGTCGACCACGAGCGGGAAGTAGACGGTCGGCGGGTGGTACCCGAAGTCCAGCAGCCGCTTGGCGAGGTCGAGCGTCCGCAGCCCGAGCGCCTTCTTCATCGGCGCGCCCGAGAGGACGAACTCGTGCATGCAGAGACGGTCGTAGGCGACGGGCAGGTGCTCGCCCGCCGTTTCCTTGAGCCGCGCCAGTAGGTAGTTGGCGTTGAGGACCGCGGTCTCCGACGCCTCCTGGAGCCCGTCGCCGCCGAGGGACAGGATGTAGGCGTAGGAGCGCACGAAGACCCCGAAGTTGCCCTGGAAGCCGCGCAGGCGGCCGATCGACTTCGGACGGTCGAAGTCGAGGTCGAACGACGGTCCCGCGCCGTTGCCGGACTCGCGCCGGACGACCTGCGGGCGCGGCAGGTAGGGCTCGATGCGGTCGGATACCGCGATCGGTCCGCTGCCCGGGCCACCGCCGCCGTGCGGCTGGGTGAAGGACTTGTGCAGGTTGAAGTGCACGATGTCGAAGCCCATGTCGCCCGGGCGGCTCTTGCCCATGATGGCGTTGAGGTTGGCGCCGTCGTAGTAGAGCGTCGCGCCGACCTCGTGGACGATCTTGGCGATCTCGGAGATCTGCGTCTCGAACAGCCCGAGCGTGCTCGGATTGGTGAGCATCAGGCAGGCGACGTCCTCCGTCGCCTTGGCGCGCAGGTCGTCGATGTCCACGTTGCCGTCCGCGTCGACGGCGACCTTGACGGTCTCGTAGCCGCCCATCGTCACCGTCGCCGGGTTCGTGCCGTGCGACGTCTCCGGGGCAAGGACCTTGTGGCGGTGCTCGCCGCGGTCCTCGTGGTAGGCGCGGGTGAGCAGGACGCCGGCCAGCTCGCCGTGGGAGCCGGCGGACGGCTGCAGCGAGACGTGCGGAAGGCCCGAGACCTCGCTCAGCGCGTGCTGGAGCTCGTACATGAGCTGCAGGGCGCCCTGGGCGCGGCGCGGGTCCTGCAGCGGGTGCAGGCGCGCGTGGCCGGGCAGCGCGGCGACGCGCTCGTGCAGCTTCGGGTTGTGCTTCATCGTGCACGAGCCGAGCGGGTAGAAGCCGGTGTCGAGGTCGAAGTTGCGCTTGGAGAGCCGGTTGTAGTGCCGGTTGATCTCCGGCTCGGAGACCTCGGGGAGCTTGGGCTTCTCCGTGCGGCGGAACTGGGCCGGCAGGAGGTCGTCGAGCGGCTTCTCCGGGACGTCGAGGGCGGGCGCCACGAAGGCGCGGCGGCCGGGCTTGGAGATCTCGAAGATCGTCTCGGTCATGCCGCGACTCCGCTCGTCTCGCGGACGGCGGCGCCCAGCACGGAGGCGAGCCGGTCGATGTCGGTCTTGGAGCGCTGCTCGGTGATCGCGACCAGCAGGCCGTTCTCGCCGTACTCCTCGCCCAGCGGATAGCCGGGGTTGACGCCCTGGGCCCAGCAGCGCTCCAGCACCTCGCTCACCGGCGCGTCGAGCGCGACGGCGAACTCGCGCACGACCGGCTGCTCGTGCAGGGCGCTGACGCCGTCGAGCGCGGTCAGCGTCTCGCGGGCGTAGTCGGCGCGGCGGAGCATCAGCTCGCCCAGCTCGGCGTAGCCCTCCTTGCCCAGCCAGCTCAGGTAGATCGTCGCCATCAGCGCGTTGAGCGCCTGAGCGGTGCAGATGTTCGAGGTCGCCTTCTCGCGGCGGATGTGCTGCTCGCGCGTCTGCAGGGTGAGGACGAAGCCGCGCTTGCCGTCGACGTCCGTCGTCTCGCCCGCGATGCGGCCGGGCATGCGGCGCAGGTAGGGCGTGTCGGCGGCGAAGAAGCCGAACGACGGACCGCCGTAGTCGAGGCGGTTGCCGAGCGGCTGACCCTCGCCGACGGCGATGTCGACGCCGAAGTCGCCGGGCGGGCGCAGCACGCCGAGCGTCATCGGGTCCACCTGGACGACCAGCAGCGGGGGTGGGTGGGACGTGTCCTTGACGATCGGGGCGAGTGCCTCGAGGTCCTCGACGGCGCCGAGGAAGTTCGGCTGCATGAGAAAGACCGCGGCGGTGTCCTCGTCGACAGCGGCGCGCAGGGCATCGGCGTCCGTGACGCCGTCCGCCAGCTCGACGGTCTCGACCGACGTGCCCCAGCCGGCGCCGGTGGTCGCCAGCGTCTCGCGCGAGTGCGGGTGCACGCCGCGCGAGATGACGAACTTCGAGCGGCCGGTGTGGATCTTGGCCAGGTAGCCCGCGGCGGCGAGGGCGCTCGGGCCCTCGTACACGCTCGCGTTGGACACGGGCAGCCCGGTGAGCTCCGAGATCATGGTCTGGTACTCGAACATGACCTGCAGACCGCCCTGGCTGACCTCGGGCTGGTAGGGCGTGTACGGCGTCAGGAACTCCGAGCGCGAGGTGACGCTGTCGACCAGCGCGGGGACGTAGTGGTCGTACATCCCGGCCCCCAGGAACGAGAGCTCGTCCTCGGTGGAGACGTTGCGGGCGGCGAGGGCGCGGAGGTAGCCGAAGACCTCCTGCTCGGGCTTGCCGTCGGGCAGGTCCAGCGGGCCGTCGTAGCGCAGCCCCTGGGGGATGTCGGCGAACAGGTCGTCGACGCTCTCGACGCCGATCGCGTCCAACATCGCCTGGCGGTCGGCGTCCGTCGCGGAGGTGTAGCGGGACACGACAATGACGCTAGCGAGGCATAATCCGCCAGATCAACGAGGGCGCGTCCCCACCCTTACTGCGCACCCGCCGCGGCCTGATGTTCACCGCGCTGCCCGCCATCGCCGTCCTGGCAGCGCTGGGCGCGCTGGTGGCGATCTCGCACCGCAGCGCCTCCTCGGCCGACCGCCGCGCCGAGAGCGCGGAGGTGGCGCGTGCGGCGGCGCTCAACGCCCGCGGCTACCTCGACGACCAGTTCGCGATCCTCGCCAGCGTCGCCGCCAACGCCGACGTCGCGGCGGGCAGCCCGAAGATGCTGCCCTACCTCAGGCGTGTCATCGCCACGGGGCGCTTCGAGAACGGCATCGGCTTCATCGACACGCGGGGGTTCACGAGGCTCTCCACGTCCCTGCCGCCCGGCACGCCTCCCATCGACCTCTCCGACCGGCGGTACGTGAGGCGGGCGCTGTCGGGCCAGGCCGCGGTCAGCGAGGTCGTGCTCGGCCGGGTGCGCAACCGGCCGTTGCTCACCTACGCGTTCCCGACGCGGGACGCGAAGAACATGGTCAGCGGCGTCGTCGCCGGCTCGCTCGCCCTCGACGCCGCGGGCGAGGGCCTGCGCCGGCTGCTGTTCTCACCCGACGCGGGGGTGACGCTGGTCGACTCGGCCGGCCACGTGATCGTCGGCTCCGCACCGGTGCGGGGCCTGCAGGCCCCGCCGCGGGGGTACCCGGTCGCGCGGATGCGCCGCGAGCGCCACGGCGTCGTCGACTCGGCGCAGACGGCGCAGGGCCGCCGCGTGCTCGGCTTCGCAACGGTGGGCGGGACGGGCTGGACCGCGGTCGTGGACCGCCCCTACAGCGCGGTCATCGGGCCGCTGAACCGCACGTTGTGGGCCGAGATCGGCGCGCTGGCGCTGTTCGCGCTCGTCGGCGTCCTGCTCACGTTCGCGGTCGGGCGCCGCCTGGACCGCCTCGATCGCGCGCGGGAGGACGCGCTCAGCGAGCAGCGCGAGATCGCCCTTGCCCTCCAGCGCAGCCTGCTGCCGGACCTGGAGGTCCCGGAGGGGCTGTCGGCGTCGGCGTTCTACGTGCCCGCTCAGGGCGTGGTGGCGGTCGGCGGCGACTGGTACGACCTGATCGACGGCGGCGACGGACGGGTGGCGCTCAACGTCGGCGACGTCGCCGGCCACGGCCTCGACGCGGCGGCGACGATGGGCAAGCTGCGCTCGGCCGCGCGGGTGGAGGGTCTGAGGCCCAGCGCGCCGCGGGACGCGCTGACGGCGCTGGACCGCTTCGCCGGCTCGCTGGCGCTGCGGCCGCTGGCCACGGTCGCCTACGTGGTGCTCGACCTGCGCACCGGGCGCATGCGCTACGCGCTCGCCGGCCACCCGCCGCCGCTGCTGATCCGTGCGGACGGGACGACGTCCTACCTGGAGGGCGGCCGTTCCCCCTTGCTGGGCGTCCCGCCGCTGGAGCGCCGCGCCGAGGGCGAGGCGACGCTCCGTCCCGGCGACACGCTCGTCATCTACACGGACGGCCTGGTGGAGCGCCCCGAGTCGTCCATCGACGAGGGCCTGGCGACGCTGGCCGAGCGGGCCGCGACGCTCGTGCACGACGTGCCCGCGCTGGCGGAGCAGCTCGTGTCCTACGTCCCCGAGCCGCGCCGGGACGACGCCGCCGTGCTGGCGGTGCAGTACCTAGGGGTTCGTCAGCCCTCGAGCGTCGCCTCGTAGGCGGACGCATCCATCAGGTCGTCGACCTCGGAGGGGTCCGTCAGCTTGACCTTGACCAGCCAGCCGTCGTCGTACGGGGCGTCGTTGATCTTCTCGGGCTCGGAGCCGAGCGCCTCGTTGACCTCGGTGACCTCGCCGGACAGCGGCGCGATGACGTCGCTGACCGCCTTGACGGACTCGACCTCCGCGTACGGCTCGTCCTTGGTGACGGTCGCGCCGACCTCGGGCGGGTCGAAGAACACGATCTCGCCCAGTGAGTCCTGGGCGTACCAGGTGATGCCGAGCGTGGCGGTGTCCCCGTCCACGCGGGCCCAGTCATGCTCGGGGTGGTACTTGAGATCGGAGGGGTAGTCAGCCATCGGCCTTCTTATACAGGGGTTTGGGGCGGACCTCGGCGGTGCGGGCCTTGCCGCGGACGTCGATCTCGAGCGGCGTGCCCGGTTCGGTGCGGTCGGCGGACACGTAGGCCATGCCGATGCCGACGCCGAGCGTGGGCGACATCGTCCCGGAGGTGACAACTCCACCGCCGGCGATCTCGTTGCCCTGGCGGGCGATGCCCGGGCCGGTCATGGCGAACGCGACGAGCTTCTGCGCGGTCCCCCCGGCGCGGGCGGCGGCGACCGCCTCCGACCCGACGAAGCCCGTCGCCTCCTTGCACGCCCACCCGAGCGCGGCCTCGATCGGGTTGCGCGTCTCGTCCATGTCGTTGCCGTAGAGGTGGTAGTTGACCTCGAGGCGCAGGGTGTCGCGGGCGCCGAGGCCGACGGGGACGACGCCCTCGGCCGTCAGCGCGTCCCAGACCGCGGTCGCGTCGGCCGGGTCCAACAGCAGCTCGACGCCGTCCTCACCCGTGTAGCCCGTGCCGCACACGAGCATCGCCCTGCCGGCGACCCGGCGGGTGCAGCAGTGGAAGCGGCCGGGCAGCTTGCCGTCGGCCAGGCGCCCGACGATGCCGCGCGCGTCCGGCCCCTGGACGGCGAGCATCGCGAAGGCGTCGGCGCAGTCGGTGACGTCGACGTCGAACCCGTCGGCCTGGCGCTGGAAATAGGCGAGGTCCTTGTCGTGATTGGCCGCGTTGGTGACGGTGAGGAAGCGCGTCTCCCCCAGCCGGTACGTGAACAGGTCGTCGACGATGCCGCCGTCCTCGAGGCACATCACGCTGTATTGCGCGCCTCCCTCGGGGATGCGGCGGACGTCGTTGGAGAGCAGATGCTGGAGGAACTCGGCCGCCTGCGGGCCGCTGGTCTGGATCTCCCCCATGTGGCTGACGTCGAACACGCCCGCGCTCGACCGCACCGCGTCGTGCTCGGCGCGGATGCCGTCGGCGTACTGGACGGGCATCTCCCAGCCCGCGAACGGCACGAGCCGCGCTCCGGCCGCGGCGTGGCGGTCGTGGAGGGCGGTGCGACGGAGATCGCTCACCGGGTGCAACCTACCCGTCGCTTGCGAATCGAGCGGGAGCGTGGCATCGTTCCTCTTCCTGGAGCGTCGGGCAGGGGCTCGTCGCGCGACCGGGCGGGAGGACGCAGTGCGCGGTTGTCGATCGACGTCAGCACCGTCCCGCGCGTGACCAGCGCCGATCTCGCGACGTTCCACGCAGGCGTCGGCAACGCCTTCACCGTCACGACGGCCGGGACGCCGACGGCGGCGATCACGCAGTCACGCGCGCTGCCCGCGGGACTCGTCTTCACCGACAACCAGGACGGCACCGGCAGCTTGAGCGGGACCCCCGCGGTGGGCGGGCAGTACGCCCTGAAGCTGCTCGCGAAGAACGCGGCGGGCACGGGGACGCAGCTCTTCACGCTCACGGTCACGCCCCCGGACCTGCTCGCGTCGCTGAGCCGCTATACGGCACGCGCCAACTACAGCGGCTACGACCAGACCTTCCCGGTCGACCCCGACGGCCCGTGGGACGCGCGGGCCTGCCGCAACACCGGGTACAGCCTCACCAACGGGCGCGTGGATGCCGCGAGTGGGCTGTCCGACGACGGGGTCGACGTCGGGCGCTTCGAGGTGCATCAGGGCGACCGCGGGACCGCGGCCGGCGGCGGCGATCGTTGTGAGATCGGGATCCGCAACCGCACGCTGCTCGGGGAACGGGCCTACGCCAGGGGCGAGCCGGTCGAGCAGGGTGAGCTGCGCTTCTACCACCTGTCGTTCGGCGTCGGCCGGGACTTCCCCGAGACCGGCGGCTACACGACCTTCGCCCAGTGGCACCAGCCGCACACGCCGGGCTCGTCGCCGCTGTCCGTGGAGACCCTGGGCGAGCGCGGCGAGTCCACGATCGTCGTCCTGCGCCAGCAGGTCAACGGCGTCGGCATCCGCCCGCAGGCGCTGGCCCAGTTCCCCACGCCCCGGGGACGGTGGGCCGACCTCGTCGTAGAGCTCAGCCTGAGTCACCGGCCGGATCTCGGGTACGTGCGCCTGTGGCTCGACGGCCGCCCGGTCGACGAGGCGAGCAGCCCCAACGGCGCGGTCGACGGCACCGCGGACGACACCTTCCGGGGCGCGACGATGTTCTCCTCGAGCCGCGGGGTCGTCGACTGGGCGATGGACTTCAAGGTCGGCAACTACCGCAGCACCGAGATCACGGACCCGAGCGCGGTCTACCACCGCCTGACCCGGATCGCCACGACCCGGCAGGCGGCCGCGGACGTGCCCGTGCCGGTGGCGCCGCCGGCGACGGTCGGCTGCGGGGTCGGCAACCTGCCGCAGGGCCCGGTGGCCGGGCAGGTCTATCGCCCCGTGCTGCGGATCACCAACGACGCTCCGGACACGCCGGGTGGCACGCCGGTGACCGTGCGCGCCCGCGTCGAGTGGATGGACGCGTCCGGCGCTCCGGTCACGCCCACCGACCGGGACCTCGCGCTCACGCTCCCGGCACGGGGCGACGCCGTGACCTACGGGCTGCCCGAGCAGGTCGTCCAGGCCGCCACGCCGGAGGCGGCCTTCATCCGCTTCACGGCGACGGCCGCCGACGGCACGTTCGGCTGCAGCAGCCGGAGGATCGTGCTGCCGGCGGCGGCGCCGCCCTCCCCCTAACGGAGGAAGGGCGGGATGTCGATGTCGTCGTCGGAGATCTCGAGTGACGAGCGGTCGCGGTCCGAGACGCGCGGGCCGCGGTCGGGCGGGCCCTGGCCCCGGCCGGAGCGGCGACCTGAGCCGCCGCGGTCGTCGCCGCGGGAGGCGGTCGTCGGCCGGTAGCCGGCGCTCGGTGCGCCGGTCATGTCGAAGCCGGTGGCGATCAGCGTCACGCGGATCTCGTCCTGCATGCCGTCGTCGATGACGGAGCCGAAGATGATGTTCGCGTTGGCGTCGGCCGCCGAGTGGATGATCTCCGCCGCCTCGTTGACCTCGAAGAGGCCGAGGTCGCGCGGGCCGGTGATGTTGAGCAGGATGCCGGTGGCGCCCTCGACGGACTCCTCCAGCAGCGGGCTCGAGATCGCCATCTTGGCCGCCTCGGCCGCCCGCGACTCGCCGGACGCGGTGCCGATGCCCATCAGCGCGCTGCCCGCGTCCTGCATGATCGTGCGGACGTCGGCGAAGTCGAGGTTGATGAGGCCGGGGATCGTGATGAGGTCGGTGATGCCCTGGACACCCTGGCGCAGCACATCGTCCGCCATCCGGAAGGCGTCGAGGATGCTCGTCCGCCGCTCGACGATCGACAGCAGCTTCTCGTTCGGGATCGTGATCAGCGTGTCGACCTGCTCGCGCAGGCGGTCGATGCCGTCGCCGGCCTGGCGCGAGCGCTGGGTGCCCTCGAACTCGAACGGCCGGGTCACCACGCCGACGGTGAGGGCGCCGATCTCGTGCTTGGCGATCTCGGCGATCACGGGCGCGGCGCCCGTGCCGGTGCCGCCACCCTCGCCGGCGGTGACGAACACCATGTCCGCGCCCTTGAGCGCTTCCTTGATGTCATCGCGCGATTCCTGCGCGGCACCCTGTCCGATCGACGGGTTGGCGCCCGCCCCGAGACCCTTGGTGAGTTGGTGCCCGACGTTGAGCTTGATGTCGGCGTCCGTCATCTGGAGCGCCTGGGCATCGGTGTTCGCAGCGATGAACTCCACGCCGGAGAGCCCTGCGTCGATCATGCGGTTGACCGCGTTGGTGCCACCACCGCCGACACCGACGACCTTGATCACTGCGAGATAGCTGCCTGTGGCTTCCATGGGATCTGTCCGGACCTCAAGTCATTGTTGAGCGTTTCGCGTTCGGTGCTAGGCGCTCGATTTCCCCGCACGGTAGGGGCTTTCGGCGCATCGTGCAACGCGACCCGAGTCGCGCAAGGGTCGTTGCACGAAGCCTAAGTCTCGACTATGGGTTGAGAGTCGTCGTACTCTCAGGCAGAGCTTGAGTGTTGGCGGGATCGACGGCGAGTGACTCGTCGATCCCCGTCGGAGCGGTGCCCAGGCCGCCCGCGGCGACCCGCTCGGGAACGCGCACGTCGAGGTAGACCGCGCCGGCCGAGGACGGCTCCGCGAGCACCCGTGCGGTCGCCGTCCACTTGGCCACCGGGCGGGTCGCGGTGCCGAAGAACAGTTGCGGGCCGGCGCGCATGTCCAGCGTCAGACCCTTCTTGGAGGACCAGATGCGGCTGATCTTGGAGCGGAGCGGAGCGGGCGCCGCGGCGAGGACGCCGACGGCAGCGAGCGCGTTCGGGTCGGTGAGGCGGCCGCCCGGCGCGAGGCGCGTGGCGTGCAGCACGGGCAGCTTGTCCTTGGGCGTCACGCCGCGCATCAGCCGCCCACCGGCCCCGACGGGGACGATCTGCCCGGCGAGGTCGACCGCGGCGACCGGCTCACGCTCGGTGACCTCGATGGAGACGCCGTGGGGGAAGTCGGTCTGCACGCGCAGGGCGGCGACGGAGGAGAACTCGGCGACCGCCTCGTCCAGCGCGCGGCGATCGAGGTGGAGGGTCGTCATGCTCGTCGCGGCGGTCTCCAGCGCGCGCCGGACCGCGGGCGCCTCGTTGGTGGAGAGACCGATGACCTCGACGCGGTTGATCTGGAACACGCCGAGGTCCCTCACCACCGTCCAACCGCCGCCTAGGACGAGCACTGCCGCGAGGAGAGAGAGGATGGGGCGCCACGGAAGCACGGGGATCCGCACGGCGGTGGCGACTCGGGCGACACGCTCCATGTCGAGCGGTTCGACGGCCCGCCCCACCCTCCTCCCCACAGCCCTTCTCGCTTGGCGGTGGATATGGCCACCGCCAGGCGACACGGCCGGCGGATCAGGTGGCGAGGAGGCGGTGGCCGAGGCCGTCGACGTTGCCCGCGCCGAGGGTGAGGACGAGGTCCCCGGCGCGCAGGCGTGGTGTCAGGAAGCGCTCGGCGTCCTCGAGCGTCGGCATCCAGACCACGGGCGCGCCGGCGTCCGCGGCCGCCTCGGCGACGCGCAGCCCGGTGACGCCCGGGAAGTCCTCCTGGCGCTCGCGGGCGGGGTAGATGCCTGTGACGACGGGGAGGTCGGCCGCGGCCAGCGCGCGACCGAAGCCCGTCGCCTCGGCCTCGGTGCGCGAGAACAGGTGCGGCTGGAAGACGGCGACCACCCGGCGCGGTGCCTGCTCGCGCGCGGCGGCGATCGTCGCGGCGACCTCCGTCGGGTGGTGGGCGTAGTCGTCGACCACGCGCGCGCCCGACGCGGTCACGCCCAGTTCCTCGAACCGCCGCCCGGCCCCGATGAAGTCGCGCAGTGACGCGCCCGCGGCGTCCACGTCCACCCCCGCGAGCTCCAGCGCCTTCAGCGCCGCGCCCGCGTTGAGGCGGTTGTGCTCTCCGGGCACCGAGAGATCGACGTCCGAGCGCTCGTACGCCACGCCCCCGAGAGCCTCCCTCAGTGCCTCGGGCACCACCACCCGTTCGGCCTTCCCGGTGAACTCCGCGAACGTCTCGAGCACGTCCCGAAGCGACCCGTACGTCGCGTGGTGGTCCAGCTCCGCGTTGGTGACCACCGCGATCCGCGGATGCAGCTTCAGCAGCGATCGGTCGGACTCGTCGGCCTCGACCACGAACCACGGCCCGTCCCCCCACGCCGCGTTGGTGCCCGTCGTGCGCACCTCCCCCCCGACGCTGTAGGCCGGATCCAGCCCCAGGGCGAGCAGCGCGTGGACGACCATGCTCGTGGTCGTCGTCTTGCCGTGGGTGCCCGAGATGCAGATGGCGGGCTTGAGCGTGGTGAGCTCGGCGAGGAAGTCGGCCCGGTGCAGTTCGGGTTCGCGGCGCTCGGGGTTCTCCGGGCCGACGGCGGTCGAGTACACGACCTCGGCGCCGTCGGGGACATTGCTCGCCGCGTGCCCCACGGCCGGCTCGATGCCCGCCGCCCGCAGCCGCTGGATGTACGGGCCGCCCGCCGCGCGGTCGGACCCGGTCACGCTTGCCCCGAGCTGATGGGCGATGAGTGCGAGGCCGGACATGCCGGCGCCGCCGATCCCCACGAAGTGCAGCTTGCGCCCGTTCACGACGGGCGGCAGGCTATCCCGCACGCCACGGTCGGCCGGAGGAGAGCGCGACGCGCCCATACCCAGGCTCGTGGACGGTCAGCCTGGTCGCTTGACCGCAGCCACGATCTCCCGTGCGATCGTGGCGGCGGCGTCGGGCCGCGCCAGGTTGCGCGAGGCCGCGGCCATGGCGGCGAGCCGGTTCGGGTCGGAGACCAGCTCGGCGACGCAGCGCGCCAGCCGGGTCCCGGTCAGCTCGCCGTCGGGGATGACCACGGCCGCGCCGGCGCGCTCCATCCAGCGGGCGTTGGCCGTCTGGTGGTCCGCGCTCGCATGCGGGTACGGGACGAGCACCGCCGGCAGCCCGTACTGCGCCAGCTCGAAGATCGAGCCGCCGGCGCGGGCCACGCTGAGGTCGGCCGCGGCCAGGGCCGCGCCGAACGGGGACACGAAGTCGCGCAGGTCGTAGCGATCGTTCGGGGCCTCCAGCGACGCGAAGTCACGCCGCCCGGCGACGTGCAGGACGCGGAACGGCGCGTCCGCGAACGCGGTCACGGCCGCCTCGTTGATCGACCGCGCCCCCAGGGAGCCGCCGAACACGAGCACGCACAGCTCGTCGTCGCCGATGCCGAACCGCGCCCGGGCGCCCGCGCGGTCTTCGTCGCGCGGCGGGACCGGCCGGCCGGTGACGAGGTAGCGCTTGCCGTCCCGGCCCTCGATCGGGAAGCCCAGGCACACGCGCGCGGCCCGCGGGGCGAGCAGGCGGTTCGTGACGCCCAGGTGCGAGTCGGCTTCCGTGAGCACGAGCGGGATGCGCTTCAGGACCGCCGCCAGGCCGACGGGCCCGGCGACGTAGCCGCCCCCGCCCAGGACCGCGTCCGGGCGGTGGCGCCGCAGGATCGTCCGCGCGCTGCCGAGCGCCGCGCCCGCCTTGAGCACCGCGCGCGCGGCCTTCACCGGGTTGGAGCGGCTGATGCCCTCCACGCGGATGGGCTCGAGCTCATAGCCGGCGGCGGGGACGAGCTCGGCCTCGGCCCGCTCGCCACCGACGAAGACGACGTCGGCGCCCTCAGCCCGCAGCGCGTCGGCGACTGCGATCGCCGGCACCACGTGACCCGCCGTCCCTCCGGCTGCGATCACGACCTTCACCGCTCACCGCCTGCAGGTGCGCCGACCCGCCGCCGGCGATGTTGAGCAGCAGCCCCATCGAGCACAGCAGCACGATCAGCGAGGTCGAGCCGGACGAGATGAAGGGCAGCGGCACGCCCGTGAGCGGGGCGAGACCGAGGACGGCGTAGACGTTGAGAAGGGCTTGGCACAGGATCAGGGAGGTGAGTCCGGCGGCGAGAAGCTTCGCGTAAACGCCCTTCGCCGCTTTCGCGGTCCGCAGACCGGCATACGCGATCATGCCGTACAGGAAGAGCAGGCAGGCGATCCCCGCCGCGCCCAGTTCCTCGCCGATGACCGCGAGGATGAAGTCAGTGTGCGCCTCGGGGAGGTAGAAGATCTTCTGGACCGACTGCCCCGGGCCGACCCCGAAGACCCCGCCGGACCCGATCGCGATCTGGCCCTGGACCGACTGGAAGCCGATCGTGTCCGAGTGCGCCCACGGGTTGATGAAGGCGGTCAGCCGGTCGCGCCGGTAGGGCTCGAGAATGGCGAAGCAGGCGATCAGGAAGGCGCCGATGCCGGCCACGACGAGCAGGTGGCGGATCGGCACGCCGGCCACCAGCAGCATCGACGCGAGGGTGAAGGAGATCACCAGCGCTGTCCCCAGGTCGGGCTGCATGAAGATGAGCAGGACGGCCGCCGCCCCCGGCCCGAGCACCGGACCGGCGAGCTTGCGCAGGTCGCGCGTCAGTCGCGGGCGCGCGGCGATCACCGCGGCGGCGTGCAGCACGAGCGCCAGCTTCATGATCTCGGACGGCTGGAACTGGAACGGGCCGGCGCCGAGCCAGCGGCGGGCGCCGTTGATGTTCACGCCGACCCCGGGGATCAGCACCGCGAGCAGCATCACGAAGGCGGCGATGAGCAGCATCGGCGTGAGGCGCCGCACGGCCTCGAGCCCGTGCCGGGACAGCAGGTGCATGGCGATCAGGCCGACGAACCCGTACGCGAGGTACTTGACCAGGTAGGTCGTCCCGTTGCCGTGACCCTCCAGGAGGGTCCGCGCGGACGAAGCCGAATACACCATGACCGCGCCGCCGGCGAGCAGGCAGAACGTCGCCGTCAGCAGCAGCCGGTGCTCGAGGGGTTGCTGGGCAGGGGAGCGGCGGCGACTGGCTGCGGCCATCCAGGCGAGCTTCGCGGGTGCGTCGGACGTTCCTGCTTTTATTCAGCCCCGCCTCCCACCCCTGACACCGCGATGTTCGACCACGTCACGCTGCGCACCGCCGACGCCGCCCACACCGGCCGCCTGTTCACCGCCGCCATCGCCGCGCTCGGCGAGCATCCGGCCGGTGGCCAGTTCCTCGAGTGGGACGACTTCGGCTACGCGCAGGGCGAGCCGCTGACCCGCAACGTCCACGTCGGGCTGGTGGCGCCGACGGCCCAGATCGTCAACGCGTTCTGGCAGGCCGGCGTCGCCGCCGGGCTTCAGAGCGACGGGGCGCCCGGGCCGCGGGCGCACTACGGCGAGGGCTACTACGGCGGCTTCCTGCTCGACCCCGAGGGCAACTCGATCGAGGCGTGCACGCACCCCAACGCCGTCGCCGGGAGCCTCGTCGACCACGTCTGGCTGCGGGTGGGCGACCTCGTTGCCTCACGCGCGTTCTACGAGGCGATCGCGCCCCAGACCGGCTTCACGGTTCACCACGAGGAGCCGGGCTACGTGCGCTTCCGCGGGCCGAAGGCGACCTTCAGCCTCGTCGAGGGCGGGGCCATCTCCGAGCACCTCCACCTCGCCTTCCCGGCCGCCGACGACGCGACGGTCGACGCCTTCCACGCGGCGGCGCTCGCCGCCGGTGCCCCCGACAACGGCGCGCCCGGCGAGCGGCCGATCTACCACCCGGGCTACTACGGCGCCTTCGTGCTCGACCCCGACGGTCACAACGTCGAGGTCGTCAATCACAACCGCGGCTAGTCCACGGCGAGGACGATCAGGCAGGCGTCGTCCTCCAGCGGCTCCCTCCAGCAATCGGCGACGGCCTGCTGCACCGCCATCGCCGTCGCCGCCGCGGTGATCGGGCCGGTGACCGCCGCGCGCAGGCCCTCGATCCCGAAGGTGCCCGTCTCGGTGCGGCGGCCGGTGATGCCCTCCGTGACCAGGACGAGCCGGTCGCCGGGGTCGAGCACCACCGTGGCCACCTCGCCCGCCGAGCCGTCCCCGAGGGCGGTGCCGACCGGCCCGTCGAGCTCGGTCATGCGGCCGTCCGGATCGACGACGTGACCGGGCGGATGGCCGCGGTTGATCCAGGCGAGCGTCGCCGTCGGCGCGTGCCAGCGGGCGACCAGCGCCGTGACGTCCTCGCCGGCGAGGCTCGCGACGACCTCGTCCATCGCCTGCACCGCGCCGGCGAGGTCGCGGCCGCTGCGGCGGGCGGCGCGCAGGGCGCCGAGGACGGCGGCGCTCACCCCGGCGGTCGCCGCACCGGTCCCCCTCGCGTCCGCGATGGCCAGCCAGACACCGTCGCGGTTCTCGACGTAGTCGAACCAGTCGCCCCCGACCGCGTAGCTGGGCAGCAGGCCACCGGCGATCTGGGCGCCGCTGACGCGCGCGACGCGCGCCGGGAGCAGCGCGAGCTGCACCTCGGCGGCGGCGGTGGTGGGCTTGCGCCGGCGGGCCGCCTCCAGGAAGTCGGTGTAGTCGCCCGCGAGCGCCAGGGCGGCGGCGCCCTGCTTGGCGACGTCGTCGAGCGCCGTCGCCGGCTCCCCCACGCTCAGCATCAGGCCGATCACGCGGCCGCGCAGCCACAGGGGCGCGACCGCGCAGCGGGGCAGGGTCTCCCGCAGGCGCGCGTAGAACGCGGGCAGCCCCTCGGGGACGATCTCCGGCCCGAGCGCGGGCGGGGCCTCGAGCTCCTCCGGGAAGTCCGCCGTCCCGGCCAGGCGCAGCAGCCGCGAGCCGTCGAGGTCGACGACGTAGAGGGCGACCGCCACCCCGGAGACGCGGCGAGCCTCCGCCACCAACTGGTCCCCGATCAGGTGCGGCGGGACCTCGTCGAGCACGTGGATCACGTCGACCGCCGACGCTTCGGGGCGGCCGAGGCGGCCCGGCGGCTGGAACGGCAGCCCTTCGACCGTCGAGGCGTCGGCGGCGAGGCCGTCCAGCAGCGCCTCCCGCGACGGGAAGTGCCGGTACAGCGTCGAGCGGCCCACGCCCGCGGCTGCGGCGAGCTCGGTCATGCTGACGTGGCCATCGGGGGCGAGCGCCGCCGCGGCGGTGAGGATGCGGGCGCGACTGGCCTGGGCATCGGCGCGGGTGCGGACCGGCTCGGCCATCGCCGCGACGCTACCCATGTCCCGGGTCGAACAGGCTTCCAGCGTTCCGGTTTGTCCCACCTGCGATCCGGTTAGCGCACCCACACCCCGGCGAACTGTCGCGGCGATGTCCCACTTCGGCAGGAAGCTTGTCCCAGATGGCAGATTCAACGACAGACGATCGCGAGTTCCCGCGCAGCCCACGCGCTGACTACTCGCCGACGGGGGTCGACCCCGATACCGGCCTGTTCGCCACCATCAAGCGCGCGTTCAAGGAGTTCAGCGAGGACAACATGACCGACTGGGCGGCCGCCCTCACCTACTACGGCCTGCTCGCGCTGTTCCCCGCCCTGATCGCACTCGTCTCGCTGGTCGGCCTCGTCGGCGATCCCGTCAAGACGACCAAGACGATCACGGACATCGTCACCAACATCACCGGCTCCGACACCGCGGCGAAGCCGTTCGAGTCCGTCGCCAAGGCCAAGTCCGCCTCCGGCATCGCGTTCGTGATCGGCCTGCTGCTGGCGCTCAACTCCGCGTCGGCCTACATCGGCGCGTTCATGCGCGCGTCCAACGTCGTGTGGGAGACGCCGGAGGGCCGCGGGTTCTTCAAGCTCAAGCCGCTGCAGATCCTGGTCACGCTGATCATGGTCCTGCTGCTCGCCCTGGTCCTGCTGTCCGTCGTCCTCACCGGCCCGGTCGTCGAAGCGGTCGCGGGTCCCCTCGGGATCGGCGGGACCGCCGTGGACGTCTGGAGCATCGCCAAGTGGCCCGTGCTGCTGGTCGTCGTGATGTTCATGTTCAGCGTCCTGTTCCACTTCTCGCCCAACGTGAAGATGCCCGCGTTCAAGTTCGTCAGCGTCGGCGCGATCGTCGCCGTCGTGCTGTGGATCATCGCCTCGGCCCTGTTCGCCTTCTACGTCGCCAACTTCGGCTCGTACAACAAGACCTACGGCACGCTGGGCGGCTTCGTCGCCTTGCTCGTGTGGGTCTGGATCACCAACGTCGTCCTGCTCCTCGGAATGGAGCTCAACGCCGAGCGCGAGCGCTCGGTGGAGCTCGATGCCGGCGTGCCGCGAGCCGATCAGGAGATCCAGCTCGAGCCGCGCGACACTCCCAAACCGAAGCAGAGCACCTGATGGAGGAACCGATGTCCGACCCGTCCCGAACCCCCACGAGCGGCGACGGCGCGCCGACCGCTGAGCTGCTCAAGCAGCTGTCGCAGCAGATGAGCACGCTCGTCTCGCAGGAGATCGCGCTCGCCAAGGCCGAGGTCTCCGAGAAGGGCAAGAAGGCCGGGATCGGCGCCGGCATGTTCGGCGGCGCCGGCGTGACCGCCTTCTACATGGTCGGCGCGCTGCTGGCCACGATCATCCTCGTGCTGACCGAGATCGGGCTCGCCGCCTGGCTCTCGGCGCTGATCGTCACACTCGTGCTCGGCGCGGTCGCCGCGGTCCTGGCCCTGCAGGGCAAGAACAGGGTGCAGGAGGCGACGCCGCCCGCTCCCGAGCGGGCGATCGCGTCGATCAAGCAGGACACGGACACCATCAAGACGAGCGCCCAGGCCGGAAGGAACGCGCGATGAGCGACCAGGAACAGACCAAGACCCCGGACGAGATCCGGGAGGAGATCGAGCAGACCCGTGAGGAGCTCGGCGAGACCGTGGAGGCGCTCGGCGCCAAGACGGACGTCAAGGGCCGCGCGCAGGAGAAGGTCGATGCGGTCAAGGCGGACGCCCACGCCACCGCCCAGGAGGTCAAGTCCGATCCCGTCGGGACGGCGAAGCGCAACCCGGCGCCGTTCGCCGCCGCGGCCGCCCTGCTGGTCCTGCTGATCGTCTGGCGGCGGAGGGGCAACTGATGGCCAAGGCCTTCACCCCGGTCAGCGTCATCGCCGGCCTGCTGGCCGGCATCCTCGCCAACAAGATCTTCGTGAAGGTCTGGGGCAAGATCATCGACGAAGAGCCGCCTGATCCCAAGCACCGGGAGATCAGCGGCTACCAGCTCGTCGGCAGCCTGGTCCTGCAGGGCGCGATCCAGCGCCTGGTCAAGGGCGGCGTCGATCACGGCCTCCGGCACGCGTTCGCGCGCAGCCAGGGCGAGTGGCCCGGCGAGGAGCGCCCTCAGCCCAAGTGAGCGGTGGCGGGCAGCCGAGCGGGGTGCCCGCTACCGCGCACCCGCGGCACGGGCGAGCGCGCGGAAGTGGTCGCCGCGAGCCTCGAAGTCGGCGTACTGGTCGAAGCTCTTGGCCGCCGGGCTGAGCAGGATCGCCTCCCCCGGCCGGGCCGCCTTCGTCGCCGCCGCGACCGCGGCCTCCAGGTCGCCCGCGTCGACCACCCTGACCCCGTCGAGCGCGGCGGCGAGCCGGGGCGCGTCCTCGCCGATCAGGTACGCCGCGGTCGCTCGTTGCCGCACCGCCGCCACGAGCGCGTCGAGCTCGGCGCCGAGCCCGCGGCCGCCGAGGATGACGTGCACCCCGCCGGGGAAGCTCTCGAGGCCGGTGACGGCGGCGTCCGTGTTCGTCGCCTTCGAGTCGTTGACGTAGCGGACCCCGTCCTTCGTCCCGACGAGCTCCAGCCGGTGCGCGACCCCGGCGAACGTCGTCAGGCCGGCGGCCACGGCGGCCGGGTCGACCCCTCGGGCGAGCGTGATCGCCGCCGCCGCCATGGCGTTCTGGCGGTTGTGCCGGCCCGGCAGGCCGATCGCGTCGGTGGCGAGCAGGGGCTCCTCGTCCCACCACAGCTGGCCGGCGCGGTCCTGCAGCTCCGCGCCGGGACCGTCGCCGAAGCAGACCCGCCGGGCGCAGCCGCCGAGGTCCTCGACGCCGAGGCCGAGCGGCGCCACCGCCACCCCATCGTTGCCCTGGCGCGCGAAGACCTGGAGCTTGGCCTGCGTGTAGGCCGCGAAGGTCCCGTGCCGGTCGAGGTGGTCCGGCGTGAGGTTGAGCAGCACCGCTCCCTCCGGCGCGAACAGCGCGGTGTCCTCGAGCTGGAACGACGACGTCTCGCAGACGATCGTCGTCGCCGGGTCGAGCGCCTCCGTGGTCAGCGTCGACACCGCTGTCCCGACGTTCCCCGCCACCCGCACGGGCAGCCCCGCCTCGCGGTGGATGTGCCCGATCCACTCCGTCGTCGTCGTCTTCCCGTTCGAGCCGGTGACGGCGATCCACTCCTGCGCCAGCAGCCGCCACGCCACCTCCACCTCGCCGACCACCGGGACCCCGCGCTCCCGCGCCGCCACGATCACCGGCGCGGTCTGCGGCACGCCCGGGCTCTTGACGACGGTCCTCGTCCCGGGCAGCAGGTCGATGCCGCTGTCCGGCGCGCGGACCTCGACGCCCTCGAGCCCGGTCACGTCCACCGCCCCCGCGTCCGTACCCCGCACCTGCGCGCCGGTCGCCAGCAGCGCCTTCGCCACCGCGATCCCGGAGCGCTTCAACCCGACCACGAGGAACGGGCCGTCGGGGAGGGGCGGGCGGCGCATCCGCTCAGTATGCGGCGGCGGGAGGACGCAACTGCGGGCGCACGAGGCTCGGATGCCGCCCGAGCCCCTCCCTCAATGTCTGCCGTTGGCCGGCGCCGGGTCGCCCGGGCGCCAGCGGCGCTCGGGGTCGGCGCGGCCGCCGCTGAACTCGAGGCCCTCGGCCTCCAGCCGGCGGCGCACGGCGGCGGGGTCACCCAGGGCCGTGCCGCCGACGGTGCCGTCCGCCTTCAGCACGCGGTGGGCGCCCGCGACCTCGCCGCGGATGAAGCGGCCGTTGAGGGCGCGGGCGTGCAGGTCCGTGCCGCCGGCGCCGCGGGCGATGTCCCCGTAGCTGGCCCAGTGACCCTCCGGGATCGCGCTCACGATCTGCTTCATCTGTTCGACGTCCATCGGTTCCTCCGCTTCGCGTTTGACGATTGGAGGGCGAACGTATGTCGGCGCGGGCCGGCTTCAGCCGGGTGCCGTGGACTCTTCGCAGAGCCGTGCGTGAATCGTCACGAAGGGAGCGACTGCTGGTACACGGTGAAGCCGATCGCGGCCAGCACGGCGGCCACGATCCAGAAGCGCAGGATGATCTTCGTCTCCGACCAGGCCTGCAGCTCGAAGTGATGGTGGATCGGCGCCATCAGGAAGACGCGCTTGCCGCGGGTCTGGAACCAGAACACCTGGATCAGCACCGACAGCGCTTCGATGACGAAGATCCCGCCGATGATGATCAGCAGCAGCTCGGTGCGGGTCATCACGGCCATCGCGGCGACCGCGCCGCCGAGCCCCAGCGAGCCCGTGTCCCCCATGAAGATCGAGGCCGGGAACGAGTTGAACCACAGGAACCCGACGCAGGCCCCGACGAGACACCCGGCCGCCAGCGCCAGCGACGTCAGGCCCGTCGCGAAGGTGATCGCGATGTAGGCGAGCAGGACGATCGCCGTGGATCCCGCCGCGAGCCCGTCCAGCCCGTCGGTGAGGTTGACTGCCGATGTCGTCCCCGCCAGCACCAGGTAGATGACGACGGGGTAGAACCACCCCACCGGGACGGTGGCGTCGACGATGTGCAGCCGGAGCTCATCCGGCAGGTCGGCGGCCTCGCGCGCGATCAGCCACAGCCCGATCGAGATCAGCACCGTGACCAGCAGTTTCGTCCGTCCGCGCAGGCCGAGCGAGCGCTTCTTGATGATCTTCGTGTAGTCGTCGGCGAAGCCCAGCGCGGCGCACGCGAGCGCGACGGCGACCACGCCCAGCGCCCGCGACCGGTCCGGCCCCGGGTTCTCCTCCGTGAAGACGAGGAACAGGAACGGGATGGTGATGGCCGTGAAGATGATCAGTCCGCCCATCGTCGGCGTGCCCGCCTTGGCGTGATGCTCCTGCGGCCCGTCCTCGCGGATGTACTGGCCGAACTCCTTGAGCCGCAGGAACTCGATGAACTTGGGCGACAGGAAGACGCAGATGAGCAGCGAGGCGGTGCCGCCGACCAGGACCTCGCCCATCAGGCCGCCAGCGCTTCCGTGACGGCTTCGAGCCGGACGCCCCGTGACGCCTTGACCAGGACGAGGTCACCCGGCGCGACCAGGTCGCGGACGAGCGTCGCCGCCTCGGCGGCGTCGCGCGCGATCAGCGTCCGGCCGCCGAACGGCTCCGCCATCGCGGCGGCCAGTGGCCCGACGGTCACCAGCACCTCGACCCCGGAGGCGGCGGCGTGGGCGCCGATCGCCTCGTGCTCGGCCACCTCGGTCGGCCCGATCTCGAGCATGTCGCCGAGCACCGCGACGCGGCGGCCGGCCGGGGACTGCTGAGCGAGGTCGTCGAGGGCGGCGCGCATGGACAGCGGGTTGGCGTTGTAGCAGTCCTCGATGACGGTGACGCCGTCCCCGAGCTCACGCACCTGACCGCGCATGGCCGACAGCTCCACCTCGACGGGACCGGACGGTTCCACTCCGACCGCTCGTGCCGCTGCCACGGCCGCGGCCGCGTTGCGGCGCATGTGGGCGGGAATTCGGCCCGCCCACCCCAGCTCGACCGACCCGACGTCGTCGTCGAACCGGACGACCTCGACCCCCGCGGGGAGGTAGGGATCGAGCCGTGACTCGCCGGCCGGGACGACCGCCACCCGGACGTGCTGCAGCAGCTCGGCCTTCGTGCGCGCGATCGCCTCCATCGACCCGAGCAGCTCCAGGTGCACCGCCCCGATCGCGGTGACGACCCCGACGTCGGGCTCGGCGATCGCGGCCAGCTCGGCGATCTGCCCCGCCCCGCGCATCCCCATCTCCAGCACGAGCACCTCCGTGTCCGGCGGCGCGCGCAGGACCTCCAGGGGCAGCCCGATCTCCGTGTTGAAGTTGGCGCGCGACGCGTGCACGCGGCGCTGGGGCGCGAGCATCGCCCGCAGCAGGTCCTTGGTCGACGTCTTCCCCACCGAGCCCGTGATGCCGATCACCTGCGCCCCGAGCCGGCGCCGGTGCGCGCGGGCGAGCGCCTGCAGGGAGACGAGCGGCGAATAGGACGTCAGCACCGCGCCATCCCCGGGCGGGACCGCGCCGGGGGCGATCAGCACGCCCCACGCGCCTGCTGCCAACGCCGCCGCGGCGTACTCGCTGCCGTCGGCATGCTCGCCGACCAGCCCGATGAAGAGATCACCCGGCTGGACCGCCCGGGAGTCGATGGAGAAGCCCGTCGGCGCGCCCGGGGCGTCGCGGACGAGGTCGGCGCCGGCGTCGTCGGCGAGGGTCAAGAGCGCACCAGCGCGCGCAGCGCCTCGCGGGCGACGGCCCGGTCGTCGAACGGCTCCGTCCGCCCGCCCGCGAACTCCTGCCCCAGCTCGTGGCCCTTGCCGGCGATCAGAACGACGTCGCCCGGATCCGCGAACGCGACGGCGCGCTCGATCGCGACCCGCCGGTCGACGTGGCGCTCGTGCAGGACGCCCTCCATCCCCGCCTCGATCATGTCCAGGATCGCCTCCGGGTCCTCCGAGCGCGGGTTGTCGGAGGTGACGATGGGGACGTCGGACAGCCGGCCCGCGATCTCGCCCATCAGCGGCCGCTTGCCCTGGTCGCGGTCCCCGCCGCAGCCGAACACGCACAGCACGCGCCCTGCGGTCAGCTCGCGGGCGGCGCCCAGCACGTTCTCCAGTGAGTCTGGCGTGTGCGCGTAGTCGACGACGACCGTGAACGGCTGGCCGGCGTCGACGGGCTCGAAGCGACCCGGCACGAGCGACACCTGCGACAGCGCGCTCGCGGGCACGGTGATCCCGAGCGCCTCGACCGCGGCCATCGCGCCGAGCGCATTGAGCTCGTTGAAGCGTCCGGGCAGCGGCAGCCGGACGCCCTCGAGGCGCTCCGGGCCGTAGTCGGCCCCGGGCTCCAGGCCGACCGTGATGGCCCCGAACTCCTCGGCGAGCCGACGGCCGGAGGCGTCGTCGCGGTTGACGATGCGGACGGGGGCGGCTTCGAACAGCCGCCGCTTGGCCTGGAAGTAGGCCTCCATGTCGGGGTGGAAGTCGAGGTGGTCCTGGGTGAGGTTGGTGAAGATGGCCGCCGCCCAGTGGATCGCGTCCGCGCGCCGCAGTTCGAGCGCGTGTGAGGAGACCTCCATGGCGCAGACGGTGTCGCCGCCGGCCAGCATCGCCGCGAACGTCCGCTGCAGGTCGATCGCCTCCGGCGTGGTGTGCTTGACCTCGGCCTCGGCGCCGCCGACCACCGACTTCACGGTCCCGAGCAGCCCGGTCTGCACGCCCGCCGCTTCCAGCAGCGACCGCAGGATGAACGCGGTCGTCGTCTTGCCGTTCGTGCCCGTGACGCCGACGACCCGCAGCGTCGCGGTCGGATCCCCGGCGAAGCGCGCCGCCACGGTCGCCATCGCGGCGCGGACGTCGTCCACCCGCACCTCGGGGACTCCGAGCCCGAGCGGCCGCTGGACGACCAGCGCCGCCGCCCCGCGCGCCACCGCGTCCGGAGCGAAGTCGTGCCCGTCGCGTGTGAAGCCGGGCACGCAGAAGAACAACGTGCCGGGCCGGACCACGCGGTTGTCGAAGGCGAGATCCGCGACCTCGACGTCGGCGGCCGCCCCGGGGAGCAGCTCGCCCAGGCGCATAGGAATGAAGCTTACGTCGGGGCGGGGACGACTTTGGGCGCCCACGGCGCCCGGCCCTCGGCGGCGAGCCACGAACCGAGCAGGATCAGCACGAGGCCGCCCGCCGCCGCGCCGCTGACGGGCTCGTCGAGGAAGAGCGCGCCGTAGCCGACCGCGAAGCCCGGGGCCAGATAGGCGACGACGGACGCGCGCGCCGCGCCGTACGTGCTGATCAGCGTGTAGAAGATCCAGAAGGCGATGCCCGTCCCGAAGACGCCGAGGACGGCGACCGCGCTGATCGCCCCCAGGTCCGGCACGGAGCCCGGCAGCTGCGTGAGCGCCACGGGCAGCACGAGGATCGAGCTGACGCTCATCGATCCCGCTGCGACACCCAGCGGCGGAACGCCCTGGAAGCGCTTGCGCAGGTACAGCGCTCCCGCCGCGTAGCCGAACGCCGTCGCCAGCACCATCAGCCCGCCGACGACCTCGGTGCCGCGCAGGTCGACGCCGAACAGCACGGCGACGCCGACGATCCCCACGAGGATCCCCGCCAGCTCCCAGCCCGCGATCCGCGCCTCGCCCGTCACGCCCGTGGAGACGAGGAGCGCGGTGAAGATCGGCGCCGCGGCCACCAGGATGCCGGTCAGGCCGCTCGCGATCCGCTCCTCGCCGTAGGTCAGCGAGACGAACGGGACGGCGACCTGGATGAGCGCCAGGACCGCGAGCGACCGTCCGCGGCCCCGGAGAGGTGCGAGCGCCCCGCGCTGCGCGGCGAGGATCAGCAGGACACCCGCGCCGAGGACGAGCCGGAACCAGACGAGGAACACCGGGTCGAGGTCCTCGAGGCCCAGCTTGATGAACAGGTACGAGGCGCCCCAGATCAGGGCCAGCGCCCACAGCAGCAGCCACCCTCGACGATCCATGGCGCAACCATGTCAGCGCGGCGCCTCGCGAGCCAGTCGGCTTGCTTGCCTCAGCTATCAGCGCAGGCGGGAGGCGTCGACGATCTCGAAGTCACCCGGCGCAGCCGCCGCGTAGGCGGCGATCACTTCGGCGGGATCTTGAGGTAGTTCAGGGCGAAGCTCATGATGTCACGCCACGCCGGCGCGGCCACCGAGCCGCCGTAGATGTCGCCGACCGGTTCGTCGACCATGACGAGGGTCAGCAGCCGCGGGTTCTTGGCGGGCGCGAAGCCCACGAACGACGCGACGAACTTCGTCTTGGAGTAGCCGCCGTACACAGGGTCCGGCTTCTCGGCGGTGCCCGTCTTGCCGGCGAGCACATAGGGCGGGATCGCTGCGCCGGAAGCGGTGCCGCCCGGGCCGAGGACACCCTCGAGCATGGTGCGCAGCTGCTGCGAGGTCCGCAGGGAGATGACGCGCTTGCCCTGCGGGAGCGGGGTCGACTCGTCGCCGACGGCCTTGACGATCCGCGGCGGGCGCAGAATGCCGCCGTTGGCGATCGCGGCGTACGCGGTCGCCATCTGCATCGGCGTGACCGCCTCGCCCTGGCCGATCGGCAGGTTGCCCATCGACGAGTCCGAGTAGTTCTTGCGTGCGAGCACGATGCCGGTCTGCTCGCCGGGCAGGTCGACGCCGGTCGTCTGGCCGAAGCCGAAGCGCCGCACCCACTGGTCGAAGCGGGTCGCGCCCATCTTCAGGCCGATCTGCACCGTGCCGACGTTGGACGACTTCTGGATGATCTGCGACGCGGTCAGGGTCCCGTACCCCTCGTCGTGCGCCTCGCCGATCGTCCGGTCGGCGACCTGGATCTGGGCGGGCAGCTGGAAGGTCTCGTCGGGCGTGACCGTCTTGTCCTCCAGCGCCCCGGCCATCGTGAAGGCCTTGAAGGTCGAGCCAGGCTCGTAGGAGGTCTGCACCGCGCGGTTCTGGCGTGCCCAGGCCGGCGCTTCGCCGGGCGAGTTGGCGTCGATCCGCGGCCAGTTGGCCACGGCGAGCAGCTCACCGTCGTGTGGGTTCATGACGATCGCCGTCGCCCCCTTGGCGGGGCGGAACTTCGCCCCGACGGCGGCGAGGACGTTCTCCGTCTCCTCCTGGATGCGGTCGTCGATGGTCAGCTTGAGGGTGTGTCCCTCGCGGGCCGGGCGCTCCTCGTCGAGCTTGATCGCGTCGCCGAGCGCGTCCCGGACGAGCAGGCGGCGCCCGTCGTCACCGTGCAGCTCGGACTCGTGCTGCTGCTCGAGCCCCGCCAGGCCGGTGTCGTCGGTGCCGGTGAAGCCGAGCAGCTGGGCGGCGAGGAACTTGCGCGGGTACTCGCGCTTGGACTCCTCGATGAACTCGAGCCCCTCGATGTGCATCGCCTGCAGGCGCTTGCCGTCCTCCATGGGCAGCTTGCGGGCGAGGTAGACGAAGCCGGTGTTCTTCTTGGACAGGTCCTGGAGGACGTCGGCGGGATCGCGGCGCAGGATCGGCGCGATCCGCTTGGCGACGGTCAGCGGGTCGCGGATCAGGTACGGGGTGGCGGCGACGCTCATGGCCGGCAGCGAGACCGCGAGCTCCTCGCCGGTGCGGTCGGTGATCGCGCCGCGGCGGGCCGGGACGACGAGCTGCGCCTTCTGCTGGACGGACGCCTTGCTGCGCAGCGTGTCGGCGCGTACGACACCGAGCCAGAGCGCCTTGGTGGCGGCGAAGCCGAGCCCGAGCAGGAACAGCAGGAAGACGAACCCGACGCGCCGCTCGATGAGGCGCATCAGGGTGCCGCGGTGGCGCCGTTCGCCGATGTGGTCGGCGGCGCGGTCGGAGCGACTGGTGGAGCGGCGGTGGCGACGGGCGCCGCTGCGGTCGGGACGGGGGTGGCGGCCGCGGTGACCGGCGCGCTGGTGGCGACCGGCGCCACCGTGGTGGTCGGCGCCACCGCCGTCGTCGGGGTGACGGCGGTCGTCGTCGTGGCCGCGGACGTGGTGGACGGCAGGCCGCCGGCGGCGAGCGCCGCCCTGGCCTCGTCGGACGGCGGCTGCATGCGGTCGGCCGCCCGGCGGCCGTCCATGCCCCCGCGCACGCGCAGGAACTCGACGTCGGTGGAGTCGGGCGCGATCAGGCCGCTGCTGGCCGCGGCGTCGCGGACCTTGTTGCCGTCGGAGGCCACGGCGATGGTCTCACGCAGCTGGGCGTTCTGATGCTCGAGCTCTGTCGACTGCGAAACCGCGCGGCCGATCCCGGCGTTCATCCCGAGCAGCGAGACCTGCATGAAGACGATGCCGCCGAGCGCGATGCCGAGCAGCCAGATCCACGCGCGGCTGCGCAGCAGCGTGTCCAGCAGCCGGTGGTCAGGCAGCGCGCGGACGGCCGCGCCGAAGCTGTTGTGTGGCTGGGCGACCGGCGTCCGCGCTCGCGGCTGGCCGGGCACCGGCACCGGCCGCGCGACCGGACCGCTGACGCGGCGCGGGTGGCGCGGAACCGCCGGGCGGGAAAGGGCGGCTGCGGAACGGGTACGGCTCATGCGACTCTCCTTGCCGCCCGCAGGCGGGCGGACTTGGCCCGCGGATTGGCGGCGATCTCGCCCGGCGTGGCGACGACGCCGCCGCGGCCGATCAGCTCGGCCTCCGGCTCGTGGCCACAC
This sequence comes from uncultured Solirubrobacteraceae bacterium, assembly GCA_963740765.1. Lineage (GTDB taxonomy): Bacteria > Actinomycetota > Thermoleophilia > Solirubrobacterales > Solirubrobacteraceae > DATLGB01. The sequence continues at coordinate 36,576 of CAVUFN010000001.1, read as the reverse complement.
ACGCAGACCGGCAGGTCGGGCGGGCACACGCACCCCTGCGCGAGATCGGCGAGGAAGCGCTTGACGCGCCGGTCCTCGAGCGAGTGGAAGGAGATCGCGGCCAGGCGGCCGTCGGGGTTGAGGCGGTCCCACGCGAGGGGCAGCGCTGCGTCGAGCTGGGAGAGCTCGTCGTTGACCGCGATGCGCAGGGCCTGGAAGGTCCGCTTGGCGGGGTGCCCGCCGCCGAAGCGCGCCGGCGCCGGGATGGCAGCCGTGATCGCGTCCACCAGTGCGAACGTCGTGTCGACGGGCCGGCGGCGGATGATCTCCCGCGCGATGCGGTCCGCGTAGCGCTCCTCGCCGAAGTCCCGGATGACCTTGGCCAGCTGGCGACGCTCCCAGGTGTTGACCGCCTCGTGGGCGCTCGGCCCCGACAGCGGGTCCATCCGCATGTCCAGCGGCGCGTCGTACGCGTAGGAGAAGCCCCGCTCGCGCTGGTCGACCTGCATGGAGGACATGCCGAGATCCAAGTACGCGAGATCGGCCTTGACGTCTTCCGCGGCGAGTTGGTGCAGCGCCGTTGCGAAGTCGGCACGAACGAAGCGGGTCTGGCACTCGACCTCGGCGGCCAGCGCCGCGAAGGCACGCTCCGCGCTCGGGTCGCGGTCGACACCGATGAACAGGCCGGCGGGCCCCAGCCGGTCGGCGACCAGGCGGGCGTGCCCCGCGCCGCCGAGGGTGCAATCGATCGCGGTCTGACCCGGCTGCGGGTCAAGGGCCTCGATCAGCTCGCCCGCCAGGACCGGGACGTGCTCGCGTGTCATGTCAAGCAGGATGGCCAAGGGAAGCGATGTGGTCAGCCGCACGCGCGGCCAGGTCGGCGTTCTGCTGCTCCCAGGTGTCCTCGTCCCACAGCTCCAGGCAGGCGCCCGCCCCGACGACCTTCACGGACTTCGTGATGCCGGCGTGCGCGGCCTGCTCGGGCGTGATCGAGACGCGGCCCGCGGAGTCGAGCTCCATGGTCGTCGTCCCGCCGAAGAAGAAGCGGTTCAGCTCGCGGGCCTTCGGGTCGAAGGGGTTCAGCGCCGCCATGGCGCGATCCACGAGCCGGGTGTGGTCCTCGCTCGGCCAGACCTGCAGGCAGCGCTCGAAGCCCTTGGAGACGGTGACGCCGCCGGCGAGGAGCGCTCGCGCCTTGGACGGAACGGTCAGCCGGTTCTTGGCGTCCAGCGTGTGGTCGTTGATGCCGGTGAAGGGCAAAGCGCATGAGCGGAGCGGGCGGGCGACTGAGTCGATCCCGAGAGGCGGAGTGGGAGGAGCCCCGCCCCTCGGGACCGGCTTGTCCCGATGAGGTATAGCCCACTTTCTCCCACAACGCAACACACAAGTGAACTTTCCTCCCACTTGGTCGGCGCACGAACACGACCACTCAAGGTTTTTCCCTGCACCTGAGCCGGTTCTTGCGGGTCCAGATACGATCCTGCACATGCGCTTGCACCGGCTCCTCCTCTCTCTCGCTTGCGTCCTGGCCCTGGCCGGCTGCGGCTCATCGTCCTCCTCTGGGGGCGGCACCGACCCCGCGGCGGCCATCCCGAAGGGGACGCTCGTCTACGTCGAGGCCGCCGTGCGGCCCGAAGGCGAGCAAGGCGACAACGCCCGGGCGCTGCTGGAGAAGTTCCTTCCTTCGGGGACAACGCTCGAGAGCCTGCTCGACGACGCGATCAAGAAGGACGGCGAGGACTCGACCTATGCCAAGGACATCGAGCCGTGGCTCGGCGAGCGCATCGGCGTCGGCGTGCTCGACCTCGCCGCCGACGAGCCCGCCTACATCGGCGCGGTCCAGTCCACGGACGCCGACAAGGCCGCCACGTTCCTCGACAAGGAAGGTGACGCGAAGGGCTCCTACGAGGACTACAAGCTGTTCCGCAACGACGACACGTGGGCGGGCGTCGGCGACGACCTGATCGTGTTCGCCGAGAACCAGGCGAACCTCGAGAAGGGCATCGACACCGCGGGCGGCGACGGCCTGGTCAAGGCCAAGGCGTTCGAGGATGCGATGGACAAGCTGCCCGACGAGCGCCTCGGCGCGCTCTTCGTCGACCTCGAGGGGGCCAAGGCACTCCTGGCCCAGGACCCTGACATCGACCCGCAGGGCAAGGCCGTTCTCGGCAAGCTGCTGGGCGACGACAAGCTCCAGCCGCTGACCGCGGCGCTGACCGCCGAGTCCGACAGCGCGACCATCGAGTCCCGCGTCGGCGGCGCCGCGCTGGCCCGCCTGAGCTCGCTCGGGCTGCTCGGCGGGACGTCCACCGACCTCGTCGCCGACGCTCCCGCCGACGCGTTCGCGGTCTACGGCCTCGCCGACGTCGGCAACACCCTGAAGGCCTCCATCGACACGTTCGCGGGCGCGCTGGGCGGCGCGGCGATCACCGGCCAGCTCGAGTCGCAGACCGGGATCAACCTGGAGCGCGACGTGTTCAGCTGGATCGGCGACGTCTCCGTCTACGCAAGGGGCGCCTCCCTGGCCGATCTCAACGGCGCGATCACCATCAGCGTGACCGACGCGGCCGCTGCGAAGGCCGCGATCCCGAAGCTGGTCGCTGCGGCCAAGCGCTCGGGCGCGGCGGTAGCGGGCGCGACCGTCGAGGGTGCCGACCAGGCCTTCTCGCTCCCCGCCCCGGGCGCCCCCGGGCCGGTCGTGCTCGCGCAGGGCGGCGACCGCGTCGTGCTCGCCTTCGGTGAGGAGACCGCGGGCGAGGCGCTGTCCCCGTCGGGCGACACGCTCGGGGACAGCGGCCGCTACGACGCCGCCAAGGCGGCGGTCGACGGGATCGCGCCGACGCTGCTCGTCTCCCTGCCGGGCGTGCTGGCGCTGGCCGAGGGCGCGGGCGCCACGGACGACCCCGACTACGCCGAGGCGAAGCCCTACCTGGAGAAGCTGGACCTGCTCGTGGCCGGCACGGAGACGGACGGGGACGAGCTGCGCTCGCTGTTCACCGTGACGACGAAGTAGCGAGCGCCTCGCGCAGGCGACCCGTGGTCCGCGCCACCGGCACGAGGCCGGCCGCGCATCCGTGGCGCGCCACGTGGAAGACGGTGCCGGCGAGCACACGGAACTCGTGTCCGAGCGGCGGCGCGGTGCCCTTGCGGACGTCGTAGCGGCGGGCCGCGCGGCCGCGGTGGTAGGCGGCGTTCGCAAGCTTTCGCAAGCGAGCGTCAGCGCCCGTGCGCCGGTGCTCGACACCGGCGTTCGCGACGTAGCGGACGGTGCCGCCGCTCGCCTTCAGCCGCCGCTGCCAGTCCTCCTCGTCGCCGCAGTGGTTGATCTCCGGGTCGAACCGACCCACGATGGCGAACGCCTCGCGCCGGACGGCGAAGTTCGCGCCCCAGGCGAACTCGGCGTCGCGGTCGGCCGCGCCGAGGTCGAGCGCGGTCACGGCCGCGTCCTCCGGTCGCCCGCAGCCGTGCGGGACGTGCGGGCCCTCGAGGTGCGGGTGGATCGGGCCGCCGAAGCAGCCGGCGTCGGGATGGGCCTCTGCCGCACTCTCGAGCGCCGCCCGCCAGCCGGGCCACACCGTCACGTCGTCGTCGAGGAACGCGAGCAGGTCACCCGTGGCCGCCTCCGCCGCGGTGTTGCGGGCGACGTTGATGCCCAGGTGCGTGCCAAGCGTGCGGACCTCGGCGCGGTGGTCGCGGGCGACGCGGTCGGTCGCGGGATCGGACGGCCCGTCGACCACCACGATCACCTCGCCGTCGAACTGCTCGCGCACCGAGGCGAGCGCGGCCTCGAGGTAGTCCGCGCGGTTGCGCGTGGGGATCAGGACCGAGAGGGCGATCGGGTCAGTCTCGCAGTCACAGCGCACCCAGCAGCGCGGGCGCGAGCGCGGCGGCGACCAGCAGCATCACGCTGGGCACCAACAGGAGCGCGACCACGAGCTGGATCTTCGGGGCGGCCTTGGCGGCCGCCTCGGCCCGCGCCCGGGCGCGACTCTCGCGGGCGTCACGGGCGAGCGCCTGCAGTGCCTCCGCGGGTGGAGCGCCGAGCCGGTCGGCCCGGTCGAGCACGGCCGTCACCGCCTGGACGCCCTCAGCGGGCGCACGGCGCTCGAGCGCGGCGAGGGCGTCACGGCGCGGCACGCCCACGGCGCACTGGCCGGCGGCGCGGCGCAGCTCGGCCGCCAGGATCCCGCGGTGGCGCCGGCCGACCTCGGCGAGCGCCCGTGTCGGGGGCAGGCCGGCCTCGAGGGCGACGCGCAGCAGGTCGACCACGTCGGGGAGCTCGACCGCGATCCGCGCCGTGCGAGCGCGCGCCCGCGTGAGCAGCCAGACGTCGAGGGCGACGAAACCGGCCGCCACACCGGCGGGGAGCACCGCGAGCCCGAGGCGGCCGGGCGCGCCGGTGGCGAGGACCAGTCCGGCCAGCGCGCCGGCCGCGGCGCCGCCGGTCTTCAGCGCCATCGCATCGGCCACGGTCATCGTGCCGCCCGCCGCCTCCAGCCGGTCGCGGAGGTCCCGCGGCGCCTCGGGGACGCCGATCCGCCGGCCGAGCCCGAGCAGCGCTCGCCGCCACCGCCGGCGCGGCCGCGGCGCGCGCGGCACCGACGCCAGGTCCACGATCCCGACCGCCGCGAGCACCCCGGCCACGGCCGCCACCAGCGTCACGGCGCGGCGAGGCGGCGGGAGATCGTGCGCACGGAGACGAACGCGGCCAGCTGCAGCCCACCGGCGAGGAGCACGAGGGCGAGCGAGAGCGGGCTGGCCAGCAGACCGGCGACGAACCCGGGGCTGGCGAGCTCGGCGAGGCCGACCGCGACGGCCGGGAGCCCGGCGACGAGCCGGGCCGTGAACCGCGCCTGGGCGGTGGCCGCGTGCGCATCCTGGTCGGCCCGCGCCGCGGCCTCCTGCGAGGCGGCCAGCGAACGCAGCAGCGCGGGCAGGTCGCCGCCGGCGTCGCGCTGGACGAGGACGGCGGCGACGAGCGTGTCCCACGCGCGGCCGGACGCGCGCACGCGCAGGTCCTCGAGGGCGCGCTCCGTCGAAGCCCCGGCCGCGAGCGCGGCCGCCGTGCGCCGCAGCTCGTGACCGCCCGGCCCGGCGAGCCCGCGGGCGGCCTCGTCGAGCGCGCCGCGGACCGACCGTCCCGCCGACAGCCCGGCCGCCAGCGCGCGGGCCACCTCCGGGGCGGCCACCGCCAGCCGGGCTCGGTACGCCCGCTGCCGGGAGCGGATCGCCATCCCGCTCGCGGCCGGGCCGGTCACCGCCGCGACGACGCCGAGGACCGGCCCGGCGATCAGCCAGCCCGCGACGACCAGGCTGCCGGAGACGAGCAGCCTCAGCCGTCGCCGCTCGGGCGCCGACGGCAAACGGCCCTCCCGGCGTGCCCGCGCCATCGGGCGCACCGCGGCCTCGAGCCACGCGACCGCCCGCGCCCGCTCCACCGCCGCGAGCACGTCCCACGCGCCGGCGACGCCGCAGCCGGCCGCCGCGAACGCCATCGCGCCGGCCCGCGTCATGCCGCCACGCCCAGCCGCGAAGCGAGGCGGTCCGACAGCGCGGCCCGCCAGGTCGAGCGCCCCTCCCGCAGGGAGTAGAGGGTGCGGACACCGGCGCCGCCCGCCACCCGGACCACCTCCGCGACCTCGGTGACGACGCGCGTCCCGTCCGGCCGGCGCGCCTGGCAGACGACGAGATGCAGCGCATCGGCCACCTGCTCGCGGATGGCCGCGTGCGGCAGCCCCACCCCGGCCATCAGCGCGAGCGTCTCGACCCGCCGCAGGGCCTCGGCGGGCGAGCCGGCGTGCACCGTGCAGAGCGAGCCGTCGTGGCCGCACGAGAGCGCGCCGAGCATGTCGAGCGCCTCCGGGCCGCGGACCTCGCCGACGATGATGCGGTCCGGCCGCATCCGCAGCGCGTTGCGCACGAGTGCGCGGATGGTGACCTCGCCGCGTCCCTCCAGCGACGGCGGCCGCGCCTCGAGGCGGACGACGTGCGGCTGCCCGAGCCGGAGTTCGGCCGCGTCCTCGATCGTCACCACGCGCTCGGTGGACCCGACGAAGCCGCCGAGCACGTTCAGCGTCGTCGTCTTGCCGCTCCCCGTTCCGCCGCAGACGAGCACGTTGCAGCGGGCGGCGACCGCCGTGCCGAGGAAGTCCAGCAGCGGCTGCGTGAGCGTCCCGCCCGCGACGAGGTCGGCGCCCGTGAAGGCCCGGCGCCGAAAACGGCGGATCGTCAGCGCGGGACCGTCGACGGCCAGCGGCGGGATCACGACGTTGACCCGCGAGCCGTCCGGCAACCGGGCGTCCGCGAGCGGCGCGGCCTCGTCGACCCGGCGGCCGGCGGGAGCGAGCACGCGCTCGATCACGTCGCGCAGCTGGGCGTCGCTCGCGAAGGCGATGTCGGTGACCTCGATCCGGCCGCGCCGCTCGATCCAGACCGGCGCGAGCCCGGAGACCATGATCTCGTCGACGTCGGGGTCCTCGAGCAGCGCCTGCAGCGGGCCGAGGCCGAGGGCGCGCTCGGTCACTCGGCGCACCAGTTCCGCGCGCGTGCCGGTGTCCAGCAGCGCCGCCTCGCGCTCGACCAGCGCCGCGATGCGCTCCGCGGCCGCGCCGTCGCCGGGCTCCGACACCAGGCGCTCGCGCAGGGTGGCGGCGAGGGCGTCGAGCGTCCCGTCTCGCTCCGCTCGGAAGCTCATCCCAGTCCCTCCCCCACCTCGACCGGGCCGGACAGCCTGGCGTCGCCGGCGGCGCGCGGGAGCAGCCGGACCTCGCGGGCGAAGGCCTGCGCCGCGGTCAGGTAGACCGCCTGCCTGACGGTCACGCGCAGGGTCGCCGCCACGCGCTCGGCCTCCTGGCCGGTGACGGGCGCCGTCCGGGCGGCGAGCACCTCGACGTCCTGCAGCGCCAGCCGCGTTCCCCGGTTATCGCGGGTCACCAGGACGTCCACGCGCGCGCCCGCGCCGACCAGCTTCGGCGAGCCCGCCGCCACGATCTCGACCGCGCGCTCACCACGGGCGACGGGACCGGTGCCCGAGGCGGCGAGGTCCGACGCGACCACGTAGGCGCCGCGCGGGATGCGCACCGCGGGCGTCGCTCCGGCCACCTCGCCCGGGCCGCCCGCGGCACCGAGCGGCGCCCAGCGCGCGGGCAGCCGGCGCGCCTCGACGTCGCCGACGCGGATCGGCCGCCCTGCCTTCAGGTCCGTGCGCGCGACGAGCACCGGGACGAGCGGGGAGAGCCGGCGGTCCAGCGCTGCCTCGCGGCGGCCAACGTCGGCGGCCGCCAGCGCGCCCAGCACGAGCGAGAGCCCGACCAGCACGAGCCCGCGCCGCCGCCGGCTCACACCTCCTCCATCGGGTAGTCGAGCTCGGCGAGGTCGCGCAGCGGGAGCTCGAGGGCGAGCGTCGCGCCGCCTGCGGATGGCCCCGCGACGAGGCGGCCGCCGTGGCGTTCGGCGATGTCCGCGGTGATGGCGAGCCCGTGGCCGCGGCGCCCGCGCGGGCGCCGCGTCAGCGTCCGCAGCGACTCACGCAGGCCCGGTCCGGCGTCATGGACCTCGAAGCGCAGCCGCGACCCGATCGACCGCGCGCGGACCTCGACCGGGCCCGCGCCGTGTTCGAGCGCGTTCGCGATCAGGTTGCCCAGAGCCTGCGCGAGCCGCGTGCGGTCCGCCAGCAGCGCGCCGTCGCCCTCGCAGACCACCTTCAGGTCCACTCCGTGCGCCCGCGCCGCCTGCCGCCACGCGAGCCCGACCTGCCCGAGCAGCCCGGTCACCGTCACCGGCTCCAGCCGGTCGGGCGCCCGGCCGCCCGACGCCGCCGCGGCGAGGTCGTCGAGGCCGAGCCGCGCGCGCCGCAGCTGCAACTCGAGCCCCCGCGCGGCTTCTGCCCGCACCTCCCCGCGCGCGACCATGCTCTCCAGCGACAGCAGCGCCACCGTCAGCGGCCCGCGCACCTCGTGCGACGCGTGCGCCGCCAGGCGCGGGGTCCGCAGAAGTGCCAGGGGGTTCATGGTGATCGAGACGGCACGGCGCCCCGATCGGGTACCCCCTCGGGTGCGGCGCAGGGTCAGCGCGGTCTGCGCGAGGTCGCCGAACAGCGGGGTCGCCGGGCCCCGTGGGACAGACGTATCCTCAGTTCGTGCGCGGTTTTCGTCAGGCGCTGCGGCGGGGCGGCACGGTGGCGATGGTGCTGCTCGTGCCCACCGGCACCGTCGGCTTCGCCACACTCATCGCCGGCCCGAAGAACGCCGATGTGGTCTCCGTCCTACCGCCGCGGTACTTCCTCGCCGACGACCTCGGGGTCAGGACCAACTACCCGGCCTGGCTCACACTCCTCGTAGGGATCTGCTGGACGGTCGCGCTCCTCCGCGGCCGCGGAACCTGGAACGACGCAGGCCGCTGCTGCCTGCTGCTCGGGCTGGCGCTCGGCACCGCGCTCGTGGGGCCCGCGCCGGAGGCGGTCAGCATCCTGCTCCTCTACGCAGTCCTCTTCGGCGTTCTCGCCGCCCTTGCCTACGCGGCCTGGTCGATCCGCAGGGTTGCGATCTTCACGCTCATATCCGCATGGCTGTTCACCGGCCTCTGTGGCTGGGCCTTCCTAGCGCCGCCGGGCTGGCTCGTCCTCCTCGTCCTTCCCGCCTGCTGGCCGCTCGGCGCCGCCCTGGAGCGGGGCTGGAACGGGGTCAGGGCAGGTCGACCAGCCGGTACCCCACACCCCACACGTTGACGACGAAGCGATCGCCGCTGACGCCGAGCTTGCGGCGCAACCGGCAGGCGTGCGAGTCCAGCGTCCGGGTCGATCCGCGTGACGCGAAGCCCCACACATCCCGCAACAACTCGTCCTTCGTGAAGACGCGCGTCGGCTCGGCAGCCAGCGCGCGCAACAAGGAGAACTCCTTGCTCGACAGCTCGACGGGTTCGCCGCCGACGCGGACGTCGCGCGTCGGCGGGTCGACCTCCAGCGCGCCGACCCGGACCCGCGCCGCGCCCGCCGTCCCGCCGCCGCGCCGGACCAGCGCGCGGATCCGCAGCAGCAGCTCCGGATACGAGAACGGCTTGACGACGTAGTCATCCGCGCCCCGCTCGAGCCCGCGCACGCGATCGAGCTCGGAGCCGCGCCCGCTCAGCACGAGGAAGCGCTGGGCCGGGTCGACCCGTGCGTAGCGCGCGTCCTCCCCGCGGACGTCGGCGATCAGCGACAGGCCGGAGCCGCCCGGCAGCTCGACGTCGACGATCGCGACGGCGGGCGCGTGGGCCTCCAGAGCGCGGCGGCCTTCGAGGGCAGTGGTGGCGACGTGCATCTCGTACCCGTCGGCCGTGAGGTTGTCGGCGAGGAACGTGCGCAGTGCACGATCATCTTCAACCAGCAGGAGCGTGTCGGTCATACTCCCTAGTAGGCGCCGGCCGCAAGATCTGTCTCAGTCAGTGACCCTGGGAAGGACTGCGGACTACGATGCCGACGCCCGGGGCAAGCAGCTGCTCGGGCCTTCTCGCATCATGGACCAACTTCGCCGCGGCAACTACGACTCGGGCCAGGACTATGTCCTGGAGTACGGGGAACTCCGATTCACGTTCAACGAACGTGACTTCGCCGAGCGCGTGGAGCAGGCGGGCGTGAAGCTCGGGTTCGTGGACAGCCGCCTCGACGGCCACGAGCTCGAGGACCTGGTCAACCTGACCGTCAACGGCGAGGTCTCAGACCCGGCGTCGGCGCTCGGCGAGCACGTCAACGACTGCTGGCCGGAGATCGTCGGGCCGAGCGACCGCTCGCTCGTGCACTGGCTGCGCCGCCTCGTCTTCCGCAGTGCCTGGCTGGACCAGCGCGTCAAGGAAGGCGAGCTGGACATCGTCTTCTGCGACGAGACGCACACCTTCGGCTACGTGCAGCCGGATCGGGAGGCTGAGCCCATCGAGCTCAGCCCCGAGCCGAACTGGCACAAAGTCGCCTACGTCCCTCGCTGACTTAGGCGTTCGCTGGCGCCTAAGCGGCGACTTCCGCGCGGGCCTGCGCGATCTTCGCGGCGCCCTCGTCACCGACGAGCAGCTCCGGGCGCATGGTCCCGGACGCGGCGAGATCGACGTTCGGGAAGCGGCGCAGCGCGGTGAGCTGACCGTCGAGCGCGACGACGGTGGTCTCCCCGCCCAGCGGCGCGGCGGCCGCGGCGATGACGGTCAGCGAGCCGCCGTCGACGATGTTGCGGGCGGCGGCCAGCGCACGGCGCGCGACGTTCGGCGCGACGCCGTCCAGTGAGTCGATGACGACGACGGCGTCGCCGCCACGGGCCGCGACCCGGCGGGCCTGCTCGACCGCGCCGTCGATGGCCTGGCCCTGCGCGTCGCCCGACGCGCCGAGGTGGACGCCGGAGACGTCGCCGGTCCACTCGCCGGCCTCCTCGGGACGGGCGCCCGCGAGGACGACCGTGACCTCGAGGCCGGACGGCAGCGCGCCGGCGATGCGGCGCAGCAGCTCGCTCTTGCCGGCGAAGGCGCCGCCGGTGAGGACGACGCGCGAGCCCTTGCCGAACGGGGTCAGCCACTGAACGGTGTCGACGGTCGTGTCGCCGCCGCCGAGCTCGATCCGCTCGGTCGGGAAGGTCGCCTTGAGGTCTTCGAAGCGGGTGCCCTCGGCGACCTCGTCGGCGGGCTTGCCGTTGATCGTCTCGACCCGGACCAGGGACGGGAAGCGCTCGGAGCGCCGCGGCGGGCGCACGGGGCCACCGACGCGGTCGCCGCTGACGAGCTCGCAGCGCTTGACCTGCGCGGCGGAGACGTAGACGTCGTCGTCGGACGTGTCCGGATGCTTCGGGCGCACGAAGCCGGAGCCGTTGCCCTGCAGCTCGATGACGCCCTCGATCGACTCGTCGACGGCGGGGGCGGACGCCGCGGGCTTGCGGGCGGAGCGCTGGCGGCCGCGGCGCGGCTCGTCGGGCTCCTCCTCGTCGGCCTTGTCAGCGGCCTCGACGGCGGCGGACGTCTCCTCGGTCTTGCGAGCGCGGGCGCGCCGGCGGCGCGCCGGCTTTGCGGGAGCGTCCTCGTCGGTGGCGCCGTCCTCCGAGGCGGGCTCGGCGGGCTCGGCGCCCGACTGCTTGGCGACGATCGCGTCGATCAGGTCGCCCTTGCGCAGGCGGCGGTAGCCGTCGACGCCGAGCTGGTCGGCGATGACGTGCAGATCGGCGAGCGGGCTGCCCTCGAGGGCGGCGGGGTCCAGTACGGACATGGGGATCCTCCTTGGGTTGGTTGCGTCGGCGTCCGCTCGCGTTGGACAGCGAGCGGGGAACCGTTTCGTACCCTAGCTGACCGGCTCGCGGCGCAGGTGCTCCGGCACCCGCGACCCCGGCGCGAGCTCGCGCTCGCCGCGCAGGACAGCGCGCACGGCCAGGTAGTCGTGCACCGCGGCGACGTCGTGGACGCGCAGGTAGGTCGCGCCGGCGTCGACGCCGAAGCCGATCGCCGCAAGGGTCCCCGCGAGGCGCTCGCGCGGGCGGCGCTCCACGATCGCGCCGACGAAATCCTTGCGCGACACGGCAAGCAGGACGGGATGGCCGAGCGCGCCGATCATCGGGAGGTCGCGCAGCACGGCAACGGTCTGGGCGGGCGTCTTGCCGAAGTCGGGGCCGGGATCGAGGATGAGGTCGCGAACGCCGAGCGACTGCGCGTAGGCGGCGCGGTCGCGCAGCCAGCCGGTGACGTCCATCTCGCGCCCCTCGTCCAACGACTGCTGCTTGGGGGCGACGGGGGTGTGCATGACCACCAGCGCCGCGCCGCTCCCAGCGCAGACCGCGGCGAGTCCCGGATCGGCCAGCCCGGAGATGTCGTTGACGATCGTCGCGCCCGCCGCGACCGCCGCGGCGGCGACCGGCGGCTTGTAGGTGTCGACGGACACGGTCGCCCCCAGCTCGCTGGTCACCCGGTCGATCAGCGCAACGACCCGGTCGAGCTCCTCGTCGACCGACACCGCCGGGCGGTTGGTGACGTTGGACTCGCCGCCGATGTCGAGCAGGTCGGCGCCCGCCGCCAGCAGCGCCTCGGCGTGCCGCAGCCGGTCGTCGAGGGTCCGGTGCTCGTGCGAGTCCGAGAAGGAGTCGGGCGTCGCGTTGAGGACGCCCATGATCTGGGGGGTCACTTGCAGTCCGGCTCTTCGGCGGGGCAGAAGCGATCGCCCGGCGGCGGGACGACGTCCTTGCCCGATCCCTGCGCCGAGCCGGGACCGGCCGCCGGGGCGGCGGGTCGCGGCACCGCGTCGTCGCCACCACCGAAGATCAGCGCCAGCGCTCCCAGCAGCACCACGACGGCCACGACCGCGGCGACGAGCCGGCGCCGTGCGGCGAGCACCGGACCGGGCCGGGGCGGGGTGACCCGCGGCAGATCGGTACCGGTTTCCGGTACCGAGGTGACGCGGTCCGCGGCGGACGGCGGGGCGGTGTCGCGCCAGGCGTGGCAGGCCAGCTCGGCCTCGCGCAGCGCCACCCGGGCGGCGACGCACGGCTCGCACTCGGCGAGGTGCTCGCGGCAGCGGTCGGCGTCGGACGGCGCCACCGCCTCGCTGTCGGCCAGCGCCGCGAGCACGCGGCGGGCGGGAGCGCACATCGGCGTCACCCGCGCCGGCGCGTCGCCGTCGTGCAGCCGCGCCCAGATCGCCAGTCGCGCGGAGACGAGCCGATCGGCGACACCCTCGCGGCTCGTCCCGAGGTCCCCCGCGATGCGCAGGTAGTCGTCGCCGCGCCGTGCCACCCGGTCGAGCGCGGTCCGCTCGTCCGCCGGGAGGCCGGCCAGCGCGTCCTCGACCCGTCCGGCCAGCGCGGCCGTCACGTGACCAGCAGCCCCTCGGCGGCGGCTTCGACGCGGAACGCCTCGGCCTCGGCGCCCACGCGCTCCGCGTCCCACCCGAGCTCGGCACCCATCGCGCCCGCGACCCGGGCCACGGGGTCGGGCCCGGCGAGCAGCGCCCGCGCGTCCAGCAGCGCCAGGCGCGTGCGGCGCAACAAGACGTCGCCGACCGTCTGCGCCTGCTCGCGGCGGACGGCGAACACCGCCTCGGCGAGCAGATCGATGTGGCCGGGCAGGATCGGCTGGGCCAGCGCGCCCGACTCCCCCGCCACCCCGAGCACCTCGTGCGCCGCGTAGCCGTAGCGGGCGGCGAGGCCCTCGTAGGATGCCTCCGGGACGCCCTCGACCCGCGGCAGCCCGTCGGGCGCGACCGCCATCCCGAGCGGGATCTCGTGCGTGCGGCACGGCGCCTCGCGGCCGTCGCGCTCGACGATCCGGTCGACCGTCGACTTCGCCATCCGCCGCCAGGTCGTCAGCTTGCCGCCCGTGATCGTGATCATCCCCGACGACGTCTCGTAGAGCTCCGCCTTGCGGGAGATGTCGACGGACTTCTTCGGGTCGCCGGTCGAGATCAGCGGCCGCACGCCGGCGTACGCCCCGCTCACGTCGGACGCCGTCAGCGAGGACTCGAAGAAGGCGTTGGTCGCCTCCAGCAGGTACTCGACGTCCTCGTCGGCCGGCTGCACGTGGTCGAGGTCGTCCTCGTCGAAGGTGACGTCGGTGGTCCCGATCAGCGTCTGCCCCAGCCACGGCAACACGAACATCATGCGACCGCTGCCGGCCGGCGCGATCGCCCCGTCGACGACCGGGAGCTTCGCCGCGGGCACGAGCAGGTGCGTCCCGCGCGAGGGCCGGATGACCGGGACCTCGGCCTCGTCGCGCAGCTCGTCGGGCCGCAGGCGATCCGCCCACACGCCGGTCGCGTTGACCACGGTCTGCGCGCGGACGACGAACTCCTCGCCGCCGAGCAGGTCGCGCACGTTCACGCCCGTCGCCCGCCCACCGTCTTCGACGAGGGACGTCACCTCGCAGCGGTTGGCGGGCACGGCGCCGAAGCGCTCCGCCTCCCCCAGCACGGTCAGCACGAGCCGGGCGTCGTCGGTCTGGCAGTCGTAGAAGAGGTACCCACTGGTCGGCGCGCGGGCGGCGAGCGCGGGCAGCCGCTCGGCGATCTCGTCCCCGTCGATGATGCGGTGGCGATCGGGGGACCAGTCCTCGAAGCCGTCGCCGTTCGCGTCCCGGCGCGCCCGGCGCCGCGCCAGCGGTGAGCGCGGCCGGTCCACCGACATGACGTCGTACATGTTCAGCCCGACGCCGACCTTGCGATCGGGCCGCTCGCCGTCGAAAGCGGGGATGATCATCGGCAGCGGCTTGACCAGGTGCGGGGCCAGCGCGACCATCAGCTGGCGCTCCAGCAGCGCCTCCCGGACGAGCCCGAGATCGAAGTTCTGCAGGTAGCGCAAGCCGCCGTGGACGAGTTTGGAGGACCGCGACGACGTGCCGCTCGCGAAGTCCGCTCGCTCGACCAGCGCGACGCTGTACCCGCGGGTCGAGGCGTCGAGCGCGACCCCGACGCCGGTGATGCCGCCGCCCACCACGACGATGTCGAACGGCTCGGCCGCCAGGGCTCTCAATGCGTCGGCGCGACTCAGCATCCGGCAAGAACGCTATCTGGAGCTACAGCGGCAAAGGTGACGTGCCGATCAAGGACCCAAATGCTGCGCATCGACGAGAAAGCCAAGACCCTCGTGGCGCCCGACGCCGTCGAGCTGGTCCCCGACGAGCCGCCGTCCCGCGACGAGCTCCACGCACTCATCTCGGCCGGCTGGAGCGCCTTCGCCACCGAGATCGGCCTCGCCCATGTCCACGCCGTCGCGCCAAACCCGGCGCCGGGCATCGACCTGCTCGCGGTCAACACCTACGACGGCCGTCCCGTCATCGTCACCGTCGCCGACGGGCACGCGGCGGACCACATCGGCCCCATGCTGGCCGCGGCCGCCACCGTCGGCAGCTGGGACGGCGACCGCCTCGGCGCCATGCACGAGTCGCTCCGCGCGCATCCCTCCCCCCGGCTCGTCCTCGTGGGCGCCGCCTACGACGAGGGCGCGACCATCGTCCTCGACTACCTCGTCCACCACGGCGTCGAGGTCGTCGGCTACTCGGTCGAGTGCTCCAAGCGCGGCACCGAGCGGATGATGACCGTCATCCAGAGCTACCCGGCCGAGACGGCCGCGCTGCCGGAACCGGACTTCGTCGCCGCCCTCGAGCCCGCCGATTCGGCACCGCCGCCCCCGCCGCCCCCGCCGGGCGAGATCCCCACGGCCCCGCCGGCCGAGACCACCGCCTAGAGCGCTTTGAGGATGTCCTCGACGCGGTCCTTCGCGTCGCCGAACAGCATCACCGTGTTGTCACGGAAGAACAGCGGGTTCTGGACGCCGGCGTAGCCGGACGCCATCGAGCGCTTGAAGACGATGACCTGCTCGGCCTCCCAGACGGTCAGGACCGGCATGCCCGCGATCGGGCTGCTGGGGTCCTCGGCCGCGGCCGGGTTGACGGTGTCGTTGGCACCGATGACCAGGACGACGGACGTCTCCGGGAAGTCCTCGTTGATCTCGTCCATCTCGAGGACGATGTCGTAGGGCACCTTCGCCTCGGCGAGCAGCACGTTCATGTGACCGGGCAGGCGGCCCGCGACCGGGTGGATGCCGAAACGGACCTCGACGCCCGCGTCGCGCAGCTTGCGCGTCAGGTCGGCCACGCCGTACTGCGCCTGGGCCACGGCCATCCCGTAGCCGGGCGTGATGATCACGGACTTCGCGTGCTTGAGCGCCTCGGCAGCGCCCTCCGCGTTGATCTCGTTGGGCTCGCCGTAGTCCTCGTCGTCCCCGCTGGGCGCCTCGATGCCGAAGCCGCCGGCGATGACCGAGATGAACGACCGGTTCATCGCCTTGCACATGATGTAGCTCAGGTAGGCACCGGAGGAGCCCACCAGCGCGCCGGTGATGATCAGCGCGTCGTTCTCGAGCAGGAACCCCGAGGCGGCCGCGGCCCAGCCGGAGTAGCTGTTGAGCATGGAGACGACGACCGGCATGTCGCCGCCGCCGATGGAGGCGACGAGATGCAGTCCGAGCGCCAGCGAGACGATGGTGGCCAGGACCAGCGGGATCGGGCCCGGGTCGGCGCAGAACCACACCGTCAGGGCGGCGATGACGAGCAGCGAGCCGAGATTGAGCGCGTTCTTGCCCGGCAGGACGAGCGGCTTGGAGTTGATCTTCGCCGACAGCTTCAGGTTGGCGATGATCGAGCCCGTGAAGGTCACGGCGCCGATGAAGATGCCGATGACGACCTCGGCGTGGTGGATGCCGAGCGTCCCGAGCGCGTCGAGGTGCAGCGCCTCGGCGCCGCCGAGGTCGTTCTCGACCTCGAGGAACCCGTTCCAGCCGACCAGGACCGCGGCGAGGCCGACGAAGCTGTGCAGCAGCGCGATCAGCTCGGGCATCCCCGTCATCTCGACGATGCGGGCGCGCCACAGGCCGATGGTGGCGCCGACCGCGACGGCGGCGAAGAGCAAGATCGCGCCGGAGCTCTCGATGTCGCGGTCGATGGCCAGCACGATCGTGGCGACCAGCGCGACGGCCATGCCGGCGATGCCGAACTTGTTGCCGACCTTGGCCGTCTCGTGCCTGGACAGCCCCGCCAGAGCGAGGATGAACAGCAGGGCAGCGACGATGTAAGAGGCCTGGGCCGCAGTCTGGACGGACACGGTCGGCTAGCTCCTCGAGAACATGGCGAGCATGCGGCGCGTGACCGCGAAGCCGCCGAAGACGTTGATGCTGGCCAGCAGGATGGCCGCGGTCGCGACCACGGTTATCGCGGTGTCGCCGTGACCGACCTGCAGCAGGCCGCCGACGACGATGATGCCCGAGATGGCGTTGGTCACGGACATGAGGGGCGTGTGCAGCGCGTGGTGCACGTTGCCGATCACGTAGTAGCCGACCACGATCGCGAGCGCGAAGACGGTGAGGTCCCCACGGAGCTCTCCCGGCGCGAACGCGACCAGCAGGAAGAACGCGAGCGCCGCGGTGAGGACGATCGCGAGGCGCTTCTCGTCGGAGATCGGCTCCTTCGCCGGGGCCGGCTCGGCCGCGGGCTTGGGAGCGGCCTTCGGAGCGGCGGACACCTGCACCTCCGGGGGCGGCCAGGTGAGCTCGCCGTCGCGCACGATGGTCATCGACCGCTGGACGACGTCGTCGAAGTCGAGGACGAGGACGCCGTCCTTCTCCGGCGTCATGAGCTTCATGAGGTTGACGAGGTTCGTGCCGTAGAGCTGCGAGGACTGCGCCGGGAGCCGGCCGGCCAGGTCGGTGTAGCCGATGATCGTGACGTCGTTGGCGGTGACGGTCGCCTCGCCCTTGACCGTGCCCTCGACGTTGCCGCCGTTGGCGGCGGCCATGTCGACGATCACGCTGCCGGGCTTCATCGAGGCCACCATCTCGGCGTCGATCAGGCGCGGGGCGGGCCGGCCCGGGATCAGGGCCGTGGTGATGAGGATGTCGACGTCCGGGACGGTGTCGGCGTACAGCTTCGCGGCGCGCGCGTTGTAGTCGTCGCCCATCTCCTTCGCGTAGCCGGTCGTGCTGACCTCGGCCGCCTCGTCGTCGACCGCGAGGTACTCACCGCCGAGGGACTTGACCTGGTCGGCGACCTCGGGACGCGGGTCCGTCGCGAGCACGATCGCGCCGAGGCTGCCCGCCGTGCCGATCGCGGCGAGGCCGGCGACGCCGGCGCCGGCGACGAGCACCTTCGCGGGGTTGACCTTGCCGGCCGCCGTCACCTGCCCGGTGAAGAAGCGGCCGAAGGTGTGGGCGGCCTCCACGACCGCGCGGTAGCCGGCGATGTTGGCCATCGACGACAGCACGTCCAGGGACTGCGCGCGCGAGATGCGCGGCACCGCGTCCATCGACAACGCGGTGATCGGCCGCCTACCGAGGTCCTCGACCATGTCGGCATCCAGCCGCGGCGAGAGGAGCGCGATCAGCGTCGACCCCTCCTTGAGCCCGTCGAGCTGGGCCTTGGACGGCGCGTTGACGCCGAAGACGATGTCAGCGGCCAGCGGGTCGCCGATGGATGCGCCGGCCGCCTCGAACGCGTCGTCCGCGAAGCTCGCCGCATCGCCGGCGCCGGATTCGACCACGACCTCGTACCCCAGCTTGAGGAGCTGCGCGACCGTGGCGGGCGTGGCGGCCACCCGCGTCTCCCCGGGCTGCGCCTCCTTCAGGATGCCGATCCTCATGCGGCGCGCAACCGTACAAGAACGTTCAGCCAGGCTCCGGCGACTCGCGCCAACTCGCCCAACGCCTTTGTCCGCGCCGGCGCAGCGAACGCGACGGGTTCCGGCGTCCGCGTGGCGGTCGGCTTGGGCTTCGGCTTCGCCGTCGCGGCCGGGGACGGGGTCGCGTCGGGTTCCGGGGCAGCCGCGCGCGTGGCGCGGGCGACGGGGTCGAGCGGGAACGGCTGCTTGGCGAGTGCGGACAGCGCCTGCGCGGTCACCCACACCGGTGTCTGGGTGCTGGTGCGCGAGTAGCGGACCGCGCCGCTGGGCGCGGTCAGCCCGCGCAGATAGGCGAGCGGCCGCTTGACGGAGCGCCCGGCGGCGACGAGCCCCTGCACCGCCCAGGCGGTCGACTGCGCGTTCGACGCCGAGCCGGGGGTGAGCGGGAAGCCGCCGTCGGGGTTCTGGCGGCGCACGAGGAAGCGCACGGCGCGCTTGACGTTCCGGCGCGCCCCGCCCGCCGCGATCAGCGCCTGCAACGGCGCGCTGGTGTCGTCGATCCCGGACTGGCCGCCCTTGCCGGCGAAGTTGTACCCGCCGTCGCGGTTCTGCTGGCGCTCGAGCCAGTTGACGCTGCGCGCGGTCCCGCCGCGACCCGCGGCCTTGAGCGCGAGGATGGCGAACGCGGTGGTGTTGACGCGGCCCGCGAAGGCGCCGCCCTTGCGTGTCGCCTTGAGCTGGGCGACGAGGTCGCCCGTCGGCTCCCCGGCCGCCGCGAGGGCGAGGATCGTGCGTGCCTTGGCGCCCGCGTCGGGCGCCTTGGCCGTCTTCAGCGCGGTCAGGAGCTTGCCGACGTTGGCCGGGTGCCGGCCGGCTGCCTCCAGGCCGAGGGCGGCCCAGCCGGTGTAGAGCTCGGACGACCCCTGGCCGGGCGCTCCGCCGAAGCCGCCGTCCGGGTTCTGAGCACGGAGGAGGTAGCTGGTCGGGGACTTCGCGAGCGCCATCGCGGGGAGGAGCAGCAGTGCCGGCAGGACGGCCGCGATCGGGATCCAGCGCACGTGCAACCGCGTCTCGAAGCGCGCCAGCGCCTTGACGAAGGCCGGACCGAAGGCCAGGCAGAAGGCCACGTTGCCGATCACGTGCGCCGCGTCGAACGGGACGCCGCGACCCATGTAGCCGAGCAGCGCTGCCGCCGAGTGATCGGAGTAGTTGACCCACAGCGACGCGTTGAGCAGCTCGCCGAACAGCAGTCCGGCGAAGGCGCAGGCGAGGGCGAGCGGGACGCGGCCGGCCTGCGGCGCGACGCGCGCCAGCCCGGCGCCGAGCAGCCCGACGAGCCCCCAGGCCGCCATCTGCCACGGGGTCCACGGGCCTTGACCGAAGAAGAAGTTGGACGCGAGCGCGGCGGTCGCCCCGACCATGAAGCCGGGCGCGGCGCCGAGTGCGAAGCCCGCGAACAGGACGATGTCCGTCGTCGGCTTGACGTTGGGGATCGGCGCGAAGGCGATCCGCCCGATGGCCGCGAGCGCAGCGACGGTCGCCACCAGTGCGAGCAGCCGCGAGGGCGGCTGCGTCCGCTCCCACCAGGCGAAGCCCGCGAGGAGCGCGACGCCCAGGATCACGACGGAGGCGAAGGTCGCGCTCACGCCAGGACCTGCTCTCTCAGGAGCTCGGCGCCCTCTTCGGGGGTGAGCGCCGCGCCGCCGAGGATCCGGGCGGTCTGCGTGGCGAAGTACCAGCCGCCGCCGAGCACCTCGCGCGTCGACGCGTCGGCGACGATCTCGCCCTTGCCGAGCAGGACCGTGCGCTGGGCCACGGCCACGGCGAGTTCGGTGTCGTGCGTGGCGAGGACGACGGCCGTTCCGTGGCTCGCGAGGGCCTCGATCCGCTGTGCGAGCGCCGCCTTGTGCGGTTGGTCCATGCCGCGGGTGGGTTCGTCCAACAGCAGCACTGAAGGAAGGGGTTCGGTGAGGACGAGGTCGAGTGCGAGGGTCTGGCGCTCGCCGCCGGAGAGGTCTCTCGGGTGGCGGTCCTTGAAGGGGCCGTCGCCGCCGACGGTGTCGTGGAGGAAGTAGTCGCCTGGCGTCTGCAGCAGGAGCGCGACACGTCCCGACGCCTTCACCTTCCCGCGGGTCGGCTTGTCGAGCCCGGCCGCGATCCGCAGCAGCGTGGACTTCCCGGCCCCGTTGCGGCCCAGCAGCGCGACCACCTCTCCGGGCGCCACCTTCAGCGACACGCCCCGCAACCGCGGCGGCGCGTCGCGGGGCTCCAACCACACGCGCTTGACCTCCAGCGCCCGGCCCCCGTGCCGACTTTCACCCTGTGCCGGGGTGGCAGTCGGCACGACCCGGTCGCCGAGGGTGGCGCGCGCCTCCTTCACCGACACGGGCCGGGGCGAGATCCCGGCCAGGGCGAACAACCGCGCGCCCGGGGTCGCCGGCGACCAGTCCAGGAACGCGTGCGGGTCGCCGTCGAAGGCGATGGCGCCGTCGCGCATCGCGACGACGCGGTCGGCGGCGGCGAGGCAGCGCTCGAGGCGGTGCTCGGCGAGGAGGACGGTGGTCCCCCACTCCTCGTTGAGGCGACGGAGGACGCCGAGCAGCTCGTCGCCCGCGACGGGGTCGAGCTGCGAGGTGGGCTCGTCGAGGAGGACGAGCGCAGGCCGCGTGGCCAGGGCGGCGCCGAGGGCGACCCGCTGGAGCTCACCGCCGGACAGCTCGCCGGTCGGGCGGTCGAGCAGCTCGGCGATCCCGAGGGCGAGGGCGGCCTCCTCGACCCCGCGGGCGACCGCGGGACCACTCAGGCCGGCGTTCTCGAGCGGGAAGCTCAGCTCGGCGCGGACCGTGCCGAGCACGACCTGGGTCTCGGGATCCTGGAACAGCGTTCCGGCGACGCGGGAGAGGTCGGCGGGGCCGTGCTCGCGGGTGTCGAGATCGCCGACGACGCAGCGACCCGCGAACGTGCCGCCGTGGAAGTGCGGGACGAGTCCGGACGCCGCGCGCAGCAGGGTCGACTTGCCCGAGCCGGTGCCGCCCGCGAGGACGACGAACTCGCCGGGCTCGACGTCGAGGGAGACGGCGCGCAGCGCCGGCTCCGTCGCGCCCGCGTACGTGTACGTGACGCGGTCGAGGCTCAGCATCCGCGCCGGTCCCCGAACGGCAGCAGCATCGCGGCGGCGATCAGCGCGCAGGTGAGCAGCACGCCGGCGTCGACCGGTCCGGTGATGCCCGGGTAGGCGTCGAACGGCGCCAGCCGGTGCCCGGCGTAGGCGAGCACGAACAGTGCGACCGCCGACAGCGAGAAGGCGAGGTCGTGCCGCGACCACGCGCGGCGCAGCGACGGCGCGCGCCCGCCCGTCCCGTAGCCGCGCGTCTCCAAGGTGGCGGCGACGTCGATGGCGCGGTCCATCGTCCCCGCCGCGACCGCGCGCACCAGCACGAGCCGCGAGGCCGGCTCGCCGCCGCGGGCGCGCTGGGCGTCGTTCAGGCGCCGGGCGTCGCGGGCCAGCACGGGGATCAGGCGGGTGGCCAGCGCGGCCGTCAGCGCGCTCGCGAAGGACAGGCGCCGGACGGCGCGAAGGAGGTCGTCGGGGTCGACGGCCGCGGAGTAGAGCCGGGCGACGGCGAACAGCGCGATCGCCACCAGCGCGTAGACGCCGCCCTGGATGACTGCCTCGAGCGTCACGTCGAACGGCCCGCCGAGCCGGTAGATGACCGTGAGCCCGTCGCGCGAGGTCAGCGCGTTCATCAGGACGACCGTCACCCCGAACGGGATCCCGAAGGCGACGCCGACGAGCACCGGCCGACCCGCGCGAGCGGCGAACGCGGCCGCGACGACGGAGGCGATCACGACGGCGAGGACGAGCGGGTGGTGCACCGACAGCGCCACGGTCACGACGGCCAGGCACCACACCGCGCCGACCACCGCGCGGGCGGCGTGCAGCGGGCTGAAGCGCCGGGCGTACACGGTTACGGGTCCTGGCGGATCGGCAGGTTCTCCGCCTTGCCGTCGATCAGCGCGACGGCGAAGCGGTTGGTGAGCACGTCGGAGCGCAGCGCCGCGGCGGCCGCGGCGACGCCGGCGTCGTCGGTGCCCGTGACGATCCAGGTCGGCTGCTGGTCCTGGAACCGGGTGGCCGCGACGAGCCCGATGGAGTCGGTCCGCTTCTGGGCGACCTCGCCGCGCTCGTCGAGCAACTCGAACCCGTCGCCGGACGGGCGCGCGAACACGCCGGTGGCGGACGGCCCGCGCTCGAGGGACTGCGCCGCCGGCTCGCCACGGATCTCGTCCCACGGCCCGACCACGACCCGGAGCAGCTTCTGCCCCACGCCCGCGCCGATGCCGGTGCGCGAGATGCCGGTCACGCCCTCGTCGCTGAGCCGGGTCTGGACCTCGTCGCAGGAGCGCTCCTCGCCGGCGCACATGAGCACGAGCGGGAGCCGCTTGCCGTCCTGGCCGCTCAGGAACGGCTCGGGCCACGAGCCGACCACGGCGGGGATCCGCTGCGCGGCGCCCCAGTCGTGGCGGTCCCACCAGATGCGGTCGCCCGCGGTGAGCTTGCGCGCGGCCGCCCCCTCGCCGGACTCGATCCCGTTGACGTAGTAGAACCAGTCGACCGGGCGCCCGTCGGCGTCCTTGCCGCCGGCCAGGCCCTCGAGCGACTGGACGAAGCCGCCGCCGTACCGGGTCTCCACCGTGAACTTGCGCTGCAGGTAGCGCATCACGGTCTCCCCCGGCGGGACCTTCGAGGAGTCGACGTCGCGCAGTTCGCTCGCCCCGAAGTCACGGGTGACGACGGTGTTGACGCCCGTCGGGGCGTCGGCCTCCGACCCCGCGCCGGGACCGCAGCCCGCGCACACCAGCGCGACGAGGATGAGCGCGAGGCGCCTCATCCGACGGAGATCTCCTCCGCGAAGGACCGGATCCGCCTGGCCTGTGTCGCGACGACGTCGACGGTGCCGGTCTCGGGGCCGAGCGTGACCGCGGCGACCCCGTCCGCGCCGGCCACCGCGCTCGCGGTGCCGCCGATCGTGACCGTCGCCCCCGCGGCCGGGACGGACCGGCCGCGGTCGTCGTAGGCGCGCACGGTCACCTCCAGCACCGAGCCGGGTGCAGCGGTCTCGGCGGCGGGCTCGACGTCGAGCGTGCGCTGGCAGCCCTTCTTGCCGTTCACGCACCAGAACCACAGCACCCGTCCGCGGGTGCGCGAGGCGAGGTCCGCCGCCCCGGAGGACGGCGTCCTGTTGCCGCGCTTGTAGACCCAGCCGTCGCGGCCGCGCTCCTTCTGCCTGGCGACGCTGCGGACGTACAGGCCGCTCGCGTCCGAGGCGCGCTTGGAGCACGCGCCGTAGTCGCGCAGCTTGAGCACCAAGCGGCTGTCGAGCAGCGCGGCCAGCGGCGTGCGGGCGCCGACCGTGCAGCGGTGCCCGGCGACCCTGACGCGTTGCGCGCCCGCGTTGACCGCGTGCGGCCCGTGCAGGACCTCGCCGCCGCGGCCGACGACGAGCAACTGCGCGCCGTGCGCCGGCGCGGCGACCAGGAGTGCGAAGAGGACCGCGAGCCGCTTCACCGGACCTTGAACACCACCCGGTTGCGGCCGCGCGCGAGCTGCTCCTGGTTGCCGGCGACGTCCGTCGACACGACGTCGAAGACGTAGCGCCCCTTGCCGAGCCGCTTGGGCAGCAGGAACGACACGGTCTTGTCCGTCCCGATGTCGAAGCGCGGGTGGCGGCCGCACCTGACCTTCACGAAGCGCCCGCGCCTGTCGTTGAACGCCCTGCACTTCTTCCCGCGCCTGCGCGTGATGGACAGGCGGACCGCCTCGAGCGAGCTGTCGTCGGTGATCGTCGCCTTCAGCGTCCGCGGTGCCTTGCGGCGCTTGCGGAACACCTGCTTCTCCTTGATGTCCCGGATCGTCGAGAACGGGGCCGCCGTGTCCGGCGCGACGGTCGGGATGACCGTCGGGGTGCCGGTGGGGCCGTCCGGCACCGAGTAGACGGGTGGGTCGGACACCGTCACGGTCGCGGAGTCGCGCACCTGCTTGCCCTTCGTGGCGACCAGCGCGACCGGACCTGCCTTGGCCGCGGTGATCTGCGCCGTTCCGTCGGCGCCCGTGGTCGTCCCGCCCACGCTCGCCCCGGACACGGGCGACCCGACCCCCTCGTCGGTGTACTCCCGGACGGTCACGCTGAACGGGACCCCGGTGGTGGCCGTCGCCGGCGCGGTGAGGTCGAGCACGGCGCCCTCGAAGCAGCCCGCGCTCGGCGTGCCGTCGCAGCGCGGGTAGAAGAGCAGCTCGTCGCCGTTCGGCGGCGTGTACTCGCACATGCCCGCCTGCGAGAACTGGTTGGTGTGGTTGAAGGCCCAGAAGCGCTGGTTGCTCCCGAACTCGTAGGTGACCGTCTCCCCCTTGATCGAGCTGACGAACAGGGAGCCGCCGAAGTTGTCGGCCTCGAAGTCACCGCCGGTGGCGCGGTCGAGCGCGCCCGCCGCCGAGTCCCCGGCGCAGGTGGCACCCGACTTGGTCACGGCGGCGCCGGTGGAGGCCACGGTGGTGTCGACGAGCGTCGCCGTCGCGCCTTCCACGCGGACGTTGACGTCAGCGTGTGCGACGGGGACTGCGAGGGACAGGAACAGGAGACCTGCGAGTCCGGTGCGTTTCATGAGCGGCTACCCCTTTCCACGAGGGCTTCGGCGTTGAGTGGTCGGAGGGAGGTCTCCTGACTTCCGGGCCCACTCGCCGCGCCTTCCCGAGCAACGCTCAGTGGCTGGATGCGGCGAGCCTTCTCCCGGTCACAGTGGCGGGTCCGCGCCGGAGTCGCACCGGCTTCCCTGTCCACCGACCTAGATTGTCGTCCGGGACAGGATAAGGGGTCCCACCTACGGTTGCCTCTTATGACCTTCGAACCCGCTCACTCGACGGGCAACCTCCGGCACCCCTCGTAATGGTCAATCTCACCCGCATCTACACCAAGCTGGGCGACGGCGGCGAGACGCACCTCGGCGACATGAGCCGGGTGGCCAAGACGGACGCGCGCATCGAGGCCTACGGGACCGTCGACGAGCTCAACGCGCACATCGGCGTCGCGCTGGCGCTCGGCTCCGAGCACGACGCCTGGCTCCAGCGGATCCAGAACGACCTCTTCGACGTCGGGGCGGACCTGTCGGTGCCGCTGGACGCCGCGCCGACCAAGCAGGGCGAGCGGCTGCGCGTGCGCGAGGACCAGGTCACGTGGCTCGAGGAGCGCTGCGACGAGGTCAACGAGACGCTCGCGCCGCTGAAGTCCTTCGTCCTACCGGGCGGGACGCCGGCCGGTGCTCAGCTGCACGTGTGCCGGACCACCTGCCGCCGCGCCGAGCGGCGCACGATCGCCTGCGGGGACGCGGTCAACCCCGTGACGGTCCGCTACCTCAACCGCCTCAGCGACCTGCTCTTCATCCTCGCGCGGGCGGCGAACGGGCCGGACGAGCCGCTCTGGCAGCCCGGCGGCTAGAGCAGCGCCGGCGATCGCCACGAG
Source organism: uncultured Solirubrobacteraceae bacterium (assembly GCA_963740765.1). Classification (GTDB taxonomy): domain Bacteria; phylum Actinomycetota; class Thermoleophilia; order Solirubrobacterales; family Solirubrobacteraceae; genus DATLGB01. The sequence goes on along the minus strand of CAVUFN010000001.1, from coordinate 10,983 downwards.
ATAGCCGCCGACCACGTCGGACGGGAAGTGCCACCCGAGCACGACGACCGCCAGCCCGACGGCCGCGGCGAAGCCGGCCCCGAGGAACCCGACGAGCGCGCGCCGGCCGGCGGGAGCCACCGCCACGGCGCACAGGGCCAGCGCGGCCGACGCGGTCGCGTGCCCGCTCGGCCACGATTCGGGCGCGACGTGCAACGCCGCGGTGCGCAGATCGACGCGGTTCTCCGCCGTCACCTGCTTCAGGACCTGGGTGACCGCGTTGGGGATGACGAGCACGGCCGCGAACACGAGCGTCCCCTGCAGGCCGCGGGTCCGGTAGGCGGCGGCGAGGACGATCAGCGCCAGCGCGGCGTACGGGAGCGAGTTGCACAGCGTTGCGATCGCCGAGAACGGCGCTTCCAGCCGTGTGTGGACGACGCTGAGGTGGTTGACCAGGCGAAGGTCGGCGCGGTGGCCGATTCCGGTGCGGAACGACAGCCACCAGGCGACCGCCGCGAGCGCGATCGCCGCGGTGGCGACGGTGAGGCTGACGAGGGCACGGCGCACGGCAGGAAACGGTACGGCGCGCCCCTAAAGTCCGCCTTGTGCATCTGGCCAACCTCGCCGGCGCGGTCCATGCCTCGTAACGACCCGTCGGACACCGGCGGGCTGTTCATCGGCCGCCGGCCCGGCTCCGCGCCGCTGAAGTACCGCGACACGCCCGTTCGCGGCCAGAATCGACGGCAGCGCGTCGACGGCATGCTCGCGAACCTGCTGCTGCTCCTCGAGATCCTGGTCGTCCTCTCCTGCTGGGGGCCGCAGCCGGTCGGGTGGCTGTGGGTCGGCTCGCAGGTCAACTACCTCACCGACTCCGTCTTCGTCGGGATCGGCGTCGCCTTCGCGGGCCTGCTGTTCAGCGTGATGCTGACGCTGTGGGTGACCGTGCGGATGGACGGGCTGTGGCGGATCCTGCGCCGCGCCGCCGGGCATGACCAGAAGGACGGCATCCTCCAGCGCATCTTCATGTGGACGGCGATCATCGCCGGCAGCGCGTTCTTCGCGTGGCTGATCCTGATCCAGGGGCCAGGCTCGTCGATCGGCCCGGCCCAGGGCCCGTGAGCCGGCTGCGGCGGCGGGTCGACTACTACCGCCAGTTCGAGGCCCTCTCCCCGCAGGAGGACTCGGTGCGGTTGCGCCGGACCCGCGCCGAGCAGCGCTCGCAGGAGCTCTCGCGCGTCGACGACCTCGACCTCGCCTCGCTGACCTGGCACGAACCGCCCGACCCCGAGCTCGTCAACGCGGCCACCTACGCCCTGCGCCGGTCGATCAACCGGTACCCGGGGTCGGGACCGGCGGTCGCCGCCATCGCCGCGCACCACGGCCTGCCGGAGGACCAGGTCGCGCTCGGCCATGGCGCCGGCCAGCTGCTGCAGGCCGCGCTGCGCGAGCTCGGGGCGGGCGGCGAGGTCGTGATCCCGTGGCCGGCGTGGTCACCCCTGCCGACGCTGGTCGCCCGCGCCGGCGCGCAACCGATCGAGGCGGCGCGCGGGCCGCTCGCCGATCTGCCGGTCGGACCGGACACCCGGGCCGTCGTCCTCTGCTCGCCCAACGACCCGACGGGCGACGTCCTCGACCACGACGAGCTGCGGCGCTTCGCCGAGGGGCTGCGCCCCGAGGTGTCCGTGCTGGTCGACGAGGCGCTGGTCGAGCTCGCCGCGCCGGACGCGTCGGTCGTGCCGCTGCTCGAGGCGGTCCCGAACCTGCTCGTGTTCCGGTCCTTCTCGAAGGCCTGGTCGCTGGCCGGGCTGCGCGTCGGCTACGTGCTCGGCTCGTCCAGCGACGTCGAGCTGCTGAGCGTGCTGAGCCCCGGCCAGGGCGTCGCCTCCCCCGCGCAGGCCGCCGTCGCGGCGGCGCTGGAGAACGACGGGCGCGCGCGGCTGCGGCTCCAGCAGCGCCGGACGGCGGCGGCGACCGAGCGGGCGCGGCTCGCCACGGCGCTGCGCGACACGCCGTTCTCGTTTCCCGAGTCCCAGACCCACTCCGTGTGGCTGCGCGGCGAGGACATGACGGCCGCCCAGATCACCCACGCGCTCGCCGAGCAGCGCATCCACGTCGCGTCGGGCTCGCAGTGGGGTGACGACGAGCACGTGCGCGTGACCCTGCGCGACGAGCGGGCGACGGAGCGGCTGCTTGCCGCGCTGCGCATACTGACCGCATGATCACGCTCCACGCGCTCCCGCCGTCGCACCCGTGCATGACCGCGGAGGCGGCCCTGAAGCTCAAGGGCGTCGAGTACGAGCGCGTCGACTGGCCGATGGACGGCAAGCACGTCGAGAAGATGACGGAGATCTACGGCGCCCACACCGTGCCGGGCGCGCTGTTCGACGGTGAGCCGGTGCACACGTCGCGGGCGATCCTCGAGCGGCTCGAGTCGCTGGTCCCCTCACCGTCGCTGTACCCGAGCGACGCCGTCCGCGAGGCCGAGCGCTGGGGTGACGAGGAGCTGCAGGACCTTGGTCGCCGGTTGCCGTGGGGCGCCCTGCACTTCCGCCCCGAGGCGATGGGGACGATGGCCGGCGGCGGCCCGCTCGACCCGGCGGGCACGGACTTCGCCATGCGCTTCGCGCGGGCGTCGTGGAAGTACCACAAGATCACCTGCGAGCGGCTCGCCTCGGACCTCGCGGGCTTGCCCGCGAAGGTGGAGAGGATCCGCGGCTGGATCGACGACGGCACCCTGGGCGGCGCGACGCCGAATGCGGCCGACCTGCAGATCGGGGCGACGGTGCGCGTCCTGCTGATCCTCGGCGACCTGCGGCCGACGCTCGCCCCCGTCGAGGCCTGGGCGCGCGGGGTGTTCCCCGACTACGCGGGCGACGTGCCCGCCGGCGCGTTCCCGGCCGGCTGGATCTGATCCTCGGACGGCCCCGGGGTCAGCGCCGCGGCCAGGCAGACGAGCGCGAAGGCGAGGATCCGCAGCACGATCGGGAAGGTGCCGTCGGGCAGCGGCTCGCCGAAGACGATCGGCCCGGCGGCGATGGTGACGACGTTGCCGGCCGCGCTCGTGATCGCGATGACGGCGACGGACGGGCCGAGCTGCAGGGAGCGGGCCGAGACCACGAGGCCGACCAGGCTCAGCGAGAGGATGACCAGCGCGAGCGGATGCAGCACGACCAGCCCGCCGAGGTCGGGCAGCCGCGCCGACAGCGCCTTGATGGAGACGTCGCTCGCGCCCCACTGCAGGCCCGCGGCGAGCCCGAGCACCGGGCCGGCTTGGCCCGTGTCGCCGCGGACGACGAACATCGCGATCAGGCTGCCGACCGTGAGGGCGCCGCAGTAGAGCGCCAGCCCGCCGGGCTCCCAGTGGCCGTGCGCGGACTTCCCGGTGTCCCCGAGCGTCGCCGCCAGCAGCGCCAGGCCGGCCGCCGTGATGATGACGCCGATCCACTCGCGCCGGGTCACGTTGAGCCCGAAGACGCGGTCGGCGAGCACGGTCAGCAGCGCGAGGCCGCCCGCGATCACCGACTGGACGAGGCTGATCGGCGCGAGTGCGAGTGCCGCGACGTGCAGCCCCCACGCGGCCATCGCGACCAGGATCCCGAGTGTCCACCAGCGGTTGGAGAACAGCGCGACCGTGCTCTTGACGGGCCGCCGCCATTCGACCGCCGGCGCGCCGGCGGCACCCTTCTGCTTGAACAGGAAGCCGAGGCTGGCGACCACTGAGCACGCAAGGGCGAGCACCAGGCCCAGCTGGACGGAGAACGGCACGCCGGACGCACGGTAGGGAGCCGCGTGTGTGCGGAATGGCACAGCGGGCAGACCACGGCCATGGTCATCGCCGGTGTCATCGTCTTCTGCGTTCTGCTGCTCGTTCTCGCGTTCGTGTTCCCGAGGCTCTCACGCCACCCCGAGCGGGCCGGCAAGAGCGTCATGTCGGCCGGCTCGCGCGGCGGGTCCAAGGCGCCGGGCAAGCTCGGCAAGTGGCTGTCCAAGCCGTTCCAGTCGGGCTCGAAGGCGATGGGCAAGTCCGGCACCGCCGGCCGCAAGGGCCGCGGCAAGCTGCCGCTCTAGAGCTGCTCGCAGGCGTCTTGGTGCTGTGACGCCCACGCACACCCCAGAACGATGAAAGCCCCGCTGATGGCGAGGCTTCCGGCAGTACCGCTAGGGGGATTCGAACCCCCGTTTCCGCCGTGAGAGGGCGGCGTCCTAGTCCCCTGGACGATAGCGGCGCGTAGCCCGAGGATATAGCACAAGGCAGCGCTAGGATTGCCCAGCCTGCGGATGTGGCGGAATTGGTAGACGCGCGGCGTTCAGGTCGCCGTGGGGGTAACCCCGTGGAGGTTCGAGTCCTCTCATCCGCACTCTTTCGATGACTGATCCGCCTGCCCGGAGAACGCCTGCCAGCCGACTGCTGGGGGCCGCCGCGCGCGGGACGGAGGCGGCGGCGCGGGCGACCGGCGTCGACGCGGCGCTCGAGGACGCGCTGGAGGAGGCGATCGTGCGGGCGCTGCGCTCGCCGGCGGTCGAGCGGGCGGTGGTCCGGGTCATCCAGCAGAACGCGGTGCAGGACGCCGTCGCGCGGTCGCTGACCAGCGACGAGGTCGCGGACGCGATCATCAAGGCGCTCGACACGGAGATCGCCGACAAGGTGTGGGCGGACATCCTGGCCAGCGGCAAGGCGCAGATGCTGGTGGAGCGGATCGCCGAGGCGCCCGAGGTGCGGGCGGCGATCACCCAGCAGGGCGCCGGGCTGATCACGGACGTCGGGCGGCGGCTGACGGCGATCACCGAGGCGCTCGACGATGCGCTCGAGCTCGTCGTGCACCGGCTGCTGCGCAAGGCGGGGCACGAGGCGGAGACCGACGAGGCCGGGCTGGCGACGCGCGCGCTCGCGGCCGGCGTCGACCTCGGCCTGATCAGCGTCGCCTACTCGCTGGCGTCGGGTCTGCTCGCGTCCGTGCTCCCGTTCGCATTCGGCCAGGAGGGCAAGCTGTCGCTGGCCGCGGCGGTCACTGTCGGCACCCTCGGGTTCCTGCTCGGCGGCGGCATCCTCGTCGCGTTCTGGGCGCTCGTCGGGCAGACGCCCGGCATGCGCTTCCTGAGCATCCGCCTCGACCACCACGGGACGCGCGAGATCGGCGTGCGGCGCGCGATCCGGCGGTTGTTCGGCGTGATGCTCTCGGTCGCGCCCGCCGGACTGGGGTTCCTCACCATCCTCGTCTCCCCCACCCGCCGCGGCTGGCACGACCACCTCGCCGGGACGCGCGTCGTCTACGACCGCACGCGCAGCCACGCGCCCCACTCGCAGAAGATCGTGCAATGACGGGCGCCCGCGGTTGGTACACCGGCGTTCGGTGCGCCGTGCCGTCCCCGTCCTGCTCGTACTGCTCGCCCTGCCTGCGAGCGCGTCCGCGCGCGTCCTGAAGCAGGGGATGCACGGACCGCGCGTCGCCCAGGTCCAGCGCGCGCTGCAGCTGCCGGCGGACGGCATCTTCGGGCCGGCCACGAAGCGGGCGGTCAAGCGATTCCAAAGCGGGCGCGGCCTCAGCAGCGACGGCCTCGTCGGCCCCGCGACATGGTCGGCGCTCACGAAGCGGCGGGGCACGGCGAAGGGTTCCGTCCACACCCTGCAACGCGCGCTGCGCATCCCCGCCGACGGCGTCTTCGGACCCGGCACCGACAAGGCGGTCCGGCGCTTCCAGAAGCGCCACGGCCTCACCGCGGACGGCATCGTCGGCCCCGCGACGTGGGCGCAGCTCGGTCACCAAGGCCTGACGAAGACGCTCCGCCAGACGCTGTTCCCGAACGCCCCCGGCGTGGTCGCCCGCGTGGTGGCCGCCGCGGACCGGATCGCATCGAAGCCGTACCGCTACGGCGGCGGCCATCGCCGCTTCCGGGCCCGCGGCTACGACTGCAGCGGCTCCGTCTCCTACGCCCTGCACGGCGGCGGGTTGCTGTCCTCCCCGCTCCCGTCCGGCGCCTTCAGGCGCTGGGGCGCTCCCGGGCCCGGCCGGCACATCACCATCTACGCCAACCGCGACCACATGTACATGGTGGTCGACGGCCGGCGCTTCGATACGAGCGGCGCGTCGCAGCGCAACAGCCGCTGGACCACGGAGCCGCGCAGCGCCGCGGGCTTCCACGTCAGGCACCCTCCGGGTCTCTGACCCACCGCGACGAGGTGCCCCGCCTGATCCGCAGCGCCTGCCGCGCTCGCTAGCAGTTGCCGTCGCCGCGCATGCGCAGCGTGGCGCGGTCCAGCGTGCGGCCGCCCCGGAGGACCCGGAGCCGGTAGGTGCCTTCGGGGAACGCCTCGTCGCGGAGGCGCAGTCCCCGGGCAGTGAAGGTCACCCGCGCGCGGCGCCCGACGCGCACCGTGCGGGTGCGCGGCCGGTGCCCGGGTGCGCGCATGCGTACGCGAACGGACGGGCCGTCAACGGACGCTCGCAGCCGCGCGGTCAGCGCCGTCACCGGGATCGCCTGGCACAGCGCCACGGTTCCGCCCGGCGCCACGTTGGTGGCCTCCTGGTTGACGCGCAGCACGGTCCAGCCCTGCACGTGGAGGGCGAGCGCCGACGCCGCGAGCAGGGCCGGTAGCGACATGGCGTCACCCTAGGCGCGCGGATGCGTAAGGTACGCGCGCACTACCACCCGTGAGCGCTCTCCCCCCTACGCGCACCGGGTCCAAAAGCCCGAAAGAGGAACTCCACGTGTCGTCACCCCGACTGCCCATCCTGCTGCTGGTGGCCGCCACCGCGGCGACCGGTCTGCCGGCCACGGCCACCGCGAAGGCGCCTTCGAAGAGCGCCGTCGCCGCCAAGAAGAAGAAGACCGTGACCGTCTGCCGGCGGGGCTGCCGGTTCTCGTCGATCCAGAAGGCCGTCAACAAGGTCGCCAAGCGCGGCACGGTGAAGGTCAAGCCCGGCAAGTACGTCGAGGGCGTCGTGGTCAAGGGCCGCAAGAAGGACGGCATCAAGATCGTCGGCACGGGCAAGACCGCGAAGAAGGTCATCCTGGAGGGCAAGGGCGCCAAGACGGACGGCAACCCCGCCCAGAACGGCATCTTCGTCGACGGCGCCGACAACGTGACGATGCGCAACATGACCGCGCGCAACTACCCGGCCAACGGCTTCTTCGTCCGCAACTGCAACGGCTACCTGATGGACGACGTCATCGCCGCGTTCAACCGCGCCTACGGCCTGTACGCGTTCAACTGCAAGGGCGGCCGCATGACGCGGTCGACGGGCTACGGCCACGGCGACTCGGCGTTCTACGTCGGCCAGACGCCGGTGCAGTCCAAGCCGAAGACGACGCGCCTGGACCACCTCGTCGCCTACGAGAACGTCCTGGGCTACTCGGGCACGAACTCCAAGTACATCGACATCAGCGACTCCGAGTTCTTCAACAACGGCGCCGGCATCGTGCCGAACACGCTCGAGTCGGAGAAGTACCCGCCCGCCAGCGACGGCGTCATCCACGACAACCTCGTCTACTGGAACAACTTCAACTACTTCAAGGCCGACTCGAAGGTCAAGCCCCTCCCGGCCGCGACCGGCGGCTTCAACTACCCGACCGGCGTGGGCGTCGTCATCTTCGGCGTGACCAACTGGAAGGTCACCAACAACGAGATCTTCGGCAACTTCAAGTGGGGCGTGTTCAACGTGTCCGACCCGGCGTTCGAGCCGGCCACGAACCACGACAACCAGGTCACGGGCAACAAGATGGGCGGCGCCATGGGCGATGCCAACGCCGTCGACTTCATGACGGAGGGCTCGGGCTCGGGCAACTGCTGGGCCGACAACGGGGCGGACGCGACGTTCGACCCGGGCTCGCAGACCGACGCCCAGCTGTACCCGACCTGCGGCCCGGCGCCCGCCACCAACGGGCTCGACGGGCAGCAGCTCGGCGAGATCGCCGGCTACCTCACCAAGGGCGAGGAGCAGGAAGGCGAGTGGACCAAGCACCCGCACCCCGCGCGCCCCGGCCGCACGCCGATCGACGGGCAGACCGCACGATGAGCCTCGGTCGCACCCGCTTCACCGCCGTCGCGCTGGTCGCGACGGCCGCGGTCGCCCTCACTCAGGGCGGCCCGGCCGACGGCAAGGCCAAGCGGAAGCTGAAGCTCAAGAAGGTCGAGATGTTCGACAACTACTACTCGCCGGCCAAGCTGACCGTCAAGAAGGGTCAGCGGGTCCAGTGGGTGTGGCCGTCGGACGTCGGCGACAGCCACGACGTGAAGGTCTCCAAGGCGCCGAAGGGGGCGAAGAAGTTCGCGTCCCCGCCGTTCGCTGCGGCGGCCAAGTGGCCGCGCCCGCCGATGAAGTTCAAGAAGGCGGGCACGTACAAGCTCTACTGCACCTTCCACGAGACGGAGATGACGATGACGATCATCGTCAAGCGGTGAGCGCCGACCGCCGCACGTTCTTCTCCGCGAGCAGCGCCGCCTTCCTCTGCACCCTTGCCGGGCAGGACGTCCTGGCCGGCAAGGACGAGGTCGACCTCGAGGCGCTGGGTGCGAAGGTCAAGGAGCCGCGCTTCGCCGCCACGCGCCAGGCCCCCGAGCCGGCGCCCGCGCCAGGCGGGCAGCGGCGCGAGGTGTGGCTGCAGGCCGAGCGGGCGAAGTGGACGATCGTGCCCACCAGGCGCGACGAGATGATGGACGAGAAGGTCACGGGCAGGACGCGCTTCACCGCCTTCGTGTACCGGCTCTACTCCCAGGACTGGGCCGCGCCGGTCGGCCCGCCGTCGATGCCCGGACCGCTGCTCGAGGCCGAGGTCGGCGACACGCTCGTCGTCAACTTCCGCAACCGCACGAACGCGCCGGTCACGATCCACCCGCACGGCGTCTTCTACACGGAGGACTCCGACGGCGCCTACAAGGGCAAGTTCACCCAGCCCGGCGGTTTCGTCAAGCCGGGCAAGACGTTCCGGTACGTGTGGGATTGTCGCGAGGGCACCGAGGGTGTGTGGCCCTACCACGACCACGGGCCGCTCGATCCGCTGCCGCTCTACAAGGGGCTCTTCGGGCTCATCCACGTGCGACCGAAGGGCGCCCCGCGGCCCGACGTCGACCACTACATCGTCATGCACTCGCTGATCCCGTCGGCAACCGGGCTCAAGAAGCCGTTCCAGTGCATCAACGGCCACGCGTTCGCCGGCAACACGCCGACGCTGCGCGCGCGGGTCGGGCAGCGCGTCGCCCAGCACGTCTTCGGGATGAGCAACGACTTCCACACCTACCACCTGCACGGGCACCGCTGGACGGACGCCGACGGGACCGTGATCGACAACGTCACGGTCGGCCCGGCCGACTCCTACTCGCTCGAGTTCACCGAGGACAACCCGGGCCGCTGGTTCTACCACTGCCACGTCTTCAGCCATCTCCACGAGGGGATGAACGGGTGGTACATCGTCGATCCCTGAGCACGGGGGTCGCGCTGGTCGCAGCCGCCGCGCTGGCCGCACCGGCCGGAGCCGTCTCGCGCAAGGTCGGGATCGGGGACTTCCGCTGGTCGATCCCGGAGGTCGAGATCGACCGCGGTGACTCCGTCACGTGGTTCTGGGTCGGCCCGGACACGCAGCACTCCGTCACGGGGCTGTCCGACAACGCCCTCGCCCTGGACTCCGACCCCGGCAACGGGGCCCCCGACCACGCGCCCGACGACCGCTTCAAGCTCACCTTCAGCGAGCCGGGCGTCTACACGTTCCACTGCAAGCTCCACGCGATCGTGCGCGGGACCGTGGTGGTCGGCGACACGGACGGGACGGGCGCGCCGAGCCCCGACCCGGATCCGCACGTCGTGCAGGACCTCACGCCGCCCGAGCTGACCGAAGCCCGCTGGAGCCGCGTGGTGATGCCGGCGGGCGGCGGGGCCGAGCTGCGCTACACGCTCGACGAACCCGCCCGCATCACCTTCGACGTGCTCCACCGCCGCGGCGGCCGCTGGCGGCTGCGCGGCACCCGCCGCTTCCGCGGGCACATCGGCTGGAACACGTGGGACTTCGGCGGCGTCCTCCGCGGACGCCGCCTCAAGCCCGGCCGCTACCGCGGCCTACTGGTCGGCGCCGACGCCGGCAATAACCACACCGGCGACGTCGCCGTCCCCTTCAGGGTGCGCTAGGAACTAGCTGCAGGGCACCGAGGCCGAGCCCGAGATCGGGTTCTGCGCCGGGGGGTTCGGGTTGTTGGCCAGCGACAGCTTGGTCTCGATGGTGTCCTGACCGCCGACGCAACCGCGGCGGGAGACCAGGAAGTAGGTCTTCTTGACCTTGACCTTGCGGGTGACCTTCTTCTTCTTGCCCTTGACCTTGACCTTCTTCTTGACGGTCTTCTTCTTGGTGACCTTGGCAGGACCGAGGTTCGCCGTCACCGAGGTCACGTACGAGTAGAGGCCCGGGGCCGGCTGCTGGATGTTGCCGGGGATGTCGAACGCGACGCGGTTGGACCTGATCTTGGCGTCGAACGCGACCTGGACCGAGCCGTTGTTCTGCTTGAGCGCCAGCGTCAGGCCCCTCTTGCCGTTGGTGTAGACGTTGACCGCGAAGCTGATCGGCGTCTTGCCGGGGCCGAGCAGCGCGGTGGCCGCGCCGGTGCCGACGATCGGGGCCTTGCCGCACGCGGACTCGCCCTTGGTGTTGATGGTGTCAGCCGAGCAGCGCTTGAAGCCGGCACCGCTGACCTTGAGGTTCGACGGGATGCCGTAGTCGACCCCGGCGAGCGTCGAGTTGCTCTCTGGATTCACGTTGAACGTGATGTCCGTGCTGGCGTTGCGGGGCTTCTTCTTCGTCCCGCCACTGGACGGATCGACCTTGGCCGTGACCGTCACGACGGCCGGGGCGTTGGTCTGGGCGATGGCGACAGCAGCGACGGCGAACAGCACCGTGGCCGTGAGGCTGGTGAGGATGAGTTTGCGCACAGGTTTCCTCTCTGGAGTGCGGATGGGGCGGTTCACGCTAAAGGGCGGGCAGCGCCGGACCCTAAAGATGGTCCGTTGAGCACGCCTTTCG